>DATFSM010000017.1:0-69576 GCA_035262625.1 Bryobacteraceae bacterium
GTGAAGTCAGTATAAATCGACTTACGAAATCCATTGCGCGGCGCCGTCGCACAGGTTATAAATACTCTTGTTCCGGATCAACGCCCGTTGGCCGGTTTTGCGCTGATCACCGTTGGCCGGTTTTCAACTGACTCCCGAGGCTGCAAGAATCGCGCGACCCTCATTGGCTTCATCGGAAACGACGCTGAGACTCGCTTCACCGCGAGCGGCCTCGCTCAAACGCGGTTTTCCATCGCCACCAACGCCCGGTGGAAAGACCGGGAATCCGGTGAATACCGCACTCGCACGGAATGGCACCGGATCGTCGTATGGGGAAAGTTCGCCGAATGGGCTGGCTCACTGAAGAAGGGTGCTTTCTTATGCTGAGCTCACCATAAGAAGGCTTATGCTGAGCGGCGATTTATGCGGAGGAAGTTATCGAAACCCCCGGTGGAGAGGCTTGTGGGGCTCGCGGTGCTGCACATAACAGCCGTATGCGTCAGAGCGAATCGAGCCACGCCAGCAGATCGGCGTCGCGCTTCCATCGAGGAGGTTTGGTATTGCGGAGCGATGGATCAACTTGCTCCAGGGCCTTCCGCTTCGTTTCGAGGTTAGCCTGGGCGTAGTGATTAGTCGTGTCGAGATGGGCGTGACCAAGCCAGCTGCGGATCACCGTAACATCGACGCCCGCGGCGACCAGATGAACCGCGGTGGTATGTCGAAACACGTGTGGTGTGATCCGTTTTCGTCGCAGCGTTGCCTGACTGGCACCAGCGGCAAGGACATAGTTGCGTAGCCGGAAACGAAAGCCGGAGGCAGTCAGAGGCGCGCCGTATCGATTGTTGAAGACGGGCTTGTCGGAAGTCTGAGCATTCCGTTTTATCAGTGCGGCCAGAAGTTGTGCGGTTTCCGGCCACAGTGGAGAAAACCGTTCTTTTCGCCCCTTCCCGAAGAGGCGGACATGAGCGGGCGACGTGAGATGGAGATCCTGAGTCCGCACTTCCAGGGCTTCTTGAATGCGTGCTCCTGTGTTGTAAAGGAACGAGAGCAATGCGTGATCGCGTTGACCTTCGCGGGTGGAACAGTCTGGTTGCGCCGGGATCGAGCCCACCTCTGCTGGCTCCAGATAAGTCATTGCTCGGCGCTGGGCGCGCTTGAACGGTACGCGAAGGACCTCGGAGCATTGCTGAGCTGCGAGCGGTTCGCGTTCCGCAACGAAAGAGAAGAAGCTGCGTAAAGCGGCCAGCCGACAGTTCCGGGTGATTACCGCCGAGCGCCGTTCCTGCTCGAGGTACTGCAAAAACGCCAGAACCTCCCCTCCAGTGAGATCTTCGAGGCGGAGAGTAGCCACTCGCCGCTTTCGCCGCTCGGCTTCGAAGCGCAGAAAAAGTCGCCACGCGTCCCGGTAGGAGTGGATGGTGCGAGGAGACGCGTTTTGTTGTTCCGCCAGCCACAGATGGAAGAAGGAGTGGAGCAGGTTTGCGAGAGGTGGAAGGCAGAGTTTGTTCATGTGCTCTTTCCGATGACGCTCAACACTTCCGGGGCTGCAGCCTTAAACCGATCGCTGGCGTGCTGAAGCAGTTCCTGCGTTATCGTCAGATACACCAGCGTGGAATGAATGTCTCGATGCCCGAGGTACGCCGCCAGGTATGGTAGTCGGCTCTGCGCTTTGATGCCCTGGCTGTACCACCCGGTCATGCGATGAACAACGAAGGTATGGCGCAGATCGCGAACGCGAGGACCGACGCGGCCGGTTTTCGATTTGATCCCGGTCCGGCGAATAACGTCGCGAAGCAAAGCTTTGACCGTGACGAGGTCGTAGGGTCGTTTCGCATTCCAGAACAGCGGCGCGGAGGGATCGATGGATACGCCGTCACGTTGCCGTTTCTTCAGATATTTGCCGATCTCCGCTAACGCTGTCCGGGATAACGGCAGTCGGCGGGATTTAAAGAACTTGGTGGTGTGGATCTCGATTGTGCCGGCCGCCAGATCGACGTCTTTGAGTGTCAGGCCGACCACCTCCCCTACACGCAGGCCAGCGCAGTAAGCAAGCACGATCATCGTATAAAGAGTCAGTGGGCGCAGCGGCGCAAAAAGGCGATGGGTATGCCAGCGCCGTCTCGAGCAACAGCGAGATCTGCTGCTCTGTGTAGATGTACGGTTTGTTTCGATTCCGATGCATCTCGCGCACCAGCGCGCGATCCCATTTGGGCTGCGCCGTTGGCGTTCCGGCTCGCTCCAGAGATCTGGCGAGAAGTCGGCCAACGCTGATGCGCTGAAGTTTCTCCGCCGCGGATGGCGCGAGAGCGACGTACTCCCGCACCAAGGTAGCGAGTGATTCGTTTTCAGCTGCTGGTCTGTTCTGCAAAAAGCGGTCAAACCGGAGAAACCGGTATTCATGGCCATAACGAAAACCCAGCGATTTCATCCGCTGCACATGTTCCTGCATGTCCGGTCCGAGATGGCTGCCGTACCGCACAGGAGCACGGAGGGCCTCCAAAGTTTTTTTATGGTTAGCAGCCAGGAGCGCCTTCGCAATCGGCGCGGTTCGGCGGCATCCGTAATTAGCCCGGATCTCAGCGAAGGGATTGGTCGCGATGTCGCCACGAATGACCAGCCAGTTGAGAAAACGATCAACCCACTGCGCATGCAGAATGCTGCTGGCGGTCGACCTTTCTGTAACCGCCGAGCGGAGCCACTCTCGAAGAACTCCCTGGCTCAGTTTCCCTCGTTCTTCGATGAATGTCTGGAACCGACGTATAACCGGCCGGTACTCATAGCGCCTTTTTCGTGACGGCGGCAACTGCCGGATATATTCATCGAGTAATGACTCGTGGCTTCCTGACCATTGAGGCATCGTGATCCTTTCCCGGCAGGTCCAGACTGATGGCGCGGAGGTCCTCGGTATCCAATCTCAGATAAACCTCCGTCGATCTGGTAGTGCGATGGCCGAGCAAGTCACCGATGGACTTCATTGGCACTGCGGCCCGCAGCAAACTCAACGCCCGCGCAAAACGGAATGCATGAGAACCATGCCGGCCGTCTGCCGCGATCCCTGCCTGTCTCATGCGCGACTCGATAATTCCATTCAGATAACTGACGTGCCTCAGGGGCACGATTGGCGCCCGTGACCGAAGGAACAGGTGCGGGAGCTTCGTCGTGGGCCGTCCGTGCCGAAGGTACTTCAACAAAGCTCGGGCCACTGGCGCCACGAGCGGGAGCGTTGACTCTGTACGAGTCTTTGAGCGCCGGATTCGAAGCTTCTCCCCACGCCAGTCGATATCGTCGAGACGCATCCACGTGACCTCACCCGAGCGCAGGCCATACGTTGCCAGCATCAGTAATATGGCGTAATCGCGCATTCCCTTCGCGCTTCGATCTGCCCGTGCCGCGCCGAGTATCTTTTTGATCTGTGGTTCCGTGAATGCGCGCGGAATCTCGGCATGTTGATAGATGATGGGACCCCTGACTGCGACGGACAGATCGTTCGACAACAGGTCCGCCCAAAACAGGTAGCGCAGAAAACTTCGCAGGCAAACACACTGGCCGCTTCTGGTCGCACGCCGCAGCGCGGACAGACGCCACGCCAGGAATCCATCGATATCAGCGATAGTAAGGCGGCCCAACGAACGGCGCGAGGCGCGCCTGCCTAACCAATCGATAAAAACTCCTGCGGCCCGGCAGTTCTTTTCGAGCGTCGCCTCCGAAAGCCCTCGGACCTCGATCAGCCAACGGCCATAGCCTTCGATGACGTCTCGATGAAATTGCTCGTTTGGCTTGGCCGACGACTGCGGTGCCGGCGGCCACTGCCCCTGAACTAATCTCAGGAACCGATCAATCGGATTCGTGTACTGTCTCAGCCAATCAGCATTCTTTGGCGAGCGGTCGTGTTGTTGCCTGAATCGCCGAACTCGCTTTCGCAAAAAAGCCTTCACATCGGCGGAGCTTGCTGAATCAGGCGCGACGCCGCGATCTCGAAGATAAACCAGGAACTGCCGCAGCGCGGACACGTTCGAAGCCACGGTATATGGCTTGTAGCCGTTCCCCTCTGAGTCAGTCTTGAACTCGGCGAGCAGCAGCGCATCGCCCACCGCTTTTGCGCGCGCTTTGGAAGCCACATATCATCGAACCCGCGAGCGACTTGAATTATGCGAAGCAGTTGGTTAATTTTCCTGAACTTTCCCTTTGAAAACGCGGCGAGCGGTCAGTCCTGACGATAATTCTGTCCTCACCATAAGCCTTCATCGAGGTCGAGGGTGAACTCCGCTATCGCGAATTCCAGCCGGAAGGTTCCGCTGTGAAAGTCCGGACGAGTGAGATCCACGCCAACTCGATTCTCACGCTTGATCGGGCGGAAGCAGCCGAGCGCGACGATCAGGTCGCCGCAGCCGGGCTCAACGCCGACGTTGATGTTCCGTTCTGACTGCAGGAGCGGCTCGCCCCAGTCGGGGTGCGCCGCTCGTTTTCATTTCCGCCGCAGGAAGAGTGGAGTCTTCGGCAGGAACGACAAGGCTCGCATCCCTGCTGTTTTACTTTGGCCTCGTGAGATAACGAGGCTGCGGCGGAGTCGCTTTGATATTCCCGAACAACGGCAGCGCGGCCGCATCTCGGATGCTGTTTCGGTGGAGAGCGCGGCCGGAAGGATTAATTCGGCGCGAGTCACAGGTCCGGCGCTGCAATTCCGTAGCGGGCGCACGCCTCAGACATCACCTTTGCGCCCGAAAGAGCCGATCCAACCTCCGCCGGGAGTTTGGTCATTCTCTCGATCACTCTCGACGCGATGGCATCGACGAGTTCTGACCGTGAGATCGGATTTGGACGCAACGATTCGTCCGGTGCCCGTTCCGAGTTCAGCGTCGATGCCAGAACGTCGAGAAGCGCGTCCAGCGCCTCATCCCTTTTGCGCAGTCTCTCGATCTTCGCCACGGCGTGGAGAACCGTCGTATGATGTCGCCCGTTATAGAACCGGTCGATCCTGGGCAGGCTCCAGCCACCGACATGCTTTGCCAGGTACATCGACACCTGCCGACTGAAACACGGTCGGGGCGCGTTACCGGAAACCCGCCCCGGCCCCAGGTGAGCCGAAACGGTCTGCTCGATCTGTTTGAGCGAGATCGGCCAGATCGGCCTAAGATTGTTTGCCGCCAGCTGTAATCCTCTTGCAGCCATCCCCATATACGCAGGCGCCCTCCCATCCGCGTTTTCGAGCGCGGTATTCGGGTTTCGCTTCTCGGCGATCGTTCTAACCGGCATATCTTTCTCCCTGAACAAATGCCTGTGCGGGACTGAGCAACAGTGCCCGGCCTTCTGCATCGATTTCGGCCGGGCACTCCGGCCACATCGTCCGAATCAGCCGGAGCCATTGCTCCAGCTTCTCCCGGAATTTGCGAGGCCGGGCATAGTCAACGCTGCCCAGCTGACTCACAAGGCCGAAAGCCCCAAAGAGCGGGATTCGTTCGTTCCGGCGAGCCGTAAAGCACCGGTATGACAGCCACGTAAACAGGTCCAGCGCAGCAGGTGAACCCGACAACGCCTTCGCCGCTTCCAGATCCGTCGGGATGGGATGGCTGAGAATCTCCTGATAGAACTCTTCGCTCAGCACGATCGTGTTCTGACAATCGCCGGGAAGCAGAGGCTGACCAACCTCTCGCGAATACCAGATCCGCGCTTCGCTCATGAAGTTGAAGCGCGCCTGGTGAAAGACTTCCGCACGTTCCCGCTGCGTATCGGAGCCGAAGAAGATCGTGGCTCCGAAAATCCGCTGAAAGGAGCTGACGAGTCGCCGATACTGAGAACCGCCCTGCTGCAGCCCGAAGATGTCGAGCATCTCGGCCGCGCTCTCGAAGGTAATCCTCCGACTCCGCTGCCGAATCGCCAGCGTGGCGAGAAAGATCGGAACCAGCCGGTCCTGTCCCCAAGGCAAACCGTAGGCGGGATGACCGGTGATCTGAAGCAGGAACTGACCGTTACGACGCTCATGCAGAAGGCAGCCCTTTGCTGGGCGCTTCACCGGCAGACCACAGAGGACGAACGGTCGCGAGGAGAATCCGACATTCTGTCGGATACACTCACGATTCAGCCGGACACAGTCGATCGCTTCGACCTGCCGGCGGCGGCGCTTTGAAATGAGGAATTCAGAATGCTGTTCCCGAAGAACTGCTCCAATTCGCTTGAGACTGTAGGCTGAACTTTCGTATGACATGGATTGCCCCAGAGCGCTGCGCAAAGCAACGCGACAGGCGATCCAGGGGAGGGGCTGTAAGGAAGATGGAGGGGCGAGTTAACGGAGCATCGGATTTTACTCCGTTTACTCCGTTTTCGCCGGTATTGGCGTAACTCCCTGATTCCAGGTGGCTCGCAGTGGTCAGAATGCATCGCCATGGTCGCAATTGTTCTTTATTTTCAATCGCGGCACATCTTCCCAAGCTGGACGTCGCGGGTTCGATCCCCGTCTCCCGCTCCATTTTTTTCAATATCTTAGCTGAACTTGACCCCTTACTGCTATTGCAGTTAATCGCATTCCAGACGGATCGCGAAGGCATTGAAAGTCGGAGGGCCTTCGTTACGGATGTCAGCCGCTATACGCTCGCGTGGCGGCGTTCCTGCGTTTTTGGCCGACCCTCTTTATGCGACTTCCCTCCTCGCTGAAACAAGGGCCGTACATCCAAGGGCGGATTGTTGGGAACGAGATTCTGATTTGCTACGCCGAGCGTAACGAAGCCGTGACTCGCATTCAAGACCTGCGCTGCCCACGGGTAGGCGCCAACTACGACAGAAACGGTGGCCACTGGAGAATAGGCGCCCACAGATTCCGCCGACGAGGCGATCTCTACAGCAGAGTCGAAACCGCGGCTGGGTTTAACTTCTTGAGCGAATCAGGCCGATTCCCAAGGTGATCACACTTGAGGCCAGCACAAAAACGCCGATCCACAGCAGCACGATGAGTCCGCCCGGCCGAGTTCTTCCCTCGCCCATCGCCGCGGCGAAAAAGCCCGCGGCAATCAGCACGGGGGCAGCCGCGAAGCCGATCCGCACCGCCCATCCGATTGGCGGAGAGAAGCCCGCATGGTCCGCAAACAGCAGCGCCACCAGCGCGAGAACTATCAAGACGCCCGCGTGCGCATGTCCGGCGCGGAACATGGAACGTTGAAAATCTGTGAAGCCAGCGGGACTGCGCGAAAGGAGACCCAGAAGAAATGTACCGCCATACTCTATGGTCGGCACTGTGACGAGCAGAATGCCCGCGATTAGTTTAGTTGCATCAGTCATAATTGCTCCTCCTATCCAGTTCCAAACAGAAAGGCGCCCGGGAATCCCGCCGCGAGCACGAGCGACAAGGAACACCAACTGCAGGAGCGATTGACGGCATCGCCAGGCAGGTAGCGGCGCCGGGCGCCATCGCCGGGATCAAAGAGTCCACGCGCCCCAAAATATTTCAAACACGCCCCTCGCGCCCCTTATAGAGCCGGAGCGGGAAAAACAGGTGGAACCATCGCGACGAGTTCTGCCCTCTGCCTTCCCCAATGAGCCAGGTCCAATTGCTCAACAGAGGAATCCCGGCCGCGCGATGGCTTTCGAAAGCATCGTGCGATTACCAAAACGATGAATGGAAGCATGGGTTTCCCCTCATTGCAAGATGAACATCGTCAACATCCAGCTTGCCGATGTGCCGGGAGTTCTCTCTAACGCCCATCGTTCTCGATGGGAGAGAGTTTTTTTCCTGGCTAAACAATCGGGCAGGGGTCACAGCCCCCGGAGGCGTGACGCATAGTCGCGCGCAAACTGCTCGTAGGTGATTGGTTGCCGTTGAAGAATCAGCTCCACGTCCCCCGTAACCGTGCTCGCCCCACCCTCCCGATACAGCATTTCGAGGTCAAGAATTCCGTTCGCAGTCCACTCCGACACGCCCGCGCCGAGAAGGGCCTGTTTCATCTGTTCGGGTGGAAGATTCACGTACTTGATTTGTCGGCCTAGAGTGGCGGTGAGAATCTCGGCGATCCGCGAATTGGAAAGGGCCTCAGGCCCCGTGAGCGTATATGTCCGGCCCGCGTGACCATCTTCGATCAAAATGCGAACCGCGACGGCCGCGACGTCACGGATATCGACCAGACTGACCTTTCCTTCACCCTGCGACCCATAAAACGCATCCTGCTCGCGCACGGTTCGGGCATTGTAGATCACCATATTCTGCATGAAGCCATTCGGACGGAGAAACGTCCATGGAACTCCGCAGTCCTTGATGCGGTCTTCCGATTCGGCATGCTGCCGAGGGAAGGTGGCTGCCCGCGTGCCCATAGCCGAGAGCTTCACCAGATGCTTCACTCCGGATCGTTTGATTTCATCCGTGGCTTTGCTTTCCAGTTCTACCAGGTTCGAAGCCACGGGTCCGACCAGAAATATACGGTCGATGCCTGTCAGGGCCGCCCGAAGCGTTTCGGGCCGATTGAAATCCACGATGACGGTTTCAACACCTGCCGGCGCTTCGGCGGCCTTTTGGGGGGACTGGTACGCGGCGCGAACTCGTGCTCCCGCCTCAGAGATCTGTTTCAAAACTTCTCGGCCAACGTTTCCGCTGGCGCCAGTAATCAGAATCATTCTGGTCTCCATGGATTCGATATTACGGTTGAGCCGGGAAACGCGCCAATGCTCACCGGGTACAGAGTAATAGCCCCAACTTATGGCGTGCGAACGGTTCCGTCCGCACCAGGCTACTGTAAAGAAATCGATGGCGCAGATGCTCGATGCCACCCTGAATCAGCTTCGGTATTTCGCAGCGCTTGCCGAGGAGCTTCACTTTAGCCGAGCGGCAGGGAGGGTTGGAATTTCGCAGCCTGCTCTGACACGTCAGATCCAGAGCCTCGAACGATTTGTAGGAGTACGGCTCGTGGAGCGGACGAAACGCCTGGTCTCACTCACGAAAGCGGGCGAGGTGTTCGCCGAGCAGGCGCGCGAAACGCTGCGTCATCACGACCGCGCCATCCAGTCAGCGAGACATGTGGGCAATCGACGGGAACAGTCTCTCGCCGTCGGATTCGAGGCCTGCGCCCCTTTTCATAACTTTCCGTCCGTTGTGCTGGAGTATCTCAGGCGTTATCCGCAGACAAGGCTCTCGACCTTTTTGATGCCTGCCCCTGAGCAGGGTGAAGCATTGGCGAGCCACCGGATCGATCTCGGGTTTGTGCACCCGCCTGTGCCCGAGCAGGAGCGGTTCGCCTTCGAGCCTGTATCTGAGGATCGCTTCATTCTAGCCCTGCCGGGTTCGCACGCGCTCGCTTCCCGGAAGCGCGTTCGGTTGGCTGACCTGAAGAAGGAGCGATGGATTTTCTATCCGCGCCATCTCGCGCCGGCATGTTACGACGCGGTACTTCGGATGTGTGAGGCAAGCGGATTTCGTCCCGAAGTGATTCACGAGTCCAATGGCATTTCGGTTTCACTCAGTCTGATTCCGGCGCTTGGAGCCGTGACGCTCTTCCCCGAGTGCGTACGAAATCAGAATGCCGAGGGCGTTGTGTTCCGGGAAGTGGAAGGCGGGGTTGCAAGAGTCACCTGTGGCTTTCTGCTGCGGGCGGCTGAGCGTTCCCCGGCGGCGCAACGTTTCCTCAACATATGGAGAGCTACCTCGGAGGCGCAATCCGAAGAGCGATCGGTCCGAAAAATTATCGGTTGATACTCGGCTGCATCGGACCGTGCCTTTAGCCCTAAGATGACTGGAACTCAGATGACAACGGAAGCAGGGAAAGCGTTAGTGCGCCTGCTGGCGACCTCACCCACTTTATAATCGCTGCCATGGGCAGCTCTCCTTCCTCGCTGCAACCGGCCTCGCTTCAACGCGGACCGCACCTCCGAGTACATGCAGTCAAGGTCTTCGTGCGGGATCACGAGGAGAGTCTTCGTTTCTACGTGGATCAGCTCGGATTCGAAGTGGCCTTCGATGCCCGTCTTCAATCCGGCGACCGGTGGGTTGCGGTTGCGCCGCCCGACGGCACTGCGGTGATCACGCTCGTCGCCCCCAAACCGGATGCGAGGGAATATGCACTCGTTGGACGCTCCACGGGGGTCGTGCTGGTGACTGAAAATGTCGCGGCAAAATATAGCGAATGGCGTCAGCGGGGTGTTCGTTTTCACTTTGCGCCTCGCCTGCGGAACGTCAGGTATGAACGCTCATCGGCGCAGGGGCCGTCTGCGACCGGCCTGTCGCAACCGGTTTGGGGTGGCGTGTTCACCCGGTTCACGGACGTGGACGGGAACTCGTTCGACCTGGTCGGCTTTGACGAAGTGAGCCGCGAGATTGAATCGCAACGGCGCGCCAGCGCGGAGAGGCTCGAATCGGAGCGTCGTGCCGCGCAGGAACTGGAAATCGCCAAATGCGTACAGGCGAGGCTTTTTCCGCAAACGCTGCCGGCCATCAGGACGCTTGAATACGCGGGTATTTGCATTCAGGCTCGTCAGGTGGGCGGCGATTACTACGACTTCCTCGATCTCAGCCAGGAGCGGTTCGCGCTGGTGATCGGCGACATCTCCGGAAAAGGAATCGCCGCGGCGCTCCTCATGGCGAATCTACAAGCGAACCTTCGCAGCCAGTCCGCAATTGCGCTCGATCAACAGCAACGCCTGCTGGAATGCGTGAACCGTTTGTTCTTCGCCAACACGGCTGATGGCTCCTATGCCACACTCTTCTTCGCCGAGTACGACGACAAGGCGCAGCGCCTGCGGTACGCCAACTGCGGCCATCTTCCCGCACTTCTTCTCCGCGGCGACGGTACCGTGGAAAAGCTTCATTCCACCTGCCCGGTGCTGGGTCTCTTCAGCGAATGGAATTGCGCAGTCGCCGAAAGTTCCATTTTCCCGGGGGACACGCTATTGCTTTACACGGATGGAGTCACCGAGTCGTTCAACGGCGCGGGGGAAGACTTCGGCGAGGAGCGCCTCATCGAAGCGCTGCGGCGGCGGCGCGAAAGCGGTGCGGCGGATCTGATCGCGTCGATTGTACAGGATGTCCAGCGGTTCAGCCAGAGCGAACAGTACGACGATATTACGCTCATTGCAGCGCGGTGCCGGAAGAATTGAGCCTGCAGAGTCCTTCGCGTCGGGAATTCGAGCTGCGTCGACATAATCGTAGTCTTCCAGGAGGCGGTCCATTTCGTCTACATGGGCGGGATTTGTTTGCGCTCGCGATTGGCGGCGCCACGATCATTCCGTGGAAAATCGGCGGTCAAGCCAGGAGCCTGCTCCCATTTTGTTGCACTGATTTTGAACCGGGCGGCCTGCCGACCCTGATTCTGCGTCAGCGCGCCTGATATCTGCCAATGTCGGCACATTGAGATCATAGGCGACATCAGGCAATGTCGAAGGCGCGCGATTTTCAGAAATGGCGTCTTTCCACTTGATGCGCAAAAAAACTTGCGTAACTCTCAGCCGCCTGTCCCGAACCACGAATTTGTGACCGATGAATCCGGCGGCGGTATTGAAGTCCGGCCTCTCACACGGAAACAGCCTTTATCCAATAGGTCGCGCGCCAGTGATGAGGATATCCACCAGTCTTCTGGCGCTTTGCTGCCAGTCCGGGCTGCTCGCGACATTGGCGACGCCGATCAGCGCCCGCAGCAGGTCGATTGGATCGAGGTCCTTACGGATGTCGCCGCTTTTTATCGCGCGTTTCACCAGTGCGCGAATCGCGTCCCAGATCCGCGCGTACGAGGCTTCGAACAACTTCTTCGGATCTCCCGCCAGCGCGTTGAGCGCCGGGGCGATGACTTGCTTGGCAGCGATGTAATCGACAAACAACAATAACCAGGCTCGCAGCGCTTCGATCGGCGGCAATTCCTGAGCGAACTTCTGTTCCGCCGCGGCCAGCTTTTCCATCTCTGTCCGGTAAACCGCCTCCAGCAGCTCTTCGCGAGTGGGAAAGTGACGATACAGAGTGCCCGGTCCCACTCCCGCCTCTTTGGAGATATCGTCGAGGCTCGCGTTTGCGCCCGATCGGGTAAACGCCTCTTTCGCCACTTTCAGAATGCGCTCGCGATTGCGCTGCGCATCTTTTCTCTGTGTTCGGGGCTGCGCTGTGCGCGGGCGCGGCTTGCGAACGGAAACCTGTTTACGCGTCATGGTCATCTCTCAAAAAACCTTGCAACCGGAGACAGTCTCCGCTAATCTACAGATGCGGAGACTAACTCCGTTTTAGCAGGCGCGTTAACCGGCGTCAATCGCGAAACGGAACGGAAGGAGAAGACAGCATGCGTATCTTTGTGACCGGGGCGACGGGTTTTATCGGGTCAGCGCTGGTTCCGGAATTAATTCAGGCTGGGCATGATGTGCTGGGGCTGACAAGATCGGAGGCTGGCGCCCAGGCTCTGCGAGCAGTCGGGGCCGAGGTGAAATACGGCAACATCGAAGACCTCGACAGCCTGCGCGACGGAGCGTCCGGGTCGGACGGCGTCATTCATCTGGCTTTCAACCACAACTTCTCGCAGTTTCAGAAGAACTGTGATGACGATCGCAAAGCGATCGGGGCCATCGGCGAGGCGCTGCTGGGCTCGAAGCGGCCGTTCGTTATTACCTCGGGAACCGCGATCGCGGCCAATGTAGACGGCAAACCATCAACGGAGGACGGTCCGACCGCTTCGTGGAACCCGCGCGCGGCTTCAGAAGCGGCGGCGAAGGAATTGTTGGCGCGCGGGGTGAACGCCTCCGTGGTACGGCTGCCACAGGTTCACGACACCCGGAAGCAGGGATTGGTACCCTACCTCCTCGCCGTCGCGCGCGAGAAGGGTGTCTCGGCATACATCGGCGACGGCGGCAACCGGTGGCCGGCGGCGCATGTTTCTGACGTGGCGCGGCTCTATCGACTGGCCTTCGAGAAGGCAGAACCGGGCGCGATCTACCATGCGGTTGACGAAGAGGGTGTGACGATGAAGGCTATCGTCGAAACGCACGGACAGGGGTTGAAAGTGCCGGTGGTCAGCATCAAACCCGAGGAGGCTGAGGCCCACTTCGGCTGGCTTGGCCGCTTCGCAGGACACGATATGCCGGCTTCGAGCGCGATCACGCAACAGAAGCTGAACTGGAAGCCGACGGGGCCGGGCCTGATTGCCGATCTCAAACAAATGCGCTACGTCGAAGGCTGAAGGGCAAACAGAGCGAGACGCGGGTTGCGCATTAACGTGTTGGACAGCAGAAGGAGAAAAGAGATGACAAAGCTGTTGGGAGCGACTTCAACCACGGACGATGTTCTCGAAGGGATCAATCTCCACGGTAAACGGATTCTCGTTACCGGCGTGTCCGCCGGCATTGGAGTAGAAACGGCGCGGGCCCTCGCGGCGCACGGCGCGCAGGTGACAGGAGCAGCGAGGGATCTCAGGAAAGCCGAAGCCGCCACTGTACAAGTCCGAACGGATGCCGCCGCGAATGGCGGCAGCTTCGAACTGGTGGCGCTCGATCTGACGAACCTGAAAAGCGTCCGCGCCTGCGCCGACAGCCTGGTGGCCAGGGCTCAGCCTTTTGATGTAGTGATTGCCAACGCGGGAGTAATGGCGACTCCGTTTGGCCATACAATGGACGGCTTTGAGACGCAGTTTGGCGTCAATCACCTCGGACACTTCGTCCTCGTGAACCGGATTGCCTCTCTGGTTCGCCCGGGTAGACGGCTGGTCAACTTGTCTTCCGCCGGCCATCGGGCCTCGAATGTGGATCTTGAGGACCCCAATTTCGAGAGAACGCCCTACGACCCTTTCGTTGCCTATGGGCGGTCGAAGACAGCGAACATACTCTTCGCCGTCGCATTCGACCGGCGCCACCGGAATCGAGGCGTGCGCGCGGCGGCCGTCCATCCTGGAGTCATACAGACTGAACTCGGCCGCTATATGGATCCGGCAGAGTTGCGGAGTATGATTGATCGGCTCAACCAGCAGCTGGGAGCGGAGGGCAGCGGACCCTTCGAATGGAAGACGATTCCCCAGGGAGCGGCAACTTCGGTCTGGGCGGGTGTGGTCGCTGGCGCTGAAGAGATCGGAGGCCGGTATTGCGCGAACTGCCAGGTCGGGCACATCGTGCCGGACGACGCCGTCATCACGCCGACCGGTGAAGGGGTGCGTGCCTATGCGCTCGACCCGGATAACGCCGAGGCGCTCTGGAAGAAAAGCGAAGAACTGGTCGGAGAATCTTTTTGAGCAGCAGTAAACAGAAAAGAGGAACCGCATGAAAGAAACAACTGATCTCAGTGGCAGCTTTACGCTTACAGGCACTCCGCTCACGGTAAGTCGCATGGGCTATGGCGCGATGCAACTCGCCGGACAGGATGGCGACAAGCGGGTGTGGGGCCCGCCCCGTGATATCCCAGGCGCCATCGCGGTTCTGCGCGAGGTGGTGGCCTCGGGCGTGAACCACATCGACACCAGCGATTTCTACGGTCCGCATGTCACCAATCAGATCATCCGACAGGCGCTCCATCCTTATCCGGATGATCTGGTCATCGTGACCAAAGTTGGCGCCCGCCGCGGCGCGGAAGGTTCCTGGCATCACGCGCGCTCGCGTCAGGAGATCATCGACGCGGTCCACGACAATCTGCGCAACCTGGGCCTCGACTCGCTTCAGATCGTGAATCTCCGGCTCGGCGGGCTCGTTGCTCCGGAGGACGAACCGTTCGAAGAACCGCTCGCCGCGCTCGCCGAACTGAAACAGCAGGGCCTGGTCCAGCATATCGGTCTCAGCACTGTCTCTCCCCGGCAACTGGCGGAGGCGCAGGCAATCACGGAGATTGTCTGCATTCAGAACTTCTACAACGTGGCCCAGCGTGGTGACGACGGGTTCATCGACGATTTGGCCACCCAGGGGATTGCGTATGTGCCTTACTTCCCGCTGGGAGGTTTCTCGCCGCTCCAGTCGGCGGCGCTCGACGCGGTGGCGGCATCACTAAAGGCGACGCCCATGCAGATCGCGTTGGCCTGGCTGCTTCACCGTGCGCCGAATATCCTGCTGATTCCGGGCACGTCATCTCTCGGCCATCTCCGCGAAAACCTCGCGGCCGCGAAACTCGAACTCTCCGCGGAAACGCTGGCCGAGCTCGACCGGATCGCGCGTGCGCCGAAAACCGCCGTTGCGGACTGAGCGGCGGCGAGACAAGCAATTCGAAGGTCACTCCGGACACCGTAACCGATATCACCGGCCTTGGCACGACACCGCAACGAAAAATATTCATGCTATGTAGATTTAATGGTCCGAGAACTTCTCTCGCGTCGGCACAGTCTGCGTTGAAATTCCTCTTCTAAACGAAGAGGTTGGGGTTGCTTTTATGAGAAACAAATTGTCCTGCTGTTGAACGACAAATAGTGGCCCCGTCATTGCTCTGTGATCCGCCTATGAAGCGATTCGGCTCTGTTTTATTCGCGGCGATCCTCAGCTTGGGTTCGGTTGCATACGCGCAGGACCAAGGCCAGACGCCACCCTCTCAGCAGAAACGCGAGTCGGCCGATGCATCGAAGACAAGCATTACAGGGTGCTTGACGAAGGGTACGGGCGACGGCAGTTACCTTATTACAGATCAAAGCTCAGGCGAAAAAGTGCCGTTCAAAGGACCTGGCCAACTCGACAATTACGTGAACCACACTGTAATGCTGACCGGCACAATGACTGGGCAAGGTGCGGAGAAAGCCTTCTCTCCGGAAGCTATTGCGCAGGTAGCAGTCTCGTGTAATAAGGCTCCGTAATACAGGCGCGGGAGCATCTCCGTTACTACAAACGCCACCTTACCGTTGGAATCCCACAGGCCGCATTACTGATCGACGCTTCCAGCCAAGCTTGCGGCCTGTGTTCGGCGGGCGAAAGGCGCGCTTATCGCATATATCGCCAGATAGTAACGGATTTGATTGCCTTCAATGCCATTGCGTTCAATACCTGGGATAGCTTCGGTATGATCGGGCGTAGGACGCTGTCTGTTATCCCGCCTGTGACGACTATCATTGAGTTAGAGGACCTTTCGCTATGCGAACGCGGGTGGAACGGCGCACCGTCGATCTGTCTGCTTATCCGGATCTGGTAATCGTCTATCTTGGGATGCGAGTCAACCGTATATCCGGAATCAAGACGCTGCTGGGCTTTGGACCGAAGATTTCTTCCTCTGCTGCCGCACAGCCCGACGGGCTGCTACGGCACGAGACAATCATCTACTCGTTGTTCCCGATGCATATTGGCATGCGCCAATACTGGCGTGATGCAAACTCACTTTTGAAGTGGACGCGTTCGGACCCGCACCGGCAGTGGTGGCAGAGCTTCCTGAAGGACTCCGGCGGAACCGCCTTCTGGCACGAAACGTATTTTCGACGCGGTGGCATCGAGGCGATTTACGACGACGTGCCGGAAAGCATCGGCTTAATGGCGTTCGCGCCGATTCTACCGGCACGCGGACCGATGTTCGGCGCAGCAGCAAGGGCCGAAAAGGAATTTGGAGAGCGACCCGTACTGTCCGAGGAAGAGCTCTACGGAGAGCGATAAACAACCTGCTGTAAGTAACTCGTCAGGATGGTTCTGACCGGGCGCGGCTTGCTGATATCGGAAAATATCCTGATCACTCCCGAGTCAGAGGAAATTGCAGACGAAGCTCAGATCGCCATGGGCTGTAGCCCGTACGCACGAGCAAGGTCGTTGATCTCGTTCCGCAAAATCCCCCAGAGGCGCGCGGCTTCGGTTCCGTAGTTACCCCGCGCTACGACCTGATTGATTTTGCGGCCGTCGTCCATGACTCGTTCTACTTGCACTTTCGTCTCCATCCAGGTCTCAGTACCGTTGAACTTGCGGCGAAGACGGTTTGTGGACTGATTTAGCTCATCCAGAGCATCACTCAATTCGTCTTTTCCCGCTTTAGCTGCCGCCTTGGTAGAATCCGATGCCGTGCCGCGCCGTGATCGCCGGGACTGGCCTTGCGGTGTCGAGGCGGCGGCGGTGGCGTTGTCGCCGCGTTTTTGTAGATAATCGCGAAACTGATCCACACCGTTTTCTACTTTCGCGATCAGATTTGCAACCTGCGGTTTTGTGAGTGCTTGCGCTGCGGCTGCACCCGCTGTGAAAACCAATAAGACCAAAACCTGGATCAACCCCAGGCGCTTCATGTTGAACGATTTCATAAAGTACTTCCTTCCGTGCGCACCGACCTCTAGAGAGATGCCCCAGTCGCGCGGCAGAGCCAAATTATCTTGCAGCGGCCCGGGAAATCCTGCGGCGGGAATCGATTGTCAGTATGACGACGCGGATCGCCAAGCTGGCGCAAGATAAGTCCGCCGACGTCTCCGGCGCCGCAAGGCCAGTCCCCGCGATCACGGTACGACAATCAACGAGAGCAGTTATCCTCGGAAGCGCAACGTAGGTATCCTGGAGTACGAGCAGACATCTCCGGATAGCGGTAGAGTCCAGGGCTCGGCTTTCGAGATGAGACAGCCAAGTTTTGCCCGTAGTCCGCCGCCGATCAGGCGTGTTTAATGAAGCACGATTTTCTGAACGCGCAGATTGCCGAGCTCGCCGACGTAAAGCGTGTTCGCGTCGCGGCAATCGATTGCGTTGACCGTGCCGAACTCCTTCGGCAGCTTGCCGGCCCTGCCGAACTTGCCGATCATGGTTCCGTCGAGACGCATCTTGTAGATCTCGCCGTCGTGATCGATATCGTCCATAGGGTTCGAGTTCGAGACATATAGAACAGGGCTTGATCCCTTCGTGATGCAAAGCGCCGTCGCGTTTCCGACGCCGGTGATGGCCGACTTGAAATTGCCGTCATTGTCGAAGACCTGAACGCGTTTGTTGCCGCCATCGGCAGCGTACACGTTGCCCTGAGCGTCAACGGCGATTCCGCGAACGTCGGCGAAGTCTCCGTTCTCCGTGCCCCTTTTGCCGAAGGACTTCACGAATTTTCCGTTCTTATCGAACTTGGCGACTCTGGTGTTGTTGCCTCGGCCGTCGGCGACGAAAATGTTGCCCGCGGCGTCCCATGCGACATCGGTGGGGCGATCGAAAAGGTCCTGCTGTGGTCCTGCGCCGGGGGCTCCGCCGCCGCGGCCACCACGTCCGCGTCCGCCTCCTGCCGGATTCGAGGGCACGTTCACGTTCTCCGCCTTACGGCCGAGCAGCATTCCGACGCGTCCCTGCGGAGTGAACTCGATCACCATCGTGGCCATTTCATCGACTACCCAGATGTTGTCGCTCGGATCAACCCGAACGTTCGCGGCGACCATGAAACCGTACGAATCCTTTCCGATCTCGCGGACGTACTTACCCGTGCGGTCGAACTCGAAAAGACGCGAACCGCCGTGCGCGAACGGACGCGACGTCCCGATCGTGATAGTCGGATGCCCGGTGCGGGTGTAGACGAAGATATTGCCTTTTGAATCAGTGGCCACGCCGCCAACTTCCCCGAGGTACGTGCCTGTAGGGAGTTGAAGGGCCTTCGGCACGGAATCGAACCTGATCTCCGGAGCGCTGCTCTGCGCCAAGGCGACGAGCCCGGCGGCGAGTGCGCCTGAAAGTGCGATCGATATGGAGCGTTTCACTACCGCCCTCCTTGTTTGGTTGGCTGCAGGATGAATTTCTGAACGCGCCATGACTCAATTTCACCGATGATCAGTTCGTTGGGATTGCGGCAGTCCATCATGTGGACGACCTGAAAGTTCGGGGGCAGCTTGCCGGCATGTCCGAACTTGCCCAGAATCGTGCCGTCGATATCGGCTTTGTATATCTCGCCGGTGTTGTCCCATGTCCCCGGCGCATTGCCATTGGGATTCGAGTTCGAAAAGAACACATATTGATGCGGCCCGGAGGAGACGCAGACGGACCACGCGGTTCCCAGGTTATCGAAGCTCTTGATCTGCTTCAGATCGTTGTCGAGCACCTGATAGCGGTTGTTGCCGCGGTCGGCAACCCAGACGTGCCCCTGATTATCGACCTGAAGGGCGTGGGGCAGATTGAATTCGCCCGGGGCGGTCCCGACTTTCTCAGAACCGGTTTGGGCGATGAAGCGGCCGTTCTTGTCATACTTGACGACGCGGTTGTTGCAGTAGCCATCGCCGACGAAGATGTTGCCTTGCGGATCCCAGCCAACATCGGTGGGGCGGCACAGGATGTACTTCTGCGCCGGAGGATTCGGACCGACGGGATACAGGGTTGCGCCGAGGACGGCGGGCGGGCGGCTGCCGAGCACCATCTGGACGCGGCCGTCGGGGCTGAACTTGGTGACCATATTGGTTCCTTCGTCGACGGTCCAGATGTTGTCGTCTTTATCCACGCGCACCGCGTGGGCGAACTCGAAACCGTAGTAGCCGCTGCCGATCTCGCGAACGTAATTGCCAGTAGCGTCGAACTCGAAGAGGCGGGTCGTGGCGCTGCGGTGATAGACAAAGACGTGGCCTTTGGAGTTTGTGGCGACGCCGATGCCTTCACCCAGGTATTCGCCGGGCGGAAGCTTGATGAAGTTCGGCACGGCCGTGAACTGGATTTCAGGCACGTTCTCGACTGTCGCCTTCTTCTGCGCGATCGAAGGCAGCGCGGCGAAAGTCAGAACGGCTGTGGTTAGCAGTATCCGTTTCATGATCGATTGCCTATTCTATGCAATACCGAGTGCTGATAGACTGCCGTGCAGCATGAAAGTTTTTGCGCTGGCGGGCCTGGCGGCATCGGCCGCGCTTGCGGCGCCTGTCGATTTCAATTCCGAGATCCGGCCGATTCTGTCCGGGCACTGCTATACATGCCATGGGCCGGATGTGGCGGCGCGCAAGAGTTCGCTGCGGCTGGACAGCGAAGCCGGGGCGAAAGCGGCGATCCGGCCTGGCGATCCGGCGCAGAGCGAGCTTATACGCCGCGTCACGGCGACCGACGCGCGGCGCATGCCTCCGGCGTGGGCAGGCAAGGCGGCGCTTTCGGAACGCGACATCGACCTGTTGAAGCGCTGGATCAGTGAGGGCGCGCGATGGCAGCAGCACTGGTCGTTCATCCCCCCGAAGCGGTCCGATCAGTCTGCCACGCTTGATACGTTCGTCCTGAACCGGCTCCAGAAGGAAGGACTCAAGCCAGCCCCTCCCGCCGACAGGCGGACGCTGATCCGGCGCGTGTCGCTCGATCTGACCGGTTTGCCTCCCACACCGGACGAGGTGGACGCGTTCGTGAACGACTCCTCGCCCGACGCTTATAACAAAGTGGTTGACCGGCTGCTGGCCTCGCCACGGTATGGCGAGCGCATGGCTGAGCGGTGGCTCGATAATGCCCGCTACGCTGACAGCAACGGGTATCAGACAGACGGCGAGCGCTTCATGTGGCGTTGGCGCGATTGGGTAATCGACGCGTACAACGGCAACAAGCCCTACGATCAATTCACGGTGGAGCAGATCGCGGGGGACCTGCTGCCCAACGCGCGTCCCGACCAGATCATCGCGACAGGCTTCAATCGTAACCACCGCGGCAATGGCGAGGGCGGCATCATTCCGGAGGAGTACGCCGTTGAGTACGTGGTTGATCGCGTAGAAACCACATCGGACGTTTTCCTCGGTCTTACGCTCGGCTGCGCGCGCTGTCACAACCACAAATACGACCCCTTCACGCAGAAGGAGTTCTATCAGATGTACGCCTTCTTCAACAATGTCCCCGAGCGGGGGAAGGCGTTCAAATACGGCAACTCGCCGCCGGTAATCCCGGCGCCGACGCCGGACCAGCAGGCGAAGCTCGCGGCGCTGGATCAGAAACTCGCGGCCGCAGAGGCAGCCTTCGGGAAGGTGAACCTGACGCCGAACGCTGCCGTCATTGCGCCCGATTGGTCGCCCGCGCGGTATCGCGTCGTGCACATGCCATTGACGGGTGACCTCAAAGGTGAACTGAAGGTCAACATGGCGCGATTGGCGCGCTATGAGGACCTGATGGAGAACAACCCGGTTCTCGACGTGAAAACGAAGATCGTCAGTGAGCCGACCCAGAGGGACGGGTACATCGAGGTCGGCGATTACGCGAAATTCGGCTTTTACGACGCGTTCACGGTATCGGCGTGGATCAACCCTGCGGGTCCGGACGGAGCGATCGTGACGCGTGCCTTCGATGACGCCGAGGGACAAGGCTGGGGCCTCGTTCTCAAAGATGGACATCTACGCGCGAGCCTGGTCCAGCGGTGGCTGGACGATGGCGCCCGAGTAGAGAGCGAAGCTACGGTTCCGATGAATCGCTGGTCGCATGTGGCGCTGACTTATGACGGGTCGCGACTGGCGGAGGGCATCCATATCTATCTGAATGGTGAGCCGCTCAAGCTGAAGGTGGCGCTTGACGACCTGAACCAGAACTTTGATACGACGCAGCCGCTGCGGATTGGCGGCGGGCTGGCGCTGCCGTTTAACGGGACCATCAAGAAGGTCGATGTGTATTCGTCGGCGCTGCCGGTCGAGGATGTCCGGATACTGGCGGCGGATCAGAGCCCTGAGAAGACGCTGCGCGCGTTTGAGGAGACCCATGGTCGGGCGGAGGTGCGCGAGGCTTACGCGCGGATGATGGACCTGAAGGACGAGCGCGCCGCCATGGTCGCGAGCTTTCCGACCGTGATGGTGATGCAGGATGCGCCGGGTATCCGCGAAACGCATGTACTGATCCGCGGCGCGTATGACAGGCCGGGTGAGAAGGTGACGGCGGGCGTGCCAGCGGTCCTTCCACCGCTGCCGGACGGCATGCCAGCGAACCGGATGGCGCTGGCGAAGTGGTTGGTGGATCCGGGCAATCCGTTGACCGCGCGAGTCGCGGTGAACCGCTACTGGCAGATGCTCTTCGGCACGGGCATTGTGAAGACCGTTGAGGACTTCGGATCGCAGGGCGATGCGCCGTCGAACCAGGAACTGCTGGACTGGCTCGCAACCGAGTACATCCGGAACGGGTGGGACACGAAGGCCCTGCTGAAGACGATCGTGACAAGCGCTACATATCAGCAGTCCTCGAAGGTGACGCCGGAATTGCTGGCGCAGGATCCGGATAACCGACTCCTGGCGCGCGGCCCGCGTGTGCGGTTGGCGGCCGATGTGGTGCGGGACCAGGCGCTGGCGGCTTCGGGGCTGCTCGTGGAGAAGGTGGGTGGCCCGTCGGTCAAACCTTATCAACCGCCGGGATTATGGAAGGAGCTTGCCGGCGGCAGGGATTACGAGCCGGATAAAGGCGACGGGCTGCACCGGCGCAGTCTTTACACCTTCTGGAAGCGGACAGCGCCACCGCCGATGATGGTGAACTTCGACGCGGCGAATCGCGAGACGTGCGTGGTGCGCGAACTGAGGACGGATACGCCGCTGCAATCGCTCGATCTGATGAACGATCCGATCTTCGTGGAGGCATCGAAGGCTCTGGCGACGCGAATGGTGCGGGAAGGGGGCAGCGATCCAGGTGAGCGCATCGCGCGGGGATTCGAGCTTGTGCTCGCGAGGAAACCCAGGCCACAGGAGGCTGACGTGTTGATTGCGAGCTACCGGCATTATCTGGACCGATATCAGGGCGAGCCTGCGGCGGCCGCGCAGTACGCGAATGGGGATCCGGCGATGGCGGCTTACAGCGCGATTGCGAGCGTCATCCTGAATCTGGATGAGGCAGTGACCAAGGAGTAAGAGATGCGGATGGGAGATGTCGCGGCTTGCGCCGCAGGTCCGACGCGACGAGGTTTTTTGGGGATGGTCGGGCTCGCCAGTCTGCTGAATGCGGCGGATGGGTTGACGGGTTTGCCGCACTTTGCTCCGAAGGCGAAAAGAGTTATTTACCTGTTCCAGTCGGGTGGTCCGTCGCAGATGGATCTCTTCGACTACAAGCCTCAGCTGAAGCCCCTGGCGAAGACGGAGTTGCCGGACTCGATCCGGCAGGGTCAGCGGCTGACCGGAATGACGGCGGCGCAGACGAGCTTTCCGGTGGCGCCGTCGATCTACGAGTTCCGGCAGTACGGTCAGTCTGGCGCCTGGGTCAGCAGCCTGATGCCGTACACAGCGAAGATCGTGGATCAGTTGTGCTTCATCAAGTCGATGTACACCGAGCAGATCAACCACGATCCGGCGGTGACGTTCTTTCAGAGCGGTTTTCAGTTGGCCGGGCGGCCATCGATCGGGGCATGGCTTTCGTACGGGCTCGGGAGCGAAAACCAGAACCTGCCGGCGTTCGTCGTGATGATCTCGCAGGGCAGCGGCAATCCGAACGATCAACCACTGGCGGACCGGCAATGGGGTAGCGGGTTCTTGCCCTCGCGGTACCAGGGGGTTAAGTTCCGGGCACAGGGCGATCCGGTGCTGTTCCTGTCCGATCCGGCGGGCTTTTCGCGAGCGGACCGCCGGCGCTTCATCGACGACGTGGCGAATCTCGATCAGCTCAATATGGAAGACTACGGCGATCCGGAGATTGCTACGCGAATCACTCAGTACGAGATGGCGTACAAGATGCAGATGTCCGTGCCGGAGTTGACGGACTTTTCGAAGGAACCTGAGCACACCTTCGATTTGTACGGACCGGATGCGCGGAAGCCGGGCACGTTCGCGGCGAACTGTTTGCTGGCGCGGCGGCTATCGGAGCGCGGCGTGCGCTTCGTGCAGTTGTTCCATCGCGGATGGGACCAGCACACGTTCCTGCCCAAACAACTTCCGGGGCAGTGCAAGGATACCGATCAGGCGTGCGCGGCGCTGATTCAGGACCTGAGCGAGCGCGGGCTGCTGAAGGACACGCTGGTGGTTTGGGGCGGAGAGTTCGGGCGCACCGTGTATTGCCAGGGCAAGCTGACGCCGGATAATTATGGGCGCGACCATCATCCGCGATGCTTCACGATGTGGCTGGCGGGCGGTGGGGTGAAGCCGGGGATCACGTTCGGCGAGACGGATGATTACTGCTACAACGTGGTAAAGGATCCGGTGCACGTACACGACCTGCACGCCACCATGCTTCAACTGCTGGGTATCGATCATACGCGGCTGACTTATAAGTTTCAGGGGCGGAACTTCCGGCTGACCGACGTGGCGGGGAACGTGGTCAAAGATGTGTTGGCCTGAAGCATCCGACAAATGGAGGGCATCTATGTCCACGATTTCGCGACGCGAGACTCTTAAGCAAGGAATCAGATTAGCCGGTCTTTTGGCCATGGCGGACTCGGGCCTTCCTGCGCTGGCGCAGGGAGAAATCGAAGTTCCGTTCAGCGATTACCCGGCGACCTTTACTCCCGGTGGCACCGGGCAGCCGCGGCGGACCTTTGACATCCGGACCATCGATGGCCTGACGGTATCAAGAGACAAGTTTTTCGTCCTGCAGCACAATAATCAGCCGGAAATCGATTCGAATACCTACCGTCTGAAGCTGAGCGGCATGGTGAACAATCCTGTGAGCCTGTCGCTCGCGGATCTGCGTAAAATGCGTTCTACCGAGCTGATCGCGGGATATGAGTGTTCCGGTAATAGCCCTCGATCCTTTCAGTCTTTGTCCTCTTGCGGGCGATTTACCGGCGTACCCCTGCGCGATGTGTTGAGGCAGGCGGTCGTGGGCCCGAGAGCCCGGGAAGTTGTTTTTCTGGGTACAGACCGCGGTGACGCCGATGTCGTGTTCCGGCAGCAGACCTTCAAGCTCAATCAACAGTTCGGGCGCAGCATCACACTGGAGAACGCGCTCAAACCGGAACCCCTGCTCGCATGGGCGTTGAATGGCGAGCCGCTGACGGTTCCGCAGGGAGCGCCGTTACGTCTCATCATGCCCGGCTGGTACGGAGTAGCCAATGTCAAATGGCTTTCCGAGATCCACCTGCAGGAAGACCGATATGTCGGCAATTACCAGGCCCGCTGGTACCGGTCACTCGTTGGAGTAGGCGGGACAGGTGAGGATGCCGACCCCGAGACGCAGTGGATGGAGACCGAGATCACTCGGATGCACTTGAAATCGACGATCGCTCGTGTGCGGAAGATGGGCAGCGCATATCAGATGCTCGGGTTCGTGCTCAACGATGGCACGCCACTGAAGTCGGTGGAAGTGAAGATCGACGACGGTCCCTGGCAGAAAGCCACGCTGGATCCGGCCAACACAAGATATTCCTGGAAGTTGTTCACGTTTCATTGGACGGGCGCAACAGCCGGCGAGCACACGCTGGTCTCCCGCGCCACAGATGCGGAAGGGAATGTGCAGCCAACGGCGGATGAATTGAAACGAAAGAAAACCTTTCTCGAAGACAATTCGCAGTTTCCGCGCAAGATCATCATTTCGTGAGATTCATGGCCCAATCGGAGGTTGTGAAATGGTCGCGAAGACGAGCGCTCGGCGCGGTGGCAGCTCTGACTGGCGCGGCGTTGCCGGGCCAAACGAAAGCAGCCACTGCGCCTCGGCTTCCCATTCGGTTGGTCGTACTCGATATCGGAGGAACGATCGTAGAAGAGCGGGGTGATATCCCCGAGGCCCTCGGAGCCGCATTTGCGAAAAAGGGCATTTCAATATCGCGTTCCGAAATTAATCAGTGGCGCGGAGCTTCAAAGCGTGAGATCGTTCGGCATTTCGTCACTGAACGCCTGAAACGGCCGGGAGCCGAGCGCGACAAACTCATCGAGACAGTCTACACAGACTTTCAGCAACGAATCATCGAAAGCTATGCGACGATCAAAGGCATTCCTGGCGCCGAGGACGCGCTGCGGGCCATGCGGAACATGGGCGTGACGCTTGCGACGTCAACTGGCTTCGATGCGACGATCACCGCCTCGATCATGAGCCGACTCGGTTGGAGAGACTATTTCGTCGCTCAAATAACGAGCGATGATGTCGCGCAGGGCAGGCCTTCGCCATACATGTTGTTCCACGCAATGGAGAAGGCGCGAGTCGACGGTGTCGCTCAGGTGGTTGCCGTAGGAGATACTCCGCTTGATCTGCGCGCGGCAGCCAACGGCGGAATGGCTGGTATCGTCGGCGTGCTTTCGGGAGTCGGGACGCGGGAAACCATGGAGCCCGAACCGCATACCGACATCATTGACAGCGTAGCTACTCTTCCTGCGCTGCTGCGCTCAAAGTACACGTGAGATAACGGCGAAGGCGCGGGACGCCGCGGCTCAATTCCTCTCGTACCGTTTCAGCGCCATGTTCCCCACCTCGGCCCCGTAAAGATTTCCCTGCGCGTCGACAGCCACACCCTCCGCGGCGTGTGTCCCGGTGGGATTCTCCACAGGATCCGGAATATACGCCACAACCTTCCCGTCTTTCAGGCTCCCGATTCGAATCCCCCGCCGCCATCCGTCATGACTGTGATTCGCGGGCGGCGAATCCGAATCCGCCACATAAATGTTGTCGTTCTGATCGATGAAAATACCCGCCGGACGGCTGAACTGTTTCATCTCCGACAAATACTTCCCGTCCTGAGCGAACACCTGAATCCGGTTATTCCCGCGGTCGGCGACATACAGCCGTTCCTTCGAATCAAACGCCAGCCCGTGCGGCATATCGAAATCCCCCGGCCCTGTTCCCAACTTTCCCCAGGATTTGATCAGCTTTCCGTCTTTGGAAAACTTGAGAATCCGGCTGTTCCCGCCCCCATGGCCTTCCGAAACAAAGATCGATCCATCCTTCGCCACAATCACATCGTTCGGCGCGAAGAAGTAGCCCGGCGCCGCTGCTCCGCCCGGCTTGCCCAGTGTCATGAGCACCTTTCCTTCGGGACTGAACTTCCAAACCTGATGCCCCCTTGTCGTCCCGGGCGGCGGTCCCATCGGCTTCGGCGCGCCGGGCGCGGGCGTTACCACCGGTCCATCGTCCTGATAATCGGTCACCCAGACGTTTCCCTCGCGATCCACGTAAATCCCATGAGGGCCCACCAGCAGACCTGCTCCGAAGCTCTTCACCAGATTTCCGTTTTCATCGAACTTCAGAATCGGATCGATATTCTGAATCCGCCCTGTCGCGCGATCCAGGCACGAATTTGCGCCGCACCGTTCGGCCACCCACACCGATTTCCCATCGCGATCGATGTCCACTGCGCCGGTCGAGCCCCACTTACGGCCCGCGGGCAGCTTCGCCCAGCCTTCCACGGTCCGGTAGGGATTCGGCGGATCGTTCGCAGGAGCAGGCTCCTGCCCCGCTGCGGCGGCCAATGCGCACACGAATCCGAGCCAGATCTGCTTCCGCATCCCCTTATCCTTCGTCTTCCGCGCCGCGTACCGGTCGGCCGACAACCTGCGCCAGACTCATCGGCTTCGGCCGGAATGCCTCGCCGTGGTGCTGGTCTACCTCTTCGCGATACGACATGCGTGGCCCTGGAAAGCCGATCATCCGCCAGCCCACCAACCCGGCATTCCCGCCATGCATCGGATCGCAGAACATCCCCTCGATGGTATGCGACCGCAGCAACCGGAAGAACATGCTGTTCTCGATGGTTCGCAGTTTCTCGTCCTGTTGCGCAGGCCCTAACTCCGCGAATCCCGCCAAAGTCGCAATTCCTGCGCGATACAACTCGCGCGGTGACTCCTTGCCCTGATACCCGTGCTCCGGCACGGAGGTCTCAAATGGTCCCTGCGTATAACGGTACTTGTCGCGCCCATACGGACCCGCCAATTGCCGATCGATATAGATCACGACGCCGGCTTCGTTCGCGCCCGGCCCCAGGTTATCGGTGGGAAAAATCCGCGCGCACGCCGCCGCCACGACCTTCGCCTCGGCCTCAGTGAAGAACTTCAGCGGCACCCGGACCGCGCCATCCAACGCCGTGAGCTTCAGCCTCTCTCCAGCCACCGCATACAGCAGCGCACCGCCCAGCGCCTGCGCCGGGAGAGAAATGAACTCCCTCCTTTTCACGCCTTGCCGCCCTTCGATGCACTGGCAACCAGATCGTCGGCCGCCCGGTAGGTCAGCGCCAGCGCAGTCAATGTGGGATTTCCCGACGCATTCTGTGGATATGCCGAAGCCCCGACCACCCACAGGTTCCGCACCTGCCAGTGCCGCAGATGCGTGTCTACAACGCTGGTCTCTGGGGACGTTCCCATCACCGCTCCGCCCTGAATATGCGTGGACTGGTAGGTGACCACGCTGTACTTCGTGGGGCCAAGCCGCGGCTCATCGAACCGAACGCCCATGGCCCGCGCAAGCTTCGTTTGCACGCCCGCGGCGAAGGCGCGTTGCCGGTGCTCGTGCTCCGTCCAGTCCAGGGTGAACCGGATGAGCGGATCTCCCATCTTGTCCTTGTAGCGCGGGTCGAGATCCATATAGTTCTGCCGATATGCCAGATGCTCGCCCGTAAACGTTATGACTGAGGAGCGGTCGACCCATGCCAGCGACGCTGCTTTCCAGTCCGATCCCCATTCTGATCGCACAGTGCCCGCCGGCATAGTACCGAACGCAGTGATCGGGCGTCCACCCGAGCTGGCCATCTTGAACGTTCCGCCGCGCACAATCCCTTCATCGCCGGTCAACCCGTGATCGCCATCGAAATCCGATATCATCATCGCCAACGCCCCCGCTCCCATGAAGCTGTTGAGGGGCTGATCGAAATACACCCGCATCGCCGCGGCGCTCACCTGATGGGTCAGATTCTTACCTAATGTGCCCTTGCCCGTCCCGGAATCATATTCTTCTCCGATCTTTGACAGCGCCAGGAGCTTCACGTTGTTGATCGCAAAGGCCGCCAGCACGACCACATCTGCCGGCTGAAACACTTCCTCGCCGGAGGCATCCACATATTCCAGACCCGTAGCCCGTCCCTCTTTGTGGATGATCCGGCGCACCCAGCACCCCGTCCGCAACTCAAAATTCTTTCTCCTGGAAAGCACGGGCAAAAGAGTATTCGTCGGCTGCGCCTTCGCGCCCACCATGCAACCGAACCGCTCGCAGAATCCACAGTACGCGCAGCCCGCGCGCGTCACGCCATCGGGATTCGTATAGGCCTCGCTCGAATTGGCCGAAGGTTGCAGAAATGGATGATAACCGAGCTTCTCCGCAGCCTCATGAAATCGGATACTCGCAAATGCGCGCTTCAACGGCGGCAGCGGATACTCGTGTTCCCGGGGGCTCTCGAACACGTTTCCGCCGGCGATCTTCTCGCCTCGCAGATTTCCGGCTTTCCCGCTGACCCCCATCATCAGTTCCGCGCGCCAATAGAGCGGTTCCAGGTCGCGATACGTTACTCCCCAATCCTGTACCGCCAGGTCTTTCGGCAACCGCGCCGCCCCGAACCTCTCCTTCAAATGCGAAGCCAAGGTGAACTCGTCTTCCAGAAAACGGAACGCAGCCCCTTCCCAGTGCTCCCCCGCGCCTCCCACGCCCGCGCCCGGCAGGAACGACCCGTACTGTCGCACTGGGACCGCCGCGTCGCGTCCCGAATGCCGATGCGTGATCGTCTCGTCCGCGATATTCTGCATCATGCGAAACCGGAGGGCATAGTCCACCTCGTCCATTCCGGTTATGTAGTCACTGGACTTACGTGGGCCGCCCCGCTCAAGCGCCACTACCGAAAGAGAAGTCCGGCTCGCGACCTCTTTCGCCATCGCGAGCCCCGTCCATCCGCCGCCCACAATGACGACGTCTACTGCCTTGAGCTTCTTCATGGAAACCCGGTTTTCCTATCAGGCGCGCCCTAAAGGCTAGTCCGCAGGAGGCCCTTTCTGGCGTTCTGAACAAGATGGTCCGCTGCGCGGAATGCAAGCGCCTGTATGGTCATCGTCGGATGATTTCGCCCGCCAGTCACCATCACGCTGCCATCCACGATGAAGAGATTCGGTACGTCATGCGCCCGATGATACTTGTCGACGACGCTCGTCTTCGGGTCGTCTCCCATCCGGCACGTACCCCGGTTGTGCGCTCCGCCGCGTGCATCATTTACCGGCGGCGCCCAGACCTTCTTCGCGCCCGCCGCTTCCAGAATCTCGATCGATTTCTTTCGGAAGAACTCCATGTTCTTCACATCGTCGGGATGGCTCGTTGTGGTGATCCGCATCGCCGGCAAGCCCCACTCGTCCTTCACGTCCGGATCCAGGTCAACGCGGTTTGTCTCCAGCGGCATCTGCGTCACGAACGACAGGGTCGTCATCCTGTGATTCGCCTCTTCCCGCAGCGCTTTTTTATAGCCCGCGCCCCATCGAGGCGCTTCCGGCGACAACCCATTGAGTCCAAGATCGAGCGGTGTCTGATAACCGCGCGCCGTGATGCGGCCGCCGCCATAGAACCCGCGCTTCGGATCCGAAGGAACGTAATCCACCACCGCCGCCCCCGAAATCACGCCCTTGTACTCGTTCAGCGGATGATCAAACAGCGCATTGGCAGTTACCGTATTGCCCAGCATCAAATAACGGCCCACCATTCCGCTCGAATTCGCCAGACCATCTGGAAACCGCGCTGATTTCGACATCAGGAGCAGCCGCGCCGATTCCGTTCCGTTCGCCGCGAGGACAACGGCCTTCGCCTTCTGCCGCACTTCCCTTTTCTGCGCGTCGAAGTAAACTACGCCGTTTACCCGTCCCGCGTTGTCCACCGCGATCTCGCGAACATAACTCTTCGCGCGAATCTCGCAGCGTCCCGTCTTCTCCGCCAGCGGAAGCATCGTCACCGCCGAACTCGACCGCGCCTTTACCTGGCATCCATAACCTGAGCAGATCCCACAGTTCACGCAGGCCGCGCGCCCCATATACGGCTTCGTAATAATCGCCAGCGGACCGGGCACTGCCGTCAGCCCCAGCTTCCCCGCCGAGGCGTAAAGCAGCGCGCCCGAGCTCTTCAGCGGCACCGGCGGCACAGGGTAGTCTTTCGACATCGGCGCCAGAAACGGCGACTGTATCCGCTGCCCCGAAATCCCGACCTCCCACTCCGCCTGCGTATAGTAAGGCTCCAGTTCTTCGTAGCTAATCGGCCAGTCCGCCATACCCGTGCCCGAGGGGATCGTCGGATCCGTCGAGACCTCTTTGAACTCATACGGCAGATGCCGCCAACTGCTGCTCCCGTAAGTGACGGTGCCGCCGCCCACCACGCAACCATAGCTATGCGTGCCCGCCACTGCCTTTTCCTTGTCGCTTCGCCGGAACGTATTTCTCTGCCTGGCGGGGTCGCTCATCAAGCGATCGTCTTCGCTCAGATTGAGTTGCAGCCACTCGTCTTTGTTGTATTCGTGCTCGCGGCCATACTTCCCCCAGCCGCCCTGCTCCAGGACGACGACGGAGAATCCGGCCGCTGAAAGTTGTTTGGCCATGATCCCGCCGCCCGCGCCGGACCCGATCACCACGAAGTCGACCTCTGTGGATGTTGGATATTGTTTCATCTCTATCTCCGCTTCATCCCTTCTTCGCGGCGAGCGCCTGCGCGTCGTAATAACCGAACGGCGGCTTATGGTTCAGCGAATCGTTGTATTCGATCAGCTTCCAGCCGATTTTCTCGAAATTCCCGCCATGCTCAGGCCGGGCAAAAAACCCGATCACGGTATGGTTGCGGATCAGATTGAAGAAGGGCGTCTTCTCGATCGCCGTCAGCGCCTGAATCTGTTGCGCCGCGCTCAATTCCGAGAACCGGGCCGCACCGGGAAACATCTGTCGGGTGCGGCCCTGCAGATCCTCCAACCCTTTCGTATACGCGCCCTGACTGGCCTTCGCGAAGCCCGAAAGCGCCCGGTCGATGAAGTACTGGCAATGGGCTTCCTTCGCGCCCGGAGTTTCATCCGCCGGGATGATCTGTGCGACGATAGCCTCCACTTCCTTCATCTGCTCGGCAGTGAAGAAGGTGAGGCCACCTTGCTGTGCGCTCTTCTGCGCGGTCAGGATGGCCGGAAAATTCGCCGCAACCCATGCGGCTCCCGAATACGCCGACGACTCGGCCAGAAACGCCCGCCTCGATCTCGTCTTCACGCCAACCCTCCTCTCAGAACGCTGCCATTGTATTGCATCGCGAACATAGTTCGCGGACGCTCGACTGCCCCGATTCCAGAACTCTGTACCGACGTTTGCGCAGCCACCGGGGAGTAAACGTGCGATGCTTTTGGATCCGCACTGCTGTAGTCAGACCTCAGGCGGCTGACCCGGTTCAGTCGATGGGGATTGTAAGGTCGATTTGCGACTTCTTCGGAGAATCAAATTTACTGATAATCCTGCGATTTGACCAGTGCGTCTTGTAATGGGCTCTTACTTCGTAGTCGACATCGCTTGAAAGCCCCGTGAAGTGATAGACCCCGTCTCGTTGAGTGATGTAGGACCGGACTACGAGAGTCTCGGTGTTTTCGAGTTGGACGACCGCGCCAGGAAGCATGTTACCCCGCGCGTCCATCACTCTGCCGGTTACCGTGCGCGTCTCGAGTTGCGCGATGAGCGGGATGGTCAGGAGCAGTACGAAGGGCGCAATGAAAGCGCTGGCGACGCGCTTTCCGAACCGGCTAATGTGCTGTACTTCTCGCGGTGGAAGACGCATTGATCTCGTGACCAATACAGCAGGGCGGGTTCCACCGTACGGAATTCGATAGTCCGGGTCAGTTTTCGAGCGACATCTTCCGAGCCAGTTGCATCGCCGCTTCCGGAGTCGTGGTTGTGCCCATTTCGGTGTCGAAATAGCCTTTGTAACTCAGTTCCCGAAGCACTCGCATCATGTAAGCGTAGTCGATCTCGCCGGTCCCGGGCTCTTTGCGGCCCGGTACTTCGCCCATCTGAACCAGCCCGATCAATCCCTTCGTCAGCCCCTCGCGCAGATTGTTGGTGATGTTCCCTTCCGTAAGCTGCAGGTGGTACATGTCGAAGCAGATCTTGACGTGCGGGTGGCCGACTTGCTCAATGGCAGGGAACGCTTCGGCAGCGGTGTCGAGCGCCATTCGGCCTCCTCGGTTCGCGCTGCTGAGCGGTTCCATCACCAGAGTGATTCCCCGCTCCGCCGCAATGTCGCCGGCTCTCTTTAAGCCGCTGACGATTTGCGATCGCTGCTGTTCCCACGGGACATCCGGCTGAAGTCTCCCGACGAAGATAATCGGCTGTGGGCCGCCGAACCGTGAAGCCATCCTCACGCGCGCCGTAATGTCATCTAGGTATGCCTTCTCCATACCGGGCTTCGTGAGTCCGGTGGTGCTGCCCGAATTACCCGGACCGGTGATGCTCGCGCACTTCAGCCCCGTTTGCTCCTGCACTTTCAGCATCGCGTCCTGTTCCTCTTCGGTGGTATTCCAGAAACTGTACGCTTGGAATCCCTGCGCCGCCACGACTTTCATGCGCTCGGGACGAGGCATGGTCCGCGGGAACATAATTTCAATGTTGATCGAGAGCGTGTAGGGAGGCGCGCCGGGCGCCGCTCCCGCGGGAGTATCGAATGCCAACGGTAGAGCCGCGCCGGATGCGAGCAACGCCCGACGGCTGAGGCGTTTCTTCATCGGGGCCAGTATATGTCAACCGGCGACTAACGGCACTGTTTCGCTTAACGCGGAGGCCGCGCGCCGACGCGCAGCAGAATCGTGAACGCATTCTCCATGTCGCCAAGGAGGCGTTCGTGCGCTCCGGCGCGAACGCCAGCCTGGACAAAATCGCGAAACAAGCGGATGTCGGAACGGGAACGCTGTCGCCACTCCCTTCCCGCGATCCCGCACTCGGGCGCAGGGAGCTATGGGCGCTCCTGGTGAAGCGCGCCATCAAAAAAAGCGGCGACATTCGCAAGGAGATCGCCGGCTCGCGCCCCGTTAAGTAGCCGCGTTATTTCTGCGGGAGCGCGAATGCGATGTAGTTCTTCGAAATCGCGCGCGAGTTTACGCCGCCGGGCGCAAGCCGACCGCCAGCGGGAAATCCGTTCCCGCCGGCGACCGCAAACAAAATGTACTCTCTCCCGTTGACTTGATAAACCGCGGGAGAGCCCATTGAGCCATTCGGAAGTTCCTTGGTGAAGATCACCTTTCCGGAATCCTTGTCGAGGGCGTACAGCGTCGAGTCGTTTCCGGCGAACACGATCACGCCTCCCGCTGTGACGGCGAATCCGCTCTTGGGGTACGTGTTGCCTCTTAGTTTGTCGCTGGGCCCGGCTTCCGGTAGATCTCCGTACGGAGTTTGCCACGTGATTTTACCGGTGTTCAGGTTATATGCGGTCAAAGTGCTCCACGGCGGCGTGATGACGTAAGGCTCATTGCCGTAGCCGGTCTTGTATCGCGAGGGAGGCGGCGTGACTTCCGCTGGATAATCGGGTTCCATCCGCGCGGCGAGCATGCTCGCTGGAAACGCGGAGCCGGGCGGGGCCGAGTCCGGTTTGCTCAGGAATTCGATCAGATTGCTCATCAGATCCGGACGAATCGACGGGAGCGCCGGCATGCCGCCTTTGCCCTTCGACACGATGGTTCGGATCGTGTCCGCGCCCAACCGGCTTACTGCGTTATCGATCTGCGGGCCGCGATCGCCTTTCAGGTCCGGGCCGTGACAGGATTGACAAGACTGCTCGTAAACCGTGCGGCCCAATCGCGTCGTCGTCGCAGCCGCCGCCCCTCGTCCGGTCCTGGGACGGTCCGGAATTAACCCACCGGAATTCGAAGCAGTCGATTCACCCGCCGGAACCAGCTTGATAATGGACGGCATGTTTCGCGCCACCACATAGACAAGCCCCTTCGCCGAGTCCGAGCCTGCTCCAAAGAAGAGAGCTCCTCCGTTCACGCTGGGAAGATCAATCGTGTCGGTGAGCCCTGGCGGCGTATAGAAGCCGGTTCGCGCCGACGAGAGCCTGTCTTTCCACCAGCTTTTCTCGTCCGGCGTCATGAAGCCGTCGTACATATCCTTCACTGTCATTCCCTGACGCGCGAACGGCGGCACGACGGTCGGGAACGGCTGGGTGGGCGATGTCCATTCGCCAGGCACGGGAGACTTCGGTACCGGACGCTCTTCAATCGGCCATAACGGCTTTCCGGTCACGCGGTCGAACACATAAAGGAAGCCGTTCTTCGATGCAAGGGCCACGATATCAACGGTCTTGCCGTCGTGCTTAACTGTGGCAAGTTGCGGCGCGGCAGTAGGATCGTAATCCCAGAGGTCGTGGTGAATGGTCTGGAAGTGCCACAGGTACTTGCCCGTTCTCGCGTCCAGCGCGAGCAGACAATCGGCGAACAGATTGTTACCAGGGCGGTCGCCTCCGTACAGCTCATACTTAGCCGACGCCGTGGGCAGATAAACGATCCCGCGCTTTTCATCGACCGTCAACTCGCCCCAGACATCGACCCCGCCCATGTACTTGTAAGCGTCCTTAGGCCAGGTGTCGTAGCCAAATTCGCCCGGCCGCGGAATCGTGTGGAATACCCAGGCGAGTTTGCCGGTGCGCACGTCGAAGGCGCGCACGTCGCCGGGAGGCGCGAGATATCCCTCACCCGTCGCGCTGCCCAGGATAATCAGGTTCTCGAAGATGCGGCCCGGACTTCGTGAGCCCAGCGGCGCGGACCCCCGATCAATTCCGGTCCTCAGATCGAGTTTGCCGTGATCGGCGAAGCTGTCGACCGAATTTCCCGTACGCGCGTCAATTGCGTAAAGCGCTCCACCGGTGGTGACCAGAATCCGGCGATCCGAACGATCCTTGCTCTCCCAGTAGTTGGCGCCGCGCTGGCCCGCGATTCCGGCGAACCGTCCGCCCCCGGGAAACGCGTGAGCCCAGAGTTCCTTTCCGGTCGCCGCGTCCACCGCTACGAGAGACCCCTGCTTCGCCGCGAAATAGGCGATGTTATCGATCACCAGAGGAGCAAACGTGTAGGCAACATCCTCTTCGATCGGAAACGTCCACGCGACCTCGAGCTTTGAGATGTTCGCGGGGGTGATCTGCGTGAGCGGGGAATAGTGCGAGCTGTCGGAACCGCCCAGATAGTCCTTCCAGCCGACATCGGGGTCTCCCGCGCAAACAATCCCGGCCGAGGCAGCGCAAAGCCCCAGACCAACAAGGAGAGAGTGAAGTGATTCTGCTTTCATCGGGATTCCTTTCGGCCAGCCTATCGGGACGACCGCTGGGTCGGGCGGGCCGTATGCATCTGGTTCCAGAACACGAACGTTCCCTTGACGTCGGAAATAATGATGTCCGGGGCGCCGTCCTTATTCAGATCCGCTATGGTGAACTGCGAACCCACGCCTGACCGGTTATCGATCAGTTCGGGCACAAACTCCGCTCCGCCTTCAGCTTTGGGGTTGCGCACGGTTCGGTACCAGTAAAGAACGGCAGGGCCGTACGGATCGGGATCGAGGTGGCTTTCGAGATGCGAGAACAGCCGCTTGCCGACAACCATATCCGGAACTCCGTCACCATCGAGGTCCGCGAATGCCGCGCCGTGGGGTTCGGAAAAAGTAACGCCGCCGGCGTTCTTCGTGCTGAAATCGCCCATGATGTCGTGCCGCACAAAGGAAATCTCGCCTTTGGCGTCGCGCTTCTGCTCGAACCACGCGAGTCCCCACGTATGCGCGGCAATAGCCGTGACCACGTCGTTTTTGCCGTCGCCGTTCACGTCATAGACGCCCATTTCAGCGCCGCCTGTTCCGAACTCCGCCGGATGGAACTTCCAGAGACCCTCTCCGGCGCCATTTGCGGGTTGCTCCCACCATCCGCGGCTATTTACGATGTCCATTTTTCCGTCGCCATTGATATCCCCGACGCCCATGCCGTGCGGCGCGGCGAGACCCGGCTCCGAAATCGTGTGGACCTTCCACACCGCAGTGGGATTGGCCGGGTCAGCCTTCGCGTACGCCATCGTCGCGCCCGGACCGGTGAACAAAACCTCCGGCCGGCCATCGCCATCGATATCGTGGAAGACTTCGATTTCCGAAGTCGCGCTGGGAATGATGTTGTAACGGTCCCACCTTCGCGACTCGCCGTGGGGGTTGACATATAAGTAAACAGGCCGCGAATAGGTGGCAATGATGTCGGACCACCCATCGCCTTTGAAATCGTAGGTGAAGTAGGTCATCCCTTCAGGAAAGTTAGCGGGTCCATAGCTGCGCGCCGCGGTGAACTCGTGGCGCTCTGTGTAGTTCGGTCCGAGGAAATAGAACGGGCCCGCGACTACATCGGGAATCCCGTCGTGGTTGATATCGCCGGCCGCGGCGCCCCACGAGTACAGGAAGTCGTTGAGCCGCTGCATCCGGAAATGCGAAGAGATCTGCTCGGCGGGCTCCGTCTTGGGATTGAGGTCCTTGATCGAAATGTTCTTAAACTTCACCTCGCCCGATCCGCCGGCATGCAAAACGACTGGCCCATAGCCCATCATGCGGTCATCCGTCGCGGCGTTCGTGCCCCGGCGGTTGTTGACTGTAATCCACGCCATGTCCATGTCGACGATCGCCTCGAGACTGTTCCAGTCGTTCGCGTTCATCGCTATGGGCGGCGGCCCGCCTCGCCCGCCGCGTCCAGCCACTGGCGGCGCAGCCGCGGGCTTCGCCGCCTGTTCTTTCTGCTCAGTAAAGGTCGGAGCCTGCTCCGCGAAGCCGGGAACCTTCGCGGCTCCGTTGGCCCAGGCGCCAGTCGCGATTCGCGTGAACTGCCCGGTCGAACGCTCCAGCCGCTTCCTGCTTACCTCTTTGCCGTCAGGGCCGATCGTGAGGTCGTAAGAATCCACATCGCCATCAGCCAGAGAAACATACACGCCCTTCAGTCCGCCGTCACTTGTTTTTTCGGCGCGCAACAGGACGCCCGCGTCGCAACGGGCAGCGCAATGGACATCCGCGTAAATCTGCACATCCTGGTAACTCTTATCGAGGACCAGCCATCCGCCTGAGGAATCTCGCGGAGCCGCGGTGATCTCGCCCTGCTCGGCCCGCCATTGCGCCGGCCCTAATATTCGGAGCCCCGTAAGCGACGATCCCTGAAATACATAGTCCGGAACGAAGTTGCGCGGAGCAGCCAGGATAACGGTTACGAGGACTGCGGCGCCCCCGACGGTCGAAATGATGCCCTTGTTCAGCACGACAAACCTCTCGTTGCGTAGTCCGCAATACCCGTTGCGCTTTAGGCGTTGCAGAAAAGACTATCACAAGCAGAGCGAAGCTGTCGCCGCTATTGCAGCCGGAACGCGTACAGGTTTTCGCCGCCCGCCACGAGCACGTATTGATGCCCGTCAAGCATATAAGTGATGGGCGCATTGCTGGGGTTCGAAATGAGCCCGGCATGCCACAACGGTTCGCCATTCTTCGCGTCGAAGGCGATGAAGTCGCCCGAACCGTCGCTGCCGAATACCAGGTTGCCGCCAGTCGTGAGCAGGCTTTGCGCGCCGATATTCGTAGCGTGCTTCCAGGCGATTTTACCGGTCTTGACGTCGATCGCGCGCAGTTCCGTCTTCACAACGCCTCCGCCGCGTTCCGCGCCCGAGTATCCTTCCGGCTGCGGATCGGTGTCGGTCTTATAGAAGATCGTGTACGACTGCGATGCCCCTACATAAAACAGCCCGGTATCCGGGTTATACGCGGGATTCGGCCACCCCGTCGATCCGTTTGAGTTCGGCGAGGTCAGAGCGCCCGAAACCTGCGGCTCCTTCATCGGATCGCGAATCGGCTGACCATTGGGAGCGATGCCCTTGTACCAGTTCAGCCCCTCAATGAACGGAGCCGTCAAGACGCTCTTCCCGTTCGTGCGGTCGAGCAGGAAAAACAGGCCCGAACGATGGGCCTGGGCCAGAAGCTTGCGCGGCTTGCCATCGATCGTGGCGTCCAGCAGAATCGGTGTCTGCGCCGCATCCCAGTCGTGCGTGTCGTGCGGCGAATACTGGAAATACCAGACCATCTTGCCGGTGTCGGGATTGAGCGCGACTACCGAAGCGGTATAGAGGTTGTCCCCTTCTCTGCTCTGACCTGCCATGACCGGATTCGCATTCCCGGTCGGAATGTAAAGCAGATTCAGCTCCGGATCGTAAGTGGACGGATACCAGACTCCGCCGCCCCCATGCTCGACGGCGTTCTTGTTGGGCCATGTCTTGAATCCGGCATCGCCCTCGTGCGCCGTGGTCCAGAAGCGCCATTGCAGATCCCCGGTCTCCGGATCCCGCGCTTCCGCGAAGTTCGGAACATCCAGAAAGTCTCCGCCCACGCCGACAATCACATGGTTCTTAATTATGAGCGGGGATACGGACGAAAAATAATCGCGCTTCACATCCGCCAGTTCTTTATTCCAGCGTTCCTTCCCCGTTTTGATGTCGAGCGAGACGAGGTGATTGTCGTAGGTTTCGAAGAAGAGCCAGTCGCCGTAAATTCCAACGCCGCGATTGCCCAGCGCAAATGCCGGCAATCCCCGCCATGTGTACTTCCAGATTTCCCGCCCGGTGCGCGCGTCGAGGGCCAGTACCGTATTTGGCTCAGTGACGTAGAGGACGCCATCCACCATAAGGGGCGCGCAGCGCGTGTTCGCGAAGCCGGAAGTAGCGGGCGCCGGTCCGGAACCACCGATGTTCGCGCCCGGCGTGATATTGATCTGATTCACCCAGGCGAGCGTCAGGTTGTGGACGTTGCCAGCGTTGATTTCCTTCAGCGGGCTGTAATGACGGCCCGAATAGTCTCCGTGGAACGTCGGCCAGCTATCGGGTTTCGGACGCGTAATCGCATCGGGAGGCAGCGTTAGGCTCCACGCTGTCATTGCCAGCGCCGCCGCCGCGGTGAATAATGCCGGAATTCGCGATTTCATTTGCGCCCTCATTTCAGCGTGGCCAGATAGGCGGCCAGATTGTGCATGTTCGTGTCTGACAGAGTGGTCATGATGTCGATGTGCGCCTGTAGCGGATCGGTGATCTCGACTTTAGGCACACCATGGCTCCTCGCCCACGTTTTTGTGGACCCATCGTCCAGCCGCAGCGTCACGTCGAAATCGGTGACGCGCAGCGGAGCGCCTTTGATTTTTTCGCCGGAGGCGAGCGTGACGGTCGCATAAGGCGAAGTCGGGTTGGAGGCTATCGGTCCGCGCCCGAACCCGCCGCGTCCCGTTCGCGGCATCACCAACCGATCCTGAAGCGTTGCGGAGTCATATTTGGAAGCGATGCCTTTCAAGTCGCCTGAGGGCGAATGGCATTTGTTGCACCCGCCCGATCCGTTGAAATACAGCTCGCCGGCTTTCGCGTCGCCTACGATCACTTCGGCCATGCGCACATTGCCTCGTCCGGAAGCATAGATGACGCGCGAATGCAGGTACGCTGCGATGTCAGCCATCTGCGCGTCGGATGCGTCGATCTTCGCGACTTTTGAGTGCTCCGCGTCCCGGACATACTTCGCCAGTTGCACGCCATCTTCGTCGTGCAGAGTAACGACCGAAGCGATGAGGTCGGGACCTGCCTTACCGCCTTTCCCGCGCTCTCCGTGGCAATAGCCGCAGGTTGAGTTGTACGCCGGAAGTCCTCGCTCGATCGCTTCTGCGGAGTAGATCTTGAATCGCGAACCCCGGCCGCCTCCGCGTCCGGGGGCGGGCGCCTGAGCGGCGGGAGGCTGAGCCTCGACCATGGCGATCATCGTGAAGAGGGCGAGTCCGCCCGCGAAGACTATTCGTTTGTCCAAGCGCACTCCCGATAGCATATAGGCGCCCGGGCGCTACGGGCAATGTCAGATCAAATCAAGCGCGCAGGGGGCCTCAGCCTCGCCTTTCGGCCCTTCGTTCGCTCCACAATCTCAACGGCCCGGTCGCCTTCCGGGCTCTTACTAAACTCCCCGGCTGGACAAGCTTCAAAACATATGTATACACTGTATACATATGCGGGATGGACAAACCGCAACCCGTATCGCCGAGGCCGCACGTGACATCCTCGACCGCGAAGGCCATAACGCGGTAACCGTGCGTCGCGTCGCAGGCGCGGTGGGGATCACGCCGATGGCAGTCTACCGGCATTATCCGAACCATCAGGGCCTTTTAAGCGCTCTCGCCGACGAAGGTTTCATCGAACTGGCGGCGCGCCTGAGCACCCTCCCTCTGGCCGGAGAGACCGAAGTCGCCCTCACGCGCGTTCTCGATGCCTACCTCGATTTCGGATTCGAGAACCCGCGCCTTTTCGAACTGATGTTTCTGCAGCGGCGCGAAGGCGCGCGGCAATTCCCCAAAGACTTCAGGGCGCGGAAGTCACCCACCGCCAACCTCTTCTCCGATGTTATCCGCCGCGGCATGGACGACGGCTACTTTCGCGAGGACGACTGCTGGGAAATCACCTTCGAGATGGGCGCGCTTCTCCAGGGCTTGATTATGTTGTTCATCGGCGGCCGCGTCGGAATGTCCAGGCCGCAGTTCCGACGTTACTGTCAGCGCGCATTCCAGAGGTATCTCAATGGAATTCGAAGGTAAGGGCAACGCCATTCCGGCGGCTATAGTCGCCACGATCGTGTCGGCCATTCTGATCTGGTTCGGGACGGGTCTCGAACCGCTTTGGCCCCTGCTTTGGCTAGCGCCATTTCCGCTGCTTCTGTTGTGTCTCGGCCCGCGGGCATGGCCGGGCCTTGTCGCCACGGGCGCGGCATGGTTCGTCGGCGCGTTCTCCTTCTGGAATTACTTTCGAGTCCTGCAGTCGCCGCCAACCGCATTCCTGGCATTCGCCGCATCGATTTCGGCGGTCATGACCCTGAGCGCATTCCTGTTCCGTGCGCTCGTAAAGAAAGGCGCGGTCTGGGGCGGCCTGCTCGCGGTCCCCGCCATTGTTGTGAGTTTCGAATATCTGCGCAACATCGCCACCCCGCACGGGACGGCGGGCAGTTTCGCCTACACGCAACTGCGTTTCCTGCCGTTTCTCCAGCTTGCATCGATCACGGGCCCCTGGGGACTTACGTTTCTCCTGATGCTGTTCCCCGCGTCTCTGGCGATTGCGGTTCACCTTCGACGCGCCTGGATTCTTTTAGCCTCGTGCTGTGTCCTGGCGGCTGTTCTGGTCTTTGGATCGATACGCCTTGCCCTCCCGCAAACCGGCCAGGCGATTTCGGTCGGCCTGATCGCATCCGATGCGCAAACCGGCATAGCGGCCGGTAACCGCGCCGATGACTTGCTTGCCCGATATGCAGGCGCGGCGAAGCAACTCGCTGCGCGCGGAGCGCGCATCATTGTCCTTCCGGAAAAACTGGCCACCGTCCTCGCAAGCGGCGCCGGTGAAGAAGGCAATGCGGTTCTGCAGCGGGTCGCCGATGACACAGGCGCCGCCTTAATCGCAGGCGAAGTGATGGTGGAAGGCCCGGCGCACTATAACCAGGCGCGCGTGTTCCGCCCGGGAACGCAGCCCCTTGCCTACAACAAACACCACATGCTTCCGCCTTTTGAAGATCCGCTGACGCCGGGGACAACCACTCTGACATTCGCGGGTCCGACGGGAACTTACGGCGTCGCGATCTGCAAGGACATGGATTTCACTCCGTTGCCGCGCGATTACGGACGCTTAGCAGCGGACCTCATGTTGGTCCCGGCGTGGGACTTCAATATAGATCGCGCATGGCACGGCCACATCGCAATCATGCGGGCGGTCGAAGACGGCTTCAACCTGGTCCGGTCGGCCAGGAACGGTTACCTGACGGTAGCCAATAATCGCGGCCGCATCCTGGCCGAGAAGCGTAGCGACGCCCAGATGCCATTCGCCACCCTGCTGGCCACGGTCCCGCTTCACCATTCCGCAACGCTCTACCTTCTGTTTGGCGACTGGTTCGCGTGGCTCTCCTGCGTTTTGCTGGCCGTGTGTATCGCGCGCTTGTTCATCGCGAAGTAAACAGCTCTTATTTCGAGGAAACGCGGTCCGCGGATAACAACTCCTCTACCTTCGCCACGAATTCCGCCTTATCTCTCAGATACAACTCGCCGCTGGCCGGACCTGCGAAACCGGCGTGCACAGCCTTTACCAGTCCATCTCGTCCAACAAAGAACGTCGTCGGCCAGGAATCCCAGTCGAGAGCGCTGGTCAGTTTCTCTTTGGCTGAACTGGTCTCTCCGCCCAGCAGCACGGGATATAGGATCTCGTATTCTTTGATGAGCGCGCGCAACCGTGTGGGGTCCTGCAATTGTTCCGCTTCTTCAAAGGACAGCGCCACAATCTCCAGGCCGCGATCGTGATACTTACGATAAAGCTCAGCGAGGAATGGCGCCTCATCGTGGCAGTTCGGGCACCAGCTTCCGGTGATGTTGATGAGAACGACCTTTCCCCGGAATCGCGCATCGGTGTTCGAGACAATCTTGCCGCTCAGGTCCGGAAAGCTAAAGGCGAATGGCTTGGATGGATCTTTTACGCCCGTGTGCTGGTTCGCGTCTGTCGGCTCGGGCAGACCCTTCGCCTTTGCGACCTCGGGCCGGTACGCCGTAAGCGCCCCTTCATGATGCTGCCCGCTTAATTCGACCAGCAGCGTTCCGTCGGGCTGCGGCGTAATCAAGATCTGCGACGGCCGCGCGCCGGAAAAATGGCTCAGAACGAATCGGCCGTCGCTGAAACCTCCGGTCAGAGTCCCGGTGTCGCCATCGACGCGCAGAATCGCGGCGGAGACATTCGTTCCTTCCTGCCGGACCACCAGGCTCCACGCTTTCTCATCCTTTTTCGTGCTCGATACATTTTCCAGGTACCAGACGCCGTGAATGTCCGGCCCTGTCTCACCTGTCGCGGGGTGATCCGGCGCGGGCACGGCGTGAATCGGAAAGATTTTTCCTCGCTGCGTGTATAGGCCATCGAGGACGCCATTCTTAACAGTTGCCCGAAGGACCGACGCGTAGCTGTCGAAATGAAGCGTCAGGATTCCGTTCTCGAAGTTCCCGGTGGTCGAAACCTCCCGGTCATCCCCGTTGAAGAACCACCCTTTGGCGGCTGATCCGCCGGACAAGCCCATGCGAAACGGAATCGGGTTGTTGCCGACCATCACGGTGGCGTTCCAAAGACCTTCGATACCGTCGGACGCGGTCGCTGGCCAAAGGCTGGGCGCCGACGCGACCAGGAGCAGAAGAGAAAAGCGCTTCATAAAATCTCTCCGTTTAAATTCCTATGGGAATAGTGTACTATATGTTGGAGAGCAAGGGTCGAACAATTCTCATGCGGACGATCTCGAAACGTACTCAATACGCCCTCAAGGCGATGCTCGCCCTCGGGCGGCGTTATCGGCAGGGGCCAGCGCTGATCGGAAGCCTTGCCCAGGAGGAGTCGATCCCCGTCAAGTTTCTGGAGTCGATTCTTCTGGACATCAAAGGCCGCGGATTACTCGAAAGCAAGATGGGTCGGAAGGGAGGGTACTCTCTCAACCGTCCCCCGTCGGCGATTACGATCGGCTCGATCATCCGTGCCGTGGAGGGACCTCTCGCGCCATTGCCGTGCGCGAGCGAGACCGCTTTCCGGCCGTGTGATGAGTGCGCCGATGTCGAGAACTGCGGGACACGCATCATGATGCGCCAGGTTCGGGACGCCGTGTCGAACGTCCTCGATCGGACCACCCTTGCCGACGTAATCCGCGAGTCCGATGAGGGGCGAGCGAACCGGGCCGCGCAGGAAAACCTGACCTACGTGATCTGATCTGAATTATGGGACGCTCGCCGCGACCGCAACGCACCCCGCCGGCGCGCGAAGCGCATCGAACAGCGCCGTTGTTCTTTCGAGAGCGTCGGCGGGATTCCGCGCCAGTAGCCAGAAGCGCTCTTCGTCGAACCGATTGCACTCCATCTGGAAAAGACCCTGACTCTTGTGCTCCGCGATCATCCAGTTCACAACGATCTGATACGTGAGCGACTGATGAAAGCCAAAATGGGCGAGACGGTCGAAACGAAAAACCGGCGCGCCCGGCCATGGGTGGGTTTCCGGTCGTCCTGCCAGTCCCGAATAAGCGCGCGAAGGATCTGCCTTTATGGCGGGATCGGCTGCCAGCGAAACGGGGCGGCCTTCGGCAGGTAAACGCGAAATCGCATCGACCGCGATGAGCGTAGCCGCCTGATGATGTCCATGGGTGTCCGGCGTCGGCAGCAAAGTAAAGACGAAGTCGTATCGCTCGCGCTCCAGCAGATTCGCGATCCACCGTGTGACCCCTTCCGTATCCCACAGTCCGAAGGCCTCGGCGGGATCGAGCGTAAACCTCGCGTCCCGTTGATTCAGAAAATGATGATGCCGGATGCCGAGAACTCTGCCTGCCGCCAGCGTTTCGCGCCGCCGAATCTCCGGCAAGCGCGCCCGTCCGACCGATTCATTCGTAAGGCTGGCGCTGTAGTATCGTTCCGCGAGTGAAGAATACCGATAGCCCGCTTCTCCGCTCGTGATGACGACCTGATCGACTGTTCCGTCAAGTTCTTTGGCGATTCGATAGACCGCTGCCGCGAATGCATATTCATCGTCGGGATGCGCCACCACAAGCAAAACCTTAGGTCGCGCTGTGTCGAGCCGCATGCCTGCAGCCGTTGACGCGGTCCCCAGCGCGAGGAGAAATTCTTTCCTGGTCATGGTCGACTCGCCATCAACGCTGCGCAAACGCGAGCGCGTCTGGAGTTCGAACAACCCGAAGGCGCTCCGGCTCCTGAACCCGGCGTTCGAGAATCCCGGTAAGGCTGCGCGCCGTCCTGCGCGCGATCTCTAAAACCTCTGGGGCAAACGCCGATGAGTTCCGGCGCCCGAGCGTCAGCAACCCGAGCAATTGCTCTTTGCCGCGCAGCGGAACCACCAGCATCCGATCAACGCTGTACTGCAGACGCTCCAGGAATCGCTCAAATCTTTCGTTGCTGTTTGCAGAACCCTGTTCCGGATCGCTGAGCCTGAAGATCCACCCACTTGCGGATGGCGTCAATGTAACCCCGGCATCCCGAATCGCCGCAGGCGTGTCCGCGTGCCCGGCGACCGCACGGAATTCACTCACCTCCTGATCGAACCGGTACACGAACGCGGTGTCCGCCTGAGCCTGCAACGCGAGCATGATTAACGCCGGATCAAATTCAGTCTCCGCTCCGACGATCTCCGCATTGAGGCGGAAGTAATAGCGCGTATGGAAGTCGTATTGAAATGCCGCTGAGGCCATCTGATTCTCTCCTTGATTGAGCTCTGATTGGGGAAAAAACGAACAAAGACCGGTCGAACCGACCGGATCAGTCAGCGGCAACAACAACAGCGGAAATGAGTGGGCAGGCCCGATCTCATCATTGTCTATAGACTTTATCAAGTTTATGCCGGTTCGTCAAGCCCACACTCAGTGGTTCGGAAATCGCGCAGGTTGCGGCAAGGCTCGAATTCCTTTAATGTATGCGTTTACAGCAATGAGAATTCGTACAGCCCTCCTGATCGGCCTCTGCGCGTCTGCCCTGCTGCAGGCGCAAGCGCCCGCCAACCTGACCATCGAGCTCAACCGCTCAAAAGCGCCTGTAAGTCCGACCCTCTATGGCCTGATGACCGAAGAGATTAACTACTCATACGATGGTGGTCTTTACGCCGAACTCATCCGCAATCGAACTTTCCGCTCCGATTGGACCGGCATCCTCAACTGGTTCCTTATCGAAAAAGGCGCATCGTCCGCGAAAGTGACCGTCGATTCAAATACCGGCCCCTCCGGCGCACTCCCCACAAGCGCAAAGCTCGAAGTCACAAAGGCAGATGCCAACAGCCCCGCCGGCCTCCTCAACGAAGGCTACTGGGGGTTCGCGGCGCGCCCGAACACGCGCTACACCGGCTCGTTTTTTGCGAAAAGCGATTCCGAATCCCAGCTGCCGGTCAAAATCGCGCTGGTATCCGATCAATCCGGGAAGGTTCTTGCCAACGCCTCCGCTGTCGTCACCGGGACCGCGTGGAAAGAATACAAATTCGAGCTGCAGTCCGGTAACGCCGCCGTGTCCGCCGAAAACCATCTCGAACTGACGATCGACCGGCCCGCGACCCTCTGGCTTCAGCTTGTCTCCCTCTTCCCGCCCACCTACCACAATCGCCCCAACGGGAATCGACCCGACATCATGGAAAAGCTGGCCGCCATGCGCCCTTCGTTCCTGCGCTTCCCAGGCGGCAACTATCTCGAAGGCAATCGCATTGAGACTCGGTTCGATTGGAAGAAGACGATCGGTCCGCTTGTCGACCGTCCGACGCACCCCTCCACCTGGAGCTATCACTCAACCGACGGCATGGGGCTGCTCGAGTTCCTCGAATGGTGCGAAGACCTGGGCATGGAACCCGTTCTCGCGGTCTACGGCGGATATTCGCTGGGCGGAGAGGTGGTGAAGCCCGGTCCCGATCTCGAGCCCTACGTGCAGGACGCTCTCGATGAGATCGAATATGTGACCGGAGCTGCCGACACGAAATGGGGAGCGGTTCGCGCAAAAAACGGACATCCGGCGCCCTTCGTTCTTCACTACGTGGAAGTCGGTAATGAAGATAACTTCGACCGTGCGAAGACCTACGACGGCCGCTACGCTCAGTTCTACAAAGCCATCAAGGCGAAATATCAAAGCCTCCGGATCATCGCGACGATGCCGGTCAACGGCATGACGCCCGACGTGGTCGACGATCACTATTACAAGCGCGAGCAGGGCATGTTCGAACTGGTCAAACATTACGACCAGGCCGATCGCAAAGGTCCGAAGATCTTCGTCGGAGAATGGGCGACGCGTGAAGGCTCGCCGACCCCCAACTTTGGCGCGGCCCTCGGCGACGCAGCCTTCCTGATCGGACTGGAACGGAACAGCGACCTCGTCGTAATGGCCGCCTACGCGCCGTTATTCGTGAACGTGAACCCCGGCGGCATGCAGTGGACTTCCGATCTCATCGGCTATGACGCGCTGAACAGCTATGGATCGCCTTCATATTACGCGCAGGTAGTGTTCTCGTCCTGCCTGGGCGATCACATCGTTTCATCCGACCTCTCGGGCGCCGGCGAGAAGTTTTTCTACTCCGTCACGGCGACCGCGAATTCTAAGGCGTGCCTCAAGATCGTCAACGCAGCTTCCACGCCTCAGACCGTCACCATCAACGTGGCTGGCCTCGGCGGCGAAAAGCATACAGCGACCGTCGATACGCTCAAAGCAAACACGACCTGGGCGACCAACTCAATTACCGATCCGAACCGTATCGTTCCGGTGCGTTCGAAGCTGAACATCAGCGGCGAGCGAATCCAGCACTCGATGCCGCCCTATTCGATTCAGGTTCTTCAGATCGATCTGAAATAACCCGCTACCACTCGGCCACCGAACCATCGTCGTGAAACACGCGCGCCATCGGGCGCGTGCCGCCGAACGGAAATTTGGCGAGACTGGCTTCGGCCAACTCGAATCCAAGCCCCGGCTTCTCCGCCAGCGGGAACCGCCCATCGACCATCCGCATCGCAGGGAAGCCGAACCACTCTTCCCAGACCTTATCCGCCGCGTTCGGCTTTACCTGACCGCAGATCTCCTGCACCACAAAGTTCGGCATCGCCGCGTCTACGTGGATCGTCGCCAGTCCGCCGATCGGCCCTTCGCACGCATGCGGCGCCATCGAGATCGAGGAGACATTCGCCGTCGCCGCAACCTTCCATAATCCGGTGAGGCCGCCGACATGGTTGATGTCGGTCTGCAGGATATCGACCACGCCCATCTCGATCAGTTCCCGGCAGCCGTAAGATGCGATCAAGCGCTCGCCCGTCGCGATCGGCGTGGTCGAACGTCGCGCGATCTTCGCCATCGCCTGCACGTTTTCCGGAGGACACGGTTCCTCGACGAACAGCAGGTTCAGCGGCTCAACCTCTTTCACGATGACCGACGCCACGCTCGGGCTCGTCTTCGCGTGAAAATCTACCGCGATGTCAATATCCGGACCCAGCGCTTCCCGCAATAACTGGATCGCTTTGATCGCGCGATCGATTTTCGGCCTGCGCTCGATCCACTCGTAGTAACCCGGAATGCCGGATTTCACGCACGTGATGCCCTGCTCTTTCGCGGTCTGCCGGATCTGTGTCAACTGCTCCCGAGTCGCCCCGTCGACGTGGTAGTAACCGCGCACGCCACGGCTGTCAAACGGTCCGCCGAGCAATTTATAGACCGGCATCCCCAGCGCCTTGCCGCGAATATCCCACAAGGCCTGATCGATGCCCGATATCGCCGATCCCATCACCGGCCCCGCGCGATAAAACGAGTGGACATACATCGACTGCCAGATATGTTCCACCTGCATCGGATCCGCGCCGATCAGAAAATCCTTGAAATCATTGATGCATGCCATCACGGCGCCGGCTTTGCCTTCGAGCGTTCCTTCGCCCCAGCCGATCAGCCCCTGGTTCGTCTCGAGCTTCACGAATACATAAGGACGATCGGAGGTCGGCGTTAGCGAGACGCCGAAGACCTTCATCCCGGTGATCTTCAGACCCGATTGAACACCCGAAAATGCCTGGGTTCCTGCGGGACTGTCTTGTGGCGCGGCAGCCTGCGGCTCAAGTGCGCATCCGCACGAAGGCTCCAACCCAACGCGTGGGCGCTTGGTCGTGCCAGCCAGAGCCACACCCGCGGATCCGAGAGCAAGAAAGTTCCTACGCCGCATGATATTTCTCCAGCGCCGCTTCGTTGACCGTAATTCCCAGCCCGGGCGATTTCGTCAGCTCCAGAAACCCGCCGCTGTTCGCTTCGATCGCAGGCGACACAATTTCGCGCCGCATCGCGCGATCCCCTTCTTCATTGGAAAGCGGCACATGCTGGATGAAGAAGTTGGGAATGCTCGCCGCGAGGTGAATCGCCGCTGCCGTACCCACGGGCCCGCCGTTGTGCCGCGGCGCGACCGCCACGTAATATGTCTCGGCCAGCGCGGCCACGCGCCTCGCCCCGCTGATCCCGAAGATGCCGATATCCGGCCGCACGATGTCGATCAGCCCTTCGCGCAGCAGTCCCTGAAAGACGCCGGGATCCTCGATGCCGTCTCCGAATCCGAGCGGAACCACGGTCTCATCAGCCACCTTCTTTATCGCATCGATGTTGGAGTGCGAACAGGGTTCATCGAACCACAGCGGATGCTTCGCTTCAACTGTTCGCGCGACGGACGCCGCATCTCCCGGCGTCAAAAGCCCGTTTCCCGCCAGCACGAAATCGCGATCCGCCGGGACGGCATCGGCCAGTTCTACAATCCTGTTCTGATAAGCCTTGCCCTGATTCCGCCACGCCGGCGCCGGGATGTCGATGACCGCGACCGGAAACTCCTGCGACCACGGCGAACTGTACGCGCGAACCTTGTTGCGCGTCGGCCCTCCCAGGACTCGATACACAGGCGCATTCGCAGCCTTCCCGAGAATGTCGAGCATCGCGATATCGAGCGCGGCGCGAAACGGCGTCGAAGGCGCGATAGTCGAATGGGCATTCGCCTGCTTGCCGACCCACTCCGACTGCACTGCTTTGAGGTCCGCGCCCGGATCGTACTTACATTCGCCCCATCCGACGAGTCCGGACCGCGTCGTCACCTTCAGCAGCGAATAGCGATTGCCCGATCCCGGCTCTCGGACCGGGAAATGACGGATCTCTCTGATATCGAGCGCCGCGGGCTTGGCTGCCGCGGCGGTCTGTGGCGCGACACTGCTCCACAGCCGCGCTCTTCTTCGCATCGCAGTGTGATTCATGGCCTCCACGATTCTATAAGCCGAATTGCTTTTCCGTAGCAACTTCGTCGTGCGCCAGTCGCCGCATTGTAATCAAATATTTATTTGACGCTTATTCTGGCGCGTCAGTAAGATAGCCTTCGACCCCTCTTAATTAATCGTTAATCCCAGGAAATATCAATGACATTTGTGCGCCGAAACTCTTCGCTTGTTCTTTTGGCGGCCGGAATGATCGCGGCTCAGTCCAACGCTCAGATCACCGTGCTCGCAATCGGCAATCTGACACAGACCAGCGCTGGCAGCAATGTAGACCTCTCCGGCCTGACGTATAAGCTCGAAAATCAAGCTCCCGCGAACCTGCTGGGCGGGCTTGGTTCCGGACTGACCTACGTTTCGGCTGACACCTACCTCGCGCTGCCCGACCGCGGCCCCAACGCAATGCCGTTTGACTCTGCGATCGATGACACCGACAGCTATATCAATCGATTCCACACGATCCGGATGGGCCTAAGCCGGAACACGACGGGAAAAGGCCTGCCCTTCAATCTCGTATCCATGATGCAGTCCACGACTCTGCTCTGGAGCCCGGACAAACTGGTTTACGGAACGGGCGCGGGCCTTGGCGTCGGCTCCGGCGCGCCGGCGGTGAACACCAGCCTCCAGCATTTCTTCACCGGCCGGTCGGACAACTTCGATCCGACCAAAAACTCCGGCGCCCCGCTCGATGCGCGCTTCGATTCTGAGAGCATCCGCGTGTCCAATGATGGACAAACCGTCTACATCTCGGACGAGTACGGGCCCTACATTTATGGGTTCGACAGAAGCACCGGCAGAAGGACGCGCTTCTTCAAAATGCCGGACAATTTCTACGTACCGCTCTGCTCGCCCATCGGCGCTAACGAAATCGCCAACAATACTGTGGGGCGCACAGCCAACAAAGGAATGGAAGGCCTTGCGATCACGCCGGATGGCAAGACGCTGGTGGGGATCATGCAGAACGCCCTGCTGCAGGATGCCAACGAACTGGATTCCAAAGGCAAGAAGCCCGCGGCCAACCTCCTCCGGATCGTCACCGTTGATATCGCCTCGGCCACCGTAACCCACCAATACGGCTATCTGCTCACCACCGGCTCCGGCGTGAGCGACATCCTCGCGCTCAACAACCATGAATTCCTGGTGGATGAACGCGACGGGCGCGGACGCGAAGGCGGCAACAACCTGACCAGCAATGACGCGCGGGTCAAGCAGCCTTTCAAGATCGATCTGAACGGAGCGACCGACATCAGCGCAATGGACGGCATCACTGCCGTGCAGAACGTTGTCGCCAAAACGCTGTTCCTGGATATCGTACAGGCTCTGGTGGGCGTGGGTCTCGATCCGACCAAGGACATCCCGGCCAAGATTGAGGGGATCACGTTCGGACCCACTCTGAAGACCACTGATAAGACGGGAAATACCGTTCCGTTGTACACGCTCTGGGTGGCGAACGACAACGATTTCGTTCTCGCCACGAACGATGTACCGCCCATTCCGAATCCGAATCAGTTCTTCGTCTTCGGCTTCACCGACGCCGATCTTGGCGGATCGACGTTCGTGCCCCAATTCAAATAGCCTCTGACCGATCTGGGCGCGGCCCCGCTTCCGCGCCCAGAGCCTTCTTCCCGGAATCCCCACACCTCCAGCTATATTGCCCGGATGGCTGACATCCTCGTCCGTCCTTCGACGGTTGCCGACGTCGCGCCGGTCGCCGCCATTTACGCCCATTACGTTCTTCACGGCGTCGCCACGTTCGAAACGGAACCTCCCGATGCGAAGGAAATCACCCGCCGATGGTCCGAGGTCTTGTCACGCGGCCTGCCCTGGCTGGTCGCTGACGTCTCGGGGGAAATTCAGGGATATGCATATGCGACGCCCTATCGGCCTCGAGCGGCTTATCGCTTCACGCTGGAAGACTCCATCTACATCCATCCGAATCACCTGGGACAGGGAATCGGCAAACTTCTTCTGCCCGAACTAATCGCCGATGTGAGGCGCACGGCGCGAAACAGATGATCGCGGTCATCGGCGATACAGATAACCCAGCGTCAATCCGCCTGCACGAGAAATTCGGTTTCCGGCATGCGGGCCGCCTTCAGTCAGTAGGCTTCAAATTCGAACGTTGGCTGGATACTATCCTGATGCAGCGTTCCCGGGTAATCGATTCGTAATCAGGCTTTCTCGGATTCGCGAGCCTTAACGCCCGCCGAACAGCGACCTTCAGCTTGTTTACGCCCTTCTCGAGAACCGGCGGTACGCAAATACAGTCAGCATATTGATGAGAAACCCTATGATGTTCCAGCCGACCACGGGCCGGGAAAGAATGAGCAGTCCGTAGTAACACCAAAGGAGCTGAAAGGTCCCCGTAATCGCCGCCATTCGGGGATTCATCCCCGCCGCCGACCGGCGCTTCAGCATCGTAATCAGATCCGGCAGCCCGGCGCACGTAGTGCCCAGACCCGCAAGGAAGCCAAAGACCTCCGACCTCTGAAGGTGCGGAATCAGCAGGCTCTTCGTATCGTGCGGAGTCAGTTTCTCGCAACCGCAGAGGGCAATCACGGACACGACGAGAATCAGACGGGTGGCGAAAGGAAAACGGCCGATGTTCATGCCAACCCCCCGCCTTTCTTCAGGGGCTTTTCTGATGGCCGCAAGCGGTCGTTGATGCAAATCTTGTGATTAGGCAGGCTGGCTGGCCACGTCCGCGCGCTCTGGAGCCAAAGCGCCAAGGCGCTCTACACGACGCGCGTAGAGACTCGCTCCCGGCACGGCGGTGAGCCCGTGGGCAACAATGCTGAGAGCAACCGTCATTGTCACTGCTGTCTGAATCGCCGCCTCTCCTGGGAGATTGATCTCCTGTTCCAGATAGACCAGCCCCAGCACGATCGAAGCTAGCCCGCGCGGGCCGAACCAGCCCGTAAAAAGAACGGTGGCGATGCTGAGGCGGCAGCCGATGAGCGAGATCGCTACCGGGATCATCCGGACGACAGTCAGGCTAAGCGCCGCGTACAATGCTGCAGGCGCGCTGAAATCGCGCCAGTCCCGCGCGACGACCATCCCAAAAAGAAAAAACACTGTCAGATTGATCAGTTGTCCCCAGGTCTCCGCGAATTCCACGCTTAGCTGACCGGCTTCACGGAATCCCCGCTGGACTCCCAGACCCGCCACAAAAGCGGCTATGAACATGCTTGCCCCGACCGCTTCGGAGATCATCATGCAGAGCAAAGGCAGTGCGGTCACAGCGATCGGCCGAAACGGCTTCTCCATCCAGTGCTTGCGGGATGCCATGCCCATCAGCCAGCCACCCGCGATTCCGATGACCGATCCGGTTAGAGCGCCAAGGCCAAGCTGTTCCGTGATGAGCCTGGGGAGACTTCCGGAAGCTACGCCCATCTCCGCCGCAGCAAGCGCTATGAAGAACATAAGGAACGGGACAGCGAGCCCGTCGTTAAGGCCCGTTTCCACGCTGAGCGCTTTGCGGACGCTGACCGGAACGCAGGGGCTAGTGATGATCGTCTGCCCGAGACCGGCGTCGGTTGGGGCGAGAATCGCTCCCAGAATGCCCGCTTCCCAGATTGCAAGTTGAGGAAACACAAGTTTCGCCGCCGCTGCGCCGGCGACGATGGTGAGCAGCATTCCCACGCTCAATAAGCGCGCCGGAAACGCGTGGATGATCTTCAGGATATGGAAATCGAGGTGGCACGCCTCGGTGAAGAGAAGCAGCACGAGCCCCAGTTCGGCGATGTGAAGAAACGTGCCCCAGTCCTCGGGCTCCAGAAGCGCCTGGGGCACGAAAGGAAAGGCCAGAATCCCTGCCGCCGTGAAAACCATCGGCGCCGTGATCCAAGTCTGCTTAGTCCGCTCCGAAACCAGGCTGAAAAGAAACAGGAGGCAGGCCAGAAAAACGAGAGGGACAATCGTCACTCGCTTCCCTTGGGCGAACCCTTCTCCAGGAGACTCTTCTCCCACCGTTCATGCAGGATGGTGTAGACCCACTGCACGTTCGCGATGAGGATGGCGGTAGACCAGCTTGTCATCAGAATCCCGGCGAGACCTTCGACGCCCGCCAGCAGTCTCCAATTCTCGACCAACACCACATCTCCGTAACCCACGGTAGCGTACGTAACCAGGGAGAAGTAGGCTGCGGTCCCGAAATTCGGCAGGCATTGCGCCAGAGTGTAAAATCCGGCCCATAAGGACACTTCCACCACGTGGAGCAAAAGCAGAGAAAGCACCACGCCAGTCAAATCCAGGGTGATCCGCGAGTATTTGAGCGACTTCCCCTCAGCCTGGCGCTTTTTTCGGTCCATCCGCCAGAACAGATAGAAGGAACCGAATGAGTGGATCGCTACCGTCCCCGCGACGAGCGCGGCGGCAATAGCGGTGCGGCCAATTGTGAGTCCATGCATGCGCGATTCGAAGCGTCCCGCAGATGGTACTGACGCACGGATCGCAGCGATGCTTTCTTTTAGACGAACAGCTAAGCGTGTGCGCCCAGTCGCGTCGGATGGGCTTTCGTCACCGATCGCATGATTCCATTGCCGCCTGCGTCAGTGGCGACGATGCACAGCAGGTTATTTAACACGGCCGCTGAGGGCGCGGACGAAATGCCACCAGAATCGGAAACCGGCTGGGTTCGCGCTTCCGTTTAAGACGCGCCGCCCAGGGCCGCATCGCCCATTTCCATCCGTACCAGGGCCAGACGACCTTCCATTCAAGGTTCAGTTCCAGCCCGTGCGCGGCAATCTTCCGCCAGGTCAGATACTCCTGGCTTGGCACGGAGTCCGATCGCGTGCCGTAACGCTTGCGGAACATCTCATGGCGCTCTTCCACCATCCGCCTTCCGCTGTCCTCCCGGCGGTACACCGGAGTCTCCAGCACAATGAGCGCGCCACCCGGCGCGAGCGCCCGCAGCGCCTCGGAGAGCGTCTTTGAATAATCGGTGGAGTAATGCAGGCTGGCGTTGAAGATTACGGCATCCACCGCCGCATCGGGAAAGGGTAGCGCATCGAATTCGGCCTGAATTCTCGGAAACCTTGTCTGAAAATGCCGCGCGGCGCCCAACCCATCGCGGTCGTCGCAGCTCAGATCCACCGCGCAAGGTTCATGGCCAAGCAAACTCAGCCGGTTGCTCAGCCATCCTGTCCCCGCGCCCAGGTCCAGCGCCCGACGATGCGCCCCCAGCATAGGCAGCACCCGCGAGCGCAGGCAATCGAACGTGTGGCGGCGAATCGACCACTGCCACGCTGTCGGATGATCCGGCGGACACTGCGGCAGATTGCGGTAGAACGACGGATCGTCCGAACCACGCCCCTCCGCAAGCCGAATTTTCGTGTAATCCGCGAGGAAGGTATCGATCACTGGCGCACGATCTTCGCGAATCATTCGCCGGATGCCGCCTCGCTCTTCATAGCTCCGCCCGCACACGGGGCAGGCGTCGCCCGTCAACGCCAGGCGGCATTGAGGACAAGCGAGCGCGATCAACGGCGTTCCAGTTCCAACAGGTAATGGTCAGCCAGGTACGGCAGAGGCCAAACGGATTCGCAGCGCCGCTCAATCGCATCGAACACGCGGATCAACGCAGGGAACCTGCCAAGCAGTGGCTCGGTATAGGGCGGCGGCAGCAGAGCGCCGATGGCCGAAACGCGCAGCGTCCGAAAGTCGCGCGAAAAAGCGCGGCGAACCCGCCCGATGGAGGGATAGCGAATCGGAATCCCTGACCATTCCGCGCCACCGCGCCGTAACCGCCGGAACGCCTTCTTCGGTTCGCCGCGCAAGCCGAACCAGATCCACTCCCAGGGAACAACCGGGCCCATGATGCAAAGCATCGCGACCCCGCCGCTCCGCAACCGGCCCGCAGCCGACCGCGCAACCAGATCAAGATCCGTGACGCAGTTCAGCCCGCCGAAATTGGAAAAAAGCCCGTCAAAAGGCCCGCCATCTAACGATCCGAGATCCTCCCACGCAAGCGGTCGAAATTGCAGTCGCACCGACGCGCCGTAGTTCGCCGCCTTGGCCTCGGCCTGCCGCAGCATCTGGGGTGAAATATCCGTCGCGAGCACTTCGACTCCCCGCCGGGCCATCCACAATGCATCCTCACCCGTCCCGCAGTTCATCTCGAGCACGCGCGAGCCTGGCGCGAATCGCGCGGCGCACCGCCGCCACACCGCCTGTCTCATACGCGCCCCGATTGCTGTCCCGGTAAACGAAGCGTCGTAATCCGCGGCGATCGCATCAAAGGCCGAAACCGCGGAAGGCAACTTCACGCCTCCATTTCAGACGCGACGGCCATCATCGATTCACGCGCCCGCATTGCCTCAGCGAAACGCCGCTCCGCTTCATCCGGATTTTCGTTCCGAATACGCGCGGCCTCGACCTCGTTATTCAGCCACGAGTCCGCATGTTTGTAATAAGCCCGCGAATGCCGTCCGCGAATCCGATGATCGCGATCCGTAGCGGAGGCCCATGCCTTATCCAGAACCACCAGATCCGACGCCTTCCGGAAATATCCGGTGTTCTTGATCGGATAGGCCACCGTCGTGAGATGGATCTCGGGCTGACACTTCTTCACCAGATCGACGGTCGCCGCAATGTCGTCGATCTGCTCGCCGGGGTAGCCCCACATCAGAAACATGCCCACCTGAATGCCGTAACGCTTCGCCGCCTGCGCCGCCCAGATCACCTGTTCGACCTTCACGCCGCGCTCCATCGCATCCAGAATCCGCTGGCTTCCGCTCTCCGAACCGATCCAGATGCGATAACAGCCCATTTGCGCGAGCGTTTCGAGCACCTCGTCCTTCATCATCCGGTCGGCTCTCGAAATAGTCTCGAACGGCACGCGGAGGTTGCGCCGCTTCAGTTCCTTTGCGTAATCGAACAGCCAGCCATGATGAATCGTGAACACGTCATCCGAATACCAGACCTGATCGGGACGCCAGATCTCTATGATGTGCTCAAGCTCGTTCGCGCAATCAAGATAACTTCTGCGCCGGTGCGTGTAGCCAAAGACCGCATGCGAGCACCAATTGCATTTATAGGGACATCCGCGGGCTGTGATCAGATTCACGCTGCCCATCCCATGCTTTTCGCGCCATACATCCACATAGCGGGCCTGATCGATGCGCGCCCGGTCGGGCCAGGGAATGCTATCCAGATTCGCGATCTTCTCGCGCTCGGGATTGGTGATCAACGCCCCCGTCTCGTCGCGGAACACCGTTCCCGCCACGCCGTGAAGCCGGTGCGGGCCGTTCGCGGCGAGCGCAGGCAACAACTCTTCCATCGTCGTTTCGCCTTCGCCGATCACGACCACATCGCCGCCCGACGCGAGATACTCCGACGGGTAATTGGCCGACTCCGGACCGCCCAGCACTACAATCCATCCGTGTTTCTTCGCCTCCGCCGCGATGTCGAGCACCGCGCGCCGCGTCATCAGATTCGTATAAATCCCGATGACGCCCGGCCCCTGCGCCAGCCTTTCGTAAAGCTGCGCCCGCGACGCGAACGTGGAATCGAAAATCTCAACGTCGAATCCCGCGCGTCGCAGCCATGCCGAAACATAGAGCACGCCCAGCGTCGGATAGGGACGCATGATCTGTATCTCCTTCTCGTCTTCGAAAAGGAAGTACCCGTGCGTCAGCAGCAGGTCGCTCATCTCAGTTCCAGCGCCGGCTCAGGTCGGGCGCCTCGATCAGTTCGTATCTCTTGCGGAACGGCGTGGGATTGGCGCTGCGGTGATTCGCTTCGCTCGCGATCATCGCGTCCCACTGCGCCTCCAGAGCCTTCATCGCCGCGCGGCTCTCCTCGCAGCCCGGGTCTCGCGCGATCCGTTGCCGGGTTTCCAGGTCCCGATGCAGCAGCTTGTGCAAGGCACGGTAAAAGTCAGTCCGGTAAGTCCCCTGGAACATCATCGCCAGGTCGTTGCTTTCTTCCCAGTGATCCTTCTCGCCCAGGTCGGCTTTGACCATCTCGTGGAAACGCGTCCCCGGCAGCGGATTGCTCACGCTCACTCCGATGTCGTCCGGCAGACACTCCTGCACCATGCGAACGGTTTCCATGATTTCGTTGATGGTCTCGCCGGGATACCCGAACTGAATGAAAAAGCAGGCGCGAATTCCAGCGCGCCGAAGCTTTTCCCGAACCACCGGAATATCGGCGACTCGCGTGCCTTTGTCCATCGCGTCCAGTATCCGCTGGCTGCCGCTTTCCGCCCCCAGCCAGACCTCCACGCAGCCCGCTCGCGCGAGCGCGTCCACGGCCTGATCCGTCATCAGGTCCACCCGCGACTGAATCATGAACGGAATCGAAGCGTCCCGAGCCGCCACCTCGCGCGCGAACTCCGCGACCCACTTCGGCTGCAGCCCGAAGATGTCGTCCGCGAACCAGACATGGTCCGGCCGGATCGTGCGCTTGATCAGCGCCATCTCCTCCGCAACATTCGCCGGGGAGCGCATGGCATAGCGTTGGCCCCAGATCGGCTTCGCGCACCAATTGCAGTGAAACGGGCAACCGCGCGTCGAAACCATGTTGACGCTGAAGTAGCCGTGAGCCGCTCGCCAGACTTCCCGATATTTTTCGGCATCCAGCAGGTCCCATGCGGGAAAAGGAAAAGTGTCTGGGTGCCGTTCCGGATGACGCGACTGCGTCTTTCGCACATCCAGCGGATTCGACATCTGCGGCATCGCAACCCCCGGGATGGAATCGATCCCTTCCCGGCTCCGCCCTGTGAGAACGTTCACCAGTTCGATCAGCGTATGATCGGCTTCGCCCGCGAGCACGTACTCGACACCATGCCGGAAATACGCCTCCGGATGATCACTCAGGTCCGATCCCGACGCGATCACCGTCGCCCCGTGCGCGCGAGCGATCTCGCTCATCCGGCAAAGCGCCTGCCGACTATGATTGAGACACATTTTATTCAGAAAGTGGAACTGATCTTCGTAAAACGCGACAATCTTTGGCCGCGTGGCCTTCAGCCTCTCCTGAAATTCGTGAATTCCCTCAGACAACATCGCGTCGAAAAGCGCGACTTCGTACCCGTGCGACCGCAAATGGCTCGCCGCGTAGAGCGTGCCCAGCGGAGGATACGGCTTCATCTTTTCAACCTGTCTGGCGTCGTTTTTTAAGAAAAACGAATGGGCCAGCAGAACATCCATCATGGCTGATCCGGACGTGCCAAGTTTAGCCCACGGCCTGCGATCGGTCAACGCCGCTGGCGCGTTCAGAATGCCTTATAGCGCAGATATTTCTGTGGATGTTCGCGGAAGTCCCGCAGCATTTCTCTTACGCCGTTCAGAGACCCCACCAGCGATTCGTAGACCTGCGCGTTAATCAGCAATTGTCCCGCCGGCCCGCCGCCCGAATTGACAGAGGCGATCATGGCGTCCGTCTGCGCAAGCAGCTTCCGAAGATTGCGGTACTGCGCATCGTCGGCCACAAACGATCCGAGAGCGCCCTTTCCCGCCCGTAGGTCCGCCAGCGATCCCCGTAGGTCGCGCAATGTTCGAAGAAAGTCATTGTATTGCTGATCGCTCGCGAACAGCCGCCCGTTCGCGCCCTCACCCCGCTGAATCGCCGAGAGCATGTCATCCGCGTTGTGGATATAGGTAATCGCGCGATTATAAAGCTCGTCGGAAAAGAGACCCTGGCTCAGCGAATTCGTGGGCGATTCAAACGTGCGCAGCGCGTGATTGAACGAGGCGATGCGCGCCAGTACGCGATCGTAGTCCTCTTCGCCCTTGACGAACTTCCCGACCGGGGTGTCTTCGGAAGTCATCTGCGTAAGGAGATCGTCTACCTGCCGTAGTTCGGCCTGCAGAGACTTGATCAGGTCCGCGCGGTCCGCCGCCTGCTTCAGAGGTTCGCTGCGCAACGTCCCGTCCGGATGAACGGGAATTGGACTCGTTCCTTCGTCAATGGAAACGAACTGCCATCCGACGAGGTTGTCGGCCGTGATGCTGGTCTCCGAGTCCGATGGAATATTCCTCAGGAACTCGGTGTTCACCCGCATCTCGATCTTCACGATGCGCTGGGGATCGACCAACCCGGAAAGATCGATATTCGTTACGTTCCCGATGGGAATCCCGCTCAGACGAACTTCTGCGGACTTCTGCAGTCCCTCCAGATCCGGCACGTACGTATAAAGCGTGGATTTGGAGGCGAACAGCACCCGGCCTCCGCCGGTCAGCAGGTAGGCCAGCGCACCCGTAATGAGTATCGCCGAAATGAGAACAGACGCGACCCGGGCCTGCGCGCCGGCTGTCGGCTTGATCTCGAGTTCCGCCACTCTGTGGCTCAGTGTAGCAGCGATTCAGCGTGTCGCTTTCGTAAGCTGATCCAGTTTGTGGCGGATATTCGTTTCGGGGTCCTGAAAGAGGTTGTCGTCTCCGAGGTGCTCGCTCTGGATCGCGCCACGGCGATCGACGAACGCCACAATGGGGACGAAATATCCCTGCTCGGCAATCGGCCCCAGCCACGCGAGCACGGTTGCTTCATCCGAATATCCCAGCGGGAAACCGCGCACGTACTTTTTTTCAAAGTCGGCCATGCCGGCCTTCGCATTCGCATCGAAGACTACCGCGAGCACTTGAACGCCTTTGGGCGCGTAGTCCTTCTGAAGCCCCGCGAGTTCCTGAGCAAAATGCTGGCAATGCTGACAGCCGGTGTTCAGAAAGGCCAGCAGAACCGTCTTCCCCCGATATGCGCTGAGCTTCAGATCCGGCGCGCCGATTCGGTGAATCGCCAACTCGGGCGCCGGGCGCGGCGCAGGTTGCGCCATCATCGCGCCCAGCAAAAGCGCAAGCAGAATTCTCATCCGATCCAATCTTATGCGATGGATTCTTCACCCGCCCCTTACGGCCAATTCTGCGCCCCATGAAATATGCGGTTGATCTCTACGGCGGCGTCGGTTACGCGATACACGGCAACATAGGGAAGAGAGGAAAAGATCAGTTCGCGATATCCGGACATCCGGCAACTGACACGTCCAAGGTACGGGAAGTCTTTGAGGCGTGCACATCCGCCATATATTGCTTTGGCGACTCGACGGGCGGCCGCGGGATTGTCAAACTCGATGTTGTCGCAGATGCGCTCAAGGTCATCTGCCGCCAGCACAGACCAGCGAATCTGCCTCAAGATTGCAGAAAGCGTCGGAGGCGCTGTCCGATTTCTTCATGAGTCAGGTACTCGCCCCGATCGAGTGCAGCCTCTCCGCGCTTCACGGCCTCGACAAAGCGAGCCTCATCCTCGAAAAACCGGGTAATGATCTCCTGCGCGAGATCATTCGCCGCGCGACCTTGCTGCGCGGCAGACCGAGTCAACCTTGCTTCGGTTTCAGGACTGAAATGCACTTCCATGCGATCGCGCTCTTTCATCAGAGTAGCTTGATTCATTTCCCCGCCGGAACAACCGTTGCGCGCACCGGACCGCCGTCGGGTGTTCGATATTTGGCCAGCCGCGCCGCAGCCTTCGCTTTAGCCTCCTCAGAAATCTGGATATGGTTCTGCACGGCCAGCGCGCCGCCCAACTTCGCAAGGCGGGTCGCGACGCCTTTATGCTGAATCACATTGGTCTTGCCTTCCAGAATCGCGACGCCGTTCTGCACCGTGACTGTAAAGTGTTCCGTCGCGGCCATCTTCGATTTCGCCAGCCGCGCCCGGATGTTCCGCTCAATCTGAGCGTCGGTCAGGCCGCGCTGCGGAGCGGCCTTCACCGCAGGTCTTGTCGAATTTGGCGCGGAGTCCCCGGCCAGGGCCGGCGCCAGCCCCGCGAATGCGACGGCCAGCGCCAAACTGAGTGTCAATTTGAGAGGGTTAATAATGATCCGAACTTACTGCGCCCGGGCATCAGGCCAGGTATCCCTGTCCGGGCGCTGGTGATACAAAACCTCGTGGCGCGTATGCTACCAGTCAGACCGTGACCGGTTCCGTCGGCGCCGCCGGACTCGCCGCTGCAGTCGCCTTTAGAATCGTGCTCTCGCCCTGCAGCAGGTGATCGAACATCAGCCTGCGGGCAAGTTCGTCGTCTCCGGCCCTGATTGCATCGCAGATCTCCGAATGCGCCGACATCGGCGTGCCGTCGTCTCTCAGCGAGGTCGTTACGGTCAGGCTGCGCGATAACGCTCGGTGCAGCGACGAAAACATCCGCTGGCAAACCCGATTCCCCGACGCCCGCCAGATGATCTCGTGGAAACGGAGATCCTGGTCCGCCAGTTCGCGCGTATCCATGTCCGGATTCATCGCCGCCAGCGTACTCTCAAGCTCGGCAATGTCCTCGTCGGTCCGCCGCCGCGCCGCACGCGCCGCCAGCTCCGGCTCCACGATCCTGCGCGCCTCGAATAACTCCTGAAACGTGATCCCATCAACCAGGATCAGGAAATCCAGCGGCGCCCGAAGCGTCGTCGAAGCATCGTTTGTCAGATACGTCCCGTCGCCGACGCGCTGATGGACAATACCCATCACATCCAGCGCCTTCAGGGCCTGGCGGATCGACGCCCGGTTCACGCCGAAGCGCTTCGCCAGTTCTCGTTCGGGAGGAAGCTTGCTGCCGGGCTGCAGTTCACCGCTCGAAATGATCTCTTTTAGTCCGGCAACCAGCGTGTGAGTCAGATCCCGCGTACGAGGCGCCGGGGTCTTACGGACAGGCATCAGTATCACCCCAAGGAATGGGCCAACTATATCAGAGGAATCAGACGGTATCCACTTCCCGAAGCCATTCCGGTCGTTTCAGCACTTCCCGCGGCTTGCTGCCGTCCGGGGGCCCGATCACGCCATCCCGGTACATCATGTCCAGAATCCGGGCTGCCCGCCCGTATCCCAGCCGCAATCGCCGCTGCAAAGTTGAAGTCGATGCCTTCCCCATTTCGAGCACCACCCGCAGCGCGTCTTCATACATGGGGTCCTGATCGCCGTTCGACTCGTCCTCAATCTCCACCTCGCCGTCCTCGTTCGGCGGAGCCAGCAGGAACGACTGATCGTACTCCGGCTTTGCCTGGGCCTTCCAGAACTCGACCACCGAATTGATCTCGTTCTCCGTCACGAACGCGCCATGCACACGCGTCAGGCGGGATGACCCTGGCGGCAGGAACAACATATCGCCCTTGCCCAGCAGATGTTCTGACCCCATCACGTCGAGAATGGTGCGGCTGTCCACGCGCGTCGCCACCCGGAAGCTGATGCGCGCCGGGAAGTTCGCCTTGATGATGCCCGTGATCACGTCAACGCTCGGGCGCTGCGTCGCGAGCACCAAATGCATCCCCACCGCGCGCGCCATCTGCGCCAACCGCGTGACCGACTCTTCCACGTTCCGCCCTTCGAGCATCATCAGATCGGCCAACTCGTCGATCAGGATCAGAATGTAGGGAAGCGGCTTCAGTTCCTCGCCCGGGGACTCCTGCGGATCTTCGAACAGGCTGCGTGGCTGTCCCTGCAGCGTCCTTACCTTCTTGTTGAACTGATCGATATTCCGCGCGCCATGCTCCGCCAGCAGCCGCAAACGCCGCTCCATCTCGCCGACCGCGTTGCGGAGCGCGTTCGTCGCCTTCCTCGGGTCCGTGATCACAGGCGTCAGCAAATGCGGGACGCCCTCATACATCCCAAGTTCGACGCGCTTCGGATCCACCATGATCATGCGCACTTCATCGGGCGTCGACTTGTACAGGATCGACATGATCAGCGAATTGATCATTACGGACTTGCCCGAACCCGTCGAGCCCGCGATCAGCAGGTGCGGCATGGTCTCGAGCGACGCGACCTTGATCCGCCCGTTGATGTCTTTGCCCATCGATATCGTCATGTGCGACGCCGAGTTCTCAAACTCCTCAGACTCGAGCACAGCGCGCAGGCTGATCAGTTCGCGCTTAACATTGGGCACTTCAATTCCGACGGTTGGCTTGCCGGGAATACGTTCAATCAGGATCGACTCGGCCTGCAAACCCAGGCAAAGATCCTCGGTCAGCGTTGTAATACGGCTGTACTTAATGCCCGCTTCAGGCTTGAACTCGAACGTCGTCACCACAGGACCGGGGTTGATTTGCACGACCGAGCCGAATACGTTGAATTCCTCGAATTTTGCTTTAATCGCCGCCGCCGTGTTCTTGAGTTCCTGCTCGTCGAACGCGGAACGCTGCGGGACCTCATTTAATAGCTCGGTTGAAGGCAGGCGGTAAAGCGTCGGAAGCTTGGTCTGCGCCACCTTCGTCTTTGGCTTCGAAAACGGAAACTCCACCACATTCGATTCCTCAGGCTTCTCATCGAGCCTGCAAATGGGAATCTCACCCGCCGTTTCCGGCTCCGCCGGCGGCGCCGGGGCCGCAGGCGCAACAGGCGCCGGAGCGTCTTCCCACGGCAACGTCTCCTGATCCGTCGCCGGGACCACAGGTTGCGTCCGCCGCGTCGCCTGCAGATCGACAATCGGCGCGGCAGGCACAGAATTCAGCGGAACGGCCACAGGCGCCGCTGCCGGTTTCGGACGCGCCTTCTCTTTCCGTTCCGCCCTCTCCCGCTGTTTCTGGATTGCCGCCTCACGCCGCCGCTCGAGGAAGCCACGCCAACGATCCCGAATCCCCCGGAACAACCTCGCGAACGGAGCCAGCCATCGCTCGAGCGTCGCGAGGGAAAACGCGGAAACCAGATATACCGAAATGATCAGCGCCGTCGCCAGAACAACGGCTGTTCCGGCAAAATTCAGAGACTGACGTAGGATACGGGCCACCAGAAAACCGGCGGCGCCGCCCGGCATCACCGTGCGATCGAACAGCCGCCAGTCGGGCAGAAGCGCTGCCGCGCCGCAAGCTGAAAGCACCAGAACTGCGCTGCCGACGATTTTCACGGCGGGCGCCGCGAGCGCTTCCGAGCGGATCCACTTCCATCCGAGCGCGAACATCAGCACCGGAAAAACGAACGCCGCAAGCCCGAAAGCCTGCAGAAAAGCGTCGGCCACCCAAGCGCCCGCGGGCCCGATCAGATTCTCGGCGCCTTTGGCCTCAGAGATGGTATTCCACGACGGATCGGACGGATGAAACGACGCGAAGCTCAGGAGGACGAGAATGCCCGCTGCAAGGAACAGGAATCCCATCACCTCGTTGAGGCGTTTAGACTGAGTCGGGGTAAAAAGCCTCATCCGGCTGGCGGACGGAAGAAGCCAGAGCGTACTCAGTATCTCAGAAATCCGGCGCCAAAGCTACTTTGCCGCGTATAGTCCTGTTATGGTGCACCGCAGCAATATCGTCTCCGCTTTGGCCGCCATCATTTTCTGCGCCTCGCCCCTCGCCGCCGCGCAACCTGATCCGCTCGACCGCCAGCGCCTCATTGCCCATTTCGAAATGACGAATAGCTGGCTTGCGGACGAGGTTTCGCATCTTTCGTCCGCGCAACTCCATTTCCGTCCCTCGCCGATGTCCTGGAACATCCTCGACTGCGTCGAGCACCTCACCCTCGCCGAGCCTGAATACTGGGCGCTGTATCAAAAATCGATGAAAGCGCGCGCGACCAAGGAGGAATCGCCCAGCGAAGACATCGACCGCATGTGGTACGGCATTGACCGCACCAACCGGGACAAAACCGTCCCCTCCGAAACGCCAAAATCGAAATATGACGACATCGCCCCTGCCTTGGAGGCGTTCGAGTCACTCCGAGCGACCATGCTGAGTTACATCAAAACCACTCAGGAGGACTGGCGCCTCCACATGATTCCTGAGTGGAGCCGCGACGGCTACCAGTGGCTGCTTATGATTTCGGCGCACTCCCAGCGCCACATCCTGCAAATTCGCGAGATCAAGCACAGCCCCGGCTATCCGGCCAGCTAGGAGCCCTTCCGAATTACTGATCCTGTCGCGGGTGCGGGGCATCTGATGCCCATGATCAGACGCTTGATCGCCCTCATTGCTTTTCTCTCCAGCACAGCTTGGGCGCAGCCGGCGCCGCCCGCGTTGTCGCCAGATGCCGCGCTGAACAAACTACTTCAAGGAAATCAGCGGTATATACGTCACAAGGAACAGCATCCCGATGAAACCCTGGCCCGCCGTAAGGAATTAGTAAGCACGCAGCACCCATTCGCGGTCATCCTGAGTTGCGCGGATTCCCGCGTTCCACCCGAACTGGTGTTCGACCAGGGTTTGGGCGATCTATTCGTCATCCGCGTAGCCGGCAACATCGTGGACGACGCGGTTTTGGCCAGTATCGAATACGCCGTCGAGCACACCGGAACAAAACTGGTTGTCGTTCTGGCGCATGAAAGCTGCGGCGCGGTGACGGCTGCCGTCGAAGGCGGAAAGGCTCCCGGCCATCTTTCGGCGTTGGTCGCCGCTATTCAACCCTCTGTTGAGGCCACAGCCAATCTGTCCGGCGACAGGATTCACCTTTGCGTCCTCGAAAACTCGCGTCGCGTCGCGCGCCAGATCCGTCAATCCGAACCGTTACTGAAAGAGGCGGTGGACCGAAACGAACTGAAAGTCGTCGCCGCCGATTACGCCCTCGACACGGGAAAAGTCACCGTGCTCGAAGACCATCCGTAGAAATCCAGCGAAGCCGCATCCAGGTTCTTGGTCAAGCAGGCCGAGCGCCCAAGTTCAATAGCGGCGGCTACGGTTTCGGCCCGCGAAGCCATCCGGGGCCGAACGTAGTCTACTCGACCTGGACACAGCGCCTTCAGCACTGGATGGCCGACATCGGCATGTCCAAAGCCAAATGAGCGCCGAAACATCGAATGCGAAAATGTATCAGTAGTGGATTTCCTCTCGGGTCTCAATCCCCAACAGCGTGAAGCCGTAGAAGCCACCGAAGGTCCGGTGCTGATCCTCGCAGGCGCGGGCAGCGGCAAAACCAAAGTCATCACGCACCGTATCGCGCACCTGATCACCGCGCGACACGTGCCGCCCTCGTCCATTCTCGCGGTCACATTCACCAACAAAGCCGCCGCCGAAATGCGCGCGCGCATCGACCGCCTCCTCGAAAACGCGAATCTGCAATCCGCGCCGCTGCTCTCTACGTTTCACTCCTTCTGCGTGCGCCTGCTCCGCCGTGACGGCGCTGGTCTCGCCTCCATTCGCCCCGGTTTCACCCGCACGTTTTCCATCTACGACGACGAGGATCAGCTCGCGATCATCAAAGCCGCCTATCGCCGCATGGGGCTCGACGAAAAGCAGATGCCCTATCGCGCCACTCTCTCGCAGATCAGCCAGGCGAAGAGCAACAAAGAAACCCCGCAGGAGATGTACAACCGGTCCACCGACCCGCGCATGACCCGCGTCGCCGCCGTGTACGAGGAATACGAAGGCGCGCTACGTCAAGCCAACGCGCTCGATTTCGACGATCTTCTTCTCGAAAGCGTGCGCCTGCTCTTCCACGACACTGATACGCGCGAAGCCTGGAATCGTCGCCTGAACTACATCATGATCGATGAGTATCAGGACACCAACCGCAGCCAGTATGAGCTGATGCGCCTCCTGACGCAGTATCACGACAACGTCTGCGTGGTGGGCGACGAAGATCAGTCGATCTACAGTTGGCGCGGCGCCGATATCCGCAACATTCTCGATTTCGAAAAGGATTATCCGCGAGCCAAAACCATCCGCCTCGAACAGAACTACCGCTCGACCAAAAACATCCTCGAAGCCGCGAGCACCGTTGTCGCCAACAATCAGGAGCGCAAAGGCAAATGGCTCTGGACCGAATCCGATGAAGGCGATCTCGTCACCGTCTATGCCGCTCACGATGCCGAGAACGAAGCGCTTTTCATTGCCGACACCATCGAGAAGATCCTCCGCCAGCATCCCGGACGGCGCATCGCCATCCTCTACCGCACGAACTCTCAGTCGCGTCAGATCGAAGAAGCGCTGCGCCGCTACAACCGCAGCTACAACATTGTCGGGGGCTTCAGCTACTACCAGCGGGCCGAAGTCAAAGACATCGTCGCCTACCTCAAGCTCGCCGTATCGCAGCGCGATTCGATCAGCCTCGCCCGAATCATCAACACGCCGGCGCGCGGTATCGGGCGCACCACTCTCGAACAGGCCGAAAAATACGCGAACGAGAACAGCCTGAGCCTTTGGGACGCGATCGGGCGCATGCTGGAAACCAATCAGTTCGGTACGCGCGCCCACTCAGCGATAGCGGCGTTCAAAAACCTCATCGAGGAACTCGCCGAAACCGTCCGCGCGAAGCCGCTCAACGAAGCTCTTGCGTTCATCGAAGATCGCACAGGCTATCGCAAAATGCTCGAGCAGGAGAACACGCCCGAAGCCGAAGCGCGCCTCGAAAACCTGACCGAACTGATGAACGCCGCGGCCGAAGCCGTCGAACGCGGCGAAACGGTCGACGACTTCCTCGATCACGCCGCACTCGTAGCCGATGCCGACGCCCTCGACGAAACCGCCCTGATCACCCTCATGACCATCCACAACGCCAAGGGCCTCGAATTCCCCGTTGTGTTCATGGCCGGTATGGAAGAAGGACTCTTCCCGCACAGCCGTTCTCTAAACAGCGAGGCGGCGATGGAAGAGGAGCGCCGCCTCTGCTACGTGGGAATGACGCGCGCCGAGAAGCGCCTCGTGATGTCGTGGGCGAGATATCGCAGAAGATTCGGCGGCGGCGAACAGGAGCGAAGCATCCGGTCGCGCTTCCTCGGCGAGGTCCCGTCGAATCTCATCATCACCATCGGAGTAGAGGAAGATGCGGACGTTCCGACCGTCGATCTGACAGCCGAGCGCTGGAGCGTGCGCGAAAGCGCGAAGCGCAATCTCTATACAGGGAAGACTTACAACTCCGTCGAGAACGTTCAGCAATTCTTCCGCGAACGCGGAATCAACACCCCGTTACGGCCGACGTCCCCGCCGCCGGCCTCGCCGAAAGCTCCCCCAAGGCCCGCTGTCAATCCCATCGTCAGGCCGGCCGCTCCCGCAGTTCCCATCGCGCCCAAGCCGCCCGCGCGGCCATCGCAGCAGGGTGGTTTATTCGGCCCCGCATCGGTCCGTCCGCTGCCCAAAGCGCCTCCCGCTCCAAAACGGCCAGCCCAAACAGGTACAGTAGTAGAACATCCCAAGTACGGCACAGGCACCATCGTGCGGCGCGAGGGCGAAGGCGACGACGCCAAACTCGTCGTCGTTTTCCAGCGCCACGGGATCAAAAAACTAGTAGAAAAGTATGCGGGACTGAAAAGGTCCTGATCAGAAAGAGCGAATGGATACAAAGAAGGTCGAGAACACAGAAGAACGCAAGAAGCTGAAGCGCGC
>DATFSM010000018.1:0-27962 GCA_035262625.1 Bryobacteraceae bacterium
CGATCTGCGCGTTGCCGAGATTCGGATTCTGCGGCGTGACGGATCCGCCTTCCGCGATGTTGTTGGCCACAAGCTGAGGCGCGATCGGAATGTTGACCGTGTCGCCCGCCTGCGCCAATGTCGGTTCGTAATCGCGATTGACCAGGTTCCCCATCACAAGGTTCCCAACCAGGGCCGGCAGAGCATCCGCCGCCACCAGCTTCACGATTGCGTTCGCGACATTTGCTGACGTAATTGTTGGCATTCTTCTCCTTTTTCTGACTACAAATAGAAAGGCGGAGCCGTTGCCGGCTCCGCCGCGTTACGTTCACAACCGGAGGCTCGCGAGAGCAACTCCGGGTTCAGGACCTAAGCCCCGCGCAAGGTCTGAGAAGCGACGCGCAGGATCTCCTGACGCACGCGTTCCAGCTCTTCCTTGCTCATGGACGGGCCGATCTTATCCAGATCGATCGCGCCGGCATTCGCCTGCGGCGCCGCTTTCTGATGACCCGTCATCCCCGTTCCCCCGGCGATTCTCGCCGGAAGGAACTCCGGATTCTCCTGCACGAAACCCGCGAGGTACTCGGTCAGCGGCATCTCACCGCTGTCGCCGCGACCAACGAGGCGACCATCGTCGGTCTTCACGATGCCGTCCTGCACAGCTTTGTAGGCGAGGTCGACTTTCACCACGCCCAGCTTCTGCAGTTCGGCGCGGATCGACGCGTCTCTCTGCGCCTGTTCGGCCGCTTCGCGGCTTGGCTTGTTTTCTTCCACCAGCTCGTTCATGCGCTTTTCAAGCTGCTCGCGCCGACGCCGTTCTTCATGCAACTCCGCTTTATAAGCGGGCTCGCGGCGGGCGCTGTCCTTCTTCATGTACTCGTCGATCGCCTGCTGCACGATCGTCTGTACGTCGATTGGCGATTCCAATTCGTCCTCCTGTTTCAGAATTCAGTCGCGCGGATGGGCCGCGCCACGTCCTGTTAAGCGGCCGTGTCGATTTCCTCGGCCACGCGATTCTTGATCTCCTGGCGTGCGTCGCTGAGATACTTCAAGGCCACGCGCTTGAGCACCTGTTTTCTGAGCGTCGGAGAACCAACGTTCAGGTTCAGAAGACTCTGCGCGTCGCTCGCTTCGGAACTGAAGCTGGTAATGTCGAATTCGTCGAGGCCCGCTACATCGATGATGAGCGCATCTTTGCGCGCTTCGGCGATACGGTTCAGCAGGTTACGCATCGAAGTTTTCATGACGCTGCCGTAAGCGCCAAGAACCTCCTGCGTGACGCTGAAATCCCACTGTTTGCTGAGTCCGGATTGACTCTGACTCGTGCTGTTGCCCGCCTGCTGCATCAGATAGGACACGCGGTAGATCTCGTCTTTCAGACGATCGAGATTGTCGGCCGCGATCTGAAAGACCTTGCCTTCGGGTTCCATCCATCCGAAACGGTCAGTCGAGCCAAGCTGCACGTAATAACTTTCGCCAGTCACCTGCGTGTACTCGCGGTCGGAATAAATCACGGGGGTCGCGAAGAGACCCATCGTCAGCGCCCATGCGAGCGCGTTCGATTTGTTGAAGTGCTCGAGCTGCAGGAGCGCAATTTTGTTCGTAAGCCACAGGCCATCGGGAATTCGCACGTCGAAAACGGGCGTTCGGCGGATTCCCGCGAAGCCGTGCGTCCCTCGCTCAATCAAAGCGATCTTGTTGTCCTCACCTTCGCGCTTTTCGTAGATTTCGTAGTTGGTCGTGTCGTAGTAGATCCAGCGAGTTTCTTTCTTCCATCCGAAAGAGCGGACGCTGTCCTGTCTGAGACAGGAGGTTCGAATGACAACCCACTCGAACTCGCCTTTTTCATCGAAGCTCCAGTTAATGACTTCATCGGCCGTGTAGCCGACGAGATAAGCGTCACTCAGTCCGGCGGCATCTTCATCCGCGCGGGTCATCGCGTTTCCGGCGCCTTTCGGGAAATCAGCGACGATGTACGACTTGCCGCAGACCAGCGCTTCGGTCAGCATTTCTTTGTAGAACTGCGTCAGAGTAGTTCCTCTGAGATCGCAGTTCAGCGCGAAACGATTGAAGAAGGCTTTCGCGCGTTCGTCCGAGCCTTCGTAAAGGATTCCCGGCTCTTTACGAACCAGCGTGGCCATGTACCAATCGATAATCGACCCGAGGTAGTTCTCATAAAAAACCCGCGCGAGGCGTTCCCCGTACACCTCGGCCGGTTCCTTCTGGCGGCGAACCAGATACTCGGCTCCATTGTGGCGGAAGCGCTCGCCGCCCGCGTAGAGATCGCGATACCTGCGCCACATTCCGGCTCGGGATGCGTAATCCGGATGTTCCTGTTCGATGTGTGAAGTCATAAAATCCTTAAGCGGCGTCAAAACAGCCGCGCCGATCGCTCTCCCACGGTTCCGCGGCTCTCCTGCCAGATCCAATAGCCAAGAGCGTCCGAAAGGTGCGTGCGGCGGCGATCTTTCTCCTTATCGATCTGGGTCGAATCGTCGAGATAAGAGACCTGCTCGAAATCGGCGATCAGTTCGTTGCATTTCGGGTCCACGAACAGCCGGATATCGCCGGCAGCATTTCGCAACATCGCGTTGACGGCGTTCACGCGTTCGCGTACCGGCGGATTCGCGCTCGGAATCCGATAAGTCACCCTGGCCGAGCGCGACTTGAAGTATTCGCGAATCACGCCGTGATCCGAAAAACCCGACGTCTTCATGGCAGAGCCCGAAGCATCCCCGTAAACAATCACGCCCGACACCGGCAAGCCGAAGCGCTTCTCGAATTCCTGGCATGCCTGTTCCGTCGTGGCGCGGCGCAAAACGATTTCATCGAGAACGCGGAAATCGCCGCCGCTGGCCTGCGCCACAACCGAACACATAGGATCGACATTGAAATCGACCGCCCAGCAGAGCGGCAGGGCCGGATCCACACTCAAATCCCGCACGTTGGCCGCGCGCACGAATGCCTGATAGACAAGACCGCCCGCGGCATTCAGGTAATTCCCCAGAACTTCCTGACGAAAGAAATTCTCGTCATAGCTGGACTTGAGCCGTTCGTAGAAATCCGGCGCTTGCTTCAGCAGATAGCGGTTCTCATACGGCGCCGCCATGATCGCGTCGAAGCCCGGCGCTGGATTCTGAATAAAGCGCCGGTACACCCAATCAAAGCCCTTCGGAGTCCATACCGCGAACCCACAAAGTCGCTTCGCTTTGGGATCGCGCAGTCGTCCTTCGAGCCGCGACCACGCCCCTTCGGGCGCGTACGTCAGTTCATCGACGCCGAACCAGGCGAGATTCGTGCCGCGAAGCCGCTCGAATTCGTCCACGGCCCTCAGCAGGATCTTCGACCCGGTGTCCCCCATAACAATCACGTTCTCGGCCTTATAGAGTTCGAAGGGGATCTCGCTCTCGTACAGGCACTCCATGAGCGACGCCAGCGTGGCGTCTTTCAGCATGGGATACGTCGGCGCGCCGATCAGTCCGGTCCGCCCGGGATTCTGATACGTCAGTCGAATCGCTTCGTGACAGAGCGCTTGGCTTTTGCCCGAACCGATCGGACCCGAAAACCCCTTGAATCGCGCCTTCGAGTCATGAAATTTCTTTTGGCTGGGCAGCGGCGCATGTTTGATATTTCGCCTGATTTCGGATCTCATCCGCCCACCCATCCCGCCGTAATGTGGAGTGACCCATCGGAAGCGACTTCATTCCGGAGTTCGCTGAGCCGAACAAAGTCACCGAGCTTCATGCGCTCGCGGCCGAGGCATTTGCCCGCGGCCATCATCAGCCGCACGATCGACGAACCGCCCCGCCTATTCGCGCTGATTCCATTTCTTGTCGCCGGGCGCACGTTGTCTTCCTGCACAAACGTTAGCCATCGGCGCCGCGAGATCTCGCAAGGCGAAGCGTTAAGCCGTTGATTCAACAACGAATATTTCCGAATAATTTCTGGCAACCGCCCGCAACGCACCCGCTAGAATCGGGATTCATGCGAAACGCACGACGCGTCGCCCTTTCCTGGAGCAGCGGAAAAGACAGCGCTTGGGCGCTCCACGTACTTCGTCAAAGACTGGATATCGAGGTCTTTTGCCTTCTGACGTCGCTCAACGCCGAGGCGAATCGCGTCGCGATGCACGCGGTACGGCGGGCGCTAGTGGACGAGCAGGCGCGCTCCACAGGATTGCCGCTTTTGGTTGTGGAGCTACCCTGGCCCTGCTCGAACGAGCGATATGAGACTCTGATGTCGCAGCAATGCGCTCAACTCCTGGCTGACGGAATCGAAGCGATCGCATTCGGCGATCTGTTTCTGCGCGACGTGAGAGCGTATCGTGAGAGCCGCCTGGCGGGAACGGGACTCGAACCACTGTTCCCGATTTGGGAGATGCCCACCGATCGGCTTGCTCGCGAAATGATCTCCGCCGGACTTCAGGCGCGAGTGACCTGCGTCGATCCCAAACAACTCGATCGCAAATTCGCGGGACGTGAATTTGGATCTGAGTTCCTTGCAGAACTGCCCGCGAGCGCAGACCCCTGTGGCGAGAACGGCGAGTTCCACACATTCGCATGGGATGGCCCGATGTTCACCTACCCCATCGCAATCGAGAGCGGTGAAGTGGTGGAGCGCGACGGCTTCGTCTTCGCGGACCTGCTGCCTGCTGCGTCCGCCCGAGTTATTGCTTAGAAATTCCGCGGTCCGCGAGCCAGTCCTTTAACCGGTCCGGCCAGCTTTCCACCGGCGCGCCGGGGCGCTTAGTTGGCCGGAGGGCGAATCCATGCGTCCCATAACCATAGATGTGCATTTCGGCCGGGATGTGGTTCGCCTGAAGCTCGAGGTAGAACTTCACGGTCGGCACTACATGCGAGGGATCATCGTCGGCGCATACCAGGAATGCGGGCGGCGCATCGGCCGGTACGGGGAATGTTTCGTTTGGCGCTATGGTGATCGGACCCGGGGTCTGGCCGGCCGCAGGTCGCGGAGGAACGGAGCCCGGCCGATAGAACGGATACACCAGAATGTTGAAATCAGGCCGCGAACTGACGCGTTCGACCGGGTCCGGAGAATCCGGCTTACCGGTGTCAAACTTCGTTTCGATCATTCCGGCGACCTCGCCGCCGGCGGAAAAACCGATGAACCCGATCCTGGCGGGATCGACTCCCCAATCTTTCGCGCGGCTCCGCACCAGCCGCACCGAGCGCGCGGCATCGGCGTAAACCTCGTTTGGAAGCGTGTATTTCACGCCCGGTGCGCGGGCCAGGCGGTACTTCAGAACGAAAGCAGCGATGCCGTGCGCGTTGAGCCAGTCGGCGATCTCCCAGCCTTCTTTTTCCATGACAAGCTGCGTGTGGCCGCCGCCCGGCGCAACCACCATCGCCGCGCCAGTCGCTTTGTCTTTCGGGGGCAGAAAGACGTAGATCGAGGGATAGTGGGTGACCGTGAAGTTGCCGGGAAGCTTCGCGTTGGCGGGAGCAACCGACGGCTTGGAAACTTCCGGAGCTGTGATTCCCTCCGACCCCGGCGCGCCATTGGGCCAAAGTTTAATTTCTTCGCCACGCTCCGCCGCGAGAGCCGCGCTCGCAAACACCAAAGCCGTGATCCAAATTGTTCCGCGCATTCGCAGATCAATTTATCAGGCCGCGAGTGGCTGTTTATTTTGCCGAGCCGGAGATCGACTGCGCCATGTAGTCAACCACCTTCGCTTCATTGCGAGCCATTTCATAATAGGCCGTCTTCAGCAACTGATCCTTGCGGTCGAGCAAGGTGGAGCGAATCGTCTGCTGGGCGCGTGGATCGCTGAGGTCGCGCTGTCCAGCCGGTTCCTTCGAAAGGAGCTTCAGGATCCGGTATCCCTCCTGCGTGTGAATGACCGGCGAAAGCTGACCCGGCTGGAGCGACATGATGAGCTTGCGAAGTTCGGGACTGGTCTTCTCGAGAGAGGATTCCGGAACGAACCCCAAGTCTCCCCCATTCGGAGTTGTCTGGGGATCTTCGGAGAAATTCTGAGCCATCATCGTGAAGTCCTCGCCCTGCTGCAGGCGCGTGGCGATTGCGTTGATCTTGCGAACGGCCTCTTCCTCGCTTTTCGCCTTGTCGCTTTTCAGGTTGCGCACGTTCGGATCCGGCTGAGGCGTGACCACAATCTGCGCGAGGTGAACGGTAGGCTCGGGCAGATTGAAGCTGCCGCGGTTGGCGTTGTAGAAGTTCGCGATGTCGCCATCCGTAATGTTGATCTTGGAGGTGATCTCTTTGTTGAACAGCTTTTTGACGCTCTCATCGCGACGAACGCGGGCCTTGAGCTCCTCCAGCGTGACGCCCCAGGCCTTAAGCTGTTTATCGAACTCTTCTTTCGTATAGGTGGACTTCAGTTCGCCCAGACGAGCGTCTACGTCGGCGTCCGTTGCAACCAGCGAGGCTTTCTCGGCCCGCTGGAACATGATCTCGTTGTCGATTAAGGACCGCAGGACCTCCAGCCTGCGAAGCTGCACCTGGTCTTCGCTCTCGCCCTCCGCTTTGCCGGGAAACTGAGCTTTGTAAGCCTGGTCAACTTCGCTGTACTTGATGGGTCGGCCATTTACGGTAGCGGCGACATCCGAGGGAACGGACCGACCACACGCGGCAAGCAAGGCGAAACCGCACAAAAGCGCGGTCCCCGCCGCGGTTCGGAGGTGATTCATCTGTGAACCCTCATTATAATGAGCCTGATCCCCATGAGAGTCGGAATCATCGGCGCGGGAGCCATTTCGCATAAGCACGCGCTTGCGTACCGGAACATTGGATTCCGGATCACCGTGTGCACCGATATCAACGCGGAAAGCGGCCGCAACTTCGCCGCGCAGTATAACGCCCAGTTCGTGCCGAGCTATGAGGAGCTTTGCCGCCATCCGGAAGTTGACTACGTTGATGTCTGCACCCTTCCCGACTTTCGCCTCCAGCCGCTTAAGGAGTGCGCCGAGTCGGGCAAACACATTCAGGTGCAGAAACCCATTTCGACCAACCTCGCGACCGCGAACGAGATGGTGGAAACGGCGCGGGCGGCGGGAATTCTTCTGGGAGTCGTGAGCCAGCATCGCTTCGATGATTCTTCGTTGTTTCTGAAGCGCGCCGTTGACGAGGGACGCCTCGGGCGCCTCATTCAGTGCGACGCATACGTAAAGTGGTTTCGTTCCGCGGAATATTACGGACGGCCGATTAAGGGAAGCTGGGCGGTGGAAGGGGGCGGCGCTCTGATGAACCAGGCGATCCATCAGATCGATATTCTCCGCTGGCTCGCCGGACCGGTGGATACCGTTCGCGCTATGTGGCAGCTCGGCGCGCTGCATCGAATCGAGTCGGAGGACGTCGTCAACGCCCTGTTGAAGTACCGAAGCGGGGCGACCGGCGTGATTCAGGCTTCAACCGCGATGTGGCCGGGTTATTCGGAGCGCGTCGAAATTCATGGGACGAGGGGTACCGCGATCATCACTGGTGACAAACTCACCACGTGGGACGTGAGGGATGACGAAGGAGACCCCGCGCCGCTTGCGAAAGATGTCTCTTCCGGAGCCTCCGATCCTATGGCGATTTCACTCGAACCGTTTGAGAGGCAGTTTCTCGATTTCGCGGACTCCATCAAAAACAAGCGGAAGCCGCTCGTGGCGGGTGAGGAAGGGCGGGACGCCGTCGAAATCGTGGAGCGCATCTATAACGATTGCCGCGCGAATCAGGCCCGTTGAGTATCCTGGTACACAGTGAAGCTCGACGTCTCTCAACAACTCTTTGATCGCGCCCAATCCTCGATCCCCGGCGGCGTGAATTCTCCCGTGCGGGCGTGGCGCGGAGTCGGCGGAACGCCGCGTTTCATCGCGCGCGGAGAAGGCGCGCACATTTTCGACGTAGACGATAACGAATACATCGACTACGTCGGATCCTGGGGACCGCTCCTGCTGGGGCACCGGCACCCGGAGATCATCGACGCCGTGCAGAGCGCGCTTTCCATGGGAACCAGCTTCGGCGCTCCCACCGGGCAGGAAGTGGAACTCGCCGAGACTATCCAGGCGATGGTTCCTTCAATGGAAATGGTGCGACTGGTCAATTCGGGGACCGAAGCGACCATGAGCGCGCTCCGAGTCGCCCGCGGTTTCACCAACCGGGACCTGACGGTCAAATTTGAGGGGTGTTATCACGGGCATGTCGATTCATTACTGGTGAAAGCGGGCTCCGGTGTCGCGACGCTCGGGCTGCCCGATTCGCCGGGCGTGCCCACTGCGTTCAGCGACACAACGATCGCTCTACCGTTCAACGACGTCTCGGCTATTGAGGAGACCTTCGAGACGCGAGGAGCGCAGATCGCCGCTGTGATTGTGGAGCCGGTCGTCGGCAACATGGGATGCGTTCCACCCGAAGGCGGATTTCTGGAAGCGCTGCGGCGGATCACGGAGCAGTACGAGTCGCTCCTGATTTTCGACGAGGTGATGACGGGATTCCGCGTTTCGCCCGGAGGCGCGCAGCAGCTCTATAACATCAAACCGGATCTCACTACGCTGGGCAAAATCGTTGGCGGCGGGCTGCCGATTGCGGCGTACGGCGGCAGAAAGGACGTGATGACCTACATCGCGCCCAGTGGGCCGATTTATCAGGCGGGGACTCTTTCCGGGAATCCGCTGGCCGTGGCCGCAGGTCTGGCGATGCTGCGTCATATCCAAACGAACCCCGGATTGTACGAAGATCTCAATCGGGTCACAGGCCGCATCGCCGCATGCGCTCCCGAGAGCGTGACAGTAAACCGCGCCGGTTCGATGATGACGTGGTTCTTCAATCCGGACCCCGTTACCGACTACGAATCGGCGAAGCGCAGCGACACGAAACAGTTCGCCCGCTTCTTCCATGCCATGCTCGATCGCGGCATTTATCTTCCGCCGTCGCAATTCGAAGCGTTCTTCGTCTCGACTGCTCACGGCGAGGCGGATATCGAACGGACGATCAGCGCGGCGAAAGAAAGCTTCGAGATCGCGCTCAGTTGACCCGCCGGTAGAATCAAGGTCTTCGCATGCATCCAGCCCACTACTGGTTCGCCGCTGCGATCTTTGCCGGTTCGCTCGCGCTCTGGCGCCCCGCGCGTGACCGTTCACGGCTGAGAGCCGCCATCGGGTTGCTGGCCCTCTGGGTCGCCGCATGGATCGCTTCGCTTCTGCCCTTGGCATGGCGTCCAGGGGACGCGACTGCGGAAGCGGTGGCCATCGCGCTGATCGAACTGGCCGCCATTCAGATCGCGGTCGTCCTGATTTTCGATCTCCTGCTTCGTCGCGTACGAATCACGAAGCTCGCGAGCGAGAGCCTCATCGTCGCGGCCTACGCGGCCGTGGTGTTTAACCTCTTCTATAAGGTCGGTGTTAACGTCACCGGTATTTTCGCGACCTCGGCGGTTGCCGCCGCAATCGCCGGCTTCGCGCTTCAGGACATGCTGAGCAACATTGCGGGAGGCATCGCCCTGGAGCTGGAGGGCGGTATCAAGGCCGGCGACTTCATCCATTGCGGCCCCAGGTCCGGATGGGTAAAGCACGTCAGATTGCGGCACACGGCGATCGTGAGCCCGAACGGCGAGACCATCATCCTCCCGAACAGCGAATTGACCCGCACAGCCGTCAGCATATGCTCACACGCAGAACGCCGGCTGATTCCGTTTTCGGCCCCCTATGTCCGCGATCCGGAGGAACTGATCGCGGCAGTGGAATTCGCACTGAAATCATCGCCTATTCCCGGTATCGCAGTGGATCCGGCCCCATCCTGCGTAGTCCGCGCCATGGCGCCGGGACAGATTGAATACGCAGCGGTCGTCTGGCTTTCGAATCCCGGGCGTGACGTGGCCGAGATTTCGACCGTTCTGATGCGCGTCTACTTCGCTCTAAGGCGGGCAGGGATACCCGCAATCGAGATCTCGACAGTAGTTGAGATGAGGTCAGGGTCGGCGACGGCTACGCTCGCTTCCCTGAATCCAGTCGACGTACTACGCAGGACTCCGATTCTCCGGCTCCTTTCCGACCCCGATCTCACTGAACTCGCGTCACACCTGAAGCCCTTGTCATTCGCGCAGGGCGAATACATCGTCCGCCAGGGCGACCACGGCGACTCGATGTATTTCATCGTGCAGGGACAGGTGGGCATTTCTTTCCACAGCAACGGCGGACCGGCGCGCCAGGTTGCGGTAATGGGACCGGGCGAATTTTTCGGCGAAGCATCACTGCTGACGGGCGAGCTTCGGAACGCGAACGGCACGGCGCTGGCGCGAGTTGACTGTTACCGGCTCGACAAAGCAGGCCTCGAAGGATTTATTCGCCGGCTTCCCGAACTGGCGGAAGACATGTCGGTTGTCATGGCGCATCGTCAACTGCAATTAGACACCGTTCGCGAAAAGCTGGACCGGGAGACGGCGTTGCGGCGCGAAGCGGAATCCCAGATGCAGCTTCTATCGCGGATTCGGCGCTTCTTCGGGGAATAACTTATGGTTCGGGCCTTTCTGACGCTTTTCACCGTGGCGGTTGCTCTCAGGGGACATCCCCTCGATCCGCTCACGGCGCAGGAAATCACGGCTGCAGTAAATATTCTCCGCGCGGAGCACAAATTTGATAATGCTTCGCGTCTGCCGTTGCTGCAGTTCGAAGAGCCTCCGAAAAACGAGATTCTCGCGGGACACAATCCGCCGCGCCGGGTCTTTGCGATGGTCTACCGGCGGGCCAGTCGGCAGGTGTTCGAGGCAATGATCGACCTCGCGGCCGGACATACGGTTTCCTGGAAGGAGATCAAAGGCGTTCAGCCGCCGCTACTGATTGAAGATTTCGTCATCGCCGAACAAGTGGTCCGCAACGACCGAGGCTGGCGCGCCGCGATTGCCAAACGCGGCATCAGGGACCTCGAGCGCGTACAAGTGGACGCATGGGGCGGAGGGGCCGAGCCGGGAGACAACGGACATCGGGTCGTACGCGCCGTTTCGTATTACAAGGAAGGTGGCATCGGGTACTTCCATCCAGTCGAGGGCCTTGTCGCCTGGGTGGACCTCGACTCCCGAAAGGTGGAACGGCTTCTCGACACGGGCGCGCTACCTCTCGCGAAGCCCCCGGCGTTCGCCGAACCCTCGATGGCGAGCCTTCGACCGCTCGAAGTTCGGCAGCCGCAAGGCCCGAGCTTTCGCTTCGATGGTCATCTCATCGAGTGGGACAACTGGCGCTTTCGTTATTCGTTTGATGCCCGCGAAGGACTGGTGCTCTATTCAGTCGGCTATGCCGAGGGAGGCAAAGTTCGACCGATTCTATATCGCGCATCTCTGGCGGAAATGGTGGTGCCCTACGGGGACCCGAGTCCGGCATGGTCGTTCCGCAATGCGTTCGATATCAGCGAATACGCCTTTACGGCTCGTTCGATGTTCTCGATGACGCTCGGAGCCGATGCGCCCGCAAACGCCGCGTTTCTCGACGCGACATTCGCGGACGAAGAAGGCAAAGCCTACACGACACGCCGCGCCGCCGCGCTGTACGAGCGGGATGGCGGCGTGCTGTGGCGGTATGCGGATCTGCGGACGGAACGTCCTGTAGTCCGCCGGGCGCGCGAACTTGTACTTTCGTCGTTTCTATCCGCGCCGCCCTACGAATATGGCTTCAACTGGATTTTCCACCAGGACGGAAGGCTCGAGATGTCGGTCTCTCTCACGGGCATCATGACTACAAAAGGGGTGGATCCCAACTCCCCGGATATGCACGGTCACCGCGTCGCGCCCGATCTTGAGGCGGTCCATCATCAGCACTTCTTCAATTTCAGGCTCGATTTCGATATCGACGGAACTCAGAACAGCATCCTCGAAATGAATGCGCAGCGAGCCGAGGACAGCAGCAACGCCATCGCGACGGTCGATACTCCACTCTCGCGCGAACTGGATGCGAAGCGAATGGTGAATCCTTCGTCCAACCGGGTCTGGAAGATCTTCAACCCATCGGTTCGGAACGCGCTCAATCAGCCTGTCGGATATCTGCTGATCCCGGGAGAGAACGCCATTTCCTATGCTGCCCCTTCATCGCAGATTCGCCGGCGCGCCGGGTTTCTCGATTCGCAACTGTGGGTGACGCCGTTCGAACCCGCAGAACGCTATCCCGCGGGCAACTACGTATTTCAGAGTTCGGGCGGCGAAGGACTGCCCGCCTGGGTCGCGCGCAACCGGCCGCTCACCGCCAAGGACTTGGTCGTCTGGTACACGCTCGGCGTTACGCACATTCCGCGGCCGGAGGAATGGCCGGTCATGTCGGTTCATCGGGCTGGCTTCGAACTGGCGCCGAGCGGATTTTTCCGAAGCAATCCCGCATTCAGCGCAAAAGACATTCATTAATCTCTGAGAACCAGGCTGCCGAATGCGCTCGGCACGTGAAATGTGGTGGCGCCCGTCGGCCGCCATGTGACGTAAATGCGATTGGGTTCAGGACCTTCGATCCGGTATAGCCCAATCCGAAGCTCGTTTCCCGGTTTCGGAGATCTGATATCGAGGCTGGCGAAAGGGATTTTCATCTCGCCATACCAAATCTTTTTTTGTTGATCGATTCTTGCAGCCAGGGAAAACCCGGACTGCCATTCGACGCCTTTCTGTTCCCGGGGATTGTCGCGATCGATGTCGAGGTCGACATACTCGGCGTGGGGCGATACCTGAAACTCTTTGTAACGAGATGTTCTCAGATAATCGGAGCCGATAAAGGCCTCCGCCACGTCCCAGTTCCATAACTGATTGGTTTCGGCGTCGGTAACGGGATTGGGTTTTAGATTCAGCGTCAAATAAGGGCAAATGAACAGCAGATACAGATTTTTCTGAGTCCAGCGTGAGCGAACTTGCGTCGGCGGCAAACGCTCCGTCTGTCCAAAGAAACCTTTGTAGGCCTCGATGCCTCTGACCCGCGACCATTCGGACGAATTCGGATCGGCTGCGGGATCCCAGTCCCTCGCCGCGTAGATGCTCTCGATGACGTTCGCCGGATCTGGGTTTTGTTCGACGCTGGAATTGGCAGGCTGAGTCTGCATAAATGTGGAAAACAGCACTAGCGTGAGTATTTCCGGAAAAACCCGCATAACTGCAGTTACAAAGACTTCTAAGAAACTTCCAATCTACTTCACTCTTCGCCCAATGCCATGCGAAAGTAAAGGAAGTAGATTCGAAGACTGACTGATGACGAATAGAATTGCACCCGTCAGGCAGTTCGCTGTTCGTCTGGCCACTCTCGCGACTGTTCTGATTCTCGCTTCAGGTTTTTTCAGCGCCGCCCTCGGCGCCTGGCGCGCCACTGGTCCTTTCGGCGGCGACGCCGAGGTCATCCGCACCGTTCCGAAGGTCCGGAATCTCGTGATCGCCGGCGCCAGAAACGGCCTCCTGTTCACTTCGAAGGACGGAGGCGCGAGTTGGAACAATATCCGCCTCCCGGCGCAGTTCGGAGCGGTTCTTCACGCGCTGGAAGTCGATCCGCGGTCGCCGTCCAGGTGGTATGTCGGTACCGAAAGCGAGAATTCCTGGCTATCGGGCGTTTACAAGACGGAAGACGCGGGCCGCACATGGACCATGCTGCCGGGGACGAAGGGACTCGCGGTTTGGTCAATCGCGCTCTGGCCGAAAAATCCCGATGTAATCGCCGCCGGAACCGGATCGGGAGTTTACCTGAGCGGCGATGCGGGAGGCCGCTGGACGCACATTTCACCCGAAGGAGACCCCGAGATCCGTCCCGTGGTTTCTCTCGCATTTGACCCCGTCGATGCGGACGTTATCTTTGCTGGCACGACTCATCTGCCGTGGAAGACCTCCGATGGTGGAAAAAATTGGAACTCCATACACCAAGGAATGATCGATGACTCAGATGTGTTCAGCATCCAGGTGGACCCGGGAAAGCCGGAGCGGGTTTTCGCCAGCGCATGCAGCGGCGTTTACGGAAGCGCGGATGGCGCGGCGAGATGGTCGCGATTGGAGACTCCGAAGGGGGCTTTCCGCACACATTTTGTCGCTCTCGACCCTGCGAATACGGATATCGTCTTCGCCGGAACGACGGAAGGTCTTCTACGGTCCTCTGACGGAGGACGTAGCTGGCGGAACGTTAGCGCGGAATCCATTAAATCGATCGCATTCGATCCCTGGGTGCAGGGCCGGGTGTTTTTCGCTTCCACCACTGCCGGGCTGCTCGTCAGCACGGACTCAGGGGCCACGCTGCGCGAAATCAATGTCGGATTTGCCAACCGGAATTTCACTTCATTTGTCGGAACTGGATTCGATCTCTATGCGACCAGCGTGTACGAGGGCGCTTCCGGAGGCTTGTACCGAACGAACAATTACGGCCTGCGATGGACGCACACGGGCGCTCCTCCAGGTGAACAATTCCTGCTTATCAGCGCCGCGCCGAACGACGCAAAAATACTTCACGCAGCGACTTATCACAGTCTTTACGAATCGCTGGACAACGGAAAAACCTGGCGGGCAAAAAAAGGCCCATCTGGTGGGCGAATTACCGCATTGATGACGATTTCCGACAAAATTGTACTCGCAGCCACCGATCAGGGTTTATTCCGGACATCGGACGGTGTAACCTGGATACAATGCGCGGTGGGGCAGGTAGTGTTACTACAGGGTCTCGGAAAGAAGATGTATTCGGCTGTGACATCTCACGGCGCCCTTAGCAGCGCCGATGGCGGGATCTCCTGGAAACAATGCGGTAATCCGGCGCCCGGGGTCGCATGGTACGGCATGGATTTCGATGCCGACTCCCCGCGTGCCGCGTTGGCGGCAACCTCTGCCGGTCTGTTCCGATCGTCCGATGGGTGCTCTACCTGGGCGCCTGTTTCGAACGGGCTACGCCCCGAAACAGTGACCTCGATCTTGTTCCATCCGACCCATTCCGGCGAGGCTTTTGTTTCCCAGAACGGACACGTTTTGGTATCCACCGACGGAGGCCAGAAATGGCTTCCCCTCGATGACGACGCTCAGGGAAATTCAGGGCCGTCATCGTTAGTTGTTCTCCCCGCGGCTCCGGATCTTTTATTTGCATTGTTCCCGAGACGCGGCGTATTTTCGACTTCGATAAAGGAGAAACCACTTCAATGAGTGAGAAATACTGTTTGCGCCCTGGCTGGTCCCGTGCCGCCTTGCTGACGGTCATGGCAGGACTGGTTTTTACCGCCAGTGTTTCGGGGCAAAGCAATACGAACAATGTCGCCGATACCCGGGGATATTCGACCCTGGACTTTACTATTTTTGGCGGCTACCAGTGGTTTCAGTTCGGCCAGGGCAGCAACGCGGCCATCCACCGGTTCGATGGGGCGGGTGCATGGGGCGCGCGACTGAGCGAGGAACTCTCCCGCTATTTTGCGATAGAGGAAGGCTACCAGATGAGTTTCAACCGTCTGGAGCTACTCCCGGTGGGTGCGACGAATCTGTCGTCGATGTCTGACATGCAGAACAGAGTCTACGCGGCAGGCGTTCTGAACCTTGCGCCTCGCGAAGCGAAGTTCCGGCCGTTCGTAAAGATCGGCCCTGAATACATCTGGTACCTGGAACCGGGGTTCGGCTCGATCGATGTTGCGCCCGGAAGTCCGGCAATTGTTGCGCCCTTGGCAGGCACAACGCACGGTACCGGCCGCACAGCGCTCGCCTATGGCATCGGTCTGAAAATCAATGCGAGCCGGAGATGGGCCCTCCGTTTTGATGTTGAGGGAATGCGATCGGGAACGCCCCACTTCGGCCTTCCAACGATACCGGGAGGCCCGGGCACCCTCTACATTCCGGGAGGTGATTCCCACGAGAGTTCGCTTACGGCGTCGGTCGGCCTGACCTTCCGGATGCGTTATCATGAGCCGCCGGCGCCTCCTGCGCCGGCTCCTCCCCCGCCGCCGCCTCCTCCGCCTGCCCTTCAGGTCGGGGCGATCACCGGCGCGCGCGATGTTTGCGGGGGCGAAGACGTTCGCCTCAGCGTGACCGCCAGTGGTGGACCGCCGAACGGGACGATGAATTATCAATGGATCGTCAACGGCAACCCGGTCGCCGGTGCGACGGGCAGTTCGTTCAACGTGCCTACCGCCGACGGCCAGACCAAAACGGTCACGGTTCGTGTCAGCGTTGGCGACGCCTCGGCCACGGCCAATCCAGTCACCATCAATATCAATCCGTTGGCTCCGCCGACGATCCTGTTCACGATTTCGCCTTCGACGGTTCCATACGGCACGAAGATCAATCTGGCCCCCAACGCAACCGGATCTTCTTGCGGCGGACCGGTCACGGTCACTTGCTCCGGTCAAGGCGTCACCGGCATGGTCTTCGATTCGACAGCGCTCACGTTCGACATGAGCAACCGTCTGAAGCAACAGTCGCAGACGGTGACGCTCACGTGCACGGCCACCGATCAGAAAAACCAGACCGCGAGCGCGACAGCGCCCGTGACAGTTACTCTCACGACCCAGGCCAAGCGGCTTGACGATATCGTCTTCCCGCTGAACAGCTCTCGAGTGAACAACTGCGCCAAACGGTTGCTGATCGAAGAGCTGACTCCAATGCTCCGCGCCGATCCGGACGCTAAAGTCGTGCTGATCGGACATCGGGATGAACGGGAGCGGGTGGTGAAAGGCAAGACGCCCGTTCAGGTGGATGAGGCTCGCGTTCTGAATTCCGCCGCCGTTCTCAGCGCCGGAAAGGGCATCTGCCCGCAGCTTGATCTCAGCCGCGTCCAGGTTAACTGGGTAGGCACGGATCAGGCATCCGACACGCACCCGGCGTTGTGCGGAACCTCCACCAACATTAAGGAACGTGGAGGCCAGTCGGTGAGGGAATCGGATACGCGCGCGCAATACCGCCGCGTTGAAATCTGGTTCATCCCCGGCGGCGCGGATATGCCTTCCAACCTAACTGGTCTCCAGCCGGCTCCGGCGGCGGCCATTCAGGCGAAGGGCTGCCCGAAGTAATCGCTCAACAAACGCTGAAAAAAAGAGGGGCGGGTATCACACCCGCCCCTCTTTTTTTGTCTATTCCAGGGTTATTCCGAGTTTTCGGTTGCGAAACAATCCGATGCGATACTGAAAGTTCCCTTTGAGTCTCACATCCCTCGATAAGAACAAGATTCGCATTCTGCTGCTGGAAGGCATCGATCCCGGCGCGATTGACGTGTTTCGCGACGATGGCTATACCGAGATCGAATATCACAAAAAGCCGCTCCAGGAAGCGCAACTGATCGATGCGGTCAAGGACGCGTACTTCATCGGCATCCGATCCGCGACGCACCTGACCGAGAAGGTTTTTAACGCGGCCTCTCGTCTGGTTGGCGTGGGATGCTTCTGCATCGGCACCAATCAGGTAGATCTGAGAGCCGCACAGGATCGGGGCATCCCGGTTTTCAACGCCCCATTCAGCAACACGCGCAGCGTCGCGGAGCTCGTCCTGGCCGAAACGATCATGCTGATGCGGGGAATTCCATGGCGTAACGCCGGGGCGCATCGCGGCGAGTGGCACAAGACCGCCACGGGGTCGAATGAAGTGCGTGGAAAGAAACTGGGCATCATCGGTTACGGGCACATCGGTACGCAGGTGGGCGTGCTCGCCGAAGCGCTCGGAATGCAGGTGATCTTCCATGACATCGAGTCCAAGCTCGCGCTGGGGAACGCCCGGCAACTCGGCTCTCTGGGAGCCCTGCTGCGCGAGGCCGATGTGGTTACGCTGCATGTGCCCGAGACGCCGCAGACAAAGAATATGATCGGCGCATCGGAACTCGCGCTGATGAAGGTGGGATCGAAGCTCATCAACGCATCGCGGGGCACCGTCGTCGATATCGACGCGCTCGCCGCGGCTCTCGATTCCGGTCACCTCGCCGCCGCGGCGATCGATGTCTTTCCGAAAGAACCGAAGGGCGGAGATGCGTTCGTATCTCCGCTGCGCGGGAAGGAAGCGGCCATTCTGACGCCGCATATCGGCGGCAGCACCGAAGAGGCTCAGAAAAATATCGGCCGCGAAGTAGCCGAAAAGCTGATCAAGTACAGCAACAACGGATCCAGCCTTACGGCAGTTAATTTTCCCGAAGTCTCACTGCCCGAACATCCCGGACATCATCGGATTCTGCACATCCACCGTAATCAGCCCGGTGTGTTGTCAAGCATCAATGCTATTTTTTCTGGTGAACGGATCAACGTAGCGGCGCAATACCTCCAGACAATTCCGGAACTGGGCTATGTGGTCATCGATATCGATCCGGCGGAACAGGAAGAGACGATGAATCTGAAGCGATTGCTTGACGGCGTGCCCGGCACGATCCGTACGCGCATCCTCTATTAGCCCGCTAGACCGGGAACGCCGCCTGCGGACTTCGCCGCGCGCACAGCTCGAATCACCGCGGTCGCAAGAACTTCCGCCGCGACGGCGCCGACGGCGTCCACGCTGGCTTTCTCCTTGCCGCAGCTCACCGCGAATGTCAGATCTCCGTCCCCCATCGTGTTCACCGGAGAAATAGCGCGGGCAACTCCGAGGCTCGCCAGCGCCGCGACCTTATTGGTCTGAACCTTATCGAACCGGGCGTTCGTCGCAACCACGGCAAGAGTCGTATTTCCCCGCCCGCGGGCCGGCTCGTGGTCACCGTGCCTCATTACGGCGGCGGAATTCACGAAGTCACGACTTTCGGGAGAAATGCGCGCTCCAGCGACAATCGCGCCCCGCATGGGATCGATGACATCACCCAACGCGTTTACAGCGACGAGCGCGCCCACCATTACGCCCGAACCAAGCGTCAACGACGCGCTGCCGATCCCGCTCTTCATCGCCTGCTTCATCCCGAGAATCTTCCCAACTGTAGCTCCCGTTCCTGCGCCTACATTGCCTTCAACGACCGGACCATCGTTCGCGGCCTCAACACCCTTTTCGCCCATCTCGCGATCCGGTCTGACATGTTGGCTTCCAATGCCCAGATCAAAGAGGATTGCGCCCGGAACAATCGGCACTCGCGCCCCGCCAAACGCGAAGCCCACGCCGCGTTTCTCCAGCGCGCGGCGGACACCCGATGCCGCTTCAAGTCCGAATGCGCTGCCTCCTGCAAGACAAATCGCGTGAACCGCATTGGTCACGTGCCACGGAGCCAGAACATCTATATCGGAAGTGCCCGTCGCCGATCCGCGAATATCAATACCGCCGACCGAATCAGGAGGACACAAAATGACTGTGCAACCGGTCAACGCGCGCGAATCTGTAACATGGCCGACCAGAATGCCGGGAACGTCCGTGAGACCTTTCATCTCTTGTTCGATGCTATCGCAATGTCCAGAGCATCAGCCCGGTATATAAATGATGCGTGCGCCTCCTGTTTCTCGCTTTACTGTGCGTTGCGCTCTCCAGCGCACAAACCGCTACGATCACGGTTGACGCGTCCGCGACGGAAGGCTCGTTCCGCCCGATTTTCCGCTATTTCGGATATGACGAGCCGAACTATACCTACGCCACGAACGGACGCAAACTGATCGAAGAACTCTCGCTCCTCAGCGAACAGCCCGTTTACATCCGCGCTCATAGCCTGCTGAACACCGGAGATGGCGTCGCGCAGTTCAAATGGGGATCGACGAATGCGTACACGTTAGACGCCGCCGGAAAACCCGTCTACGACTGGACCATAGTGGACCGCATTCTCGACACATGGGTGAACGCCGGCGCCAGACCTTTCGTGGAACTCGGCTTCATGCCGAAGGCGCTGTCAACTAAGCCCGACCCCTACGTTCCAGTCTGGTCGCCGGGCGCGAGCTTCGATCGATATTACGTGGGATGGTCGTATCCGCCAGTCGACTACGGCAAGTGGGGCGAGCTGGTGTATGAACTTGCGAAACACGCGGTCGCGAAGTACGGCAAGACCGCCGTTGAGCACTGGTATTGGGAAGTCTGGAATGAGCCCGATATCGCTTACTGGCACGGCACTCCCGAGGAATATGACAAGCTCTACGACGCCGCAGCCGCCGCGCTAAAACGCGCGCTCCCGACAGCGAAGGTCGGGGGACCAGCGACAACGGGACCGGCTTCACCAAAAGCGGCGGCGTTCCTCAAGCAGTTCCTGGAACACTGCGCTGCCACGAATGTTCCTCTCGACTTCATTACTTTCCACGCGAAGGGTCGGCCCACTGTCGTTGATGGACACGTTCGAATGGGCATCGCGAAGAATTTGCAGGATGCGGATACCGGATTCGGTATTGTGGCCTCGTTTCCGAAGTTCCGGTCGCTGCCCATCGTGTTGAGCGAATCGGATCCCGAAGGTTGCGCGGCTTGTTCCGCGAAAGTCTATCCGCAGAACGCCTATCGGAACGGACCTCTCTATGCCGTCTATACCGCGACCGCCATGAAGGCTCTGACGGATCTTGCTGCGCGCCGTAGCGTGAATCTGGAAGGAATGCTGACGTGGGCTTTCGAATTTGAAGGGCAGCCCTGGTTCGAAGGCTTCCGCTCTCTGGCCACGAATGGAGTGGACAAGCCGGTCCTGAACTTTTTCCGGATGGCCGGTCTGCTCGGAGGTGACCGCGTTAAGACGGAGAGTTCAGCGGCGGTTCCGCTCGACACCATCCTGCAGGAGGGCGTGGGGCCGAAGGGCAATCTGGATTCGGTTGCGACTCGCGAAGACCATAAACTCAGCATCCTGACATGGCATTATCGCGATGACGACCAACCCGGCAGCGCTGCCTCAGTCGACTTACACGCGAAGGGCCTTCCGGCGAACGTGAATCGCGTATCGTTGCGTCAGTTCCGTATCGACGCAAATCACAGCAATGCCCACGCCGCATGGCAGCGCGCAGGATCGCCACAGCATCCGACGCCAGAGCAATATGCGCAACTCGAATCGGCGGGGCAACTGCAGCTTGCCGGCTCTCCCCGATGGATCGACGTGAAGGCTGGAACGGCTCAGTTCCGATTTGAGTTGCCCCTTCAGGCGTTATCGCTGATCGAACTGACCTGGTAACAGGAAACTAGCAGACGAGCTCTTCGCGCCCGACCTTAAATCCGTCGAGATTTCCAAGAATCGTGAGCGCGACCTGCTGCTGATCGAAGAAGTCGCGCGCCACGCGCTGAATGTCCTGCGCGGTGACCTTCTCGATACTCTCGACGAGTTCGTCAAGCGTAAAGAAACGGCGGAAGTGCATCTCCTGGCGCGCGAGATTCGACATCCGGCTCGAGGTCGATTCCAGGCTCAGCATGAGCGAGCCTTTGAGATGATCTTTCGCGCGGCGCAGTTCGTCGGCGGGAACTTCCTTTTCTTTGAGTTCGGTGAATTCCCTGAGGATCGAATCGACCACCTTCTTCGCCGATTCGAGCGAGGTGCCGGCATAGACCGCAAGGCATCCGGTATCTGCGTAGGGATTCAGTTCTGAGAACACCGCATAAGCGAGACCCTGGCGCTCGCGAATATTCTGGAACAGCCGCGAACTCATGCCGCCGCCTAATACCGTGTTCAGGGCGTAACAGACAAAGCGGTCTTCATGTGGAATCGGATAGCACGGCACGCCAAGGCAAACGTGAACCTGCTCCAGTTCCTTTTTTGATTTGAGCGAAATGCGGGCGTGGGTCGCGGGCGCAACGAGCTCTGGCCGTGGTCCGCCCGGCTTCACCGTTTCGAACCGCTCTCGCGCGAGATTGACCAGACGGTCGTGGGTCAGGTTTCCGGCTGCTGTGATCAGCAGATTTTCCGGGGTATATACCGAGTCGTAGTAATCGCGAACGGCATTTTGCGAAAATTTCTTGACCGTCTCGCGAGTTCCGAGAATCGGACGGCCCAGCGCGTGGTCTTTCCAGAAATTCGATGAGAATATTTCATGGACGAGGTAATCCGGGTTATCCGCGTCCATTTTGATTTCTTCGAGAATTACGCCTTTTTCCTTCTCGATATCCTCTTCACGGAAGAGAGGATTCAGCACAAGGTCGCTCAGGACGTCGACGGCGATGGGGAGATGTTCGTCGAGAACCTTGGTGTTGTAGCAGACCATCTCCTTGGCGGTGAAGGCGTCAAGATTGCCGCCAATCGAATCGACCGAGCGCGCAATGTCTTCCGCGGAACGATTGGAAGTTCCTTTGAAGAGCATGTGCTCGATGAAGTGCGAAACGCCGTTCTGTTCCGGGGTCTCGCGGCGCGAGCCCGTGCCTACCCAGACTCCGACCGAGACCGATCGGACATGAGACATGGCTTCCGTAATGACCTTAATGCCGTTGGGAAGCGCTGTCGTCTGAATATCTCGCTCCGGAATCGGGGCGGGTAAAGTAGATGACAACGTAATAGACCTGATTCGGTTGTACCATTTCCCATCGGCACAGGGCTAGGTGCGAAGTGCATGCTAACATGGTGTTTGTGCCGCAAGCTCTTGTAGGAATGGAACTTAGCGAGCTTCGGCAGGTCCTGCCGCAGGGCCAGCCAGCCTATCGCGCCGACCAGGTTTATCGGGCGATTTATCACCAGAAAGTCGAAAATCTGGTCCAGATTACGGGTTTGCCAACTGCGATCCGCAGTGATCTTGCTTCGCGGGCCGAGGTTGGCCTGCCTGGCGTTCAGAAAGTATATCTATCAAACGACGGAACGAAGCGCTACCTTCTGCAGCTGGCCGACGGCAAAACGGTTGAGACCGTTCTCATGCCGGAGGGCGACCGAGACACCGTTTGTATTTCCAGCCAGGTCGGATGCCCTGTGGACTGCAAGTTCTGCATGACCGCGCTGATGGGGCTCGAGCGGTCGCTTACCGCGGGCGAGATTGTTGGACAGGTGCTGTTCGTCGCGCGGGACAACGGGCTACTCACGGACAACAAGCGCTTCAACATCGTGATGATGGGGATGGGCGAGCCGCTGCTGAACCTTCCGAACGTACTCAAGGCCACAAGAATTCTGGTCGATCCCAACGCAGTGGGAATGAGCGAGCGACGGATCACGGTTTCGACCGCCGGAATCATTCCGAAAATCGAGGAACTCGGAAAAGCGGAGATTCGCCCGAAGCTCGCGATTTCACTGAACGCTTCAACGGAAGAGGTCCGGCAGCAGCTGATGCCGATCACGCGCAAGTGGCACTTGAAGGATCTGATGGAAGCCTGCCGGGCCTATCCGTTGCGCGCGTGGGAAAAACTCACATTCGAGTACGTCCTGCTGCGCGGGGTGAACGATACTGACGCCGACGCTCGCCGCGTAGTCCGATTGCTCGCGCACATCAACTGCAAGGTGAATCTGATCGCGCTGAACCCCGGCCCAGGGATTCCTTTCGAGACTCCGCTGCCGGAACGCGTGGCGTCTTTCCAGAGCATCGTACGGGCTTCCCTGCCCTGCTTCATCCGCCGCCCGAGAGGGCTCGATATCTTCGCTGCTTGCGGTCAGTTAAAACGAAATAACGCATGACGCTCATCGTCCCCCACAACAAAACCCGTGAAGCCGCAATCGCTCATATTGACCGAGGCGCCGATCAGCTTTTTTCCGGCGCCGCCGGTGGCATCGTCGAGATTGTCGATCAGAAAAAGGAATGGAACGGATCGACGATGAATTTCTCGTTCGCGGGAAAACTCGGTGTCGTTTCGATTCCCGTGTCGGGGACCCTCAACGTGGACGACACCAATGTCGTCGTTCACTGTGACCTTCCTCCAGTCGTCAAGAATTTCATCGGCGAGGAAAAAATCTCGGGCGGCATCGAGAAGCAACTTCGCCGACTCCTCTGAAAATCAGAGACTCTCGACCTGCGGACGTCGCAGCGGGATGAATTTCCGCGCGATGTTCAGCTCAACGGGATGCGTGTAATATTTCGCGGCGTATCGCCAACTCGCAAGCGCGGAGAGGACGCGTTTGCCCCAGGCGGGTGTCGCGTAATCCTGAACGGTGGGAAAACGGCATCCCAGCACATTGCCGAAATCTCTCACGCGCTGGCGCATTCGGGAGGAAAGCCAGGGGGCGTCCTGATGGCATACGTAGTTGAGCCATTCGGGCTGCGTCCATTCCTCTGGAGTCGAAGGTAGCTCCGGACCTGAAGGACCATACGAGTTCAGCACGGGCAGCACAGCTTCGGGCCGGCCGGATTTCCGGTAAGCGGGATCGCGCTGCGGAGTCGGGCTATAGAAGTAGAGCACGACTTCACACTGCGGATGGATCGCCTTTAGCTTGCGAACGAACTGAAATGTTCGCTCGATTTCGCCTTCCGGATCTTCGGGACCGCCAAGCACGAACGAGAATTCGGGGATCACGCCGTACTCGCGGCAGCGGCGCGCGACCTCGAAGGTGTGCTCGACCTTCGAGCCCTTGCGCATCCTCTTTAGCACCTCGTCACTCGCGGCTTCGGCGCCGATGTAGGCCATCGTGAAGCGGCTTCGCCGGAGTTGGTCCCAGGTTGAGGTGGAGAACTTCGCGAGCGTGTCGGCGCGCGCATAACACCACCAAGGCATCTTCAATTCCGCCAGAACGTCGATCGTGGGCAGGCTGCTCTTCTCGTTATCGAAAAAGTTGTGATCGTAAAACTGGATCGAATCGGCTCCGTAGGTGTCTCGCAGATGACGGAGCGAACGGTCCAGGCGGTCTTCAGACGAAAGCGCGGTGAATCCGTTGAACATTGAGACCACGCCGCAAAACGTGCAGCGGTACCGGCAACCGACCGCCGCCTGGTGAACGGCGGTTCTCGAGCCCATGAAACTGCGCCGGAGATATCTTCTTACGTCGCCCACCTTCTCATAAGGCAGCATCGGATGCTCGTCGGGGGAGCGGAAGCCGGAGTTGGGATTATGAATCGGTTGCCCGTGGTCCTTCCAGGTGAGGCCTTGCACGGCACCGGGATCATCGCCCTCGAGCAAGTTGAGAAGGGCGGCTTCGCCCTCGCCGCGAATTACGTAGTCCACATACGGAGCGTTGATGGCCGCGCCGGGATACAAAGTGGGGAAATAGCCTCCCCAGATAATCGGAACCGACGGATTCGCCGCTTTGATCGCCGCTGAGATTTCGATCGCCGGGGCGACCTGCGGACCCGGCATTACCGTGATCCCAACCGCCCTGCAACAGCCTTCGCTTACGGCGGTGACGGCATTCTTCACCGCATCAGGGTCGATGTTGCCGTCGATGATTCGGTATTCGTATCGTCCTTCAAGAGCGGCGCCGAGCGCGAGCACGGAAAGGGGGAGTCGTACGCCGCTTGGCCGGCACATCTTCGGATTAATCAGGACGACTTCGGGGACCATCAGTCGGGCCGCGCCTCGTAGATCGTCATGACTTCGCTGCCGAAATGGCGGCGCTCGGCGACCGAGGCCTTCATGCCTTCGCGCGAGAGGGCGTCGAGCATCCCCGCGGCATCACCATCGCTGGATAACAAAACGAACCCCCTCCCGCCGGGAGTGAGGACATCACCCAATCCGGCGGCGAAACGTTCCAGAACGTCCGTGCCGCGCCACGCCATATCAAAAGGACTGCGCGGCTCGCCCCGGAAGAACGGCGGATTAAACAAAACGAACTCGAACCGCTCGCCGCGAACCGGTTCAAAGAGATCGCCCAGCCGGACATCGATTTCGACCCGGTTCAGCAGCGAGTTCATTTTTGCAAAACGAACTGCCTCGGGATTTACGTCCACCGCAACCACGTCATATCCCATTTGGGCGGCGAAAACGGCGCAAACTCCGGAACCGGTTCCCATATCCAGCAGGCGCCCCGGGGCGCCAGGCAGGAGCCTGGTCAGGCTGCGGGCGAACCACTCACCCGAACGAAACACGACAGGATTAAGGACATCTGGAGAAACGAGGATCGGGCGGCCTTCCACATGTTCCAGCGCCGTCCGGCGAACGCGCGGCAACAGAAACGGCCGCTTGAACATCAGCCAGCCGATGCTCAGCGCCCGAACAAAAGGATTGGGAGTCGCAATCGTGTCCGCATTTTACTATCTGTGGCAAAGGGCCTGCACGTTATCGGGCATGTCCACATCCCACTACACATCGGCGAATCTGGGCGGAATCAAGCGCGGAGACAGCGAGGAAACCGGCGACCTCGAAGCGCGGCCGACGGAAAAGTCGGATCGTGCCGGATCCGGCGCGGGCCCGAACGTAACGGGCGATCCGAGCTCGCTGGGCGTAAGCCGCGGCCCGCTGGACCTGCAGCCGGACGAAGGACTGGACGAACTGACCGTCAAAGATGCCAGCGACCCGAGTCTTGAGCTAACCAATATCGGCGAAGTCCCGCCGGAAGACTGGGCCGCCGATACTGGCCCCACAAGGACGAATGAAGAAGCCGCGCCGAGCCACAAGCGCTAGCCTGCAAAACGAACCTGGTTCAAAACGAACCGTTTGCAAAACCACCCTGATTCGCCCTTCTTTCGCCTTTTTCCTGGCTGTTGTGGGCTATTGACTCCGAAGACATATTTGTAGTACACGCCTAACCCAAACAATTCCCGATACTTGCAAAAAACTTCTCTTGCAACGCGAGAAGTCTCGTGACACAATCTGTTGTGTGGCCGGAAGTGGTCGAAATTGGAGCTAGATGGAAGTATCTGGACCAATCACGGCGTCGGGAGCGACGAATCGACCTCCGCTGGGGATGTTCTCGGCGAAGGTGGACGACAAGGGCCGCATGAAGTTACCAACAGTTTTCCAACAGCATTTCAACAATTCTGACGAAGGTAAGTTATTCATAACGAGCCTCGATGGGCGCATAGGTCGAATATACAGCATCGCGGCCTGGCGGCAAAACGAAGAGCTTTTTGAGCAATACCGGGAGGATCCCGAAGCGCTCCAGAACCTGCTGTTTAACGCGCAGGACCTCGGGGCGGAGGCGAAGATCGACGATCAGGGCCGGGTGACCCTGAATACCGAGCTTCGCAAAGAACTGAATTTGACTGCAGGCCAGGAACTGCACCTTTACGCATACAAGAACTGCGTCGAGTTCCTGACCGACGAGATTTATCGCGAGCGCAGAAGCCAGGCGCGGCCGAACGCGACCGCAAATGTGAAGAAGCTCGAGATGGCGGGGATGAAGTGAGTGCCCGAGCACTATCCCGTCATGCTTGCGGAGACGCTGGAGTACCTGGCGATCCGGGCGGACGGACTGTATTGCGACGCGACGGCGGGACTTGGGGGGCATACGCGAGCGATCGCGGAGCGGTTGACCGCAGGGGGCAAACTGATCGCGAACGATCGCGATGCGGAGTCGCTGGAGATCGCGCGGGCGAACGCCGCGGAGTTCGCGGACCGCATTGTTTTTCGTCATGCGGAGTTCGCGGAACTGGATTACAGCGGGCTGGACGGGCTGGTAGCCGATTTGGGCACGAGCCGTTTTCAGTTAACAGGCGCGGAGAGGGGATTTTCATTTCAATCGGATGGGCCTCTGGACATGCGTCTCGATCGATCGAGGGGCGTGACGGCGGCCGATCTGGTCAATCACAGTGCCGAGAAGGCAATTGCCGACTGGCTCTACCAGTTCGGCGAAGAAAGGAGGGCGCGGAGGATAGCCAGAGCAATCGTGAAGGCGCGGCCCATTCGGAGCACACTGCACCTGGCGGGTGTGGTGGAACGGGCCGTGCCTCGCACGGGTCCTATTCATCCCGCGACTCGTACCTTTCAGGCGCTGAGGATCGCGGTAAACGGAGAGATGGAGCAACTCGACGCGCTGCTGAATGCGGCGCCGCGCATGATGCGCCCGGGGGGACGCATCGTGATGATCTCCTTTCACTCCCTCGAAGACCGCAAGGTTAAAGAGAGTTTCCGGGAACTGGCGAGATCGGGCCAGGCAACCCTTTTGACGAAAAAACCGATCGTACCCAGCGAGCAGGAAGTTCGGACGAATCCGCCGTCGCGAAGCGCGAAACTGCGCGCGGTGGAGACTTTAGCAACCAAGTAGCACTTAGTGAACGTGAACAGAAAGCGGCGAGGACGCAAATAAGGCCATGGCGACACTGGCGACATTCTTCAGACGGAGCGAGGCGATGGGGGTGACCGCGGAACGCGCTGTCACCGCGCGAGCGGAATCGGACCCCTTCCGTCTCCGGGCAATCCCGAACGACGATCTCTATCTCCA
>DATFSM010000019.1:0-166903 GCA_035262625.1 Bryobacteraceae bacterium
TTGATCGTGCCCCGAAGGCCGAATCCACTCAGGGGGCTGCCGCTTAGGCAGGCTGTCCGAGTCGGAGCAACCCGATGCAGACCTCTTCCCAAGAAGCATCGGTTGGCCACCGCGGCCAAACGATGGTTCAAGTCACACCCCGTGCCGGTCCCCCCGAAAAAGCGACTCCTTGCCTTGGGAGCGGGGGCCGCTCGGCTCTTCGTGCCCCAGGACACACGGGCAGATAGGAGAAAAACATCATGTACCTCAACAGACTCACTCTCATCGGATTCACCGGCGGCGACGCCGAAACGAAAACCGCCAACAACGGTTCGATATTCACCGTCCTCTCGGTGGCAACGAAGCGTTCCTGGAAGAACGCCGACGGCGAATGGGAGTCGCGGACCGAATGGCATCGCTGCGTCGCTTTCGGAAAACTTGGCGAATTTGCCGCCAGCCTGAAAAAGGGCGCACACGTCCAGGTCGAGGGCGAACTGCGCAGCCGCGAGTACGACAAGGACGGCGTGAAGCACAAAGTCTTCGATTGCCGACTCGAATCGATCCTGAAGCTCGATCGTGCAGCGCGTCGCGACGAGCCCGAAACCGGCGACTATCCGGACGTCTGATCCGGGCTATCGGCGTGTCCGCCTCTCCGGGGGCGGGCACGCTTTTTCTCAGTTGATAACGAATTCCCCGCCGGCGATCTCGGATGCCACAAGCAGAAGCTCTCGGAACGCGCGTGCCTCGAATGGCGATTGCCCGCCGCTCTGCTCCATGATGCCGGGCAGGGTGGCCTGCGGCACTCGGTAGATGTACCGGATGTCCCTCACCGTCGGACGGTTCTGCCTGCGGCCAGAGCGTTTCCAATTTCGCGAAAAACGCCTTCTGGTCTTCCGCTGTGAATGGGTGTGAACCTGATTCGATTTCTCCCCGAAGACCTGTCACGGTTGAAACCTTCTCCTGCTTCGCCGTGAAGCGGCAACAGCGCGTACCCCGGTAAAGGCTCTTCGCTATCGCTCCGACCCTCCGGGCGCGGCATGCCGCGGCCTTGACCGAGGCCCCCCGACGCTGTTGCTCACGCGGGAGGCACAGGCGCGCGCGAACATCGCGCTGAGAGAAAGGCAGGAGCAAATGCAAATCACTGAAACAAAACAGGTTGTTTCACATGAAACATCTCACGCAGAGACCGAACGAGGCAGAAACAGTCAAGCCAGGCAGCTGGCAGAAGAAGGGCTGAACAAGCTCGCCGCAGCTCTGGAGAGCGGAAAGAGCGAAGCGCTGGTGAATTACCTGAGCGTAATGTCCCGATTTCACCGGTATAGCTGGAACAACTGCCTGTTAATCGCGCTTCAACGTCCGGGTGCTTCCCACGTTGCAGGCTTTCATGCGTGGCGGAAACTCGGTCGTCACGTGCGCAAAGGTGCGAAGGGCATCGCCATTTTCGCTCCAATGGTCTTCAAGAAGAAGTCAAACGATGAGGAATCGGAGGACGAACACACCCGCGCCTTCGGCTTCCGCACTGCGTACGTTTTCGATGTGGCGGACACCGACGGGGCAGAACTTCCCGAGTTCGCAACCGTAAAAGGCGACCCGAAGCACTATACGGAACGACTGGCGGAGTTTGTTGCCAGCAACGGGATCAGGCTTGAATACTCCGCCGACATCGCACCCGCAAAGGGAATTTCTCGCGGCGGATGCATCGTTCTGTTGCCTGAAATGTCGTCCGCTGAAACGCTCAACGTGTTGGCCCACGAGACAGCCCACGAATTGTTGCACCGAGGCGCCCGACGAAAGGAAACGACGACGACGATTCGTGAGACGGAAGCCGAGGCCGTCGCGTTCGTGGTCTGCCACGCAATCGGACTCGAGACTGGCACCGCCGCCAGCGATTACATCCAGCTTTGGCGAGGCGACAAAGCCACCCTTTCCGAATCGCTTCAGTTCATTCAGACCACGGCGGTTCAGATCCTGGCGGCCATCGCGGCAGGTCAGGAAGGACCGTCGCGCTCAACACCAACCCTTTAACCCATTTCACTAATGAAAGGACACCAGACGAATATGTACACCCAAACTGTAACGGCCGATTTTCGGAGCCTTGCTATCGATCAACTGAAGGAGTCGCCCACTAATCCCCGACGGAGCTTCGATCCAGCGAAGTTGCAGGAACTTGCGCAAAGTATCCGCGCTCAGGGCATATTAGTTCCGATCATTGTGCGGCCGACAGCGACAGAATTCTTCGAAGTAGTGGCAGGCGCCCGAAGATTTCGCGCGGCGCAGATGGCGGACCTTTTCGCGGTACCCGTCCGCGTGGTCGGACTGACCGACGCGGAGGCGCTAACGCTTCAGTTGGTAGAGAACGCCATCCGCGAAGATGTGCATCCTTACGAAGAAGCGATGGCCTACAGGGCGCTGCTGGAGGCTTCGGAGCCCCGTTACGACGTGGCTTCACTGGCTCTGAAGACGGGCCGTTCAGTGAACCACATTTATGGCCGGTTGCGCATGGCAGAACTGATTCCAGAAGCCGCTGAAGTGTTTCAGGCGAACCAGATCACGGCAGGGCACGCGGTGTTAATCGCCCGTTTGCCTCAGGAGCAGCAATATGAGGCGCTTGAGGCTGCGTTTCGGGAGGATTGGCGCACGCGGGAGAAGCACGCGATTTCAGTTCGAGAACTGGCGCAATGGATTCGCGACAACCTGATGCTCAGCCTGGCGGATGCCGCATTTGACCGGGCCGACGCAGAACTGGTTCCCGGCATCGGCCCCTGCGTGACCTGTTCGAAGCGCACAGGCGCAAACGCCGCCCTGTTCGATGACTTCCCGCAGGATGACAAGTGCCTCGACGGCCAGTGCTTTCGCTCTAAGCTTGACGCCCACCTGGTTCGTGAGCAGAAGAACAAAGCGCTAGTGCAGATCACGCGCGGTGATTGCGGCGGCAGTGATTCCGGCGAGACGGCACTCCCGCAGCAGCATCACACCGAAATCGAACCACCCGAACGGCGTTACGCTGAGCCAGTCGGTGAAGCCCACGCCGCACCGGCGCGCACTGCCGAAGACGAGAGAGCCGATCGGGCGCGTGAACAGGAAAGAGCACGATGGGAAGAGGAGCGGCTTCAGAACCGAGAATCAAATCGCCAGCTTCTCGATTCGGTGCTTACCCGGATCCCGCCAACACTTACCCGCGACGATTATCAAATGCTGGTGTTCGCCGCAATCGAGCGCCTCGAATACGAGGATTGGGCGGCACTCGCCGAACGGCATGACATCAAGACGGACGACTCGCGGGAACCGGACGCCGCCGAAATGGCCCTATATAAGAAGGCAGAGGAAGCGACCGAACTGCAGTTGGTCCGAATGCTGATCGAACTCGGATTGCTTCGCTCCGGTTACTCCGATGAGAAGCTGGACCCGACGGACCCGTTGATAAGGGCGGCAGCCCGTTACGCGAAGGCAAAAAGGCAACATGCCAAGTGTGCGGGTCGAAAGACTCCGTCCCGAAGAAATACCGCTAAAGCATCGGCGAAGAAGTCCATCCGAAAAGGAGGGGCGGTCTAGGCCGCCCCTCGGTTTTCTACTGCGCGGGTCGCTCTATTGACCGTCTACAAGGTGGATGGTCGGCGACTTGCTGTCCAGACTGCGGGTGAACAAATGCCTCACGCTCTTTCAACGTGGAACTATCAGGATTCAGACGCTGTACAGGGAGAATTAGTCGATCGACGAATCGCCGATGTTGAGGCGGTGGCGAGATGGCTCGACTACGCGTTCGTCCTTCCCGGTGGATTTCGCTTCGGGCTCGCCGGCATTGTCGGATTGATTCCCGGCATTGGCGATCTCATTGATGCGCTGGTCTCGTTTTACATCGTTAAGCGGGCGCTGCAGCTTGGTATACCGCGCATCGGTGTAGTACGGATGATGCTCAACATCGCCATCGAAGGCATCGCCGGGGCCGTTCCGTTCCTGGGCGATGTGTTTGATATAGCGTTCAAGGCAAACAGACGCAATTATCTTTTGATCAATAGCTATCTCGCTCAACCGCAGCGGCAGCATGGAAGGGATTGGCTGTTCCTATTGGGAACGTTGTTGTTGGTTACGGCCGCTGTCATCCTACCAATCTTCGCTTTGGCCATCCTGATTCGCCGCTTTGCGCGGTAGTTCACCACGAGCAGCACCGGAATTCATCCTTGAAGGCGGGGCCGTTCAGTCCTTCAAATCGGGGTAATACTGCGCCCATTCCGGCGGAGCCTTGATCGGCCTTCCGCTGACCATACTCGCCAGGACCGCTCCGTTCGCCGCGGCTTTCCCCAGGTTGTGATTGTTTGTCACAGCGTAAACGTCTCTCGAATGAGATTCGATTTCTTTGATTCTGTCCGCCCAAGGCTGGAGTTCCTCGGCGGAATACAAATAGTCATAACGCTCATTGACCGTCTTATTCTCCGTGAACCAGTTCCGGTAATTTCGGCCATGAAGACGGACATATCCAGCCGACGAAGTGACGTGTGCGGCTGGTCTGAGCGCTTTCCCGAGCAGGGGCTGATCGATATTGCAAATCCCAATCTCAAGTCCGGCAAGGACCTCCAGAACGCTGGCGTTGTCCCAGCTTCGATGCCTTACTTCGATCACCAGCGGATATTCGGCGAACTTCCGGCGAAGTTCCGCGACATAGGCGAGATTCTCCGGGTTGTTCTGAAACGAGATGGGAAACTGCATCAAGACCGCGCCGAGCAATCCATGCGTGGCAAGCGGCGCCATGCCTTCCTTAAACAGGCGTTCGTCCTGAGCGGTGGCCTTGCGCTCGTGAGTAAAACCGCGCCAAAGCTTCGCTGTAAAGCGGAAGGTTCTGTTGTGAGCGACTGCCTTTGCCCACTTTTCAGATGAAGACGGGCGCGGCGGCCCATAGAACGAGCTGTTAATCTCCAGCATGTCAAAGTACCGGGCCAGAAATCCGGGCTCGCTGAAGTCCTTCGGGCGTTTGGCCGGATAGACAATGCCAGCCCAATCTTTGTAGTTCCAACCGGCTGGGCCAACACGGACCATTCGATCTGTGAGCTGTTTCCGGCGCGGCTCAGGCCCGCTTGCGAGTTGTCCGCTTCGACCGGCCCGCTTTGGCCGGCTGAGCGGATTTGGTTTCCGCCACCGCCGGTTTCCTGAGTTCGAGACTTCTCCGAAGCGCGTCCATGATGTCGGTCACCGGAGCCGCAGGCGCGACTGTCTCCGATGCGGGTCTTGTTCCTGTCCCCGCCACTTCGCCCCGATCCAACTTTTCCGAAATGAGCTCCTGAATAGCCTTGTTGTGACTGTCCTGAAATTCCTCGGGCGCAAACGGTCCGGCAAGAGCCGCGACAAAAGTCCTGGCCAGTTCGACTTCCTTCGGTGTAGAAACATCGGTCTTTGCCGGATACTCGCTCTCCGGCTTGACCTCATTGACGTAGAACATCGTATGTGCAAGCAGCCCTCGGTGACCGGGTCTGATCAGGACAACATGGTCCCGACCGCGCATGGCCACGGTCGCCAGGGCAACATAGCCGGTTTCGCGCAACGCGCTGTAAAGCATTCCGTACGCCCGGTCCCCCAGCGGCTCGGGCGCAACGTAATAGGATGTTTCGAAGAAAACCGGATCGATTTCAGCGAGACGTACAGAGCGAACAATCTCCATCGTCGAGGAGGTCGCGCGACGGAGGCGCTGCAGCTCGGGCTGTTCGAACGTCACATACTGTCCGGGCGCTACTTCATAGCCTCTTCGGATGTCCCGGAGCGAAACCGGTTCTTCCTCCTCCGTCAGAAGCGACTGTTTGATGCGCGAAATATGGTCCGGTTGAGGCGAACCATCATCCAACGGGGCGGTTGTCTCCTCACCTGCCCCTCGATCTTCAACACGAATGGGTAGAACCTTGCTTCTGTTCGCAAGCCCGTATGATTCGTCGCTCGGCGTCTCCTCCAAATCAGGCGGCGGAGCCACACGCCGCCTGCCTGAATCGCTGAACATGTGCGGCGGGCAGGTAAGAATTCGGGATGCGCGTTTCTCGTTCCTAATCTCCCGGAACCGGACTTCATTCCCGCTCGCCTCGCCTGAGCGAACAAGAGTCAAATATGAACCTGATTGAGTTAGAACGATCGCTGCGACAAACTGCGACTCGGCGGCATGGCAGCCGCGCTCGAAGCGTTCGTCGAACCAGACACCCGGCGAGTGGAGATCGGCGGAACCTAACTAGTGAACCCGAACTATCACCCGCTGGTAACGAGTCAGCGGCGGCGCGCCGTTGTCTGTAGCCTCGAGAATGACGTGAATAGTCTGGCCGGTCTGTGCATCGCCTGGCACCCGGAAGGAGGTGGTGAGTTTCTCCGGATCGGAGAACGTGATATCGCCGGGGTAAGTGCCAGCCGCATTGTATTGCCACCAGGTGGACTTGACGGCATTCCGATCCGGGTCTGACACTTCCGCATGAAGCCGCACAGTGGTGCCAAGCTGGGCTGACACCTCGAGCGGCCCCATGATCGTCACCTGAGGCGCGTGGTTCGCATCGCTGAATTTCGGCGTGACGGACCATTTCAGCCGAGCTGCGAAATCGTTCTGCGCTGCCGCGAAAAACCGCGCATTCACCGCTGCGGTCTGTGGTGAGGTTGTCTGGCCGCCTCTCCCAGTCAGCATGCCCCCGCGGCCACGGCCTGCATTCTGTCCTTGTCCACCCGCGACCGGTTCAACAGGCTTCGGCGCATTCGCAGTACTTCCGGCCGGAGCTAAACCTGGTGCTATGCCCGGATCGTCGGGACTGGCGGGCGTTAGCAGCGCGCCGCCACGGCCTGGGGCGGGCGCGTTCGCAGGTCGACGGATTCCACCCCAGCCTCCCCAGTACCCGTTCTCGTACGCGCGGAGACCGTTGTCCAGCAGATTCATAAAAGTAGGGGTGTCTCCCTCGCTGATGAAGGAACCCTTCTCCTGCGGGGGTGTCCAAACCATGTACCCCATGTCTCGCAGTTGATCCGAGGTAAGGCCTGAGAGCCCGAAGTAATCCGTCCGGTCGCCCTTCGCCATCTGCTTGCCATCGCCCCAAACTCGATAAAGCGCGCCCAGCGCACCACGGCTCGAAACATTTTCCTTTGTCCAGTCAGCACTGATGTATACCTGATTCTCAGGCGCAAGGCCGTTGCGTATGCCGTAGCCGTACTCGATCATGGCGAGCTGCCAGTTTGTCACTTCCGGCCAGTTCGGACGAATATAACGGGCGTAGGTGCCGTCCTGATCTCCCCACGGGATGATGACCAGCTTCAGAGAAACCTTGTCGCGAATCGCCTCCCACTGAGGCGTTTTCGAGTACTGATCGTAAATGGATTTCAGGGCCCGCGCGATCGTGCTTTGGCCGCCCTGCGCGGTTACGAAGACTGGCCCCTCTTGATCGTCGAGCAGGAGCGCTTTAATCAGGTTGGAGCCGTCGGTGTCCTTCGAGTAATCGCTGTCGAATTCGACGTTGCCCCACTTGATTTTCGATTTCAGGTACGCCGGCGACGGGTAATTGCGATTATGAACCTTCAGGCTGGCATAGGATTTGGCGTACGCGTCAACGATGTCGTCGATGAAGTGCTCGTCCTGCCCCCAGCGCCAGGAGGTGCAGGGACAAAGGCCCATACGAGTGTATTCGCGACCGGCCATGTATTGCGTTGTGCCTTTGCCGTCACCTTTCCAGTGGACGCCGCTGCTGGCATAGACCAGTCCCTCGATCTGAAGATCGGTACTGTATAGGATTGCGCGGATCAGGGTGTCCTGATCGTCGAGTTCCGGATCGGCGGTTATGACGACTCGCGGCTTGGCAGCAGCGTTAGTCCGCTGCTGTGCCGAAGCTGCGAAGACTACGGCGCACGGTATCGCAAGCGCGGAAATTGCTATTCGAATGTTCTTCACACGCACCTTACTTGATTCGTTTCGCTACCGGCGGAGCGGCAGGAGTTGCCTGGCCTCTTCCAGCCCCGCCTCCGCCCCGCGCAGCCGGTCCGCCGGTGATCTCAAACTTGATTTCATCTCCCGACATCGTGCCCTTGTACATCCGTTTGGCGGGAACGTCACTGCCGGTCCAGATGTAAAACGTAATCACGTCCCCATTTACTTTCCCGTCCAGGACTTCCTGGTTTTGCGGCGCGCCCGAACCGGGGTCAACCCTTTGCCCAACAATGTGTCCGGATACGTCGTCGCCTACCTGGTTGAGGATAAAGATTGTGGGACCACCCCGCCCGCCGGTGGAGAGGGCCCACTTCCCCGAGAAATTCGCGGCGTTCATCCCCAAAGATGCGGCCAGCAGCAACACGGTCGATTTAAGAAATCTCATGACAGTCCTACCTCACCTTCGCGATGACGCGCACGTATCGGGTAAGCGCAGGTCTTCCTGAATCCGTTACCTCGCCGATGATATGCATCGTGTCACCGTGCTTCGCGTCGGCTGGTATCCTGGCGGTCGCAACGGCGCTACCCGCATCCGTAATCGCCACCTTTCCCTTGTAGGTGGATGCCTCGCGATATTCCCACCACTTGAAATTCAGTTTGTCGCTGTCGGGGTCGCCGGAGCCGCTGAGATCCAGATTCAGCGTCTGACCCGGCTCGACCTCAACATCCATGGGTCCGGCGAGTCTCGGAATCGGAGGATGGTTGGCCTCTCGATAGGATTTGACGCTCCAGTCCGCGCGCGCCGCGAAGTCGTTCTGAAAGGCTTCGGCCCAACGCCAGATGGGTTTGAACAGATCGCCATCGTCCTCGCTGTCTTTCCAAACGTTCGTGACGCCGGGCTTCTCCTCGACGAATCGGCCGCCCCATCCGCCATAGCTCGGATTTTCGAGGCTCCTCAACCCCACCTCGATCTCGTACATATAAGAGGGTGAATCGCCCTCCGAGCGGAACGCGCCATTCAGTGGCTCGTACGCGGAAGTAAGCGCCCCATGATTCACGGTGATGTTGCCCTCCATCCACGGGCGCTCGAAGAACGCCTTCTGCGGATAGGGAATCAGGTTCCCCCAGCTATACGCGAGAACAGCGAACTGCCGGAAACTGCCAATGACCTGAAGCTTCGGCCAGTTTGGTTCGATGTATTCCCGAAATGTGCTGTCCTGATCGAGGATGATGTAGACGATCGCCTTCTTATTGACCTTTTCGACCTGGTCGGGATGCTCATGCTGAATTTTCCAGAGCGCCCGCGCAATCGTATTGGTTCCGCCCCAAGCCTGAAGATAAACGGGGCCGGGCTTATCGTCTAAAAGAACCTGCACGATGTGGTCGGAGCCCGGGGAATCTTTGTCCATCGAGCCCACATTGTCGATGTTGCCGACATACACCTTGTCGTGCAGTTCATCCGGAGTCGGGTAACCATCGGCGTTCTCGCGAAGGTGGGGGTAGACTCGTGCGTACTGGTCGATTTGAGAATTGATCCATTCGACGCCGGACCACGTGTTGCCAAGCCAGTGAAACCTCGAACTGCTGTGGATCAGACCTTCGATCTCAAACTCATTCGCGTAGAGGAGAAATCGAACCATAGAGCAGCGGTCATCGACTTCTCCGTCAGACGTAGCAATTACCCGAGGCCGCGGTTTTCGCAGCGAGGCGGGATTGACTTGCCCGAACTGCGCCCAAACTGAGCCTGTCAGGGCGAGGAAACTCACTCCAATGCTGAGGACTTTCGATATTTTCATGTATCAACGGAAAAGCCGGGGAGTAAAATCGATCAGGCTCACGCGCCAGTATCTCCAGACGTGAGCGTAACCCGGTGTTTCGACATCGACAAATTTGACGTTCCGGGATTTCAGCCATTCCTTGAAGTCCCGGTTGGCTTTGATCAGGCTATCGTCCGTGCCGCACGAAACATAGAGCAGATGAATCTTCGAGTTGTCGGCGGCGCTCAGCTTCGAAAAGTTCTGATCGAGGACCGAGCCACCGACCGAGGTGTCACCTCTGCCCGGCGCCGTACGGCCAGGGAGCATCACGAAGGCGCCGCTGAACGTGCCGATCCACGCGAACTTATCCAGATGATTCAGCCCGATGTAACTCGCCTGTTCCCCGCCCATGGACAAACCAGCGATTGCCCGATTTTCGCGATCCGGCTTGACGCGGTAATTTGCCTCGATAAAGGGAATGACGTCGTCCAACATTCCCTGCGCACTCAGTCGCGTGTGCATTTCCGATACCTGGGGCGTGGGCAGCGCAGTCCCGGCGTCGGTGGGCGCCACATGAGGCGCCGCCTGCTGGTTCGGGTGACCGTTCGGCATCACCACAAGCATCGGTTTGATCTTCTTGTCTGCCAGAAGATGATCCATGATTTGTGGCACGTAGCCGGCGTTTGTCCACTCTTCTTCATCACCGCCCCAGCCGTGAAGGAGATAGAGCACCGGGTACGCCATTTTCGACTTGTCGTATCCCGGCGGCGTGTAGACCAGCATCCGCCGCTGTTCCTTCATGGTCGGCGAGGCGTACCAGACCTGCCGCAGGTCTCCATGAGGGATATCGGCAATCGCTAAGTCGGCAGATTCCGCGCCCGGAACGAACAAGACGTTATTCCGTGGATTCGAGGGGTCGTTCAGCCGGACGCCATCGACGCTGAAACTATAGAACCAGGATTCGGGAGCGATCGGGTCTGTAACGACCGACCAAACGCCGGAGTCATCTTTCGTCATCGCGACGTTGCTCCCGCCCTTCCACTCCCCGTTCAGGGTCACCGCAGTCGCATTCGGGGCCCGCAACCGGAATGTGACGCGTCGATCCGCGCCGACCTCTGGCGAGACAATCGGGGGGCCGCCGCGCCCCCCCTGTGCGAATACGACACCGGCGGCCGCGAGAAACGAGGCTACGGCGGCTGCGTAAGCCCTTGTTTTAAGGATCATTTGTTGCATATTTATGCAGTAACAATATATTATTCTCCGAGGAAGATATCATTCGCCCGCGAGTTTGTCAATGAGCGCTGGCTTTGTTGACCTTCTGTTGAAACCTGCTGTAGCATGGAGATTCGATGTCGCTTAAATATGCCAGCGCAGATGTATCCGCACTCATGACAATTGCCGGCACCGTGCGGAAACAAGCGCTGCGAATGGTCCACGCCGCTCGACTGGGGCATCCTGGCGGCGACATGTCCGCGGCGGATATCCTAACCGCTCTCTACGTCGGAGTCCTCCGAATCGATCCCGCGAATCCCTGCTGGCCCGAGCGCGACCGCTTTGTCCTGAGCAAGGGCCATTGCTCGGCGGCCTTGTACGCGGTGCTGGCCGAGGCAGGCTTCATCAGCCGCGAAAGCCTGGCAACGTACGCCAAACCGTTGTCGCAACTCAACGGGCATCCTGATCGCAACAAAGTTCCGGGTGTGGAGGCCAACACCGGGCCGCTCGGTCACGGATTGCCCATCGCCGTCGGTATGGCGAAAGCGGCCAAAATTACCACCGCGGCGTGGAAAACTTTCGTTCTGACCGGCGACGGAGAACTCCAGGAGGGCAGCAACTGGGAGGCGGCCATGGCTGGCGCGCACTTCGGGCTCGACAATCTGACCGTAATTGTAGACCGCAACCGGCTCCAGCAGGGCGACGAAACCGAGCGCACGATGTCTCTCGACCCGCTGGCGGATCGGTGGCGCGCCTTCGGATGGTCCGTGCGCGAAATCGACGGGCATGACATGGGAGAGCTTGTAGAAACCTTTGCGTCTGTACCCTTTGTCCCCGGGCGCCCGAACTGCGTAATTGCGCACACCCACAAGGGCCGCGGCGTGTCGTTCATGGAAGACAACGTGGAATGGCATCACAGGGTCCCAACCGATGCAGAACTCAAGCAGGCTCTCGCCGAAATTGACAGGGCTTTGGAAAGGCAATAGACAATGACCCAAAAATTCGATTGCCGCTCCGCCTTCTCCGAAGCCCTTTGCGCGCTCGCCGAGGACGATTCCCGAATCGTCGCGGTTGCCAACGATTCCATCGGATCCTCCAATCTGAAAGCCTTTCGCAGCCGTTTCCCCGACCGGCTCGTCAACGTGGGGATCGCCGAACAAAACATGGTGGGCGTCAGCGCGGGCCTCGCGAACGGAGGCCTGATTCCCTTTGTCTGCGGCGCATCCTGCTTTCTTACAGGCCGCGCGCTCGAGCAGATCAAAGCCGACCTCGGCTACAGCCGCCACAATGTGAAGCTTTGCGGTATGTCGAGTGGAGTGGCCTACGGCGAGCTTGGCCCCACCCATCATTCCATTGAAGATCTGGCCTGGACCCGTGCGATCGCCAACATGACCGTCATTGTTCCCGCCGACCCGGCCGAAACCGCATCGGCAGTGCGATTCGCGGCAGCATTCGACGGGCCCGTGTTCCTGCGATTGAGCCGCATGCCCGTCCCCGCCGTCCATCCCCAGGACTACAATTTTCAGCCTGGCAAGGCTGTCGAACTCCGTACCGGCGAGGACATCACCCTGATTGCCAATGGCACGATGGTTTGCCGCGCGCTCGATGCCGCCGAAGCCCTTCAGGAGCGTGGAGTGCGGGCTGCGGTGTTGAATATGCCGACGGTCCGGCCCATCGATCGCGACGCCATCGTTCTCGCAGCGAGACGAGGACCCATCGTAACGGTGGAAGAACACACGACTATTGGAGGCCTCGGCGGCGCGGTCGCGGAAGTCGTGGTCCAGACCGCGCCCGTGAGGATGCGCATTTTAGGAGTTCCCGCCGAATTCGCGCCTACCGGATCAGCCGAGTTTCTGATGGAACACTTCGGTCTCACTCCTCGCCACATTCGGGACGCGGCATTGACTCTGATGGCTTGAATCTGGTGGAAGGACATCTTTCTGAAACACGAACGGCTGATTCTCGCCATTGATCAGGGCACAACCAACACCAAGGCGCTGTTGATTTCCAAGGCTGGCGAAGTCGTCGCGCGGGCCTCGCGGCGGGTTTCCATTTCGTATCCCGCCCCGGGTTGGGTCGAGCAGGAGGCGAATGAACTCTGGCGTTCCGTAAACGAGGTCATCGCAGAGTGTCTTGAAAAAACGTCTGGCGCGACAATCGGCGCAATCGGAATCTCGAACCAGCGTGAGTCCGTCGTCGCGTGGGACCGGCGGACCGCAATGCCCGTTGGCCCCTGCATCATTTGGCAGTGCCGGCGAACCACCGGTAGATGCCGCGAGCTTCTCGAAAGCGAATACGCTGCTCTGATCCGGGAACTCTCCGGGCTGGGAATCGATCCCCTGTTCTCCGCGGCAAAGGCCGAATGGCTGCTCCATCACACAGAGGACGGCCGCCGGCGCGCACGGGACGGCGAAATCCTCGTGGGAACCGTCGATAGCTGGCTGTTGTGGAACCTGACGCGAGGCGCCGTTCACGCAACCGACGTGAGCAACGCATCGAGGACGCAACTCATGAATCTCTCGCGCGCGCAGTGGGACGGGCAACTTCTGAATGTCTTTGGCGTTCCCGCCGCTTGTCTTCCTGAAATCCGGCCGTCTTCGGGCATCTTTGCGGAAACAGCGGCCTGCGACCCGATACCGGCCGGCATTCCGATCGCAGCGCTGGCCGGCGATTCGCACGCCGCGTTGTTCGGCCATGCCGCGTTCCAACCGGGCGCCGTGAAGGCGACCTACGGCACAGGTTCTTCACTAATGTCGCTCACCGATGGCGTGCTGACATCGCATCACGGGCTCTCCTCCACGATCGCGTGGGGATTGAATGGCGCCATCAGCTATGCGCTCGAAGGCAATATCACAAACAGCGGAGCCACGCTCGATTGGATGTCGCGATTCCTGCGCCACGAAACGACAGCCGCTACAGCCGCTGTTGCGGGTTCCCTTTCCGATTCGGGCGGCGTCTACATCGTTCCCGCGTTCGCCGGTCTCGGCGCGCCTCATTGGGATCCGCTGGCCCGCGGCGTCATCACGGGTCTGACCGGCGCATCTACGGCCGAACACGCCGCCCGGGCGGCCCTGGAATCGATTGCGTATCAGGTAAACGACGTCCTGATCGGCATGAAGAAAGACATGCATCGGGAACTCCCCGAACTTCTCACAGACGGGGGCGCGAGCGCCAACGACGTCCTGATGCAATTTCAAGCCGATATCAGCGATTGCACGATTCTGCGCAGCGCATCATCGGATCTCTCAGCGCGTGGCGCGGCCTGGCTGGCAGGTCTCGCTGTAGGACAGTGGAACTCCCTCGATGAACTTCAGGAATTGCGAGGCCAAATCGATCGGTTCACGCCGTCGATGCGGGCCGCACGCCGCCAAGAACTGCTGGCCGGCTGGTATGATGCGCTCGCCCGGTCGCGCAGCGCCAATCACGCGAGGGATCGGCTGGCCACCGGCCAATCAAGATAAGAGCTTATGGCGCGAATCGACGAACTGCGATTGATGGCGAAGGTGGCGCGGATGTACTATACGCGAGGTTTGAACCAGACTCAAATCTGCGAGCGGCTCGATATCCATCAGTCCACCGTCTCGCGGCTGCTCAAGAAAGCCGAGCAGGAAGGCATTGTCCGCATCACGGTGAGCCTGCCGTCGGGCTCGCACACTGAAGTCGAAGACGCGCTCGAAACAGCATATGGCCTTCAGGATGCCATCGTCGTGGATTGTCTGGAAGACGAGGACCAGATCGCCCGTGATCTGGGCGCGGCCGCGGCCTTCTATCTTGAGACGACTCTCAAGCCGAACGACGTGATCGGAATCTCGTCCTGGAGCGCCTCCTTACTTTCGATGGTCGATTGCCTGCATCCGAATCCTCGCTCGAAAACGGAGCAGGTTGTGCAGATTCTGGGCGGCGTAGGAAATCCCAACGCCTCCTTTCATGCGACGACGCTGACTCGACGCCTGGCGACTCTTATCGGCGCAACCGCCACACTCCTGCCCGCTCCCGGAGTTGTCGGAACTGCCGAGGCGAAACGCATTCTGTTGCGCGATCCCTTCGTGAGCCATGCGATCGAGTTGTTCGATTCCATCACCCTTGCTCTCGTGGGAATCGGGTCCCTCGAGCCATCCAAAGCCCTGGCATCCAGCGGCAACGTTTTCTCTCCGAAAGAGTTGCGGACACTCGCTTCTCGGGGCGCTGTGGGAGACATCTGTCTCCGCTTTTTCGATGAGTCCGGCAAACCGGTCGTAACGGACCTCGACGAACGCGTCATCAGTATCGGTCTCAATCAACTCACTCGCGCCCGACGCGTCGTGGGCGTGGCTGGAGGCAAGCGAAAAACGTCCGCCATTCGAGCGGCTATCGTCGGAAAGCTGCTGAATGTGCTCATCACTGATCTCGGAACCGCCCAGCGACTTCTCAACGACAGACCGGAACAAGGGAAATCCGACGCCGGACAGAAAACGGTCCCGATTTCCGGCAAGAAGATCAGGAGGGTTTCCTGAAGCGGATCGCGACATTGGGAATAGCAGTGAGCCTGACTGCATGCTCCGCTCCGTGGACCATTCGGCCCATCGGTGACGATTCCCAGACTCGCGCGCAGGACCTCGCGCCCGCCGCGTACGCATCCTCGATCTGGTCCTCGCGCCTCGTACCCGCCATGCTGAAGTCCGCGGTTGACGCACGAACTCTTCTTGACGCGCTGGCAGTCTCGATCGATACAGCCGGGCAAAAATACGGTCATCGCGAGGGTTCGGGCGCGTGGTATTTCGTTATGCGTGGACGCGCCGTGACGCTCGCCGAAAACTCCGCATCACGCGTGCGAACGATTGACGTCGATGTCGCGCCTCTCGACGGCAAACCCGATGTCTCGCTCGAAATCGGGCCTGTGCTCCGCGGCACGGCGGTCCGTGATGCCACTGGCCTGGTTCCATTCACGAACTTCGGCACACAGCTTCAGTACGCCGACGTGGGAAATGCGCTGAACGACCTTGTTCTGAAGTCGGTACTGAACTCGGTCGGATCCCAGCCAATGAAGGGACGCACCATCGACTTCGTCGCGGCATTCGCCGCGCAGGCACCGTGGCAGCCGCCGGTGCGCGACGCGATTCCGGTCCAGCTCTTAATCGACACGAGCCATCCATGAACAACGAACCCCAGCCGGTTCTCGAAGCGCGGAAGATCACCAAGATCTATCCCGGCACCGTCGCGCTCGACGACGCCAGCATTCGAATCGATCGTGGCAGAGTTCGCGCCCTCATTGGCGAGAACGGCGCGGGCAAATCGACGCTGGTGAAGATACTGGCGGGCGTGGAGCAGCCCAGCGCAGGCACGCTGAGGCTTGACGGGACGGAAACCGTCTTCGCATCGGTTCGCGATGCGACCGCGCGCGGCATCGGGATCATTCATCAGGAACTGAATCTTTGCCCAAATCTGAGCGTTTCGGACAACATTTTTCTCGGTTATGAGCTAGCGTCGCGCGGCCTCCTGAAGGAGCGTGCGCAGGAACGCAGAACTCGGGAACTGCTTCAGTTACTCGATCATCCGATCGACCCGAATGCGCTGGTGGGAGAACTCCCGCTCGGGCAACAGCAGATCGTGGAGATCGCTCGCGCTCTCGCGCATGAAGTGAAGGTCCTGATGATGGATGAACCCACATCGGCTTTAAGTGCTTCCGAGATCGGCGTTCTGTTCCGGCTCATCGGCGATCTGAAGAGCCGAGGAGTTGCGATCGTTTACATTTCACACCGGTTGGAAGAATTACTCAAAATCTCCGACGACATCACCGTGTTGAGAGACGGACGAATCGCGGGCGAGGCGCTCTCCAGCGACATCGATTCGCGATGGATCGTGGACCGAATGACCGGCCGCTCGCTGCCCGCGGCAGGAACGCGGTCGCCCAGCAAATCGGATCGAGAGCTGCTGCGCGCTGAGAACCTCATTCTTTACAACGAAACCGCCCGGCCCATTCTGAATCGGGTTTCTTTTTCACTCCGCGCTGGTGAGGTGCTGGGGATTTATGGTCTGATGGGCGCGGGCCGCACTGAACTTCTGGAGTCCCTTATGGCGTTGCGGCCTGGCCTGAGCGGTGGCGTTTGGCTCAACGCGACGCGCATCGATCGGCTGACCGCGTCGCAGAGAATCGAGTCCGGCATTGCGATGGTCCCGGAGGACAGGCAGACCGGAGGATTGATCCCGACTCTCAGCGTCGGCGCAAATATGACGCTCGCCAGCCTGCCCGCACAGCGCTCCGGAGTTTTTCTTTCCAGAGAAAAAGAAGCAGCGGCAAGCGACGCCATGATTTCCCGTCTCCGCATCAAGACTCCCGGCATCGGCGCGAGTATCCAGGCTCTGAGCGGGGGGAATCAGCAGAAGGTCGTTCTTGCGAAGTGCCTGCTCACATCGCCGCAGGTTCTTCTTCTCGATGAGCCCACACGAGGCGTCGATGTATCGGCAAAGGCCGACATCTATTCCGCGGTCCGGCAGTTGGCTTCGGAAGGCATGGGGATCATTTATGTCTGCTCGGAACTGGAAGAAGTGCGTTCGGTGTCGGACCGGATTCTGGTTATGTCACGAGGCGCAGTCACCGGAGAGTTCAACGCGGTTTCGGTCTCGGGCGAAGAGTTGACGGCGGCGGCGAGCTAGATGGCAGTCACTCACAAGGATGAAGAACGCAGCGCGGCGACGTGGGCACGAACGACATCCCGTCCCCGCACATCCGCAGCAGCTTTGGTGTTCCGCCTGCGCGCGGCGATCGTTCTTGCGATACTTCTTGTCGCATTTGCCTTCAGCACTCCCAGTTTCGTTTCTGCGGCGAACCTCACCATTCTCGTAAAGCACGTTGCCATCAATGCCGTGCTCGCAGTTGGAATGACGTTTGTCATCCTGAGCGGCGGCATCGATCTTTCAGTCGGGTCTGTCGTTGGTTTCGCCGGAATCGTCGCGGGAAAGCTCATCCACGACGGCCTGGTGTTGCGCTCCCTGGGAGACGTTGTTTACTTCCACACGTGGCTTGTAGTCGTCATTGCTCTTCTATCCGGTACGGTTGTAGGCGCCCTGAACGGCGCCCTTGTCGCGCAGTTGCGCGTCCCGCCGTTCATCGCAACGCTAGGCACGCTGTACATAGCGCGGGGCGCGGCAATGCTACTCTCCAACGGCGCAACGTTTCCGCAACTGTCCGGCAGACCGGATCTTGGCAACACCGGCTTTACCTCGATCGGTGTGGGCGCCGTACTGGGAATTCCCGCGCCGATCCTGATCATGATTGCAGTCGCCGTCATTGGAGCAGTGACCGCGGGCAAGACTCCGTTCGGCCGGCGTGTCTATGCGGTGGGCGGGAACGAAAGGGCGGCTGAGCTCTCCGGTGTTCGTGTCGGAAGTATCAAATTTTCGGTCTACATAATATCGGGCTTCTGCGCCGCGATTGTCGGTCTGATCATCGCGGCGCAGTTGGCCGCCGCGCATCCCGCGACAGGCGAAACCTTCGAATTGAATGCAATCGCGGCCGTCGTGCTCGGCGGAACATCGCTCATGGGCGGGCGCGGCAGCGTCGGCGGCACAATTCTGGGGGCGTTCGTAATCGGCGTGCTCGCGGACGGGCTCGTTCTGCTCGGAGTGTCCGAGTTCTGGCAGATGGTCATCAAAGGATTCGTAATCGTCGCCGCCGTCCTCCTCGATCAGATGCAACAAAAATACGCGCGGCGAAGATCCGTCCGCCCAAAGGACCTAACCAGGTGAAGAGAATTATCATTCCATGCAGCTGCCTTGCCCTGCTCGGGCTCATGGCTCTCAGTTGCGGACCGTCTAAACCCAAAACGAAACTGATCGCGATTATCACGCCTTCTCTGGATAACCCGTTTTTCAAAGCCGAGGCCGATGCGGCGGCGGCGCGCGCGAAGGAACTGGGATATACAGTCTCGGTCACTTCGCACGATGACGACGCGCACAAGCAGGATCAGCTGGTCGACAGCGCGATCGCCAATGGCGCCGCCGCAATCGTGCTGGATAACGCAGGGGCGGAAGCCTCGGTCGCCGCCGTTCAAAAGGCAAAGAACGCCGGCGTTCCTTCGTTCCTCATCGATCGCGAGATTTCTACCAACGGGATCGCAGCCTCACAGATCGTTTCCAACAATTACCAGGGGGCAACGCTGGGCGCAACTGAATTCGCTCGCCTCCTCGGCGAAAAAGGCAATTACGTCGAGTTGCTCGGAAAGGAATCGGACACCAACGCCACCATTCGCACCCGCGGGTATCACGATATCCTCGATAAATTCGACGGGCTCAGGATGGTCGCCCAGCAAAGCGCCAACTGGAGCCAGACCGAAGCGTTCCAAAAGATGGAAACCATCATCCAGGGAAACAAAGACATCCGCGGAGTGATAGCCGGCAACGACACGATGGCGCTCGGCGCGGCGGCAGCGATCAAAGCTGCTGGTTTGAAAAACACGGTCGTGGTCGGTCTGGACGGCAGTCCCGACGCGGTCGCCGCGATCAAGGCGGGCGAGATCAATGCGACCGTTCTCCAGCCCGCGGGGATGATCGCCAAGCTCGCGGTGGATCAGGCGAATAAATTCCTGACCAGCGGCTCGACCGGCGGTCCCGAAAAGCAATCCATCGATTGTGAGTTGATCACGGGCGCGAACGCGGATCAGTACGGCGTTTTCAGCAAGAAACAGTAGCCTTTCCGGAGAATCAGATGGCAAAAACAACATTGGGAGTGATCATCGGCAATCGGGATTTTTTTCCCGACGTGCTCGTCTCTGAAGCACGGCGCGATATCCTCCAGCTTTTTCAGAAACTGGACATCGAGCCCGTTATCCTCGCCGAAGACACGACGAAACTGGGCGCGGTCGAAACCTGGGAGCACGCCAAACGATGCTCCGACCTCTTTCGCCGGCATCAGGACCGAATCCAGGGAGTGCTCGTCAGTCTTCCCAACTTCGGCGATGAAAAGGGAGTCGCCGACACTCTGAAGCTTGCAGGTCTGAACGCGCCCGTCCTGGTGCAGGCTTACCCGGACGACCTCGATCAGCTGACCGTCGAACGGCGCCGCGATGCCTTCTGCGGAAAGATTTCGGTCTGCAACAATCTTCGGCAGTACGGCATTTCCTACAGCCTGACGGAGAACCACACCGTCCTGCCTTTGTCAGACGAGTTTCGGGCCGACCTGAAGGGTTTTATCGCGCAGTGCCGTGTTGTGAATTCCATGCGCCGCGCCCGGATTGGCGCGGTCGGCGCCCGGCCGAACGCGTTCAACACTACGAGGTACAGCGAGAAGATACTCCAGTCCGCGGGAATCTCAGTCAGCACCATGGACCTCTCCGACCTCTTCGGCCGCGCCAACCGCATCAGTGACGGCGACGATCGTGTTCGCGGCAGAATCGACGAGATCTGTGGATACGCGGCAGCCGCGCAGGTACCGGGGTCTTCGCTGTCCCGTATGGCGAAACTCGCGGTGGCGCTTCTGGAGTGGATGGATCAGAACGATCTCCATGCGTCAGCGATTCAGTGCTGGAGTTCGATGCAGCAGAATTTCGGCGTCAACGTCTGCACGATCATGAGCATGATGAGCGACCGGCTCATGCCGAGCGCATGCGAGGTCGATATCGCGGGCGTTGTCGGCATGTACGCGCTGCAGCTTGCTTCCGGCCTCCCCAGCGCTTTGGTGGACTGGAACAACAACTACGGCGGGGATCGCAATAAATGCGTCTTCTTCCACTGCGGCAACTGGGCCAAGAGCTTTCTGCCGGACATCAAAATCGGAACGGCGCCGATCCTCGGCACGACTCTGGGAGAAGAGAACACATACGGAGCCGTTGCAGGCCGAACGCCGGCGGGCCCCGTCACCTTCGGGCGCGTGAGCACCGACGACGTGAACGGAAACATTCGCGCCTACGTGGGCGAGGGTTTGTTTACGAACGACTCCCTCGCCACGTTTGGCAGTCGCGCGGTGGTCGAGGTTCCGAACCTGCCGAAACTCATGAGATATATCTGCCGCAACGGCTTCGAGCATCACGCGGCCATGACGGGTGCCCATTGCGCTTCGGTGATGACTGAAGCGTTCCAAACATATCTCGGTTGGCCGGTATACCAACATGGCGCCTCATAGATGAACAAGTGGCTTGATGCGGCGCTCGAAGTTTCCCAAGACGCCAGCGTGCTGCTTAAGAATCAATTCACCCGATTTGTGCAAGGGGAAAGCAAGGACCGCTTCGACGTCGTCACTGAAGCGGACCGAAGTTGTGAAAAGCTGATCGTCGAACGGCTCAGCCGCAACTTTCCGAATCACTCCATTATCGGAGAGGAAGGCGCCAGCGTTCGGGGTTCCTCAGATTACTGCTGGTATATCGATCCGCTCGACGGAACAGCAAACTTCGTTCATAAATTTCCGTTCTTCGCAGTTTCGATTGCCTTGGTTAAAGCGGGTGAACCCGTTTTAGGCGTCATTTCAGATCCCGTTCGGAACGAGTGTTTTTCGGCAAGAAAAGGCGACGGGGCGCACCTCAATCGTCTTCCGATGCGGGTGTCGCCCGTAGCTCAGATTTCTGAGAGCATGCTGGGGACGGTCTTCCCGGCCCATGCGCGCGAATCCAGCGGCAACATTTATTACTACCAATATCTGGATTGCGCTTCGCATGGCGTTCGCAGAACGGGATCGGCTGCCCTGGATCTCGCCTACGTCGCCTGCGGGCGGCTGGATGCTCTTTGGGGCTTCGGCTTAAAGCCCTGGGATTACGCGGCGGGCTTGATTCTGGTGCAGGAGGCCGGGGGGCGAACTTCAGACATGCTCGGAAGGCCCGCCGATATTTCCTGCGCGCACCTCCTTGCGAATAACGGCCTCCTGCACAATCAACTTCTGTCGGCGTTCCAGAAAATTTCGGCGGAGAATGGATGCAGCATCCCCTCGCCTCGAATCAATGATTACTGACAACATCAGCGCGATCGCCCCGTCGGATCGGAAAATCCGATAGACTCGGCGGGGGGTAGTTTATGGTTTCATCCGTATTGTTGGAAAAGCGGCCGCGCCAGTCCAGAAGGCTAACACGCCAATATCTTCCAGATGTGAGCATATCCAGGCGTCTCTACGTCAAAGAAATAGATCTGCATTAATTTACGTCAGTGAGCCAAAATTCTGAAGATTTCCCCCCGCGCGACAGCGCCTGCTGCGAAACTGGCACCATTCACTTCGCTACCGATTACTGGTTGCTTCGTACCTCGTATGGTCAAAATATCCGAAAGCAATCGAGAATGTTAGCCCCGGAATAAGATGTCAGCAGTTTGCCCGGTTTTGACGTCGTTGGGGGCTTGGAATTCGATGTCGGCGCACACGACTACGTTGACGCCGAAGCAGAAAGCGCGGGGGCAGTAGTCCTGTTCTGGCGGGAACAACCTTCGGATTAGTCGATAGCCAACCCTCCTGCGCCGCCAACGGAACTCGAACATTGGATAAACACGCCAGTCTGGCACCCGGGCCGGACCGATCCGAGCACGAGGTAACACCTGCCCCTGTTCACGAACTCGCCCGCGATCCCATGAGCCACTACGGCCGGACGTGCTGGGCGTTGGTTAAGTCGCAAAGTCGGCAATTGGGCTGCGTACCGGGGTCCCACAACAAGAACACCGCGGCTGACGGGTTCTCTCTCAGAGAAAGCATGAGCATTTGGCGCAGTCGTACGCTACCGCTTCATCCGTCGCCCGGCCAAGCCATATTTAGAAACTGCTGTAGAGTGGCATACCACGTCCCCGCCAATGGCCTCAACTACAAAACCGGGGAAATTGCGGGCATTCTAAACCGGGGATGACAATCGAGAAAGCACGAAAGCACAGTATTATAAGCGCTCGATATGAAAGAGACCCCCTGGGCGCGACTGCTGGCGTATGTTACCGGCCGGATCAATCAGGAACTGCTCCTGAAGAACGAATATCTGGCGGCCGAGAACCGAATCTTGCGGGCACACCTGCCGACCCGGCAGCGGCTGTCCGATCCGGAAAGGTATACGCTCGCCGAGATTGGAAAACGCCTCAGCCGGAAAGTACTCGGGCAGGTAGCCTGCGTTGCTAAACCGGACACGATTCTGGCGTGGTACCGGAAGCTGATTGCAAAGAAGTTCGATGGATCCCGACACCGCAGCTATCTCGGCAGACCGCCGATCCAGCCTGAACTTCAGGAGTTGATCATCAAAATGGCGCGAGAGAATTCCGGGTGGGGGCTATGACCGGATTGTCGGAGCACTGTCCAATCTCGTCCACACCGTCACGGATCAGACCGTTGGGAACATCCTGAAACGGCATGGCATCCCTCCCGCTCCGAAACGCAGCCAAACTACGACCTGGAAGCAATTCATTCAATCGCATCTGGCGGTGATGGCCGGGACGGACTTCTTTACAATTGAGGTCCTCAGATGGCGGGGCCTGGTCACGTATTACGTGTTGTTCTTCATTCATCTTGAAAGCCGGCGTGTCAGCCTGGCCGGGATCCGAGGCGCCCGGATCAGGCATGGATGCCGCAGATGGCGCGGAATGCTACCGGTGAGTCGTGGGGATTTCTGGATCAGCGTCGGTACGTGTTGCATGACCGAGACACGAAGTTCTGTTTCCTGTTCCGGGAGACATTGACGACTGGCGGTGTCGAACCGATTCAACTCCCGCCGCGGAGTCCGAATCTGAATGCTTATGCCGAGCGCTGGGTGCGGTCCGTAAAGGGTGAGTGCTTATCGAAACTGATCCTGTTTGGAGAAACCTCCCTGCGACGGGCATTGACTGAATTTATCGATCACTTTCATGAGGAAAGAAACCACCAGGGAAGAGGTAACATCCTCCTCTTCCCACCGAAGAAGCTCGTCCAGGAGAAGCCGGGGAGTCGATTACGCTGCCATGAGCGTCTCGGCGGCCTACTGAAGTATTACGGCATCGCCGCATGAGTTCTTTGACCATACGACGATTGCGAGCGGGGCCTCCAAATGCGATTTTCCGCTTCAAAATCCATCAACCGCCGGGTTGAACGTCGTGGATCGTCGCCCCACGATAAGTTGACGGGGCCTGAGCGTCGATGCGTCTTGGCTGCTACCCACAGCCTACGTCAATCTCCTGTTTCGCGCAGACGGATAAGCAGTTCAACATCCGTCAACACCTCAATACGTTGCTTGCGGCAACTCTCGAGAACCGCCGGGTGATGGAAATGTCTGTCGAGCGTACAGAGTACATGCGCCCGCCCATGTAATGCTGTTTCCAATACAGGATCATCCTCTTGATCGTTGGGAACGAGCCTTCCGCCACTCTGTGGAGTAACCAACTCCGCGAAATCCTGAAGAGCCTGTGTGTATTGCTCGATATCGAATGGTGTCAGCGGCCAGAGGCGTTGCAATCGGGGATAGTTCAACACTCGCTCCGTTTCGCGCAACAAAAACGGCGATAAGACTAACACGTGCTCTGTTGATTCCAGGATGGTCAACAAAAGAACACGCGCCACGCTTTTCGAGCGCGGGTTCGCACGAGCAAGAATGTTAGTGTCGAGAACAATCCTCATTTCCGCCGTGGGCGGATCTGATTCATCGCTTCATCAACGGCGGAATCAAACTCATCGCCGCTGACGTCTCCGGCTTTCTCAGCAAGTCGATCCAGAGCGCCTCTCAAATGTTCCGCGCTCCGACGCCGCTCATCTCCCGATGGCGCTGCATGGGAACGGAGCGCCATGACGCTGACCTCTTCGTCGTCACGCAAATTGCGGCCGAGTAACCCTTCAATCACGCTCCGCGTGGAAGTTGTAAGATCGCGCGCCCAGTGAATCGAAACGTTCTCCATAGCTCCCTGGCACTCCTATTCTAAACTGCGAAGCCTGACTCACGTGCGAGAGCGCATAGACCCCGTAGGGTCGAAAACTCGAGCCTTGTGTCGCCAGGCAATTGGATTTTTCGAAACCATACGTCATCCCTGGCTTCAGGGAATCGTGCCTGCCACACAAGTCCGCGTTGCCACGGAAATCGCCGGCTCCACCTGGAGGAAAGCTCCATTTTTCGTGACCGCCGCAGGACATTGCGGCCAGCAGAGCCGGACCAATTCCAGCCATTCCCGGACACGCTCCCGGAACTTGCGCTCACGAGCATAATCCTGGACGCCGAGTTGGCATGCCAGACCATTCGGCCCGAACAGGGGAATCCGTTGTGTGTCCCTCGCCTGGAAGCAGCGCCACGTAAGCCATGTATAGAGGTCGAGACAGCCGGGGTTATTGGCAAGCGCGCGAACCACCTCCGTATCAACCGGTATTGGGTGGTTCCTTAGTTCCTCCCAGAACGCCGGTGCAAGCGTCACGATGTTTTCCGGCTTTCGCCTGCCTGTGAAATTCTCTTTCCCGAACCACAACCTCATCTGGTCAAAGAAATGCCCCCGGCCGCAGTCCCATACTTCGCCTTCCCTGAGTTCTTCTTTCGTTCCGAAGAAAATCGTGCAAGCAAAAACCCGACGGAAAGCGTCCTGAAGCCGTCGGTAATGGGAGCCGTTCGTCGGCATTCCCCATTCCAACAGAATCTCCGCCGCGCTGCCGAACCGGATAACGGGACTCTGCCGCCGGACAGCAGCGGTCGCGAGCCACAGCAGAACAAGACGATCCTGTCCGAACGGAACTCCATAGTCCGGATGCCCCACGATCTCAAGAAAGAAGCGGCCGTTGCGGCGAGAATACCTGAGGGTCTCTGGAGATAGTCGTCGGATCGGAAGACCGCAAAGGATGAACGGGCGTGCCCCGAACGAAATATCCTGATCGCTTTCTTGGCGCCGACGACGCACCAGTTCGATCCTGCTGGCCGTTTGTACGGCGGCTACCGAGACCGGCGCATCGAACAAGCTGTCCTGAAAGAGGTCGCGGACGCACGCTCCCGCATGTTTCAGCATTGCGACTCTCTGGTTTAGACCGCTGCCGTGTGGGCGAGAATGCTGTTGGTGCGGATCAGGTGCGCACGGCCATCACCGCAAACCGAAACCTCCGGACTCCAACTGACACGCGGTCGGAACAACTGAAGAAATTGTTGTGCAGAATGTTGTGCAATAAGCGCCGTAGAAACACGAAGACGCCGCCGAAACGAGGCCAGACCGCTAAAAGAATCAGCAATATAGCCCGTGACTGTTGAACTTACAAGCAGGAGGCCTTGGGTTCAAATCCCGAAGCGCCCACCATAAACATATTAATTTCAATAACTTAAATGGATCATGAACGACTGCGCTTATAGCAGGTGGTCTGCCTTACCAAGTTGGTTCCGTTGCAATCAGTTGCGGAGCTTTGCCGTCCATCCTTGTTCAAAACCCTCGGACATTTTCGCGCAACGGCTGCAAAATCTGGACTGCGTTGAGTAGCATCGCTCACGTCCATCAGATCGCTGTTCGACTGCATGACCTCTTCGGTGTTCCACTGATGGAAGTTTTCGGCGAGGCCGCGGTAACCGCCGCCGGGGTGATTCAGGAAATGACGATGCCGGATGCCGAGCACCATGTCCGCGGAAGCATTTCATGCCGTCGGATTTCGGGCAGACTGGTCTCGCCGTTGAAATCGTCCGCGAAGTTGGCGCTGCAACAACGTTCGTCGAGCGCGGAATACCGATTGCCTCCCGCCCAGCCGGTGATGACGAACTGATCGATGGTTCCCTTGCGCTCTTTCGCGATCCCCCAGATCTTGGCGACGAATACGAACTCGTCCGGATGGGCGACGACGAGGAGCACTTTAGGTATCAGGCGCCCACCGCAAAACGCGAGCGGCCCTGATCGACAATCTCAGAAGCAACCTGAAACATGGGGATGCGCCGGCGGCGGCTCATGCCGCGAAGGAGCAGGTAAGAGTCCTCCTCAGTGAGGCCGCGCCGTCGCTGCAGAATTCCTTTGGCGCGTTCGACGACTTTACGCTCCCGAAGGCGCTGCTCGAGATCATCGCGTTCCAGAACCGCAGCAAGCAGGCGGCCCGTGCGCTGCGCGATATCGACGATCTCGAAAGAGAACTCTTCCTGATTGCGGCGGCCGAGCGTGAGCAGACCGAGAACGCGCTCTCTGTTACGCAACGGAACCGCGAGCACCTGATCGACGCCGTGCTGGAGGCGTTCGGGGAAGCGTTCGAAACGTTCGTCCGTTCTTGCGGAACCCTGCTGCGCGCCGGTGAGCGTGAACAGCCATTGGCTCACAGTCGGGGTCAGGGTCACGCCGGCATCGCGAATGGCCGCGCGCACACTGGAATGAGCGGCGATCGCTTGAAATTCGCTCTTTTCCTGATCGAACCTGTAGACGATCGTGGTATCCGACTGCGTCTGCAGCGCGAGAACCACCAGGGCAGGATCGAAATCGGTTTCGGCGCCGATGATTTGGGAGTTCAGACGAAAGTAATAGCGAGTGTGGAATTCCTCGTTGATTGCTGCTGCTGCCATGGACTCTTCTCCTTTGTTTGGTTGGATGGTTGACAGAGAAACCCGCCGAGCGGAATGCGCCCGGACTTTTCAGCGGCAACAACAACAGCGAAAATGAGTCCTCATCTAAAATCCTATTGCATGCAGGCGTTGTTTCAGTCGGACGCGCGCACGCAGAGCGCGCGGTTCAGGCCCGAGTCTCCTGCGACGACGGATGCTCTGGCTCCATCGCCGAAATCCAGCGCCCAATACTCTCCCGGATACTTGCCGACGGAGGAACTCCACTGCCAGCCTGTGAGCACAATGGGACCGCGCAGGTGCTGTCCCCGATCGTTCAGCTCGGCGCCATAGAGGGTATTGAGTTCGTCGATGGCGGGCAGCCGCCAATCCTTGTAACCCCCGAGAGAAAGCGTGCGGCAATAGTATTCCGCCTGAGCGTTCGTCACGCCTGAGCCGTTATCCGCCGCCGCCCATGTGAGATGTGAAGCCGCATCGGCCCAGAGGTCTTTCGACGTCTGGGCCGATGCCGCGAGCAACAGAAGCGCGATGATCATTCCGTCTTCTGTGCGCCATTTTCGCCGAGCAGGCGCTCAATCGTGGAAGTGAACTCGGTCTTCAACTGAGCATTGAATTCACCACTGGCCGGACCCGCGAACCCGGCGTGCGTCGCCTTCACTTTGCCGTCGCGCCCCACGAAGAAGGTCGCTGGCCAGGTGTTCAGGTTCACGGCCTGCGGGATTTTGTCCCACATATCTTCAGGAGCGCCGGCGATTACATACGTGTAGGGCACGTGGTACTGCTTGATGAACGCGTTTACGCGTTTCAGTGACGACTGTTGGTCGGGCTCTTCAAAATCGAGCGCGACGATTTCGAGTCCGCGGTCATGATATTTGGCATATAGCTCGACCAAGTACTTGGCTTCGTCGTGGCAGTTCGGGCACCAAGTGCCGGTCACGATCGCCAGCACGACCTTGCCCTTAAACTTCGGATCGTCGTTCGACGTGACCTTGCCGCGGGTATCGGGGAAGCTCCAGGCGAAGGTCTCGTTGGGATCGCGCACAGTGGTGTGGGTTTGGTAATTCGACGGCTCGGGGAGACCCTTCGCGCGCGCGACTTCGGGACGATATGCAGTGAGCACGCCCGTGCGCTGTCCCGCATTGAGATCCACCTGAAGAGTGCCGTCCGCCTGAGGCGTCAGAACGATCAGGCCCGGACGGGCGCCGTCGAAGTGGCTGGCGACGAACTTGCCGTTCTGCCAGCGGCCGTAAGCTCCGCCGGTATCGCCATCGACCCGGAGGATGGTGGTCTCGACATCCGCCCCGGTCTGCTTCACGATCAGCCGCCAGGCTTTTTCTCCCTTGTTGGATTCATGCGGAATCTCCCACTGGCCGTCGATGGACGGGACGTTCGCCAGGTCAATCGGCGCCGGAGCAACATAGCGAACGGCGCGGAACGGGCTTCCGGCGTCTGGCTTCGGGGTGGGATTTGCGCCATCCTCAACCGTGTTTCGGCCGCGCCGCGACACTACGATTTTGCCGTCGAGTTCCTGTCCTTTTACGTCGGCATCGATCGCGGTCAGGTAGTGCTCGAAGTTCAGTATGAGCTTGCCGTCCTTCAGGCTCGCACTGGTGGTGGTTTCCTTATCGCCGCCTCCGTTATAGAGCGTGCCAACAAGGTGATCTCCTTCTCCGGATAGATCCAGTCGAAAGGGAATGCTCACGCCGCCCTGGACTGTGGTCGCATCCCAGCGGCCGTCGAGATTTTGCGCCATGGCAGTGGCCGCGCTCATGCCGAAGGCAATTGCGGCTACGCCGGAAAGTTGTCGTAGGACAGTATTCATCTGTGTTTCCCTTCTGTGTTGGTGATTCATTGATTGCCGCGAGAGGCGGTCAAAATTTGTTGCGCACTGTGTTTCCAGCCGCCTGGGAGAGTGAGCTTGGTGGCGAGCAGGATTTCGAGGACGGCGCGGCGGTCCTCAGCCGAAAGCGCGGCGAAGTCGGGCGACTGGTCCTGGTTGGTGAGAACTTCGAGAAGACGCCGATATACGTAGCTTTTGGCCGGTTCCGGAATGGCATCGAACGATTCCGAGTAAATGAGATAACTGCAGGGATAGCGGAAAATGCGCTTCGTCAGATCGAAGTCGCGGAGCGAGCGGCCCTGTGGATCGCGCGGTCCGCGCGCGGCGAACTCTTCTGCAAAGCCAGAGGTTCCGGCGATCGGTGAATCGAGCGGCGCTTCGTTGGCGAAGAGGAGATAGCGGACGAGCTGCTCGGCGGGGCGCTCGAAGGCGCGGCGGGCATCGCTCACTTCTCCGCCCGACTTTGCCAGCGCGAGGCGCGTTTGGTAGTTGGTCTGCGTGATCAGGTTGTGCATCTGGGTCTGATGCGCTAAGACCAGATGCGCCACGATGTCGCTATAGCCGGTGAGATAGGCGCTGGTGTCGATTGTTCCGGAGAGTTCCGCAGGGATCTGTTCGTCCTGCGCCGGGTAGATCGAATTGCCTAGCTGGGCGAGCTTGCCGGGACGACCCGTGACGTACCATCCGCCCCAGCGCTCTTTGATCGGACTCTCGTGGCCCGTGATGTAGGCGGGCGTTTTCGGCGCCTGCACGCCAGAGACGCCCGTGTAGACGGAGCGTAGCATTACGCCGGGCACGTTCTTTGTCGTAGCGGCGACGTGGCACTGAATGCAGTCGAGTTCCGATCGCTCGAAGCGCGGATGCTCGGCGCGGCGCTCATCCATCACGTAGAAGATCGCCCCCTGCAGCGGGTCGAAGGAGACGAATTCGAGAAGCCTGCCGTTATCGACCTGGCCGACGTAGACGTCATCGTTGAAATAGAGCGCGCGGGGCCTTTCGGGACTGATGCGCGGATACTGGAAACTGGTTTTCGAGAACACCAGAGTCTGCGAGGCGGGCGAAATTCTCAGGGCTCGCAGAACCGACTGCAAATATCCGTGGCGGGAGTCGTATTCCAATGTGACTGCGCCGCGATCGAGTTCCTTCTGCATTTTTGCGATCGGGTCGTTGAGATCTTCCGAACGGTAGTTGATGGGCGCGTCGGCGAACGGGACGTATCCCTGCTCCTTCACGACAACTGGCTTGACCAGGTTGGTTTCGCCGTGCGCCTTCAGACCGAACCAGAACAGAGCCGACAGACTGACCCCGAGGATGAGTTTCAGGAGGTACTTCACGAAGTCCTTTTTCATATTGTCTACTTTTCCTATCTATATTTCAATAGCTAAAAAGTAGCCCGGAATCCGAGCTGAACGAGGCGCGCGTAGTTGATCTGGCTCGTGATCTGTCCGAACGAGGCGGTGCTGGTCACGACCGTGCCTGGATTTCCGAAGTACGGCGTGTTGGTGAGGTTGAGAGCCTCGGCGCGGAACTGCGCTTTCAAACGCTCGCGAATGGTGAAGCTCTTGAAAATCGAGAAGTCAATGTTAAAGAGTCCGGGGCCACGGACGTCGATAAAGCGGCTGATATTCCCGAAGCCCAGAGCAGGCGTGACCGAGAAGGCAGCGGGATTCAGCCAGCCGGTGAGGCGGGCATCGATGGAGCCCTGCGTGAGCGGTGAAACGCCCGTGGCATTGGGTCGCTGATAACTGGCGCCGACGACGCTGTTCGCATTGGCCTGGGTGATCGCGAGCGGAAAACCGCTCTGCACGATTCCGAGGGTATTCAGGGACCAGCTTCCCGCGATCCAGTCGAGCACCGTGCTCCCGTTGAGGAACTTTTTGCCTTTGCCGAAGGGCAGGTCATAGGTGGCCGACATCGTGAAGCGGTTGGGGACGTCCTGCGTGGAAAGACTCCACTCAGCATTCGGGTTATAACCGTTCTGCGGTCCGGTGACCGCCGCGATATTGCTGGAGCCCGCGGTGTTGAGTCCGGTGATGTTGTCCTCGCTGCGTGACCAGGTGTACGATGCGAGCACGCCGATGCCCTGGGAGAAACGTCGTTCGGCGCGGATGTAGAAGGAGTAGTAGACGCTTGAAGCGGTATTCGAATTCGAGACGGACACCGAAGTGAATTGCGGGTACGGCAGCAGAAGCTGGAGACGGCTTACGGTCGGAGTTCCCACCGTGCCGACGCCACCGTTTCCATACAGCGGATTCGGGACGGCCTGGGTCAGCGTCGAAGCGCCGAGCGAGAAGTACGACGGATTCAACTGGTCGATGTTGATGCCGTTTTCGAGCAGATGAAGATTGTGCGAGCCGAGTACACCGGCGCTCACCACGAAATGCTGCGGAAGCTCCTGCTGCACTTCGATTGAATAGTGCTGCGAGTATCCGGCGGAACTTGCAGTCGGCGAGAAGATGCCGATCGCCTGACCGACTCCCGAGGCGAGTCCGAGCGCGTTTCCTGTGGGCTGCAACAAGCCGTTGGGATAAGGATTCGAAAGCGATACGGCCGGCGTGTAGTTGCCGTTTGTCGAAGCCACGATGCTGGTGGTTTGCGAATAGCCGATCGCATTCTGGTAGCTGAAGAACGTGGGGGCCCAATAGATGCCGTAGCCGCCGCGAATGACGGTCTTCGGGGTGACCGAATACGCGAAACCGGCGCGCGGCGCGAACTTTACGGAGAGCGGGTTGCCGGTGTGCGTGGGATTTCCGCCGACGCCTGCATATTCGACACCGCCCGTCAGGGGAAAATCGGGCTGAGCAAGCGGGCTGGCTGCGGAACCGTTGAAGCCAACAATCAGCCTGTTCTGTTCTTCACTCAGGCCCGATTCGTGCTCCAGGCGGAGTCCGAAATTCAGGGTCAGCTTCGGAGTGAGCCGGAAATCGTCCTGAATGAATCCGCCATAGTAGCGGATGTAGTCATCGAACTGAGACACCACACTCTGCGATCCGCTCGCCGGATAACCGAGGAGAAGAGAGGCGAGACTGCTTCCGGAAAGACCGTTCGAGACGAGCGGGTTCGCCTGCGTAAATGCGCTCGAGAAGGTGAAGCTCGATGGGCCTGACGCGGGCGTTCCGAAGTCGTGGATGGTTCGGAAATCGAAGCCGGCTCGCAGCGTGTGACGGCCGATGTAATGCGCGGCCGTCACATTGAAACTGCGGGAATAGAAAACGTCCTGGTTGGTGGTTCCGCCGCCGAAGCTGGCGTAGTCGCTCATCGTGATCGCGGGGAACGCCGGATTCGGGGTGGCGTTGACGAGCGATTGCGGCAGTCCAAGCGAGGAGAGATCGAAGCCCAGACTCTGCGGGGTGCTCTTGCTGTAGAAGCGGTTGAAACCCCAGCGCGCCGTGATTACGGTCGTCGCATTCGGCGTGAGCGTGGCGTTGCCCGCTACGGCGTCGATCTTGCGATCGCAGCAGAAGATCTGGTTGGGCGTTCCGGCGTTCGGAAAAATGTTCTCGGGGTAATCGACCTCGAAGGTCTTCTGGTGGATGTAGGAACCGGAGGCGCGGATCCAGTTGGCGAACTCGTGGTCGAGTTTGAACAGCGCCTGATCGCCGCGATTGGGATAGCTGCCGGTGAAATTGTAGTTCTGCTGAGCGTAATACGAAGCTGCGGCGGTCGGATAGTAGGAGGCGAGCGCCTGGCCGACGGGATTCTGCGCGCTGAGCGGAATCACGTTACCGGGGAACGGAGTTCGCGCGCCGGTCGAGAGATTCGTACTGAGCGGGTCGTAGATGATTTGCTGAGATCCGTTTTTGTTGAAGGTTCGGGAAAAATCGCCTTTGACTTCGAGCGCCGTGGGGACGGCGAGCGTTGTGGTGGAACCATCCGTCTCGCGATAGGCTTCGTAGCTGGCGAAGAAGAATGTACGATTGCGGCCGTTGTAGAGGTGAGGGATCACGACCGGTCCGCCCAATGAGAATGCGAAATCCTTGAACGGCGAATCGGGCCGCGGCTGACCGTGCAGATTGGCGAAGAAGTTGTTCGCAAGCCAGTCGGTTTCCCGTATGTGGCCGACCGCGCTCCCGTGCAGCGCATTCGTGCCTGAGTTGATCAGGACGTTAAACGTGCCGCCGCCGGTTCGGCTCACTTCGGCGTCGTATTCGCTGGTCTGGAGCTTCAGTTCCTGCACGGCTTCGGGGGAAGGGACGATCACCGCGCGGTTGTTCGAATCGGTGATGGAGATGCCGTCGATGAGGTAGTTGTTGGTGCGAAGAGGGCCGCCCGCGATCGAGACCTGCGAATTGCCGTTCTGATCCTGCATCCGGTGGAACTCGGGATTGGCCGCATAGACGACGCCCTGCGCGAGCTGACCTTCGAAATACGGATTGCGGCCCAGCAAGGGGAGGTCGGTGATTTTCTGGTTGTCGATCAACTGCCCTGTCGTCGCATCGGCGGCGTCGAGCGAAGGCGCTTCGGCCGTTACATTCACCTGTGAACTGATCTGGCCGATTTCGAGCGAGAGATCGAGCGTGACGTTGGCCTGTGTGGAGACGACCACGCCCTTGCGTTCCAGCCGGCGGAAGCCCGGGGCTTCGACTTCCACCGTGTAGGTTGCGGGTACGATGGCGAAGAAGTCGTAGACGCCCTGATCGTTGCTGATGGTGGATCGCGCGCCGGACGTCGCTTCGTCTGTCAGTGTGATCTTCGCCGCGGGCGTTGCGGCTCCGTTGGGGTCTACAACGCGTCCGCGCAGACTGCCCTGGAAGGATTGCGCCAAAACAAGGATGGAAAAAAGGAATAGAGAAACGGCGGTTTTCACGAACAGTCTCCTTCGACTTTGCTGGGCTTCGCGAACCTGGCGAAGGAACTGCTTTGGCGCGGCGAGGGGGCTACCGCGCAGGGATGAGGCTCACAGGCGGGATGCGCGCCCGAGTCCTCCAAAGACCGAGTATAGAAGCCGATCCCGTTGACTGTCAAGCAAAATGTCTATAAACTCTATCGACATATGAAATATTCTAGGCGCATCGAGTTTGCCATAGCTCTGACGCGGTCGGGCCGGTAAGTTTTGGCGCAATTTCGAACCCTCGCGATTCATGCGGGGCAGCAACCGGACCCGGTCTGGGGCGCGGTGATCACACCGATCGTTCAGACCTCGACGTTCGCGTTCGAAGCGCCGGGCAAACCGCGGGAGTTCGATTACTCGCGCAGCGGAAATCCCACGCGGCAGGCACTGGAGAGCTGTCTGGCCGCGCTCGAGGGCGGGACGCGCGGTTTCGCGTTCGCGACGGGGATGGCGGCGGAGACTACCGTTTTGATGCTCTTCGCGCCGGGCGACGAAATCCTCGTGCAAAGCGATCTTTACGGCGGGACCTACCGTCTGTTGACCAGCATCTTCGCGCCGAGAGGCGTCCGACCGCGATTTGTCGATCTGCGAGATTCGGCGATAACGGCTGCGGCGATTAACAATTGCACGCGGGGAATCTGGATCGAAAGTCCGACGAACCCGCTGATGAACTTGGTGGATTTGGGAGAGATCTCAGCGATCGCGCGGAAGAATGGCTTGATTACCATCTGCGACAACACATTTCTGTCACCCTACTTTCAGCGGCCGCTGGAGTTTGACATCGACATCGTGGTCCATTCCACCACCAAGTACATCAACGGGCATTCCGATGTTGTGGGCGGCGCTCTGATCGTCTCCAGCGCCGATCTCGCGGAACGTGTCGCGTACCTGCAGAATGCTCTCGGCACGTGCGCGGCTCCGCAGGACTGTTTTCTGGTGCTGAGAGGGATCCGCACGCTCGCGTTGCGAATGGAAGAGCATAATCGAAATGCTCTGGCGATCGCGCGCTGGCTGGAGCGGCATCCGGCGGTGGAAAGCGTGCTGCATCCTGGTCTCGAATCGCATCCGCAATATGAACTCGGACGGAAACAGATGACCGGTTATGGCGGCACGTTTTCGTTCTGGGTTCGCGGCGGCCGCGAGGCAGCTCTTCGCGCGCTGAGCCGTTGCCGGCTGTTTATTCTTGCGGAGTCGCTGGGCGGGGTGGAATCGCTGATCGAACATCCCCGAACCATGACGCATGCGTCGGTACCGGTGGAGATCCTCGATCGTATGGGGATCTGCGAGAGCCTGATTCGCCTCTCTGTCGGGATTGAAGACTCATCCGATTTGATCGAAGATTTGACGCATGCGCTCGGCGCATAGCGAACCCGCCACCTGCGTATCGATATAACTGCCCAGATTTGCCACAGAAGATTCAGCTATGCGTGTGCGGATTCCGCTGAAGGTGAACGTCATTCCGTATGGAGGCCGAACGGCATTCCGGGATAATTCCGAACGCCGATTGGAGCGAAGAGACGCTGGCCTTCCGATCGTGCAGTAAGCGTTCGAGATCCAAATGATTGCGCTTTAACATCGGTGTCTCCCCGATTTGAATCCGCAGTCAATTCGCCATGTTCCGCAAACGGCGAGGTTTGCCTCGACGCGCAAGGCGGACCAATACCTGCTTGCCGATTTCAGAAAATCGTTCCAACCCGACTACGGGTCCGCGTAGTAACCGAAACCGCTGGCTCTACCTGGAGAAAAGCTCCGTTCTTAGTGACCACGGCGGGACACTCCGGCCAGCAGAGCCGAACCAATTCCAGCCATTCCCGGACCCGCTCCCGGAACTTTCGCTCACGAGCATAATCCTGAACGCCGAGTTGGCATGCCAGACCATTCGGCCCGAACAGAGGAATCCGTTGTGTGTCCCTTGCCTGGAAGCAGCGCCACGTAAGCCATGTATAGAGGTCGAGACAGCCGGGGTTATTCGCAAGCGCGCGAACCACCTCCGTATCGACCGGTATTGGGTGGTTCCTTAGTTCCTCCCAGAAAGCCGGCGCAAGCGTCACGATGTTCTCCGGCTTTCGCCTGCCTGTGAAATTCTCGTTCCTGAACCACAACCTCATCTGGTCGAAGAAATGACCTCGGCCGCAGTCCCATACTTCGCCTTCCCGGCGTTCGTCCTTCGCTCCGAAGAAAATGGTGCTGGCAAAGACCCGCCGGAAGGCGTCCTGAAGTCGTCGGTAATGGGAGCCGTTCGTCGGCATTCCCCACTCCAACAGAATCTCCGACGCACTGCCGAACCGGACAACGGGACTCTGCTGCCGGACCGCGGCGGTCGCGAGCCACAGCAGAACAAGTCGGTCCTGTCCGAAGGGAACTCCAAAATTCGGATGCCCTACGATCTCAAGAAAGAAACGGCCGTTGCGGCGAGAATACCTGAGGGTCTCTGGGGGTAATCGTCTGATCGGAAGGCCGCAGAGGATGAACGGCCGTGCCCCGAACGAAATATCCTGATCGTTCTCTTCGCGCCGACGCCGCACCCGTTCGATCCTGCTAGCCGTTTGTACGGCGGATGCCGAGATCGGCACGTCGAACAAACTGTCCTGAAAGAGCTCGCGGACACACACTCCCGCATGTTTGAGCATTGCGACTCTCTGGGTTAGTCTGCCGTCGTCTGGGCGGGAATGCTGTTGGTACGGATCAGGTGCGCACGGCCATTCGTGGGAACCGAAACCCCCGCCGTCCAACTCACACGCGCTCGGGGCGCCAAGAGAAATTGTTGTGCAGAATGTTGTGCAATAAGCGCCGTAGAAACACGAAGACGCCGCAGAAACGAGGTCCGCCCGCTAAAAGAATCAGCAATATAGGGCTTGACTGTTGAACTTACAAGCAGGAGGCCTTGGGTTCAAGTCCCGAAGCGCCCACCATAAACGCATTATTTTCAATGTGTTGCAGGAATCGTGACCGCCTGCCTTATGGCAGGCGGTCCGCCTTGGTAAGTCGGTCCGTTGCAATTAGTTGCGGAGTCCCAGGGTCCATTCTTGTTCAAAACGTTTCGGAACCACCTCCCACAATGGAGGCGAAGTCCGCGCAAGTCTTGTTCAGACTGTTGTTCCAATCCCTGGAAGATTCCGCCAGGCCCGTACTTCGGTGTGCGTCGCTAAGTATCGAACTTTCGCGCTGGAACTTCGCCGGCTCGTTCGAGTGAGTGCTCTCATGCAGCTGAAGTCGCTGCATCGAAACAGCAGCGTCTCACCAGTTCTTGTACCCTTCACCTTGTGCGAGTTCTCAGTTGCTTCTGACTTCAGTTCGCCATGGCTCGTTTGCCCTCTCAAAGCTGGAATGCGACACGCTGCACCTCGAATCAGATCGCCCGTTGCGCGTTATGACAGACGTGAACCACTGAGATTGCCGTGATCTGGTGTGACCTGATTGTGCCCTGATCTACCCTCCGGTCCTGGGCACTGCTTCGGGCCAATTCCCGCGCCCGGCGGGCTGCAGAGTCTCTGCTTCGCCTTCGGCGCCGTTCCGGTTCCGGTTCCCCCGTGCCGGTCTCCCCCGGAAAAGCGGCTCCTTGCCTTGGGAGCAGGGGCCGCTCAGCTCCTCGTGCCCCAGAACACACGGGCAGATAAGGAGAAAAACATCATGTACCTCAACAGACTCACTCTCATCGGATTCACCGGCGCCGACGCCGAAACGAAAACCGGCAACAACGGCTCGACGTTCACCGTCCTCTCGGTGGCCACGAAGCGTTCCTGGAAGAACGCAGATAACGAATGGAAGTCGCGGACCGAATGGCACCGCTGCATCGCTTTCGGAAGACTCACCGAATTTGCCGCCAGCCTGAAGAAGGGCGCGCACGTCCAGGTCGAGGGCGAACTGCGCAGCCGCGAGTACGACAAGGACGGCGTGAAGCACAAAGCCTTCGAGTGCCGACTCGAATCGATCCTGAAACTGGATCGCGCGGCGCGGAGCGATGAGCCCGAAAACGGCGACGATCCGGACGCTTGATCCGGATACCTGGCGTGCCCGCCTCTCCGGGGCGGGCACGCTTTCAGTTGTTATCGCATGTGGGGATCAGACTTCGGCACGCGATCATTATTGAGTTGCGCGTACTCATTATCGATACGGGCTGACCGGTGAGTTCCGAAACTCACTTCAGATCAACAAGGTTGGGTTTTCGGACCCTACGCGATTCGCGCTTGTCAATGGCTGGCCCGAGGAGAACCCGCCACCGTCGCTATGGACCGGCGAACTTTGGTCTATCAGTCTGTTACGGATATTTTGACGATACGGTATTCTCAGCCAATGCTCGGCCGCTATTTTGCTTCGGACGAGGAGGGGCCGAAATCGCTGCCTGTCGTAGTTTTGAGCTATGCATTCATCGATTCATCCGGCTCAGCGGCCGATTTCAGAGGTCGCGGGCGCTTCCCCAACCGGTATAGTATGATGCGCTTGGACAAGCGATAAGGAGCTTTCGATGCGTCATTCGGACATGCTGTGTTTCGTAACGGCAGTGGCTCTGGCCGGAGTCTCCTTTATCGCCGCTGCGCAGTCGCTCGACTTTCAGGTCTACAGGACACGCGTTGAGCCGATCTTCTCAAAGCCGCGCGAGGGGCATGCGCGGTGCGTGGTCTGTCACTCGGAATCAAACAATGCCTTCAGGCTCCAGGCGTGGGGACCTCATACTAAGGCCTTTACCGAAGAACAATCACGATTGAACTTTCAAATGATTTCGAAACTGGTCACTCCGGGGAATCCGGAGCGCAGCATACTGCTGATTCATCCGCTGGCGAAGCAAGCGGGCGGGGACGAGTTCCACAGCGGGGGCCGCCAGTTTGAATCAAAGAACGACCCGGATTGGCAGGCGATTGCCGCCTGGATAAGCGGCGCGAAAAAGTAGAACGCTCAACGTGTCCCGTGGATCTCCGCGCAGGAAATCTTCTTAGGGGATCAGCGCAGTGATGTTACGCTTTGGGACCTGCCCCACCGGGATTTTTGCGATTTCCCGTTTCCTGGCCAGATCGACCACCGATACGTAGTCGGACGCGGCACAGGCGACATAGGCAGTTTTTCCGTCCGGCGTGAGCGTCACCCAGTCCGGGGACTTGCCGACTTCGACGCTGCCTTGCAGTTTCAGATCCGGAAGCGAGTAAAAATAAACCGAACTATTCAGCCGGCTGTTGACCACGAGCATCTTTTGATCGGAAGTGACCGCCATGCCGTGTGATTCACTGCCGCCGAATGCGTAGGTAGATTTTCCCGGAGGCAGATCCGGAAGAGTTATGCGGCTGATTTCTTTGCGCATCGCGAAATCGACGACAGCGAATCCGTTGAAATTCGAAAGCTGGACGAGTATCCACTTCGTTGAACCATCGGAATTCGTGACGAAAGCCATCGGGCGAATTCCCCGGTCCATCTCGAGGGACCATTCGGGTGTCTCTGACGTCTGAGAGATCACCGTGATCGTTTTCGAAGCAATGGAACCGGAAACGACCCACTTGCCGTCAGGGGTTACATAGGTGTTGTGGACCGCGCCTTTGACGGGGATGCTTTTAACCTTCTCGAGGGCGGCGGTGTCAATGACATCCACTGCGCCGGGCGCCCTCGCAATGGAGACATAGACGCGCTCTCCATCCTTGCTGATCGCGATGTTGTTAGGGTGACCGCTCAGCAGAATGCTGTGCATCACTCTTAGGGTTTTTGTATCCACCACGTCCAGTGTGCTCTGCGCTTCGTTACTGATGTAATAGCGGCTTCCATCGGGAGCGACAGCAGCGCCGTGGTTTACTTCGATGCCCCTGATGATACCCACTACTTTGTTCGTGGCGGGGTCGATGATTGAAACGTTGTCACCAGCGCTGTTGGTCTGCACAATGCGAACAGTGGATGCCGCCAGCGGTAGAGAAAACAGAAGGGCGAGGGACCATTTCATAACCGATGAGCCTCCTTCATTCAAACCCCCACCTTATTAGTCGCTTCCAGTAAAGTCAATGCTCGCCGTGAACAACGCGCGCCGTAAACAGGTATGGTCCAGCCCCGCCTTTGATTTTGTCGCCCTCCAAAAGGACCGCACTGCCGTCAATCGATGGGCGTCGCCCGCCGAACCGGAATGAGCAGTGATCGAGCTGATCGATTCAGAAACACGTACAGGATCTGGAAGCGGATCGTGGGCACGACAAAGAAATCCACCGAGACCATCGTTTTCAGGTGATTGTCGAGGAACGTCCTCCAGGTCTGCGACGGAGGCTTGCGGTGCCGGACCATATACTCGCTGACGCTGGTCTCGCCGATGTTGATGCCGAGCTTGAGTAGTTCGCCGTGAATGTGGGGAGCTGTGGTCCGCAAAAAGATCTGTCGCTACGCAGCCTCCTTCACCAGCCCATATTCATGATGCAATCCGCCGAGCACGGATCTCTTCACAACCCGGTATCCGACGGGCAGACTGTGTCGCTGCTGGTTGGACGGGACCTGGTACGGCGCGGGCTCGGGCAGACCCGGGCCTAACGCCGAATGGGGCCTTCCGCGGTTATAGTGGATCGCCCAATTCCGAACCGCCATTTGCAGATGGCGTTCGTTGAAGGGAATCAGAAAGTCCAGACATTCGCGACGAAGACTCCCGCCCAGTCGTTCGCATACGGAGTTGGCTTTCGGGGCTCGTACTGGCGTCCGCAGAACTCGTACACCCAGATCCGCCAGACCTTGGTCGACGTGTTCCGAGAAGATGCTGTCGCGATCGTGGATGAGGAAGCGATATAGATGACCGCCCGGCAGAGCTTCTCGGAACTGCTGCAGCGTCCATTCCGCTGTGGGATGAGCCGCGACGTTGTGATGCAGAATCCGGCGGGATCCGATCTCCATGACGACGAGGACGTAGAGGGTGCGGAAGGTGGCTGTAATCACTACGAAGAAGTCGCAGGCTATCGTGACTTTGGCATGGTTGCGGACCAATGTCAGCCATCGCTGTTTCGGGTCGGGCGTCCGCACGGGACCGTTTCTATGGAGGTACTTGCCGACGGTGCGCGGGGACACCCGGATGGTTAGCTTCAGATTCAGCTCGTTGGCGATGCGTTCTTCTCCCCAGGTCGGATTCTCTGCGGCCATCTCGCAGATAAGTCGGCGGAGATCCCTGGGGATTTGCGGTCTGCCCAAAGGCCGGGATTTCCAACGCCAGAAGAGGCGGAATCCCTTGCGGTGCCAGCGGATGAAGGTATCCGGCTGGACGGTCACCAAGGCGCCACGCCAGGAGAACATGCGGCCCAGAATGAGCATGATCAGTCTGGTCGAATCATGGGCCCGGTGTGGTTTCACCCTGCGCTACTGGAACAGAGCGAGTTGTTTGCGCAGGAAAAGATTCTCGGCAGCCAGTGCGCGGCGAGACCGGGAAACGAGCACGAGGAGACGGAGGAGATCGCAGGCGAGCCAGAACAGCGTGTTGAAGCTGTGCGTCAACAGTTGAAAAATGGAGCGCGGCATGAACGCCTAACTTTACACGTTACGCGACGTTATGCGGCTGCCAACTGGGCGGGAACGGAATTTTTGCGGACTACAGGTCAGAGTTTCCGACGCATTTGACGCTTAAAGCGTCAATCCCGGGAGCGCGAGGGCAGCGCCCTCGCAGTGAGGTGTACTGCATTGCAAGTGCCCATGAGCCGGCAGTACAATTCGATAGCTAAGGAAGGCTTTCGCGATTATGGCTTCGCCGAGTGATGCTTATATCAAGGGTATCCGCGCAAAATTTTCTTACTGGGCAACCTGGCTGCCAAGCGCCGATGTTCGAATTGGCGACATAGGCATTTTCAGGGGCGGCTATTTTCAGAGGCAGACATCCCTGAAGGAACTCGGCGTGATGTTCTCCGATCGACAAAGTCATGCCCCGCTCGACTTCAGACACGCTTCGCAGTCAAGCGTTTCGACGGCAAACCACGCGTCGGCAAATCCGATCGCGCTCCCAGAAGTGCCGATAGGCCACGCGTCCCTCGATATTCATTTCAATAGCTCCGGCTCTTTCATCTTTCACGCCCAGGGCTGCATTGTTCATGAAATCGAAAATTTGGGGCCGGTGGGGAATCAACTGGTGAACCTCATCCAGTCGAACCAGTGGCAACATTCCTGGACACTGGTTGTCAGCACAGTGAAGGCAGAGAGCGCCACGATACTCATCTCCAATTCCGGCGATTCGAAGATGCAACTGTCCGCCGCGACATCAGGCGTTGTCTCAAACCTCGCGGATATCGATGCAGGGTTACAGATACGATCACAGGCTGGCGACATTACGCATTTCGTGGCTGTGCGCGGCCTCTCACCACTCTTTAAAGTGGCACGAGTGAAACGATCCATTCTCGACCGCCTGTTAGGACGAAAGCCGCGAGTTCTCTTCCGCGGCGCCGGCTCCCCCTCAGATCAGCTGGAGGGGGGCGTTCTGGAACTGGTGAACGAAACAACTTCGGGGTGAACGCGGGTCCGGCGCATTTGCCAGCCGGGTTCGATGAACCTTGCTTTCTCCAACGAGAATACGCCTGTTGAATTGGAGGAAATTTATGAAACCGCCGCGAGAATCGGCCCCCACGCCGGAACCGAAGTCTGAAGAAGCGCGCGACACCAGGGCAGCCGATCCGGAATCTCAAGTACAAGCTTCCATTTCCGGCCTCATGTGGCGCGTAAAGCGACCTCGTTACGCTCATATGGGAAAGCATCATGAACTTCAGGAAGAGTTCGCTGAGGCTGACATGAACTACATGATGCTGGCAGAAGCACAACAGCAGACGTTGGGTGCGTCTCACCCGGACGTTGCCACAGCTCTTTATGAGCTGGGCAACCTGAATCATCTCCATAAGATCGAACACAGGCCTGACATCGAGATCATCTACAACACGATGGGACGCGCAAACCAGGTGAGCATGTTTTACAGTTCGGCCCTGGGTATCAGGGAGGAGGCCTTGGGCGAACGTCACCCGGCTCTTGCTCAGAGTCTCTACGGTTTTGCCCGTTTGCACAAAGACAGCGGAATGTTCGGGGAAGCGCTTTCCCTGCTGGAACGAGCTCAGAATATTTACGATGGCGAGGAAGACCCGCTTCCCAGCGCGCGGTGTGCGCTGTGCACAGCGGAGATCCACCGGGATCGGAAGAGCTTTGAAGCCAGCGCGAGTGCGTGCCACACCGCGGAAAGGTTCCTGACGTCTTGCGGACTCGCAATCATCGAATTGGAACGCGCAGAGCAGTCATGCGAACAGATCAATGCCCGTCCTGACGATTTCAACCACGCGCAAGAGTGTCTCAAGGAAGCCCGAGCGATCCAGACGCGCTTCGCTGACCCGTTTCACGGAATGGCCTTCGATCTTTTGCAAGGGTCCGTCGATTTGATGCCTATGATGCTCGATCTGCACCGGCAACAATATCGCCGGGATCTGATCGCGGCGCTGAATACTTTGGCGGCGATTCATCGAGAGACCGGTAATGTAAATGCGGCAATTCCGGTGTACGAGCAAATCGCGGAGCTACAGCGAAAAGATGCTTTATGCCGAAAGCCCGCGACGGACTAATTGAAACACTGAATCTGCTGGCCTCTGCGCATGTAAGCGCCGGACGTTACCGCGAAGCTCTGACCGCGGTTGAGGAGGCCCTGACGTTGCTTTCGGATTCGCCTTCGTACTGGCGCGCGGCAACGTTAAGCAATCTCGCCAGCATCCACCGATTTCAGGACCAACTGCCACTTGCGATTACGGCCGGCGAAGACGCACTGGGTGTCTGCAATCAGCTTGATCCGACACAGGAAGGCACGCGGCAGCTTCGCGCAACACTGTTAGCAAATCTCGGAGGGCTGTATCGCGTCAACCGCGAGTACACGCGAGCCCTGCCGCTCTTGAAGGAAGCCTGGGCCGTGTCGCGGTCGATTCAAAACGAGTCTCCGGCGAACGGCGTGGATATCCAGTTCAGCCTTGGTCTCATCTATATGGGCTTGGCCGACTATGATTCCGCCGGGCCCTACCTCGAAGCAGCCATGGAACGGCATCGGGCCGCCCACCAAACGAAGGATACACACTATGGGGTGAAACTCGATGCCATGGCAACCTGGAACAAGGCAAAGGGCCGTCTGGCCGAGGCGGCTCGGTTGTACCAGGAGGCCGCGCAGATCACGAAAGAGGCTTTCGGCGAACTTCACCCGAATTACGGGACGAGCCTGGCCAGCCTGGCGAAGGTTTACGCCGAACTGGGCTGGCACGACAAAGCGGAAGCTGCGTCACGACAGGCCGCCGGTATTCTGGAGCGCACTCTTACCGAGAACCATGTTGCGTACTTACAGTGCATTCAGAATCTCGGAGTGAGTCTCACTGAACTCGGTAGATACGCAGAGGCTGAAAAGATGACACTGGGGGCGTTGCGAATCATTCAGCAAAAGTGGGGCCGCGCAAGTTCGGAATATGCCGTATGCCTGCACAATCTCGTGATGTTGCTGCCCATGCTCTCCAGTTCGGGTCTGATCGAACTGCTCATCGATTTCATGGAAGATTCGCAAGCTCCGACCATCGACGATACGACGAACGAGTTTTTTGAGCGGCTTGGCGATCCTGATGGCTTGCGATTGTTGTTTCTGGAGAAAGTGGCGGAAGTCGAGCGCGCGGCAGGCCTCGGGGATCACACCTCGCATGCCACTACGTTGCTGAACCTGGGGCACTGGCATCATGACCGAGGCGGTTTTGCGAAGGCGGAAGAGTATTTCAAAGAGGCTGTACGAATTGAAAGAAGTCAGGCAAATCGGCAGCGCCCCCAACTGGCGGATTGCTTAGCCGCGCTGGGAACTGTCTGTTTCAGTTGTGGGCGTTCCGAGGAGGCTTTAACGCTGCTGCAGGAGGCCCACGTTATCGGCAACCGCTTTCTTGGCGAAGCGTTCACGACGGGGTCGGAAATTCAGCGCAGGCAATACCTGGACATGGTGCGGCGACGGCATCACGTCCTGCTTTCGCTTGTGTTGCGAAAACTGCCGGAGACGGCCGAGGCGGTGCGGATTGCCTTCGACGTAACCCTGCAGCGAAAAGGTATCGCATTCGAAGCACTGGCCGTCCAGCGCGATGCACTCCTGTGCGGTAAATACCCAGAGTTGGTTCAGCAGCTCACGCAATTGAGAGACTTACAACTTCAGATCGGCCGCCAGGAAAGGAATGGCACCGAGCCGGAGCGAATTGCGCATTTGTACATGGGCAAAGAGGAGCTTGAAAAAGAACTGGCACAAAAGATTCCGGAGATGAACTTAGAGCAGGAACTGGCGAGTGCAACCTGCGTTTCCGTGAGCGCCGCTTTGCCTGTTGCGAGCATGCTTGTTGAGATCGTCTTAGTCAATGAGTTCGATGCATCAGCCGCTGTCTGGAAAGAGCTTCGTTACCTTGCATTCATTCTGTCTCCGACGGGGCAGACCTCGCCCGTTTTGGTTGATCTTGGGGCGGCAGCCGATATCAACCGGCTGATCACAGAGTTTCAGAACGATTCACTTCGACTCGATGACGATGCAGAGGTTTCAGAGGCACCGTCACTGGACCAGAGCCAGGCTGGGATCGCACTTCGGAAGCTCATTTTCGATCCGATTATCGAAAGGTCGGGAGGAGCAACGAAAATTTTCCTCGCCGCAGACGGAACGCTTAGCCGTTTGCCGTTCGGGGCGCTGCCTGCAGCGGATGGCCGGTTCCTTATCGACGAATTTGAGTTTAGCTATCTCACCAGCGGGCGTGATCTGTTGCGCTTTCGGGCCTCGAATCACCGGGAATGCGGGCCGCCGGCCGTCGTCGCCGATCCTGATTTCGATTTCTTTTCCGGCGACCCGGTCTCATCCGCCGAGTGCCCGGATCATCATGGGTATTTTGAACGACTGCCGGGAACCGCGATCGAAGGCGAGCAGGTGGCGCGCTTATTAAAGGTCGCTGCGGTAACGGGAAGAGATGCGCTGGACGGAGTCGTAAAGAGCTTGCGGTCACCGCTTGTGTTACACATTGCGACGCACGGCTTCTTTGAGCGGGGCGAGAGCAAAGCGCCAGTTTCAGAAGGGTCGATGGCGACTCCGTCAAATCCGTTGTTGTGGTCAGGACTTGCGCTCGCCGGAGCGAATTGCTGCGCCGCATGCCGGCCAACTCTGCCGGCGGAGGCGGAAGATGGCATTCTCACGGCTCAGGACATTACGGGCATGGATCTCTGGGGCACCGAAATGGTGGTCCTTTCCGCATGCGAAACGGGAATCGGCGAGATCAAAATCGAAGATGGTGTTTACGGGTTACAACGTGCTGCCATGCAGGCGGGAGCCAGCACGCTCATCATGAGTTTGTGGAGGATTCCCGACGAAGAAACGCAGGAACTGATGGGCGAATTTTATCGCCGGCTGAAACGTGGTGAAGGGCGCAGCGCAGCGCTCCGGCAAGCGCAATTGATGCTGCGGAGCCAGGAAAAGGCCCCGGCGCTTTGGGCGTCGTTTGTGTGTTATGGAGATCCGAATCCTTTTTCGCTCAGCGTAGGTTAAGGGGAGGACGGGCCGGTTTTTTTTGATCGATCTGAGGCGGACGCAGACCAACCGGCTGGAGACCCTGAACGGGAACCGCAAGGGCCAGTATTCGATCCGGATCAACAGCCAGTGGCGCATTTGCTTCAAGTGGCCGAAGGATGCGCCGGGGATCAGCAGTGGAACTGGCGCGAGAACCAGAAAACTTGACGATCGTCAGCGCTTCAATCAAGTTCACCGTGGCGCTCGATTTCGTCCCGTTCCCCTACGAGATGATGCGTACGTTAGCTATAGCTACTTTCCGGTGCAAAATGACGTGTTTTGACGGCGCGATGCCGTTGTCGGCGGGTTTTAGTTGACTTGGGAATGGTCGGATTCGCTCAATCCGAACCCATCCGTCGGTGGGCGGTGAGTTCTTACGCCGATGCCGAGACCAGGCGTTTGCCGATGTTGATCAGGTTGTCTGCGATCACTCCAAGACCAACCCAGCGGCGCATTCCTTTCTCGCCGTGATAGCGACAACGCGAAAGCCCATGACGTCGTTTCAAGACACTGATTCGGCCTTCGCATCCCGTTCGCCATTTCTGACCCTTCTTGAACCATGGACGTTTTTGCAGCTTTCGCCGCTCCTCACTCTTGATGCTCCTGTTGGGAATCGACACATACGCTACGCCCATTTCGTGCGCCGTCTCTTCATTGACGCGCGAGTAGTAACCTGCGTCCGCAGCAACCAATCCAGGTGCGCGGCCTAGTTTGCGCTGATGCGCTTCCACTGCGGGGATGAGTAGCCGTTGGTCCGCCGGACGTTGGTCGTAGACCTCATAGTGAGTAATGATTTGGTTCTCTGCTTCCTGCAACTGAACCAACTTCCCGAACTCATTCGGTTTTCCGGCCTTGCCCTTGCGAATGATTTCCGTGTGCGGCTCGAATAAGCTAACGATCTTGTCTGGCGATTTCGTCACGCCTCCGAAGATGCGCACTTTCGTCTGCCCCACCACGCGACGCACCCTATCCGCCATCGTTTCGAGGAACTCGCACAACCCTTTCACTCGGCTGCGCCGGCGTCGTGACAGATCGCTGACTTCCTTGAGAACTCTTCGCGCATCCCCGAGAATCTGCCGCGTTACGTGGATCAGTTCCCGGTACTCTCTTTTGCGCTTCTCCTCGCCAGCCTGACCTTTATGACGCAAGGCGTGGGAGATGGCGATCACGCGCCTGGTAACGCTTCGCTTCCGGTCACGAATCGCTTTCTTCAACCCGCCGGCTTTCTGCTCGATCTTCTTCATCGTTCGGGTCAATACGCGCGCCCCATCGTTTAACAGCCCGCTGTCGGTGGGGTAATGAATGTTGGATTCCACCACGGTGGTGTCGACGCGCATCCTGCGGCCATGGATCACTTTGCGTTCCTGGGCAATCGCCACCAGTCGGTCATGCAGGTTGCGCAGCGCTTCCGGTCCAATGGCTTGTCCCAACCGCACCAAAGTCTTCGCGTCCGGCACCTTTTCCATTCCGATCCGGCAGAAGTTTCGATAAACCACGTTAGCGCGCACTTCTCTCTCCAGGATCTCGTAGCTCCAGTTCCGAACATGCTTGAGAATGAGCATCCGCAACACGACCTCGGCGGGCGTCTGATGCCGTCCGCGGGTGCGGCTTTGGGCGTGCCGCTGTCCTTGGGCATCATAAATTCCGGTCACCAACTCGTCGTCCTCCAGCAGTTCATCCACCGCGCGCATCCAGGGCTCCCACAAATCCGCCACCTCTTCGGCGAAAAATGTCTCCCACAGGCTCGGTTGCTGATGCTTCATTCGGATCATGGTAGGAAGACGATCCAAAACAGAATTACGTTATTCTGTTTTGATCCTCCGCTCGCAGTCCCCGCCATCCTTTGCGAAAACGACCTCATTTTGCACCGGAAAGTAGCTAGTTACGGCTTCCGAAAGGGCTGCCATCCAGAATCGGATCACTGCATCGGGAGGCGATTCCGGCGATAACTGCATCTCGTATGGTCCGAAAACTGAGTTTGTGGCTCCAAGCGATCGGATTTGGAACCATACGTCTTCCTCGACTTCAGAGAATCGTTCCAACCCCACAAGCCCGCGGAACCACCGAAATCCCCGGCTCTACCTGGAGGAAAGCTCCATTCTTAGTGACCACAGCGGGACACTCCGGCCAGCAGAGCCGGACCAGTTCCAGCCATTCCCGAACGCGCTCCCGGAACTTTCGCTGACGAGCATAATCCTGGACGCCGAGTTGGCATGCCAGACCATTCGGCCCGAACAGGGGAACCCGTTGTGCGTCCCTCGCCTGGAAGCAGCGCCACGTAAGCCATGTATAGAGGTCGAGACAGCCGGGGTTATTGGCAAGCGCGCGAACCACCTCCGTATCGACCGGTATCGGGTGGTTCCTTAGTTCCTCCCAAAAAGCCGATGCAAGCGTCACGATGTTTTCCGGCTTTCGCCTGCCTGTGAAATTCTCTTTCCCGAACCACAACCTCATCTGGTCAAAGAAATGACCCCGGCCGCAGTCCCATACTTCGCCTTCCCTGAGTTCGTCTTTCGTTCCGAAGAAAATCGTGCTGGCAAAAACCCGACGGAAAGCGTCCTGAAGCCGTCGGTAATGGGAGCCGTTCGTCGGCATTCCCCATTCCAACAGAATCTCCGCCGCGCTGCCGAACCGGATAACGGGACTCTGCTGCCGGACAGCAGCGGTCGCGAGCCACAACAGAACAAGGCGATCCTGTCCGAACGGAACTCCATAGTCCGGATGCCCCACGATCTCAAGAAAGAAGCGGCCGTTGCGGCGAGAATACCTGAGGGTCTCTGGAGGTAGTCGTCGGATCGGAAGGCCGCAGAGGATGAACGGGCGTGCCCCGAACGAAATATCCTGACCTCTCTCTTCGCGCCGACGACGCACCAGTTCGATCCTGCTGGCCATTTGTACGGCGGCTACCGAGATCGTCGCATCGAACAAACTGTCCTGAAAGAGGTCCCGGACACACGCCCCCGCATGTCTAAGCATTGCGATTCTCCGGTTACGTTGCTTCCGGGTACGCGGAAATGCCGTTTGTGCGGATCAGACGCGGGGGCGCATCAACGGAAACCGGGGATTCCAGGGTCCAACCGGTACGTCGTCGGGATAATGACAGAAATTGTTGTGCAGAATGTTGTGCAATAAGCGCCGTAGAAACACGAAGACGCCGCCGAAACGAGGTCAGTCCGCTAAAAGAATCAGCAATATAGCCCTTGACTGTTGAACTTACAAGCAGGAGGTCCGCGGTTCGAGCCCGCGAGCGCCCACCATTGATTCCAAAATACTTATCGATTTCGACGTTCGCCTTTGCTTCGCGACTGTGTCAAAACGATCCCCTGCTTTCTGAGTCGTCTGCCCAGCAGTGTGCCAAAACTGAAGCAGTGCGTGCAGGCGAACTTGTTCATCGCCGAACGCTGGCTGGTAGCTGTCTCGTCATGGGCGGAAGGAATATTTTTGACCATAAGTCGCCGTTCCGCTGATCGCGCTGGCCCAACACAACAGACCTTGGTGCGATGTCGGGGAAACGAAGCTACCGCGCGTTTGCCGGGACGCGTGAATTATGCGGTCGACGGTGCATCCATCGACGGCGCACCGCCTTCGTGACACTTTCAAGACCTAGCTGTCCATCGAGCGTCCTATAATAGCCCGTCGGACAGAACCTCGGAGGATAGAACAATGCGCAACGACCTGCGTCTCGCCCTGCGAATGCTCTTCAAGCAACCGAGCTTCACACTGATCGGTGTGCTGACACTGGCGCTCGGCATAGCCGCAACCTCCGCGGTGTTCAGCCTGATCCAGGGCGTGCTCCTGACGCCTCCACCGTATCGGCGGCCCGACAGGCTGGTTTTGGTTCATTCCCTCGGCTCCGATGGACAGCCATCCAGGCAAGGCTGGGCGGCTTTGCAATGGATGGACTGGCAGAAGCAGGCGAAGTCGCTTGAAGGGGTTGCCGCCTACGACTGGACGTTCAACTTCCTGGTCAGAAACGATGGAAGCGAGTCGATGCAGGGTATGGTCGTGACGCGTGAGTATTTCAACATCACCGGGCTGCAGCCGATTCTGGGCCGGTCTTTCGTTGAAACGGAGGTCGGAGGAAAGAGCCCGCCGGTGGTGCTGATCGGCTACGATCTCTGGCAGCGCAAGTTCAATGGCGATCCCGACATTATCGGAAAAACAATGCGCATCAGCCGGTGGGACACGCCTCCGACGGTAATCGGCGTGATGCCGCCCGGCGTGCGCTTTCTGCCGTCGCCGGGCGCCGCGCAGGAGCCGAATTACAACGTGAACGGGCTGGTGCAATTTTGGATCCCGGTCACAACCGATCCGGCTCGGATCAAAGCCATGCAATGGGACGTGGTGGCGCGGCTTCGCGACGGCGCCACGCCGACTCAGGCCGAGAGCGAACTTCGGATCCTTGCCAGCCACCAGGCTCAGACTGAGCGAACTTTTGAAGGCTTCACTCCGAAGATCGAGCCTTTGTCGAACGAGCTCAATGGGGCGGGTGGCCGAATTCTAATGCCCCTGATGGGCGCCGCGGCGCTGGTATTGCTGATCGCGTGTGGCAATGCGGCGGCTTTGCTGCTCGTGCGCGGGTTGCAACGGCAACAGGAGTATGCGGTTCGCACGGCTCTGGGCGTCCGCCGCGTTGCCTTGTTCCGCCAGATTGCGACGGAAAGCCTGCTTCTGTCGCTTTCCGGCGGAGTCATCGCTGCGGGAGTGACGATCGGGGTGGTGCGGCTCTTCAAAACACTCGGTCGGCACGCAATCCCGCGGCTGGATGCGGTAACGATCGGTTGGCCGGTGCTTTTGTTCGGACTTGGCGCGGCGGTACTCTCGGCGGTGTTGGCGGGACTCTATCCCGGGCTGCGCGCATCGCGGATGGATCCTTCCGAATCGCTTAAGAGCGCGGGACCGAAATCGAGCGCAAGCCGCGGCGAGCGCCGCCTTCTTGCAGGTGTCACCATGGCGCAGACGGCGCTCACGCTGGCGCTCCTGGTGGGCGCCGGTCTGCTGATTCGGACAATGATCAATTTGTCTCGCGTGCAGCCCGGATACGATACAAGCCACATTCTCTCGACGACCGTTACGTCTGTACAGGGCGACTGGGTCGCCTTTCACCGTCGCGCGCTCGATCGCGTCGCGGCAGTTCCCGGTGTGCAGTACGCCGCTTTCGCGTGGGGCGTGCCGCTAACCGGCAACAACTGGCCGGTCCCGACAGAAATCGAGGGGCAGCCCGTGCCCGCCAAAGCCAGCGACCGGGTCAGCCTTCCCTTCCGCGCCGTCACTCCAGACTTCTTCAAGCTTATGGGCTTCAAGGTAACTGAAGGCCGCGGTTTCCGCGACACAGACACTCGCGATCAACCGCAGGTCGCGGTTGTGAACCAGGCTTTTGTCGACCGTTACTTCCCGCACGGCCCGGCGCTCGGCCGAAGATTCTGGATGGGCTCACGTACGAACCAGAATGGGCGGCCGAATCCCGGAGGCGAGATCGTGGGTGTGGTCGCCAACGCCCGCACGGGCGATCTGGCCCAGGCGGCCGAGCCTGAGATCTATCTGTGTTTTTGGCAGGCACGGGCCTTTTCGAAGGACCTGGTAGTACGCACCGCAGGCGATCCGCGCGCCGTGATGGCGAATGTGCAGCGCGAACTCCAAGGAGTGGATCCAACCGCTGCCGTCGAGAACGTCAAGACATTCGACCAGATTCGCGATGAATCGCTGGCATCTCGCACGTTTGCGATGAATCTGCTGGTGGGCTTTTCGATTGCGGGCAGCATTCTGACCTTGGTGGGCCTTTACGGGACTCTTTCCCTTTCGGTGACCTCGCGTCGCCGCGAATTGGCTATACGCACGGCGGTCGGCGCCCAGCAGCGCCACATACACCGGCTGGTCCTCGGCGAAGGTTTGCGGCTGATTGCTGGCGGAGTCATCACCGGCCTGGCAATTGCGTTGCTTTTGTCTCAAATGCTGAAGAGCTTCCTCTTCGAAGTCGCAGCGACCGATGCGTTGACCCTGCTCGGAGTGGGCGCGGTCTTCGGCGCGGTCGCGATGCTTGCCTGCTGGGTTCCGACGCTGCGGGCGGGTAAAGTGGATCCGCTGGAAGCATTGCGGTACGAGTAGCTCATCGCCCTTCAGACCACAGCCAAGGCGCAAATGACTGTCAACGGCCTTGGGAGGTTGGCTTGCATTGCGTCCAAATCCTGAACCAGAATCGACCATACGTGTAGGAAGTCGCCTATGGTGACATTGACAGGATCCGCCGCGAGAGATTATCCAGGCACTCGACCCTTTGAACACGCCCGGTGTCCCTTGGCCGTGAAAGATCAGCTGGTACAAGCCGACTTATCAGTCTGAATCCGTGGCCTCGGCGCTTCCAAGCTCGCCGTATCTTGGCAATTTTCGGAAATTGGACGGGCCCCAAGGTTTCAAGGAGCCGCGTGGCGGTAAGCACCAGAACAGCGGCACCGAATCGATCAATCCCCGCTTGCAACCCGCCGCGTTCTCCTCCGTGCGGCGACGGAGCCGTGTCGCCACGGATTTGCAAGTCCGAGCGCCGGCCACAATGACATCTTTGTGAGCCCAATATCCTCGGCGGATACCGGTTGTCGAACGGTGCAACCAGCACACAAGAAACCTTCCGAATGCATTAGCTGTTTCTGACCGTTTGGAGCACCAAATGTCGGGGAAAATCAAATGGCGGTAACGTAAGGACACAGGTCAAACTGCGTGTGCCGGATAGGGAAAAGTCGGGCAAGCTGGCGACCAGCAGTTTCGAATAAAGGGCTAAGGCCTGAGTTGCAGCATGCGCGCGTTCTTCTGCCCCTTGAGGACCAGTTCCGTCGCGAGCAGGGCGGCCTCCTGATCCTGGGCCAGACGGGTGCGGTTCACGACGTCTGAGACGAATTGCGGGCCGAACGGAAGAGTCAGGTTCTTACAGTCGATGTAGCGGGTAGACTTCCGATCAACGATAAAGACGTGATCCGCCGCCGGACGCCCCGCGATGTCGATTGTCTTCCGCATTTCGATGTAACCTTCCGTTCCGAGGATAAAAGTGCGTTCGTCGCCGTAAGCGCCGAGGCCGTCGGGCGTTAGCCAGTCCACGCGAAAATAGCCCAGGCCGCCGTTTCCTGTGACCATCATGTCGCCGAAGTCCTGGAACTTTGCGCGATGCCGGTAGTTCACGTTCGCGACCTGCGACATGCTTACATCGGCGGTGGTAGATCCTGTGAAGAAGACAAACTCATCGGCTTGATGAGAACCCAGATCGCAGAGAGTCCCGCCGTAGCGCTCAGGATCCCAGAACCATTCAGGGCGCGTGGGCTCGTTGACGCGATGGGGAGCAAGTTGGATCGTCTGAATCACGCGGCCGATCGCGCCGTCCTTTACCAGTTCGCCCGCACGCAAAGTGGCGCGCGACTCCATACGGCCATACATGATCGCGAACATGCGGCGAGTCTCGCGAATGGCGCGCCGCACGTCCGCCAGTTGATCGAGGGTCGTGATGGCTGGCTTGTCGCTCAGGAAATCTTTGTCATGTCGCATTGCGCGGATTCCAAGCGGCGAGCGCAGGTCGGGGATCGCGGCGGAACATACCGCCTGGATCGAAGCGTCATTGAGTATCTCTTCCTCTGCGCGGGCTACTTTAACGCCGGGGTAGCGCCTCTGGAATTCCGCGAGCGCAGGATAATTCGTGGAATGCACAGATACCAGTTCGCCGCCGCCGCGCCGGATCGTGTCAGTGATGCCGTAGATGTGAGTGTGATCCAACCCGATAACTGCGAACCTGATCGTGTGTTGCGGGCCCGACTCCGGCTGAGGAGCCGCAATCTCGTAGTTGAGCGGCTGAGACGCTGCGGGAAGGGCTGCAATCATGCCCGCAGCAGTGAGGAGAGAACGCCGACTGACCTGATCCTGCGACATGCCCGGTAGTTTAGCCCCCTCGATTGGCTCTTTCGCGGTTGCCGCACGGTCTTTGATCCGAGCTGGCTGGCAAGGCGGCGTTTTTCCGCGACCGGGAGTCGCGCGATGCATGGCTGATGCGCTCAGCGTATCTTCTTGCAGTCCCGAGCGTCTCGGGTTGAGAAGAACGTCGGCAGTTCGACATGGCGCAGCGCCCCAAACATGTCATCTGCTTTTGCGGTCTACCAGAGCGCGAACGGCAGACCGAACACCGGAGCCACAGCGGCGGCCAACACGGTAAAGGCGCGGCGCCGGAAAAGCGCAGTCTTCAGGGCCGCCGGTGCGGCTACTGTCTCGGTCAGATATCATGCCAACGATGAAGCGCAGGTCTTTTCTTCAGCTCAGTACGGCGGCCACAGCAGCACCCGCATTCGCGGCGACCGATTCGCTCCGCAAGCAACTCAGGATTACCGGAATTGAAACAGACGTGCTTCGAATGCCGCCAGGCCGTAAGTACTTCGATGCAATCCACGAATTTGGAACCGAGGGCGGCGGTGTGGTTGTTCGGATTCAGACCGACGCCGGCGTCACGGGCTGGGCATACAGTTCGTTTGGCACGATCACTGGCGGACCACGCGCGCTCGAGGCAATCCTCCAGAACGAGATTAAGCCTGTGCTGCTTGGCAAGGATCCCGCGTATCCGAAACGTATCCGCGCCGATCTTTGGCGGGCACTCGAATATGCCGGTGTTCAGGGAATCGCACAGTTCGCCATCGCAGCCGCCGATATAGCCATCTGGGACATCATCGGTAAAGCCGCGGGGATGCCTGTTTACAAGATGATCGGCGCGAATGCCGACCGCATGCCCGTCTACAACATGTGCGGCTGGTATTACGAAAACGACAATGATCTTTCGCAGTTTAAGCGTCAGATTGCTGACGCCTGCGACGAAGGCTTCCACGCCGTAAAGATCAAGGTTGGTCGTGACTCGCTGGACGACGACATCCGCCGAATCGAAGCCGCGCGTCAGATTGCCGGAAAAGGCCGCCCCATCATGGTGGACGCGAACCAGAAGTTCAATGTGAACGAAGCCATTCGGCGCGGCAGGATATACCAACAAATGGGATGTTACTGGTTCGAGGAGCCGATTGCGCCTTACGATCACGTAGGCTATGCGAAGGTGGCCGATGAACTCGACATTCGGATTGCGACGGGCGAGAACGAATACACGAAGTTTTCGTGCGTGGACCTGATCTCGCGGCATGGTGTGGACGTGATTCAGCCCGACAATCGCCGTGCCGGGGGACTCACGGAATGGATGGAGATCGGCGCTATTGCCGATGGATTCGGCCTCGAACTCGCCAGCCACGGCGGCGGCCCGACCAATCTCCACATGTTGCTCGCGATGCCGAACGCAATATACATGGAGACGGGAAGCCTCAAAGGCGAGGGATCGTCGCTTGAGAGACTCCGAATGACGGACGGAGCTGTTCTCGCGCCTGAAACGCCGGGTATGGGCAGCGAAATGCGTCCCGATTACATCAAGAGATTCAGAGTCTAACCGGTAATAATTTCAAAAGCGCAGTAATCGGGCGTCCGCTTACCAATGCGTTGCCGCCACCGTTTTCTCGATGTGGCGATCCGGTGGCTTGTTGCTTCTTTCTATGCGGGAGGTCGCCAGAGAAGGCCAAATTGATTTGGCCGCTTTTCGGCTACTCCGCGCCTTTTAGGCGGCTCGCCAGGGCGGCTTGCAGCCGCGCTTCCTTAGGTTATTCTGATTCCTAATGTTCAGGGTCGGCATAACGGCAGTCCTCATTGCATACTGCGCCTTTGCGCAGCCGAAATTTGAATACTGGCCTGGAGTCTCTTACGATTCCTCGGTCCCTAACTTCCATCAGGTGCTCGGGTATGATGCGGGCGAGCGAATTACGTCGGCCGCCGATATCGTCAAGTACCTAGAAGTGTTGGCTGCGGCGAAGCCCGACCGCATTAAAGTGCATGATTACGGCGGAACCTGGGAGAATCGCAGGCTGATCTATGCTGTTATCGGTTCGGCCCCGGACATTCACTTCCGCGGCCCGCTTCGCGACTCGTTCGCCGGTATCGATATCGAATGCGAACAGGTTCGCCGCGCCTGCCGTGCGCAGTCCTTTCGCGATGTGGAATCCCGCTTCGCCGAAACCCACAAACCCGATCGCGGCGCCGCTCATGCTACTGTTTTGCGGCTTCGGCGCGGAGGCGGCGCGCTTCCGCGTGAACCACGACGAGGGACATCAGTGTTCCCAGAGGATGCGCGCCGGCTTCGACCAATGGATGCGATTTGAGGGAGCGCAGCATGTCGATACTTTCGTCTTTCAAGGTCTCGATTACTTCCGCCTCGGCCTGACTCAGACCGTAATCGGCTGCAACGCCGGGCGTATCCGCGTACAGTTTACGGCGCAGCGTCTGTTTGTGGCGAAGGTCGTAAAGCAGTTTGTTCAGTTTGTACGAAGACGGCGACGGGTGCTTATAGAACTGATATCCGCCCTGATTCTGGAAGTGATATTCGGGCGGCGTCTTCGATTCGAGCGGCAGCCCCGCCTCGATGCGTTTGTTGGGAATGAAGCGCATCACCGCGTGTCCGTGGTGCCATGTGGGCTGATAAGTAAGCAGCTCGCCGGGCTGATTTCCAATCGCGCCGAACATCACCATCCAGGGCAACATCTCGGTGTTACCCACTTCGTCAAGCTGCGCGTTCGTCAGGTTCAGCAGCGCGTCGTGATTGCCGCGCTCCATCTGGTCGATGGCCCAATAATCGAAGTCGTAGGCCGGCTGCGGATATTTCCAGGTACCGGGATAATGCGACATGCCGCCGCTCGCGATGATGGCGACATTTTCGGGACGTCCTTCGATGATCTTCGCGATTGTGCGGCCCAGCGCCTGGCAGCGGCGTGCGCTTGGCAGCGGCGGCAGGTAGGCGTTGACGAACAGCGGAATCACCGGAATGGCGCGGCCTTCGATGACCCATTCGTAAACCGCGGCGAACGAATGGCCGAGGACCGCGTCCTGGGAATACGCCATGTCGAAATCGGCTGCAACGAGTTTTTCGAGAAGGTCCTCGGCGAGCGGCAGGTGGACGGGAAGGTCGTAATCACGTCCGGCGAACGATGCTTTGGTGGTTTCGCCCGCGATGATCGCGAAGGTCGGAACGGAGGATAGGAAGAAGGTTTCCAGATGGTCGCTGCCGATGACGATGGCGACATCCGGTTTGGTTTCATCCAGCGATTTGCCCAGTTCCCGCATTGCCGCGATATCGGCGTCGAGTTGCTCCGGGAGTTCCGAAGGAGGCCGCGTGAACAACTGTGGCGCGTGCACCGTGGCCATTGCCGCAACGATCTTACCCATGCTGCTAATCCTCCAGGGAGTCTACATATTCGACTCCCAACTCCTTAAGTTTGGCGCGAAGTCCGTAAAAGTCCACGCCCAGTTCGCCTCGGCGCAGACGCGCGCGGGTCTGTTCTTCCTTTGCGATGCGGGCCTCGCTGAGCCCGGCGACTTCCGAGGCATCTTGGCGCCGAACGATTACGACCCCGTCCGCGTCCGCGACAATGACGTCGCCCGCGTTTACCGCGGCGCCCGCGCAGACGACTGGAATGTTCACGGAGCCGGCAGTGGATTTGACGGTCCCCTGGGCCGAGACCGCTTTCGCCCATACGGGGAAGTTTATGTCGGTTAACTCAGCCGTATCGCGGATTCCGGCATCGATGATGAGCCCGACAACGCCATGCGCCTGGCACGATACGCCCAGAAGTTCGCCAAACATTCCATCTGTCGAGGCGGAGGTAGTTGTTACCACGAGAACATCGCCCGGCTGGCACACTTCGACTGCGGCGTGAATCATCAGGTTGTCGCCGGGCTGCGACAAGATCGTGACCGCGCTTCCGGCAAGGCGCGCGGAAGAATAAATCGGCCGCAGATATGGCGCCATAAGACCGCTGCGTCCCTGGGCTTCGTGCACCGTGGCGACGCCGCAGGCGCCAAGCCTCCGGATAACGTCCGCATCCGCTCTCGGGATGTTGCGCACCACCCGGTGTTTCATGAAAGCTCGGTCGTGACCTGCGGATAGACGCGCTGAAAGGCTTCGGCGTACCTGATACCCTTCGGCCCTCCGTTGCGCACCGCCTGCGTGCCCCGGCGCTTGCCGAGGTCGGTGTAATACTCCCAGAGGTGCGTCTGCGCCTCCATCGACTCCATCGCTTTGCGCTTGGTTTCCCAAACGGATGTGACGTCGAGAAGCACCTGCGGTTTCCAGTCGCATTGTTCGGGCTGATGCGGCTCGAACAGAAAAACCGGCGGCGCATTCAGCGGCTTGCCCGGCAACGGATAACCGAGCGCCTGCGCATAAACGCGCGTCTTCAGGGTGACTTCGTTGGCGGTCGGATGATCCGGATTGTACGGGTCGAGGAAGGAATGCGTCAGGACGAATTCCGGCTGGTGCTCGCGATATTCGGCGACCATCGCGTCGATCGTTTCCTGAGAGGGCACGATCGGATAGTCGCCGGAATCGAAGAAATGAATCTCAGCGCCCAGGATCCCGGCGGCTCGCGTGGATTCGGCGCGCCGGATTTCCTTGACACGCTCGATCGTCATACCCGGCTGTTTCCACGCGCCCTGACTCTCTCCGCGCTCTCCGAACGACAGGCACAGGATGCGCACGCGATATCCGCGCGAGGCGTAGAGAGCGATCGCGCCTCCGGCTCTCCACACAAAATCCGCCGCGTGGGCGCTGACCACGAGTATTGTTTTCCGATCCGCCATGAGTCGATGTCTGGTTCGCCGCGCTTTATGAAATCAGGTTCGAAGGATTGGTCACGGCCATGGCTCGAACGTCGTCCGCGCTGAAACCCGCGCCCAACAGAGTTTCCGCGAACATCGCGAAGCCGTCTGAGACCGGCGGGTTGATCGTCTGGCCCAGGTCAGTCGAAAGAATGCAGCGGGAGGGGCCTACGGCGCGGATACTTTCGAAGACGCCCTCCCAACTCGCTTTGCCGGTGTGCATCGTCGTGAAGCAGTGCTCGATCATAGCCCCGAGATCGGCGAGTTCGAGTTGCTCCTGGGCCGACAGATTCTGAGAGGGAAACTCGGCGTGAGTCACCACCACGCGCCGCAGCCCGATTTCCTTCGCTGCTTTGACCAGCGCGAGGATCTCGCGCCTTCCGAGATGGCCGGTCGCGAGGATCATGTCGTGTTTGCCGATCAGTTCCAGGCAGGTGCGCGCGGCTTCGGTGAGCGCGCCGTCGCCGTCGATCACCGTGATCGGGGGCGGCGAAATCCCGGTGGCGGCAAGCTCCAGCTGAATCTTCGCCCAGAACGGCAGGTGCTTTTTGGTTCCGTCGGGGCGGCCGGCGGTTTCGTTTGCGGCGTCCACCGTGGGCATCCAGACGATCCGACATCCGGACCGGCCCGCGAGTTCCACGGCGATGGGATTCAGTCCGCCAATCGAATGATTGAGCACGATCGCGCCGTAAGCCTGGATTCCCGGTACGGCCTTCGTGACCACCTTCGCGCGTTCCGCCGTGGGAAAGTAATGCGATTTGAGGACGAAACCTTTGAGGCCGCGCGCAAGGAATTCCTTCGCGAGATCAAGGTCGTCGACCCGGCGTTCGATCACGTCCGGCGCAACGTGAACCTGCAGGTCGTAAGCGCCCCGAATGGCTTCCCATGCGCGGTCGGAAGGGGTCTCGCGAGTGATCGTGGCGGTTGCGGAACTCAATTTTCCTCCGGAGGAACACTGGGAGTATGACAGCGCCTATCTGACCTGTCAAGAATGCTTTGCCAATTTTGACATATCAGTGCAATCGGCTCTCCGAGGCGAAATTTAGCCTCGTTTTAACGCTCCCGAAACGAAAATGATATATCTTATAGCCGGATGGGCACAGAAGAGGGACCATGAACGAATCGCCCGATCATCTGAGCCTGGCGGCGGAAGCTTACAACACGGTACGCCAGCGCATTCTGCGCGGGGAACTGACGATGGGGCAGGTTATTTCGCGCCGCAAGCTCGCGAACGAGCTTGGTATGAGCTTTCTGCCGGTTTCGGAAGCGCTTCTGCGGCTGGAATTCGAAGGGTTGCTCGAAAGCCGTCCGCGCGCCGGCACACGGGTGCGGATACCCAGCGTCGAGGACGTGCAGGGGCACTTCGTGGTGCGCGAAGCGCTGGAAACCCAGGCAGCGAAGCTCTTTGCCCAAAACGCGACTGCGGAGGAGAAAGGTGAACTGCAGCGTCTGGCGGCGCGCATCGATGCGATGGCGGCGCAGGTGGAATCCGACCGGTTCCACTATCTGAGTCTTCATGAAAAGCTTCATCGCCGGATCGCAGAGTGCACGCGATGCGAGTCCCTGTGCGACGCCATTGAGAAGACGCACGCCCTTGCCTCAACCTGGATGTGCGTTTCCCAGCCGTCAACGTCAGAGCACCCCCGGCGCAAACATCAGGATCTCGTCGACGCGCTTTCGAGCGGAGATCCGGAACGCGCCGCCCAGGCGATGCGCCAGCACATCCTCTCGAGCATGAGCCGCGCGAAGGAACGTTTGCAGCCGTACTTCCATCTGCATCAGACGCGCGGAGCTACCTATTCCCGCAGTCCGAAAAAGCAACTCCAGGAGAAGATCAGCCTGGAAAAGGCTGAAGCCGTCACCGCTTCATGATTGGCGGCGGAGGCCCTGTGAACGTGACCGCTTCCTCGATATCCCCCGCGCGCAGGATCGCTGAGACTTTTCCTGTTCTGCGCGGGTAACTCACGGTTCCTGCCCGAAGCTGAGACGCGCTGAGCAAATAGATTTGAGACTCGCCGCCGTCCTGGATTTCGAGATAGCCGTTGTCCATTCCTCTCACGGCGCTGCTGTTCCATTCGATGGTGAGGGCATCGCCGGAATCGAACGATCTAAGTTCGAGTTTCGGCTTTGGCCACCAGAGGCCGCGCGAGGCAAAGACGCCGAGCGCCGATAGCGAGCACAGTGCAGCCACCGCCGCCCACCGGGGTAACCTGGACACTCTGCGGCGCGGTGGCGGAACCGCAAACAGCGGTTCGGGACGCGCGGTCGGAGGCTCAGGCGGAGTTGGCCGGGCGGCCGGAGCCGTTTTTTCCGGAATCACTTCATCGACCGTTGGTTCAGTTTTCGGCAAGGGGAGCAGTGTTCCCCTGTTTGTCCGCGTGCGGACTGCCGCTCGGGTTACGTCGACCGTGCTCGGCAGGATCAACAAGGCAATCTGCCAAGGCAACGGACACAGCGCGTCGAAAAGTTGCTCGTCCTCGGCGGTGAGTTCCGGGGCGCCGCGCGGCTTCGAGCAATACCATCCCACTACCTGCATGCCGTCCGGCCGAGGCGCCGCTTCCAGCGCCGCGGCGATTTCGGCATCGGTCAGGCGAAAGCCGGGACCAAATGCGTGAGCGCAGGAGATCTCCTGTGAACTGATAATCCTGATGACGCCGGAGTCGCGCGTCCCGAGCAACAGACCGCCTACTCCCATCCCGACCCGAGGAAGCGAAAGAAGGCCGTCGATCGCCCGCCGCCGGATCCGTTCGAACTCGTCCGAATCGTACTCGACCGCGTCGGGCAGCCCCGGATCGGGCCAAGGTGTGACTTTCGCCATCCAGACTATAATGTAGCCGTGCCGAAGGCCAAAGACCTTGAAGCCAGACTGCAACGGATCGAGCAGCAGTTGCGCTTATTCCAGAAGGTCAGCCGATTCATGGTGCGCGACATGAGCCTTCAGGAAGTTCTGCAGGGTATCGTGTCGCTGGTGGTCGAATTTACCGAGTGCGACTCCTGTCTGGTCTATCTGCTCGATAAAGGAGACCTGATTCTCTGCGCTTCGAATTCACGCCATGACTCCGAAATCGGGCGGGTGCGGCTGAAACTGAACGAAGGTCTTACCGGGTGGGTGGCCCGGGAGCGGAGACTGCTCGCGATTTCCCGCGAGGCGTATCGGGACCCGAGGTTCAAATACTTCGGCGAGCTTCCGGAAGATACGTTCGAAGCATTCCTTTCGGCGCCAGTGATCGCGCGCAATAAGGTCATCGGAGTGATCAACGTACAGCACCGGAACGCTCATCAGCACACAGGCGGAGAGATGGAGGTCCTGACCACCGTCGGCGAGCAGGTGGGTTGCGCTTTGCAACTGGCCCGGATGTCTTCGCAAATGATTGAATCCGAGAATCCGGCCGAACTCGTCTTATTAGGTAGCGGGCCGCGCGATCGCGGCTGACGTTTTACCATCAGATTTTCTACTCTTAGATGATTCGAAGCCTTATTTTGTGCGCTGCTGCGGCGGGCCTTGCGATGGCCGCAAACGAGCATTGGGACATTCAGTATCGTTACCGGCAACTCGACAGCGCCCTTACTATCAACGACATCGCCTTTCCGAGCGCCAAGCGGGGCATCGTTTGCGGGTTTGTCACGGACCGGAAAGACAAGGATCGCCCGTTTCTGCTCCTCACAAGCGACGCCGGAGCGCACTGGACAGAAGCCCAGGTCAAAGAGACAGGAATATCGCTGTTCTTCCTTGATGACTCCACCGGCTGGATGGTAACGGAAAAGGGAATCTGGACTACGGCGGAATCGGGCCGGTCGTGGACCCGGCTGAAAAACGCCCCCTCGGGAATACTGCGCGTCTGGTTCCTGGATCGGCAACACGGGTTCGCTGCCGGTCTGGAGAAGCGCGTTTTTGAAACGACGGACGGCGGCGACACCTGGAAGCTTCTGCCGGCGATGGAGCAGGTTCAGGGCAACCCGGTGTTCACGACGTTCGGCGAGATCGCTTTCGCGGACGGCAAGGGGATCATCTCCGGCTGGAATATTCCACCCCGGCGGGGCGGACCGGACTGGATGGAAGCCGACGCCGGCGGCAGGCGCCGCGAGGTTCCCCACTATGCGGTGCTCCTGGAGACGCTGAACGCAGGGAAGACGTGGACCGTGAGCGATGCGTCGGTTTTCGGTCAGATCACCCGGATCAGCCTCACGCCGCAGGGTACCGGGCTCGGGCTGCTTGAGTTCAAAGATCAGTTTGAATATCCCAGCGAGGTGCAGAAGATCAATCTGCACACCGGGCACAGCGATCGTTCATTTCGTGCGAAGGATCGCGCCATTACCGACGTGCGCCTGTTCGCGGGGTCGAATCGCGCGATCCTCGCGGGTTATGAGACCTCGGGCAGCATTTACCGCAGCCCGATTCCCGGGAAAGTAAAGATCCTCACAAGCGACGATCTGGAAAACTGGAAGGAAATGACGGTGGATTATCGGGCCGTAGCCCACAGCGTGGTGATCGCAGGGCCAGATGAAAACCACGTGTGGATAGCGACCGATACGGGCATGATTCTGAAACTTGTGCAGGACTGACCCGCGGCCGTTCGTGACGGCGATTACATTGCAGGGAAGCCGGTCGTCAGGCTATCAGACAGATTGGATAGACTTCTGTTTTGAGATCTGAGCAGGCTGTCGCCCACATCGCGGCCATCATCGAAGGGTCGGACGACGCCGTCATCAGCAAGACTCCCCAAGGCATCATCCAGAGTTGGAATGCTGCGGCGACCCGCGTTTACGGGTACGAAGCCGACGAAGCGATCGGCCGCCCCACGACCATGATGATTCCCGACGATCGCCTCCACGAGGAAACCGATATTCTCGCGCGCATCGCCCGGGGCGAGCGAGTGGAGCACTTCGAGACGGTCCGCCGCCGGAAAGACGGTAGCCTCGTCGACGTGTCGCTCACGATATCCCCGATTCGGAACGGTCAGGGAGTGATTGAGGGGGTATCTCAGATCGCGCGGGACATCAGCGAACGGAAGCGGATCGATCAGCAGCTGATGCGCATGGCGGCGATCATCGAGTCCACCGACGACGCGGTGATCAGCAAGACCCTCGAGGGCCGAATCCTGACATGGAACTCCGGCGCTCAACGCCTTTATGGCTATAGCGAAGCCGAAATGATCGGCCAGCCGATGAGCCTGCTTCTGCCTGAGGGGCGCCCGGACGAAGAAACGGAAATCCTCGATCGCATTGCGCGGGGCGAAACAGTCGAACACCTCGATACTGTGCGCCGGAAGAAAGACGGAAGCGCTATCGAGGTCTCACTCACGATTTCACCTATCCTCGACCGCGAAGGCCGGATCGCCGGAGTTTCTCACATCGCGCGCGGAATCACCGAACGCCGACGCGCGCACCGGCAGCTTCAGCAGTTCGCCGCGATCATTGAATCGTCGGAAGACGCGATCATCAGCAAGACGCTTGATGGGACCATCCTGACGTGGAATCCGGGCGCTGAACGCACGTATGGATATTCCGCGGAGGAAGTCATTGGTCGTTCGATGACCATTTTGCTTCCGCCGGACAGGCCCGACGAAGAAGCGGAGATTCTGGCCCGTATCGCGCGCGGAGACCGCGTGGCGCACTTCGAGACTACGCGCCGCAGGAAATCCGGCGAGGTGATCGATGTTTCACTCACCATCTCGCCGATACGCGACGCGACTGGAACAATCGTCGGCGCCTCTCACATCTCGCGCAACGTGACCGAACGAAGAAAGCTCGATGAACAGTTGCGGCACACCCAGAAGCTTGAGAGCCTCGGCGTGCTGGCGGGCGGCGTGGCGCACGATTTCAACAATCTGCTGGTGGGTATTATGGGCAACACCTCGCTTGCCCTTGAAGTCCTGTCCACGGACAATCCGGCTCGCACTCTGATACGCGACGCCATGAATGCGAGCGAGCGCGCGTCACACCTGACGCGCCAATTACTCGCGTATGCGGGCAAAGGCCGGTTCGTGGTTGAGCCGGTCGATTTGTCCAGTCTCGTTCGCGAGATCTCTAACCTGATTCAGGCTTCCATCCCGAAAAACGTTCAGCTCCGGCTGGATCTGCGTCCCGGGATGCCGGTGATTCAGGCTGACGCGAGCCAACTACAGCAGATTGCGATGAATCTCGTGATCAACGGAGCGGAAGCCATTCCGGAAGAGGAGAACGGAACTGTCCTCGTTACGACCGGCGTGCTCCAGATCGATACGCCTTATCTTGCGGGGACGGTTGACGGAACGCACCTGACTCCCGGAACATACGTTTCGCTTGAGGTGCACGATACCGGACGCGGGATGGATGAGGCGACCATAGCCCGCATTTTTGATCCCTTTTTTACGACCAAGTTCACCGGCCGCGGCCTGGGTTTGGCAGCAACCCTTGGAATCATCCGGGGGCATAAGGGCGCCATCAAGGTTTATAGCCGTCCGGGCAAGGGGACAACATTCAAAGTTCTTTTCCCGGTAAGCGGCGATCGAGCCCGGCCGATCCCGACTGCGCCTCCTTCCCACCTCCTGTCCAATGACGAACTGATCCTCGTGGTGGACGACGAGGAGGTGATCCGCAAGACGGCAAAAGCGATGCTCGAGCGCTACGGCTACTCGGTCGTGCTGGCGGAGAATGGTAAAGAAGGCGTCGAACTTCTCGAAGTTCTCGGAGACAAAGTTCAGGCCGTCGTGCTCGACATGACCATGCCACTGATGAGCGGCGAAGAGGCCTTCAGTCAGATGCGGCGGATCAGGCCGGATATCAAAGTGATCCTTTCGAGCGGGTACAACGAGGTGGAAACCATACGGCGCTTCACCGGCAAAGGGCTGGCCGGATTCCTACAAAAGCCGTATTCCTCCGCGGTTCTCGCCGAAAAGGTCGCAAGCATACTAGGGGAACGCTCACAGTAATCGTTTTCGTCATTATGAATCCTGTATGATGGGGCTGCCCCCTGATGCGCATCTGTACCGCTCTCGCCTTCCTTTGTTTTTCCGCAGTTCCGGTGTTTTCCGCGCCTCCGCTCGACCATCAGTTCACGCAAGTGGTCCAGCCTTTTCTGAATCAGTATTGCGTTGCCTGCCACAGCGGTAAAGCGCCTGCCGGTTCCCTGGATCTGAAGGCTTACGGGACATTCGATTCCGTTGTCCGCGACTATCTGCGATGGGATGTCGTTCATGACAAACTCGCGGCTGGCCAGATGCCTCCGAAGCAGATGCCGCAGCCGTCACCGGAAGCCCGCAAACAGGTGGTTGAGTGGATTCACAACGTGCGCTCGACCGAAGCGAAGAAGAACGCGGGCGATCCCGGTCCGATTCTGGCGCGCAGACTGAGCAACGCGGAATACGACTATACGATTCGGGACTTGACGGGCGTGGATATTCAGCCCGCGCGGGAGTTTCCGGTGGATCCGGCGAATCAGGCCGGTTTCGATAATTCGGGCGAATCGCTTTCCATGTCGCCGGCGCTCCTGAATAAGTACCTGCAGGCGGCCCGCGCGGTGGGCGACCGGATGGTGCTCACTCCGGACGGATTTGATTTCGCTCCGTTCCCGATGCTGGTCGAGACTGACCGCGAAAAGTACGCGATTCAGCGCATTGTCGATTTCTATAAGCGGCAGCCCACGGACTATGCGGATTACTTCGAGGCCGCGTGGCGATATAAGAATCGGCTGGCGTTGGGCAAGCCGACTGCGACGCTCGCCAGTGTCGCGACGGATGCGAAGATCAGCCCGAAGTATCTGCCGGTGGTTTGGGGAATTCTCGAAGACCAGACCGACGAAGTTGGGCCAGTCCTGAAACTGCGGACCATGTGGCGCGCTCTGCCCGCTCCGGGCGCCGACTCGCAGGCGTTGCATACGCAGTGCGTCGCGATGCGCGATTTCGTTGTGAAGATCCGCAATCACACAGCGATGCAGTTCGCGGCGCCGAAGGTCCGGGGGCTTGCGGCGACGTCGCAGCCGCTGATGAACTGGAAGCTGTATCAGTTCGCCGCTCACCGCCGCGATTTCGATCCCGGTACGCTTCGGATGGCGAGCGACCCACCACTGCAGGAACCGACAATCCCCCGGCTGGCAGGGCTCGGGCAGGAGGCCGCGATTCGATGGAAGGCCCTCACGCTCAAAGCTCGCATCGGAGACGAGGACCTGATCGTGCCGGATGGACAGCGTCCCCGGTATGAAGCCGCCTTCGCGAAGTTCGCCAACGTCTTTCCGGATGCGTTCTATATCAGCGAGCGCGGCCGTTTCTTCCCGGACGATTCCGAAGACAAGGGCCGTCTGCTGAGCGCCGGCTTCCACAACGTGATGGGCTATATGCGCGACGACACGCCGCTGCAAGAGCTTATCCTCGACGAGAAAGGCAAGAAGCAGCTCGACCGTCTCTGGCAGGAGTTTGAATTCATCGGAGATTACACGACGCGCACGTGGGTCCAGTATTACTTCAACCAGAGCGGTGAAGTGCGCGGCGAAGGGCGCGAGTCAGGCACGGAACGCCCCTCGGACAAAGCGGTATCGTCCGAGGCGGTCATCATGGATATGAAGAAGGCGTATCTCGCGAAGGCCGATGCGCCGACGAGCGACCCGCCCGCGATGCAGGCGATTCGCGATCACTTCGACCGCGTGAACGCCGCGATCCGCGAGGTGGAGAAGGAGCGCGCGGACGCTCAACCGCTGCATCTCGCGGCGCTCGAAAAGTTTGCGGCGCGCGCATACCGCAGGCCGCTCTCGAAAGCGGAAAAAGACGACATTCTCGCCTACTACCATCAGTTGCGCGACAAGGAGGGCCTCTCGCATGAAGATGCGATCCGCGATTCTCTCGTCAGCATTCTGATGTCGCCGGATTTCTGCTACCGCATCGACCTCTACAACTCGTCGCGCGCTCCGATCGTGAAGAGCTCTGTTGCTACGGCGCGGCCAATCAGCGGTTACGATCTCGCGAGCCGTCTCAGCTACTTCCTGTGGTCAAGCATGCCGGACCCCGAACTGCTCCGCGTCGCGGGCGCCGGCGAACTTCAGAAGCCGGCCGTGATCGCAGGACAGACGACGCGCATGCTGCATGATGCGCGCTCCCGCGCTCTCGCGGTGGAATTTGCGGGCAACTGGCTCGATTTCCGGCATTTCGAACAGCACAATGCGGTGGACCGCGAACGGTTCCCGAGCTTTACTAACGATCTGCGGGAAGCGATGTACGAAGAGCCGATCCGGTTGATTACGGATGCGATTCAGAATAATCGCTCGGTCCTGGATCTGATCTACGGAAATTACACGTTCGTCAACCCGGTGCTGGCGAAGCATTACGGCATGCCCGAGGTCAAAGGCGGTCCGGATACCTGGGTGCGCGTGGATGACGCGTCGAATTACGGCCGGGGCGGACTGCTTCCCATGGCCGTTTTTCTGACCCAGAACTCACCGGGGCTTCGGACCAGCCCGGTCAAGCGGGGCTATTGGGTAGTCCACAAGGTTCTTGGCGAAGTCGTACCTCCTCCGCCTCCCAATGTTCCGGAGCTCCCCTCCGATGAAGGGAAGGCTGACCTGCCTCTGCGCGACCTGCTGGCGAAGCATCGTTCGAATCCGGTATGCGCTTCGTGCCATGCGCGGTTCGATGCGTTTGGGCTGGCGTTCGAGGGATACGGACCGGTGGGTGAGGCCCGAACCAGAGATCTGGGCGGCCGGCCGGTGGATACCAAGGTGGATTTCCCGGGCGGCGCTCAGGGCGACGGTTTCGCAGGCCTGAAGTCGTATATCCGTGAGCACCGGCAAGCGCAGTACATCGACAATATTTGCCGCAAACTTCTGGCCTACTCGCTTGGCCGGACTCTGATGATTTCCGACGAGCCGCTGCTCGACAAAATGAAGAGCCGGCTCGCGGCGGACTCCTATAGAATGGATTCGCTCGTGGAGACGATCGTGACGAGTCCGCAGTTCCTAGATATGCGCGGACCGCAGCCGCGCGAGCGAAACGCTACGGCTTCCAACTCCGACACCAGCAACAGGAAAGGCGAATAACATGAACTCTTCCCGAATCTCCCACCGCATCTCGCGACGGACCGTTCTGAGAGGAGCCGGCGTCGCGATGTCGCTGCCCTGGCTGGAGTCGCTGTCGTTCGCCGACGCAACGGGCGGCGCGCCCGCAACGTTCCCGAAGCGATTCGCGGTTCTGTTCATGGGCACGGGGATCAACGAAGACCACTGGTCCTCTGAAGGCGATGGCGCGGCCATGAAGCTCGGCAAGACGCTCGAGCCGCTTGAGCCTCTCAAGCAGAAGATCAACGTCATCGACGGGCTCTTTGTGAAAGAACTGCAGGGGCAGGGCATTCACCCGGGTCAGACGGGAAGCCTGCTCTCGGGCGCTCATATCGAGAAGGGCGCGATCATCCATTCCGGGATTTCGGTCGATCAGATGATCGCGAACCGGGTAGGCACGGACACCGCGCTGCAGAGCATGGTTCTCGCCTGCGAGCAACCGATGACGGGCTATCACGAGACGAACTTCTCGATGGCGTACAGTTCTCACATCTCCTGGCAGACTCCCGAGTCGCCTGTGCCGAACGAGGTTTATCCGTCGCTTGCGTGGGATGCCCTGTTTGAGAACCGGGGCACGCTGCGAAATATCAGCATCCTGGACCGGGTGCAGGAGCGGGCTGCCTCGTTGAGCCAGAAGGTAAGTTCTTCCGACAAGGCGCGGCTTGACGAATACCTGACCAGTGTTCGCGATGTGGAGAAGCGCATGGACGGGATGCGAAAGAACAAGGACAAGGCCGACGACCTCGCGAAGCTGAAAAATAAGCCTGCCCTCACGATGGAACGGCCCGCCAACGGCCTGCCCGAAGACTTCCGCGAACACACGAAATTGATGTGCGACATCATCGCCATCGCTTTCCAGACGGACAAGACGCGCGTCGCTTCGTTGATCCTGGCGCGCGACCTTTCGGCTCTCTATTATCCGTTCCTTCAGGTGAAGGAAGGGCATCATGCCGCGTCGCACGACAATCTCTCCGACGGGTACGAGCGCATCGCGCGGTTCCATCTGAGCCAGTACGCTTATCTGGCGTCGAAGCTCGACGCAATGCCGGAAGGCGACGGAACGGTGCTGGACAACTCCTGCCTGATGTTCCTTTCGAACATGTGGGCGGGCCGTAAGCATGACAACGCGCGGCTGCCGCTGGTTCTTGCAGGGGGCCTGGGCGGCACGCTCAAGACGGGACGTTCGCTGAACTACCTGGACGCCGGCGTCGAGAACCGGAAGATGTGCAGCCTGTATTTGTCAATCATGGACCGCATGGGCGTAAAACTGGAACGCTTCGGCGACGCTGATACGCGCCTCGCGCAGATCTGAAGCCGGGGGCGGGATTCTCCGTTCCGCTATCGCAGGGGATTATTCCATCAATTTGCGTGTGAAGTAAGTGTAATCCGCAGCCGCGGTCGCGGCCTGTTCTTTCAAATCCGCGCCGCGGGAGTGCCCGCCTTCAATGATTTCCCGATAGAAAAACGGCTTCCCGTACTCTTCCATCTTTGCGGCGAATTTTCTTGCGTGAACCGGACCCACGCGGTCATCCTTTGTCGTGGTGAAAATCAGGGGCTCGGGATAATTCACATCAGGCCGCAGCCGGTTGTAGGGTGAAATGGTGGCTAGAAAATCGCGCTCGTTCGGCACAGAAACGGACCCGTATTCTCCCACCCATGAGGCTCCTGCCGCGATGTGTTCATAGCCCAGCATGTCGAGCAGCGGAATATCGATAGCGATGGCGTTCCACATTTCGGGGTGCTGCGTCATTTCAACACCCATGAGCAAACCACCGTTCGACCCGCCTTCAATACCCAGGCGACGTGGCGAGGTGATCTTACGATCAATCAGGTTCTGCGCGACTGCATAAAAATCGTCGTAAATTCGCTGGCGATGCGTCTTGAGACCCGCTTCGTGCCATGCGGGTCCGAACTCGCCGCCTCCACGAATATTGGCCAGCACGAATACGCCGCCTCGTTCGAGCCACAATTTTCCCAGGATGGCGTTATACGATGGCGTCCTGGATAGCTGAAACCCGCCGTAAGCGGTGATCACCGTAGGATTAGAGCCATCGTATTTCAGGTCTTTCGGCCGAACAACGAAGTAAGGAATCCTGGTTCCGTCTTTGGATGTCGCGCTGAGTTGTTCGACCACATCGCGTGAAGCATCGAATTGCGGGGGCAGCGTCTTTGCCCGTGTGAAGGTGCGCTCAGCGGCGTCGCCGATCCACAGCGATGACGGAGTAAGAAATCCAGTCAAAAGAAGAAAGAAATGGTTATCGGTTGCGCTCGCGGTAACGATCGAAACTGCGCTGTTATCCGGAATATCGAGTTTGCGCCGCTGCCATTCTCCTTTCTCCGAGATATACGCATACGCCCGTCCCTGAACGTTCTCGAGTGTTGTAATCAGAACGTAATCACGAGTGACCTCAACTGACTGAGCAAATTCACTAGCGGTGGGAGCAAAGACGCTGGCCGGCGTGAGATGCAGTGGGTCTTTGGCCAAAGACGCGGAATCGATCGCGACGACCGAGCCTGCAGGCATGGTATGACCCGAACCTTCCGGTTTCCAATCTTCTTCGATGCTAAAGATCAATTGCCCATTGACGAATCCTTTAGAGCGCGATTTCTGCGGAAGGGCGATGCGACGGACTCCAGCCGTCGTTACAAGAAGATATTCGTCATGAAAGAAGTCGATACCATGTGCCAGAAACCCGAACGTGTGGCCTTGGGCATCGTGCAGGACCGCGGGGCGAAGACTAATCGAGCTATCAGGAACGCGATAAACCTCGCGAGCCTGATCGAGCGGCTGTCCCCGCTTCCATTGTTTGACCACGATCGGATACCCTGATTTCGAGATGGTCCCGGCGCCCCAATCGCGAGCCACCAGCAGGGTATCCTTGTCCACCCATGCTACGCTTTGTTTTGATCGCGGAAGTACGAAGCCGTCTTCCACAAATTTTCCCGATTTAAGGCTGAACTCCCGCATCGTTACAGCATCCTCGCCGCCCGACGAGAGCTGAACCAGGCAGAGATCGTCGCCGGGATAGAGGCAGTCAATTCCCTTCTCGACCCACTTCTCGTTGTCCTGTCTGGCAAGCGCGTCGTAGTCGAGGACCGTCTGCCAGTTCGGCTTCGCGCTGAGGTAATCGGAGAGTGTGGCACGGCGAAGAATGCCGCGTATGTGTTCCGCGTCGCGCCAAGTGTTGTAGACGATATCGCCGACGAATGCAGGGGTTGCGAGCCGGTCCTGCGATTCGAGGACTTTCAGAGCGGCGGCTTCCAGTTGCGGGAAGTGAGGATCGCTTTCGAGCACTCTCGCCGTGCGTTCGTTTTCGGCCCTTACCCACGCGAGCGGCTTTTCCCCGTTGACGTCTTCGAGCCAGCGGTATTTGTCCTCCGGCAGTTGGGGAGACTGGGCGAGGATTGGAACGCTCGCACCGGCAAGAAGAATGATAAACGAGGTGCGGCGAATCATAGTGGCTCTCAATAGCTTGTTAGTGTACCGGACGACGAAGGCTATTTAAAAGGGCTCTGCGTGGGAATTCGATGAGGACCAAGCAGGCGTGATTTCACCCTGAACCCGCTTGTTCTGTTAGACAAAAACAGCCTCACTCACTTGGGAGTGCTTCGATTACCCACTGTGGGGCGTTCGTGGGTATCACGCGACAGAGGCTGAACCCTGCTGCGGCCAGCAAGGTTCGAAACTCAGATTCGGTCCGCTCCATGCCCCCCTCGCCCATTGTAAGCACGTTCAGGTCCAAGAAATTACGGTAGGTGTCCGGCACATTTTTTTCCGCAGGTAGAACGATATCGACCACTAAAAGTTTGCCCTGACGTTGAATGCGGCGCCGACAGTTAGAAAGGATCTGCAGGCATTGTCCATCACCCCAATCGTGCAAGACGGTCGAAAGGAGGTATGCATCGCCATCGGCTGGAACATCCTCGAAGAAGTCGCCTCCGACGAAATCGCATTTATTCGCAACGCCGCTGTCGCGAAAGGTCTTGAGCGCGCCTTGCTCCGCACTGGGTAGATCGAAGCACGTGCAGCGTATGCTCGTGTACCGCTTCGTAATGGCAGCACACATCGATCCGTGGGCGCCTCCCACGTCCACCAACCTCGTGACCTGTGAAAAGTCATATGCTGCAAGAAGGCCAGCGGTGCGGGCCGCGCTGATACTGGACATCGCACGGAACAGCATGTTCCCGTATCCCGGGTTGGCCGACAAATAGTCAAACAGCGGTAGGCCAAACGCCTTGCGGAATGCCGATCCACCCGTTTTGAGGCTGTGCAGCATTTCCATTGAAGCTCGATGCGGAAGATCGGCCATGAAGATAGCCCAATCGCGGAGGGATCTGGGATGATCCGAACGAAGCAACTCGGCCATAGGGGTGAGCGCAAAACGGCCATCATCGCTCTCGGCAAAAACTCCCTCGCCGGCCAACGCTCGCAGCATGCGGTAAAGCGGACGCTCCATTACGCCACATCGCCGCGCGAGTTCCCCAGGCGTCTGCGAACCTTCTGCGAGTTGGTCGGCAATGCCGAGTTCGGCGGCTACCGCGATCGACCGCGTGATTGAATAACCGAAGATTAGGCCGCGCATCTTCGTCAACCCGCCCTCGCCGTTCAACGTCTTTTCAGCCATCATGTTCCTCTTTTACCAATAAATTCCGCGCATCCGGATCCGTAGGAGGACGCCCACGAAACAGTGTGAGCCGGACATAGAGATGATAAAGGACCCATGAATGATGAACTCGGGAAAGGTGGCGGCATGCCGCCGTACCACCTGGACGGCATCCTGAACTACTGCCGAACCAAGGTTCCTTTGGGAGTGGTAGAGGCGGTGAACCCGAGCCGCAAGCATTCTTACGACGCGGCCCGCGGCTACAAGAACCCCCGCTACCTTCTAGTGAAAGCTCAACAAAATGGCACCGCTCAAGATCGAATTCTCGTTCTCAGAAAAGCAGCCGAAAAGGCGTGTCTCGTCGAATTCCTGCTCAGTGCCTTTAAAAGAAATTTTGGACCAGCATCAAGTCACTACCAGGCAGCCTGTCGGACGGGCGATAGAGCAGCCAATGGCGGTCCGAAGAGAAGGTCATCCCAAGGATTATGGGCCGATGCAGGTTGGTCGTATGACGTTCCTGTTCACGATTTCGCCCCTAAAGTGACAGGCCGACTCGATGCATGGCTGGCACGGCGGGCAAGGTTTTCTCAAGAGTTCGTTAAGAGCGAACCGGCGCTTCCAAGTTCTGCTATCGTTGCGAAGGAGGATTCAACGACTCTATGAAGTTGTCTCTTTCTCTCTTAGTCGCGACACTTGGAGTTTTGGCGGCGCTTCTTGCGCAAACGGCGCCGCCAGTCTACTTCAATCACGTGACGATCTATGTGCCTCCCGCGGCGTATACCGCACTCCTTCAATCCGATTTTCTGCGGAATGAATTCAGCGGAAGCCACGAGCAGACCGTTCAGCGGAACGGAGGCGCCTGGAGCTATACCGGAATCTTCCTTTATGGGCAGCACACTTACTTTGAGATTTTCAAAGCTGGCCCACAGATGGGATCTTCCGGCGCCGTAATGGTGTCGCCCGGGCAGTTACTGTTCAACATGTGGATAGATGATCGTAGGCAGTTACCCCTATTCAAGGATCGTGTTGCAGAGGAAAGGGGGTCTGCCCGACAAATTGTCACGACGCGTGATGCTAAGAACCAGCCGGCATACGATTCCGTTTCGCCGGTGGGCGTTATAACGCCGTCGCCAGGCGTTCTGAGCTATACGGTGGTCAAGGGCTATTACCCGGACGGTCAGACGAGAGAAAAGCGATTCGAGGACAGGTACCGCCCAGAGCGGTATCTGCACGATATAACCGGTCTCACTCTAACGGTGAACGAGGCCGAGCGCGATCTGTTGCTTCGCGACTTTCGGGCATACTCATATCACATCGAGGCTGACGGCGAAAAGCGCGTCGCCTCCGGTCCGGAAGTCGTCTTCACGCTCACTCCGTCGAAATCCGGTGAGCCGCGGACGCTTGTCGTCGATCTTTCCATGAATCGACCAATCACCGCCAACAGGGTAATCAAATTCGAGAACACAAGTGAGCTTCATATTCAGGCGAGCGTCGCAAAGTGGATTTTTACCTTCCCGAGCGAATAGGGAACAATCGACGGAACGGATGCCCGTTCGTTTTCGTTTATCCTGAAGATCGCTAGAATTATGAAACACCCAGCGCGAATCGCTTTTGTTTTCGCGGCGCTTGGGACCGCTTTCGCACAGATGAAACCGGCCGCTCAGGGGCTGCCCCCGCTTATCGACCGCGAGCTGCTTTTCGGGAATCCCGAAATCGCCGCGGCGCAACTTTCTCCGGACGGCAAGTATCTGGCTTTCCTCAAGCCTTGGCAGGGCACGCGGAATGTCTGGGTGAAAAAGGTATCGGAGCCGTTCGCGTCGGCGCGCCTCCTGACCACCGAAACGAAGCGTCCGATCGCGAGCTACCTCTGGAGCCAGGACGGCAAATTCGTCTGCTATGTGAAAGACAACGACGGGGACGAGAATTTCAATATGTTCGCCGTCGATCCGGCTGCGTCGCCGGCCGCGGGCTCCGAAGCGCCGCCTTCGCGCGATCTCACTGGCCTTAAGGGCGTGCGCGTCGCGATCATCGATGCTCCCAAGACCGATCCGGATGTCGTGTTCATTGGGATTAACGATCGGGATAAAGCCTGGCACGACCTTTACAAGGTTCGGATTTCGACCGGTGAGAAGACGCTGCTGCGCAAGAACACGGAGCGAATCGCGGGCTGGCAGTTCGATCTGCAGGGACAGCCTCGACTGGCCGCGCGCGTAGACGACAGCGGCGAGCAGGAAGTCCTCCGCGTCGATCCCTCCGGCTTTACGAAAATCTATTCCTGCAACGTATTCGAGACGTGCGACACCCTGCGATTCCATAAGGACGGCAAACACGTCTATATTCAGACCAATAAAGGCTCCGCCGATCTGGTTGGCCTGGCGATGCTCGATGTGGAAACCGGCAAGGCGGAGCCGGTGCAGTCGGACCCGCTGAAACGGGTGGATCTGGAGAATGCAGTCTTTTCCGAGGCGACTGACGAACTGGTCTGGACGACGTATCTGGACGACAAGCTGCGGCGGCAGTTCGTGGATAAGGCGGCTGAGGCCGATCTGAAGTGGCTGGAAGGAAAACTGCCGCATAGAGAAGTCGGAGTTGTTTCCCGGACACGCGACGAGAAAATCTGGCTGATCAGCGCGGCGAGCGACGTTGAGCCCGGCGAAACGTATATCTTCGATCGCGCAGCGCGCTCGCTGTCGTTCCAATACAAGGTACGCGAGAAGCTTCCGCGCGAGGCTTTGTCTCCGATGGAGCCGATCCACTATAAGTCTTCGGACGGTCTGGAGATTCCCGCATATCTGACGATTCCGAAAGGCCTGGCGCCGAAGGGGCTGCCGCTGCTGGTTGTGCCGCACGGCGGTCCGTGGGCGCGCGATACGTGGGGCTACAACTCGATGGCCCAGTTCTTTGCGAATCGCGGGTATGCGGTACTGATGCCCAATTTCCGCGGGTCCACCGGATTCGGCAAGAAATTCCTGAACGCAGGCAATGGCGAGTGGGGTCGCAAGATGCAGGACGATATCACGTGGGGCATCAAATACCTCACGGCGAACGGCACGGCGGACCCGAAGCGCGTTGGAATTCTCGGCGGGTCTTATGGCGGGTATGCCACTCTTGCGGGCGTCGCGTTCACGCCGGATGTTTATCGAGCCGCCGTCGATATCGTCGGACCTTCGAACCTTCTCACGCTGCTGGAGGCGATTCCGCCGTATTGGGAAGCGGGTCGCAAAATGATGTACGCCCGTATGGCGGATCCCGGCACGGCGGAGGGCAAGGCGTGGATGAAGGAACGCTCCCCGCTCACGGCGGAGGATAAGATCAAGACTCCGCTGCTTGTCGTTCAGGGCGCGAATGATCCGCGCGTGAACCGCGGCGAGGCCGAGCAGATCGTGATCGCGCTTCGCGACCGCGGCTTTCCGGTGGAATACATGCTCGCTCCGGACGAAGGCCACGGCTTTCAGCGGCCCGTCAACAACATGGCCATGTTCATGGCTTCGGAGAAGTTTCTCGCTAAGTACCTCGATGGCCGCTACCAGGAGGGCGGAACTCCTGAGGTAACGAAGCGCCTTGCCGAACTCATGGTCGATCCGAAGACCGTGAAGCTCACGAAGCGTGTCGATGCCTCGGCGGCGGGAACGCCGAAACCGTCCACGGATCTCAAACCCGGCGTGTCGCACTATCAGGTGAAGATTTTGACGGGCGGTCAGGAGATAGCGATGAAGCTATCGTCCACGATCAAAGAAGAGAATGGGATGTGGTCGGTGACTCAATCGATGGATACGCCGATGGGCGCTTCCTCCGATACCTCACTGATCGAAAAAGGCACGCTCGTGGTGAAGAAGCGCTCCACGAGACAGGGCCCCGTGGCCATTGATCTGGAATTCGACCGCGGCACGGCGACCGGCAACATGAGCATGAACGGCCAGGAGCAGGCAATCAAGGCGGAACTCGGCGGCGATATCTTCGCGGATTCGGCGGGCGGCGCGGAATCGATCGCGGCCCTGCCGCTGGCCGAAGGCTACACGGCGACCTTCCGTAATTTCGACGTGATGAAGCAGAAGGCCTCGGTGTTTCAGTTGAAGTATTCCGGCGCGGAATCCGTCACCGTACCGGCGGGCACGTTCGATGCGATCCGTGTTGAGATTACTCCCGCAGACGGCGGCTCTGACCAATGGACGCTTTGGGTCGCCAAGAACACGCGCCAGCCAGTGAAGGTGCGGCGCGTACTGTCTTCCATGGGCGGCGCGACTCTCGAAGCGGAACTGCTGCCGTAATCGAACGTACAGACCGCGCGAACGTGCGGCGTTAGAGTGTTGGCTGTGACCAGGCTGATCTCCGCAGTGATGGTCTGCCGCAGCGCTCGCGCCCGCGCTGCGCGCTCTGTGTTATCTCAGGAAACCGGAGATCCGGTACATTGAAGGCTCGGATGCGGAGCCGCATCGTCCTGTTAGCTCTTGCCTGCTCCTGGATGCTTCGAGGCCAGGATCGGAACGCCATCGCCGCGCTGGAAGAGTTCACCAAAATCTGCGAAAGCGAAGGGCAGGCGATCTGGGGGCACAGTCTCTGCGGCCCCATGATGCTGGTCGATCCCGCCACGCGGACTGTCATTTCGAATCACGGCGATTCTCAGAACCGCTTCCGGCGCGAAGGCGCGCTGTTTACCGGGCCCTTTCCCGAGCCGTTCACGCCCTCCAATACTGCGATCCAGTGGGACGGCCAGCACTGGTCAACGGTAATGCTGCCGCTGCCCCTCGATCCCTTTCGCAGACTTGCGCTGCTGGCGCACGAGGCCTTCCATCGTATTCAGCCGGAACTGGGACTCATCGGGTCCGATACGCCGAACGAACAACTCGATACCGAAGACGGGCGAATCTGGCTTCGTATGGAACTTCGGGCGATGGGGCAGGCTCTGAGAATGCAGGATGCGATCGCGCGGAGAGCGGCGGCGGACGCGATGCTGTTCCGGATGTATCGGCATAATCTGTTTCCGGGCTCGGCCGAACGCGAGGCCGCGATGGAGCGGCAGGAGGGCCTTGCGGAATACACCGGCGCGGTCGTGGCGCTCAGGACGACTGGCGAGAGCGTGAACCGCGAGGCGCGAATAATGGAGTCGTTCGAGGACTCCGACGCGATGGCGAGGTCCTTCGCATATGCCACGGGCCCCGGGCTCGGTCTATTGCTCGACCGCTTCACCCAGGGATGGAGATCGCGCGTCGCCACTACCGCGATGAACTCGATGCTGATCTGGGCCCTCAAAGTCCCGACCCAGGCGGATCTGAAGCGCACCGCCGAAGAACGCGCCGCGCTTTACGGATATCCGGCTGTCGTCCGCGCCGAACAGGAACGAGAACAACGCCGCGCCGATCTGGCGAGCGAACTGAACGTGAAGTTCCTGCAAGGTTCCGTGCTCGACTTCCCGAGCTCTCCGGAGATGAACCGAAACTTCAACCCGATGGCTCTGACGCCGTTCCCGCCGCATGGGACGTACTATCCGACGGGCACGTTCACCGCGCCGTGGGGCAAGATTCAGGTCGATTCGGGCGGCGCTCTGGTGACGCCGGACAACCGATCCGTCCGCGTCCCCGTTCCGTCGAGTTTTCATCCGTCCGATGCGCCCGGCGCGGCGATTCAGGGCAACGGCTGGGCGCTCAAGCTTTCGCCGGGCTGGAGGATCATACCGGCTAGAAAGGCGGGTAGCTTTCTCGTTGTGCGCGCGGGGCCGTAAACACGCGTCCGTGATAATATCCGAACGAAAATGAACCCGAAGTATCGTCTTTCCACTCTCGCTTTATCGATCGGATTGTGCGCCGCGGCGTATCCGGCGGCCGCTCAGAATCCGCCCCAGCCGCCGCCAGCCGCCACGGCTGCGGTGCCCGGGGCCGCTCGCGGGCCGCGACCGCCCGCTCCCACGCGCGATCCTCATACTCCCGGCTACGTCGATGCGAAGGAACTGCCCGACGGCGCAGTTCCGTCACCGACCGCCGACGGTAATTTCATCCTCGGGCCCACGCATAATCCCGCGCCCGAGCAGGCCGTTCAGAGCGGCGTGCCGCAGGGCGATGTTTATGAGTTCACGATCGAATCGTCCGAAAGCAAGATCTACTCCGGTATCGCGCGCGAGACGACCGGCGGGATGCGGCCCGACCCCGACCATCCGGGAAGGATGCTGGTTTCGAGCCACCCCGCGCCCTACACGCGCAAGGTGGCGGTCTATGTCCCGAAGCAGTACGTTGCCGGAACGGTTGCGCCGTTCATCGTCGGCGCCGATGGACCCGACCGCCTGCTGTTTCCGGTGCTGGATAACCTGATCGCACAAAAACGCATCCCGGTCATGATCGCGATTTCGATCGGCAACGGCAGCGGCGACGCGCAGGGCAGCGAGCGCGGCCTTGAATACGACACGATGTCCGGACTCTATGCCGAATTCGTCGAAAAGGAGATTCTGCCGCGGGTCGAGAAGCAGTACAACGTCAAGCTGACGAAAGATCCCGACGGCCGCGCCACGATGGGCGGAAGCTCGGGCGGCTCCGCCGCAATGGAGATGGCCTGGTATCATCCCGAGCTCTACCACCGCGTTCTCACTTATTCGGGCACGTACGTCAATCAGCAGTGGCCCGAGAATCCCGAAACGCTTCACGGGGCCTGGGAGTTCCACGAGCATCTGATCCCGAACAGCGCGAAGAAGCCGATTCGCATCTGGATGGAAGTAGGAGACCGCGACAACCTAAGCACCCGCGACGATTATCACGACTGGGTTCTTGCCAACGAAAAGATGGCCAAGGTACTAGCCGATAAAGGTTATCACTATCAGTTCGTCTTTGCGAAGAACGCCGGCCATACCGACCGCACCGTCAAGCAGCAGACGCTGGCGGAAGCTCTCGAATACGTCTGGCAGGGTTATCCGAAAAAGTAGGAATCAGGCAATGCGGAACGTGGGGTCGCCGTAAAGCACATAGGCGGCCCACGTAATCTCATCAGGGTAGCTTTGCCGTATTGTGGCGCGGGCCAGACGGAGGGCTTCCCCCGTGGGTTCGCCCGTGAGCACGTTGTTATAGAAACGTACAGCCAACTCGGCGGCGGGTTTATCGTAGACCGGCCACAGGGAGCCGACGCATCCCTGGGCGCCGCTGTACACGAAAGCCGAGGCGAGCCCCACCACGGGTTCCGGCTTCGCCAGCAGATAAGAAACCTGCTGCACATCGGTTTCCCGCGCCACGGTTCCGGAGTCGCACGCATTCAGGAAAACCAGCGATCCGCCCTTATTGAGCGCGCGGATTTTCTGGGCGGTCAGAATGCTGTCCTTGAGCTTGAGCCCGCTATCGTTAGGCCGTACGACATCGAAATGGGCGTGGCCCGCGTAGTGAACAAAGTCGAACGACTGCGACATCAGAATGTCGTTGAGACGGCCGTTCGTCGCTTCGGTAGGTCCGAGCCTTACAATGTCCAGTTGCGATCCGAGCGCTGACTGGATTGCATCTACCTCTTCCGCGGCTTTCGGAAGGTTGCCATCCGGATCGGAGTGGATCAGCAGCATACGGCGGCGAGTCGTTGTCGATGAGGCGCGGCGCTGTGGCGCCGGCGGGAAAACGCCGCCCAAGGGCATCCGCGAAATCGATCGCTCGACGCAGAGGTGCGGCAGGCTGGTCGTGCTCTCGCCCACATCCGCCCCTCTGAAGCAGACCAATTCCCACGGCAGGTCAAGATCGTTGGTCGTGATGCTGAAGGACCAGCCTTCCTGCTGCAGATACTGCTGAATCTGCTCCGGAATGACGAGCTTGAACATGAATTCGCCCAGGCGCGCCAGCCTGCGCATCGACTCGCCCGCGGGAGGGTCGTTTTCTGCGGGTTCGGCGGCGGTGATGGTACGCGGTATGTTCGACTTCCTTGTGTGCGCGGCGCGCAACCCCTGATTCACACTGTCGGTCAGCTCTTTCAGCTGAGACAGCATCCAGTCGCGGTCCGCCCGGCTCACCGGGCGAACATCCTGAATGATGTTGATTCCCCGCGTCTGGTAGCGATCGGCCGAGCGCAGCAGGACGCGGTATTCGTACCGGTCGTCTCCCCCGCTGACCTGCATGATGAGCAGGTCCGCCTGCTTAACCAGCGTTTTTACTCGCTTGATCTGCGAGTCTCTGCTCGCGATGTTCGTTTCAAGCAGGGAAATCTGGCTCTCCGCCGTGTTCCGCTGCGCGATCAGATTGCCGTAAATGCGATCGTTCAGGGCGGACCGCACATGCGCGGCGGTGGAGCGTGCGGCGGTCAACGCCACTTCGAGGTCGGGAAAAGGCGCCCCGTCAAGACGCGCGCCGTCAATCTTCTTCGAGAGATCGTTGAGCCGGCCTTCCCAGCCTTTGAGGTCGAGCCCGGTCTCTTTCACGAGCGCTTCGATTTTTCGCGATTTCTCCTCGAGATCGGGCCGAAGAAGTTCCGAGATGTCCCAGGGAACGTCGTTCAGCAGCGCTTCTATCTGATCCAGCAACGCGTCGGGATCGCTTGTTTCAGGAAGTTCCTTGAGAAGAGTGAAGGCGTTTTCGAGTCCGGCCTTCAGGTTGGCGTAGACAATGTTCTCGCCTTCCACCGTCTCCAGAGGATCCAGGCTGACGGAGAGCAGCGGTTCGATCAATTGGCGAAACGCTTCGAATTGCCGGCGGCGATCCGCCAGCTTTACAGCCAATGCAGCGAATCTTCCGAACCGGTCAGCAGTCGCCATAGCTCCTCAGACAGGCTGACTCAACTGGCGCTTGAGATCTTCGATCTTGCGCTTGAGGCCTTCCGTCTCGGGCTTTGACACCGTCGTTGTGGCGGAATTGCGCTCAATCGCGGACAGGTTTCGCTCGTAGACTTCCAGCAGCCCCGCGAGCGTCGCCTTCGACCGGTCCTGCTCCGGCGGGCGCGCGGCGGCGACGGGCATTGTCAGTTGAGGCGCCTCCGCGTCGAGCAGAAATGCGCCATCGGGCCTTTGGAGGTACAGAATGAGCTTGCACCACTGGCCTGTACCGGGAACTTCGCGGTCCGCCCCCTGCCGCGCCGCCGTGACCGCGAGATCTATGGGAAGCGCCGACGACAAACCGCTGTACAAAGACTGGCAGAATGCGATGCAGACCTCCACCTTGAGACTCTCCCTTAGCCCGATGGCCGCTGGTACGTATCTCGCGAGGCTTCGCGCGACCCAATCGGTGTGGCAGGCATTGAGCACCGCCAGCCGGACGCCCGCGCTCTGGAGCAGCGTCCCGAGTTCATGCGCGTCGAACAGCGGATCGACGTAGTTGCTCCCCAACAGGCGCAGAGCCTGCCTGAGTCCTCCGCGTTTTGTAGGCTTGGGCAGTACTTCACCCATTCCGGCGAAATGAAACACGTCGTAAGGGCCCTGCCGGAGCTTTTCCCGAAGCGCGATCGGCGTCGCGCGTTCGAGTTTGACGACTTCGATACGCCCCGGATTGTCGGCGACCAACCGGTCCAGAACGCGGAGGTCTTCGTCGCAGCGCATGAGCCCGCTCACATCGGCTTCGACGGCCAGAATTCGCAGTTTGGTCAGAGCGGATAGGGAATCTTCGGAGTAGCCTTCGGCGCGAGAGCGCACAAGCGCCATGCGTCCGGAAAGCGACATAAAGTCGCCGCGCGAGGGGTCGAACATCAGCTCCCACGGCAGGTGCTGAATCCGTTCGAGGCTGGAAAATATCCGTATGCGCAGACCGCGGTTTTGCGATTCCGCTTCCGAGGTTTTTTCCCACAGTTGGCGCGCGACTTTTCCGGAGAGCAGGTTGAACAACGTCGAACCCACCGACATGAGCGGGTCGGTGGAGAGGCGGTTCGGCGTATCGTCGTCGAGCGCGCGCTCGATGTCGCCTCGGCTGAAGGGGATGTGAAAGGGTTCGGTGGTCCCGCTGACTTCGAGGTGAACCGCGTCGGCCGTGCCTGCAAGCGTGATACGGAAATCGTCGAGCTGCTCAGCCCCGGCCGTGCGAAAGATCATAGGCGCCTATAATCAATGCTACAAATTATCATCCGCGTGGATGGCGGCTGCGTAACGTAGACAAGCTTATGCCCGGAACGGTCCATGCTCTGCTCGTCGGCATCGATAACTATCCCAGGCCGGAGCATCGGCTTTCGGGATGCAGGAACGACGTCTCGCATTTTGAGGCTTTGCTTCGCGCGCGCATTCCCGCGCCGTCGCTGCGCCTGAAGACCCTTCTTGATAACGAAGCGACGCGGGAATCCGTTATCAGCGCGTTTCGCGACCATCTCGGTAACGCGGGCAGAGGCGATACGGCGCTGTTCTTTTACGCGGGTCATGGGTCCCAGGAGCGAACGCCGCCTGAGTTCCTGGCTTCCGAACCGGATGGGTTGGATGAAACGCTTGTCCTTTGGGATAGCCGCGAGGCGGGTCATTGGGACCTGGCGGATAAAGAACTCGCCGCGCTGATTCGCGAAGTCTCGTCGAAGGGCCCTCACACTGTCGTGATTCTGGACTGTTGCCATTCGGGCTCGGGCACGCGCCGCCCCGCCGGTGAAGACGCGCCGAAGGTCCGGAGATTTCCGCGAGACGCGCGAGTCCGTCCGCTGGAGAGCTTGCTGCCCGAGGCCCGCGCCGCCGCGTCGCGCGATGTCGGCGAGAGCGGATGGGATCTGAGCGCTGAGGGCCGGCACATCCTGTTCGCCGCCTGCCGTGACGATCAGGAAGCCGCGGAATATGCGGCGGGAGACCGCAAACGGGGCGCGTTTTCGTATTTTCTGATGACCGCGCTTGCCGATGCGCCCGCGACGGTCACGCATCGAGACCTCGCTGCGATCGCGCGCGCACGAGTTGCGGCCGTTTACTCGAATCAGATGCCGCAGATCGAAGCCACGGAAGACGCCGATCTGGATCGTATGTTTCTCGGCGGAGCCATCGCTCCGCGCAGACGCGCCTTTCTTGCGGCAGAGAAGGACGGCGAATGGTGGATCGATGCCGGTGACATTCAGGGGATCGCGCATCCGCGCGGCTCGGAGCGCGTTTCCTTCGCGTTGTTCGAGAGCACGGCCACGGCAACTCAGTTGAATGACGTCGGTAACGCGGCGGCGCGCGCCGAGGCGATAGAGGTTCAGGCCGCGTCGTCACGGTTGCGCGTTGTGCGGGGAATGCTTCAGTCAGGCCGACAATACAAAGCGGTCGTGATCGGCGTTCCTGTGCCCCGGCGCGAGGTTCGTCTGTCCGGCGAGGATGCCGCGAAGAGCGAGGCGCGAGCAGCTTTGGCGCAGAGCGTCGAAACCCGCGAGGCGGCGAGTGGGGGAGACTTCCTGCTGGAATGCGCGGCTGGCGACTTCCGCATTCGCAACGGGCATGATCTTCGCCTTCTCACGGCGCCGGCAGCGACTGCCAAGGAGGCAGTCGGCCACCTCGATCACATCGCGCAATGGATGAATCTCGCCGAACTCGAAAACCCCGCGAGCGCAATCGAGGAGAGCGAATTTGCGATTGCCATCCTCGAAGGGCGGCGGGGCGACCAGGAGCTTCCGGGAAGAGAGATTCGCTTCACGTCGGGACGAAGTCCGCGCGGCCTGGTTCCGCGCGAATTCCGTCTCCGGATGGAAAACCGCGGCCAGCGCGATCTTTATTTCGCCGTGCTGGCCATGGACGAACTGTATTCGTGCGCCACAAATCTGATTCCCGCGGGCGTGCTCAGGATCAGGCCGGGCGATGGGCCCGGGTGGGCGCTGAATGGACGGTCGCTGAAGAGCGAGGTCCCGGCGGCGCTTCGCAGAGAGGGCCGTACGGAGTCGCGCGACATCCTCAAGGTGATCGTCAGCAACACGGATTTCGAGGTTCGGCATGCGGCGCTGAATGCGCTGCGAGCAGCGCCTGTCCAGGCCTCGCGCGGAATCGTAAGCAACTCGCTCGACCGGCTGCTGGCCCGGCGACGGCTGCGCACGATCTCCGCCGCCAGCGACAGCGATTCGGTGAGCGATTTCCGAACCTACACGGTCGTGATCTCAACCGTCGAGCCGAAGGAACAGGTCGATCTTTCCGCGCAGGCGCCGGTCGAGGTGGGCGAGGGCGTCACCATCGAGCCGCATCCGACGCTGGGGGCGAAGGCAAGGCTGAGCGTCGCGGAGGCGACGCGGTCTGATTTGGGTGCGCCGCCGCTTCCGCCGCTGCTCCGCTCTTTCCCGGAAGAGAGTGAGACGATTTGTTTCACGTCGGCTCGCGGCGCGTCTCCCGGGCTGTCAGTGCTCGAGTTGAGCGATGTCTCTTCGCATGAATCCGTGACGCCGGAGAATCCTTTGGTGGTGCGTCTGCCGCAGCAGTTGAAAGACGGCGAGGTGGTGCTGCCGATCGGCTTCGACGGCGAAGACTATCTGGTTCTGGGCTACGGAGCCTCGCTCGGCGGCCGCGCCGCGGTCACGCTGCAGCGGCTCCCTCACCCCGTTCAGCAGGGAACGCGGTCGCTCACCGGATCGATTCGAATTCTGTTTCAGAAGTTCTCGTCGGAGGTCCTCGATACGACTTACCGATACCCTGTTCTTGCGTATGCGTCATGGGACGCGACGGGGAAAGTCCACTTCGAAAAAGACCGGCAATCCATTCGCGCGAAGGTCGCGGCCGCCCGGCGGGTGATCGTTTTCGTCCATGGCATCATCGGCGACACCTTCGCGATGGGAGCGCGTCTGGCGCCGAAGCCGGACGATGCGTATCTCACCTTCGATTACGAAAATCTCGACACCACGATCGAGGAGAATGCGGCGGGTCTGGAGAAGGCGCTCGAGGACCACGGATTGGGAGAAGGCCACGGGAAAGAGTTGATTCTGATCGCGCATTCTATGGGCGGTCTGATTTCCCGCTGGTTCATTGAGGTTCTGGGAGGGCGCACGCTTGTTTCGCGCCTGATCCTCTGCGGTACGCCGAACGGCGGATCCTCGTGGGCAACCATCGAGGATTTTCTGACATCCGCAGCGTCACTCGCGATTAATGGGCTGACTAGGATATCGTGGAGCGCGGCCGCGGTGGGGCGCATGTTCGCGGGGCTCCCCCGAATCAACAACTCGCTGAAACAGATGAAACCCGGATCCGGCCTCCTGACCACCCTGGCCGTGGCGGGCGACCCGGGCGTGCCTTACGCTATCCTCGCGGGGAACACATCGCTGGCCGGTTCCGGGGCGGAGGGGCGCGTCCGGCGGCTGCTGAAGAAAGTAGTTCGCACGGCGGTTGCGCCGGCGTTTTTGTTCACGCCCAACGATGTCGCGGTCAGCGTGGAGAGTATCGGGTCGGTCAGCGCTTCGCGCGTTCCCAAAGTGACGACCAAAGAAGTCGCCTGCGATCACATGAGTTATTTTTCAAACGACGCATCCGTCGCCGAACTCAGGACGCTGCTGGCGCTGAACTAACTTACTAAACCAGGACCGCTGTTGCTTTGGCCGCGTTACGCTGGTGAATGGCTGGCTTTGATGAAACCTGAAATCATGAGCCCGGCCGGGTATTGGCCGCAGTTGAGGGCCGCAATCGAGTCAGGAGCCGATGCGGTTTATTTCGGGCTGAAGCGTTTTACGGCCCGCGCAAAAGTCGGCTTCGATCTCGCCGAGCTTCCGGAAGTGATGCGCACGCTGCATAGCCGCGGCGTGTGCGGATACCTCACCTTCAACACTCTCGTTTTCGAGCATGAGTTGCCCGAAGCCGCGCGAACCATTGCAGCCGTTGCGGAGAGCGGCGTGGATGCGCTGATCGTTCAGGACGTGGGCATTCTTCGGCTCGCGCGCGAGATCGCGCCGTCACTGGAACTTCACGCAAGCACGCAGATGAGCATCGCGGATGCCGAGGGCGTGCGGTTCGCGTTATCGCTCGGCGTCAAGCGAGTAACGCTTGCGCGTGAGTTGTCGCTGAGTGAGATTCGCTCCATTTACGAGCAGACCGGAGCGAATCTGGAGATCTTCGTTCACGGCGCGTTGTGCGTCGCCTATTCGGGACAGTGTTTTTCGTCAGAGGCCTGGGGTGGGCGCAGCGCCAATCGCGGCCAATGCGCCCAGGCGTGCCGGCTGCCGTACGAGATGATCGTCGACGGCGAACTCCACCCGCTGGCCGATGCCCGGTATCTGCTTTCGCCGGGCGATCTCTGCACGGTGGAGGAGGTTCGGGGAATCATCGAGTCGGGAGCGAGCGCTCTCAAAATCGAAGGCCGCTACAAGGACGCGGAATACGTCGCGCTCACCACCAGCGCTTACCGCAAAGCTCTCGACGCTGCGTGGGAGGGCGAGTCGGCGGCGGTGACGGCGGAAGAAAAGCTTCGCCTCGAACAGGTGTACTCGCGCGGGCTTGGCCCGTATTTCGTGACTGGCACGAACCATCAGGCCGTCGTGCGCGGCCGCGCGCCGCGGCATCGCGGCGTTTTGATGGGCAGCGTTTTGCGTGTGACGGACGAAGGCGTTTTGGTAAAGCCCGAAGACGCGAATCGCATCGCGCCACTGAAACCGGGCGATGGCGTTGTTTTCGACGCGGCGGATTGGCGAAGTCCCGAAGAACCCGAGGAAGGCGGGCGCATCTACGAAATCGAGACGCGGGCGAGCGGCAAACTTGAAATCCGCTTCGCGAACCGCGCGGTTCAGTTCGACCGGATTCGTCCGGGCGATCTTGTGTGGCGTACGCATGACGCGACAATCGCGCGATACGCGAAGCCGTTTCTCGAGCCCGCGGCGCCTGTTCGGAAGCAGAAGGTCACGGTGCAGGCTGTGGCGAGGGAAAGTGAACCATTGCGCACTCGCTGGATTCTGGCCGATGACAAGTCTGTTGAAGTCGTGTCCGAATCCCGTCTTCCGAGGGGAGAAAAGCGGGCGATCTCTGTCGAGCAGCTTCGGGAACAGTTCGGACGTCTCGGCAATACGCCGTACGAACTGGCCGACGTCAAACTGGAGGTTCACGGCAGGCCCTTCGCGCCCGTCTCCGTTCTGAACGATCTGCGGCGCCTTGCGGTCGAGCGGCTCGCTGCGATGCAGGTTGAGAACGTCCGGCGCGAAATCCGCTACCCGGTTTCTCTGCTACCTCATGTGGAACGCCGCTCGGTCGCCGCGGAATCAGAGGCCCGTCTGCATTTGCTGGTGCGCACGCCCGAGCAACTCGATGCCGCGCTGCGCGTGCGACCGGACAGCATCACGCTGGACTATCTCGATCTTTACGGACTGCGTCCCTCAATCGAGCGCGTGAAAAATGCCGGGCTCTGCGCGCGAGTCGCGAGCCCAAGAATCTTCAAACCAGGCGAGCGCCGCATCGTTGACTTTCTCGTCAGCATGGAATGCGAGATCGTCGTCCGCTCAACCGGCCTGCTCCACGCGCTCAGGGACCGTCAGGGTCGCGCTCTGATCGGGGACTTCAGCCTGAATGCTGCGAATTCCATCGCGGCGCTTGAATACTTCGAATTCGGAATTTCGAGGCTCACCCCTACCCACGACCTGAATGCCGCCCAGATTGCCGAACTCGCCGAGGCGGTCGGCGGCGATCGCCTCGAAGCTATCGCGTACCAGCACCTGCCGGTCTTTCACACTGAACACTGCGTCTTCTGCCGTTTCCTCTCCACCGGGACCAGCTACCGCGATTGCGGGCGGCCCTGCGAGAAACATCAAGTCGCGCTGAGAGACCAAAACGGACGTTCGCATCCGGTCCTGGCTGACGTTGGTTGCCGCAATACGGTGTTCGGAGCGGAAGCGCAGGAAGCCAGCGCTCACCTCGATCGTTGGATGCGCGCCGGAATCCGTGATTTTCGTCTGGAATTCGCCCATGAGTCGGGATTGCAGGTTGAAGAGATCGCGGACGCTTTTCGGAAACCGGACCAGCTTGCGCGCCGTCTGAAGGCCATTGCGCCCGGTGGGGTTACGCAGGGAAGTCTCTACATAGCCGCTGATTACAAAGAGCTTCCGATCCTGCAGTAAGCCGCAGTACTTTCACGCCCCCCTAGCGGAACGAGCATTGCCTGAAAGAGGTTATGAGACGAACGCTTGGGGTTATGACACTACTCGCCGCTGCTGTTGGATTGCAGGCGGCCAAGCCAAAAAGCGCGGAACATCCTTACCGGCACGAGTTCGTCCAGCGCACGATCGGCAAGAAAGCCATTCTCCCGGTCGTGGGAGGAGCGACCATCCGGCAGCTTCGGAACAGCCCGCACGAATGGGGCAGCGGCGCGGCGGGGTTCGGAAAGCGCATCGGTTCGTCGTTCGGCTCGAATCTGGTGAAGACGTCTATTGAGCTTCCTGTAGCGGCAATCCGGCACGAGGACCTTCATTACTATCCTTCGGATAAAAAGGGCTTCATGCCTCGGCTGGATCACGCCCTGGTGAGTACCGTAATCACGCGCAAAACGACTACGGGCAACAAGACGGTCGCATCGGGCAAAATCTCCGGCGCGTTTGGAGGCGGACTCATTGCCACGGCCTGGCAACCGGCCGGATTTTCGGTCGCGGGCGGAGCGGCGAGCGGCGGAATTTCGCTGGGGGCGGCGGCGGGCTTGAACGTCGCGCGGGAATTCTGGCCGCGTAAGCATGTCGCTAAGGCTGTGCCGGTTGAGACGCCTCAAGACCGCAGAAACCAAGGAAGGCTCGCAGCCCGGGGTCAAGATACTTCTGCCGGTGCAGCAGGAAGGTGATCTGACGACGCAGATCGAGCCACGGGGTTCGAACGACCGCGAGTTGGCGGGCATTCAGTTCGAGTTCAATCACCGATCGTGAAATGCAACTTAAGCCAGCCCCCGCCATCACGGCCCTCTTGGTTGCGCCGATGCCGGCTAGTTCGATCGGTACCCGCGACAACTGAAACTTATCCGCGATCGCATCTTCGAAAACTTCGCGCGTACCCGATCCGTTCTCACGCAGAACCCAGGATTCCTTAGCAAGAGCTTCCGGAGTCGCTTGCCGGCCGGCTAACGGATGATTCGGCGCCGCGATGATCACAAGCTGATCCTCGCGCCAGGGAAAGGACAGAAGATCGGGATGACGCGCCAAGCCTTCGATCCATCCGGCGTCGCTTTCGAATTGCCGAACCGAGGCCGCCACGAATTCCGTGTTTCCGATCTCCATACGAAAGTGAGCGTCCGGATGCTGTCGCGCGAACCGGCCGACGAACTCGGGCAACATGTAGTTCCCCACCGTCAGGCTGGCCGCGATCCGGATGTTGACCGTCTGGCTCGCGCCGGACTCAATCTGCCGCACACGGTCGAGGATCTGGATTGCCTCCGGCAACAACGCCCGTCCCGCGGTGTTTTCTTTTAGCCGCCTTCCCTTTCGGTCAAAGAGACGCCGCTGTAGCTGATCCTCGAGTTCGGCGAGAGCCTGACTGGCGGCCGCTTGTGAAAGACCGACCCGATCGGCCGCGCTCGTGATCTTACCCTCCTGGCAAACTGCGGCGAAGATCTCTAACTGACGAAGCGTAATGCTCATGTCTAAATTGGAAAAACCGAATAGATATATCGAAACTATCCATTTTACTTATTTGTTCGGGGCCAGTAGCCTGGAGATAGATGTTCGTGTCAACCATTCGGGCCGCGCGGCAAAACCTTGCCGGAATCGCCCTCTGCGCTGTCGCGGCGGCAATCGCGGTCGCGACCGCGCAGTTACCGTGGAATCATCGGGTACAACTCAGCGCGCTGACTCTTGCGATCATCGCCGGGATGGCGGTGGGCAACGCCACGCCGGACCGGCTGCTTCAGCCACTCCGCCCCGGACTGCGCTTCTCGCAGCAGACTCTGCTCAGGTTGGGGATTGTTCTTTACGGCGTCCGTCTGACTCTTCGCGATCTCGCGAACCTCGGCCCCCGCGCTTTGGCGCTGGACATCATGGTGATTTCCTCGGTCCTGATCATCGGCTATTGGATCGGGACGCGATTCCTTGGGCTCGACCGCGATACGGCTCTGCTTGTGAGCGCGGGCAGCGGAATCTGCGGCGCGGCGGCTGTTCTGGCTACCGACCGCGTGATTGAAAGCGAATCGCACAAGGTCAGCGTGGCGGTGGCGACGGTGGTCGTTTTCGGTACCGCGGCCATGTTCCTGTACCCGGTGCTCTATCCGGTTTCCGGTTTCAGCGAACGCGAGTTCGGAATCTTCACCGGCGCTACGGTTCATGAGGTCGCCCAGGTTGTAGCAGCCGGGCGCGCGGTCAGCCAGGCGGCGAGTGATACCGCCGTCATCACGAAAATGCTGCGGGTTCTGTTGCTTGCTCCTGTGCTTCTGATCGTCGGCCGCCTTCGAACCGCCGCTGGCGCGACCGGCTCAGGCAAGATCAAATTTCCTTCGTTTGTTCTGGGCTTCGGCGCGGTGATCGTGGCGCAGTCCTTTGTGAGCCTTCCTCCGGCAGTGCGCGCGTGGCTTATCGATCTCGACACGCTCCTTCTTGCGTGTGCGATGTTCGCTCTGGGAATCGGCACGCGGTGGTCTCAGATGAAACAGGCAGGCACGAAGCCGCTGTTGCTTGCGTCGATCATCTTCGCCGGCCTCGTTTCCGGAGGCTATATCGTGACCCGGCTGCTGGTCTGAATCATTCGTTGCGGATCGCGGTGGCCGCATCGACGCGCAACGCGCGCATGGCCGGCAACGCGCTGCCGACGAGCGCGATTGCCAGCGCCATTCCTGCCGCTGCGCCAAAGGTTGAAAAATCATCAGGCCGCACGCCTGCAAGCAGGGTCTGCAATAACCGCGCTGCCGGGTAAGCTATCGCCGCGCCAGCGATAATTCCGATCACTGCAAGACGAAGCCCGCCTCCAACAGTCAGACCAAGAATGTTGGTCCGATGAGCGCCCAGCGCGATCCGTACGCCGATCTCCTGCGTGCGGCTCGATACCGCGAACGAGAGCAGCCCGTGCATGCCTACGGCGGCCAGCAGGAACGCAACCGCGCCGAAGATCCCCAGCGTCAGAAGCTGAACGCGGCGCCCGCTGGTTCCGGCGTTCACCAGCGTTTTAAGCGGTTGCACGTCCGTGATGGGCTGATTCGGGTCGGCGGACTGAACGATTCTTCGAACTGCGGGCACAAGCTGCATGGGATCGCCCGCGGCGCGCACGACGAGATCCTTGGGCGCGTACCACGGCGCCACGTCCTTGGGCTGCTTCCACGACGCATATACCTGAGGCTCGTTCTCGCGGTCCAGGCCGCGGAATCGCACGTCGCCGACGACGCCGACGATGGTCCGGTCCATTGCGCCTAATTTGATGTGACGGCCGATGGGACTCTGGTTAGCCCAATAGCGCCGCGCGAATGACTGGCTGACCACCGCGATATACGGAGCCGAGTCGCTGTCGCGCTCATCCACGTCTCGTCCGGATAACAGCGGAATATTCATAGCCGCAAAATAGCCCGGCGTGACGAAGCGCAGACACGCGCCGCGCCGGTGTCCCAGCTCCTCCGGCTGCCCTTCGACTTCAACGGTCCAGATGCCGCCAATATTCGTCATCGGAAGCGCGGTGGTATATGCGGCGCCAGTGACACCGGGCAGTCGGCGAACGTCTTCCAGCACTCGGCGATAGAAAGGCTCACGCACTCTGGTGTCCGCATAGCGCGGCGTTGGCAGAGCGGTGCGCAACGTGAGGGCATGATCGGCGCGGAACCCCGGGGCGGTTTCCTGAATCCGCCAGAGAGAACGCGCCAGCAGCCCAAAGCCTACCAGCAGCACGATGGAAATCGCGATCTCGGCGATCACAAGCCCCGACCTCAATCGTTCGCGCCGCCCTCCGACGCCCGAGCGCCCGCCTTCATGGAGATCCCGTGTTTGATCCCTGCGGCAGACGCGAACCGCGGGCGCAACGCCGAACAGGATTCCGGTTGCAAGCGTAAGCAGCGCGGCGAACGCCAGCATACGCCCATCGACCGTGGGTACCTCCGCAAGCGGCAGCCTTGCGGGCGCCAGTTTCGCGAATAGCGGCAATCCGGCCAAGGCGAGAAATAGTCCGAGGGCGCCTCCGCCGAAGGCCAGTAAGAGGCTTTCCGTCAGCGTCTGCCGGAGCAGTCGCTCACGTCCGGCTCCCAGGGCGGTTCTCACGGCAAGCTCTCGCCGCCGGACCATGGCGCGGGCCAGCAGCAGATTCGCGAGATTGCCGCATGCGATCAGCAGGACGCAGAGCGCCGCGCCCAGTAGAACCTTGAGCATCAATTTCGACTGTTCGGAAAAATCATCGCGAAGGAGCACGGTAGTCGCGCCGGATGGAGGCAGTTCCTTCGGATGCTGCAGCGAGAACCGCGTCGCGATCGTTCGCATCTCGGCACGGACCCGCGTGAGCGTGAGGCCCGCCTTCATCAGTCCGACGGGATAGATGTAGGTGTCGTCAAGATCTTCAAAGTCCGCAGGACGGAAACGCATCGCGGTCCAGATCTGGGCTTCGCGGGTCGGAAAGTAGAAGGCTTTCGGCATCACTCCGATTACGGTGTACGGCGTGTCGTAGAGATCGATTACCCGGCCCAGAACGGCGAGATCGCCGCCGAACACGCGTTGCCAAACGCCATAGCTCAGGATTGCAGTCGCGGGCGCCGAGTCGCTGTCGTCCTTTGGGGTAAAAAGCCTTCCCAAAGCCGGCTGAACACCCAGCATCGGAAGGACCTCATTGGTCAGAGAGGCTCCGTCCAGCGTGATTGGTTCGCCCTGCCCCGTGAGGTTTACGGAGAGCGATCGGTATGCGCCCATCGATTCGAATGAGGCGCTGGCCTGCTTCCACGCACGGTACACGCCCGGAGAAGCCTCCAGGAGTGACGGACCTGTCGGTGACCGGTCCTGATAGAGACGCACGAGCCGATCCGAATGGGCGAAGGGGAGCGGGCGGATCAGCGTGTAGTCCACCAGAGTGAAAGCCGCTGTCGTGGCGCCAATGCCCAATGCCGCGATTGCGATCGCCGCCAGGGCAAACCCCGGAGACCTCCGGAACGCGCGGAATGCGTACTTAAGATCCTGCGTGAGGAGATCGAGATGCGCGGCGGCGGCGTTGTAAATCGCATCGGCCAGCGCCTCGAGCCACAAGAGCGCCGCTGCGAAAAAACCTGGGCATGCCTGCCGCCGCTGCGCGAACACGGCCAGCATCTCCTGCCCGTATTCATTGCGCCAGGATGCGGGGTAGAGATAGAGCAGCGCCCGGTACATCACGCTTTTCCCGTTGCGAAGCCGCTCTCTCTCGCGAGTCGAACCAGTTGCGCAAGCCGCCGCGCTTCCGCGCGCGCCACCGCTTCACCGAAAGGCGTGATCCGGTAGTAGCGCCGCCGCTCATCATCGAGGCCAGGCGCGGGACGTTCGCCACTTTCGACGATCAGGCCGTGTTCCAGCATGCGCTGGAGCGAGCGGTAAAGCGTTCCCGCGCGTAGCCGAAGCTGATTGTCCGTACGCGCAGCGACGTCCTGGATGATGGCGTAGCCATGCCGATCGTCTGACGCGAGTGAAATGAGGATGTGCAAGGTGGCCGGAGGCAACGGAAGAAGGCTTTCGGGGCGCTCGGAATTACTCACACTTCGATTATATCCACATCGTATATATTTTCAATGGCTATATGTGCGCTTTATATTTTTGGACCACTTTGCGCCGCGGTGTACCATGAAGGTAAAGCCCGATGAAGCTGTTGGAAATGCCGGTCGCGGACGGAATCGAGCGCGAACTGGCCATGGCGTTGGACTCTCGGAAGATTCCGGCCCATATCGCGATCATCATGGATGGCAACGGCCGTTGGGCCAAGCGCCGCGGGCTTCCCCGGTTCGCCGGGCACAAAGCGGGCGTCCGCACGGTGCGCACCGTGGTGGAAGACTGTTCGCGACTGGGCGTCGAAGCGCTCACCCTGTACGCCTTCTCAGCCGAGAACTGGAAACGCCCGCGCACCGAAGTCGACATGCTGTGGAGGCTCCTGCGCTTCTATCTGCGGCACGAACTTGAGGACCTCCAGCGGAATAACATCCGGCTGGTTTCCAGCGGGCGGGTAGAGGCCCTCCCTCAACGCGCCTACGAACAACTGCGTGACGTCGAGCGCCTTACCGCGCGCAACACCGGTATGGTCCTGAACCTCGCGATCAACTACAGCGCTCGTAACGAAATCGTGGACGCTGTCAATGCCATCGTTGACGAAGCGCGCATCGACGGCAAGCTGTCGAGCCTCCTCATCGACGAGCAGATGATCGCGCGGCGGTTGTACACGGCGGGGCTCCCCGAGCCGGATCTTCTGATCCGAACCTCGGGTGAGATGCGCATCAGCAACTTTTTGTTGTGGCAGATCGCCTACTCCGAACTGTACGTGACCGATACGCTCTGGCCCGACTTCAACCGGGCGGAGCTTCTGCGCGCCATTCTGGATTTTCAGCGGCGCGAGCGAAGATTCGGCGGGCTGACGCAACCGGAAGATCCGCGAGACAAGATTGAAGTGGCTGAGTGGGAGGAGATCGCCGTCTCCTCGCAATGAAGCGCGTCCTCACCGCTTTTTTACTCGTTCCTATCGCCGTTTACTCTGCACTTTTTGCTCCCTGGCCGCTGTTTGTAGCAGTCGTGGCGCTGGTCGCGTGCCTGTGCTTTCATGAGTACGCGCGCATCACAGGCGCGTTTGCTCCGATTGGCTTCGCGGCGGGTCTCGTTTTGTTAATTGCGCCTGCTGAGCAGGCGATCCTTCTACTGTTTCTTACCGCGCTTGCTGCGATGTGTTTGCCGCTCGCCGCGCCGGATATGGACAGGGCGGTGATGCGCTCGGGGATGCTCGTACTAGGCATCCTTTACATCTTCGGGTCTTGGAAAGCAGCGATCCTGCTGCACGACGTTCAATATCCGCCGCTGCGTCACCTGGCGGCGGGAAGGCACTGGCTGATGTTCGGCCTGATGGTGAACTGGATCGGCGATACAGGCGCCTACTATGTAGGGCGCAAGTATGGACGCCACCGGCTCGCGCCCGTCGTGAGTCCGAAGAAATCCTGGGAAGGGGCCATTGCGTCTGTCGTGATTGCCGTTATTTTCGGGGTGATCTATCTGCCTCTTGCTATTCCCGGGACGGCCTACTGGATCGCGGGCGCGTTCGCTGTGGTGGCGAATGCGGTAGGGCAGATCGGCGATCTCGCGGAATCGGCCATTAAGCGCGGCGCGGGCGTGAAGGATAGCGGTACGCTGCTGCCGGGCCACGGCGGCCTGCTCGACCGCGTAGACAGCACGATGTTCACGCTGCCGGTACTGTGGGCTCTGGTTGGCCTTTTGCAGCCGAGATAGCGTGGACGCCCAGAAATAAAAACATGCCGCTGACGGCGGCCAGCACGTATCCCATCCACTGAGGCGGCGTGCCCCAGAAGCCGACCGCTCCTCCGGCGACCGTGGGAATCTCGGCCACGGCGCAGAGCGCCGCCGCGGTCGAGGCGCGTGGCGCCGATTGGCGTAGCAGCCCTCCGAGCGCAAGACCTTCGGGGGCCTTGTGCAGCATGATCGCGAACGTGATCGCAGCGCCCGTGGCCCCGAGACCGCGCGACGCCGCGATGCCCCAGCCGTCGATGAACGCATGCGCCGCGGTCGCCGCCACAAGCGATCCCGCGAACTTTTCTCCGTGCGAACAGGAGGGGCAGACCGCATACCCGCGCATATCGAGAAGCGTGAGCGCGCCGTAGGCGGCCCCGGCAAGCAACAGGGTGGGCCCCCATCCGATTTCGCCCGCCAGTTCCGGAATCAGCCCGAACAAAGCGACCCCCGCGAGCAGCAGGCCGCTCGCCGGTACGATATAACGGAAGCGTCTGCCGCCCGCGAGCGCGACGCCCGCGAACCCGCAGAAAATCGCGACAAGAGCGGCCGCGAGCGGCGCGCCGATGGAGAGGGGGCTCAACTCTTTACTCTATATGCGAAGATTTTGCTGAGTCGGAGTTCTTATCAAACCATTTCAAAATCTCTTCGAATGGATGGCGCGGATGGGCCTCGCGATGCGGGACGATCCGCCCAAAACCATAGACGTTGCGTCGCGCGCGTGGGGGACATCGCACAGCGATTTCTCGCTGTCGCTGGAATCCGCACCGTTGCGGGAGGACGCGTCGGTTACGTCGAACCTTTCGGTGGTTCTGCGGAATGAGATGGCGGTTGCGCGCACGCTTTCGTTGCCGGCGTGGCTCTTCCTCTATCGTGTTGAATTAACCGGTCCGGATGGAAGTCCGGCTTCCCTGAGCGCGTTCGGACGCGAAATGCTCAACCCTGAACGTGGGAAAGAACGATTCGAACGAACGATCCCCCCGGAAGGCGTCACGGAAGCGCAAATTCCGCTGGGATCGTTGTTCGATCTGCGCGCGGCGGGCGAGTACCGGGCCGTAGTCTCGTGCGAATTGCCGGACGTCGGAGAGCTGCGCTCGAATCCGGTCACGATCACGATTTCCGGACGTCAGTAGTCGCATGGCTGGCTTGTTTTTCCTGATGCTTCTACGGATTCAGGGGCCGGACATTCGATGGGCAGCGGCGGGCGCGGCTTATCTTGGACTGATCGGAACGGAGCGTCCGCGCATTTCATGCTGGTGCATGGCGGACACAGCGGCGGCGCGATATCTCGGACTTTCCGACGAGCAGTTTTCCGCGCTGCGAGGGAACCGCGAGACCACTCTGACCGACGCTCAAAGGGCCAGGCTTCCCCTGCTTTCGCTCGAAAGAGCGATCGACTCTTCGCTGGGGCCTCTTGAGCGGGGAGAGTGTCTTTGCCCGTAGACTGGTTTCGTGGCTGAACTGACGGCGGGCGCTCTCGCGGCCTATCTGGGTTTGCCGATCCGCGGCGATTCCGGTCGCAGAATTGTCGGTGCGGCGCCGCTCGGGGAAGCCGGGCCGGACCGCTTGATTTTCGTCGGAGCGCCGAAGTTTTTCGAGGCCGCCCGCGGTTCTGACGCCGGATGTGTCATCGCGCTTCCGGAGTATAGCGGGACCGATGACCAGACCGTAATCGAATCGACGCAGCCTCGCGGGCACTTCGCGCAGGCGCTGGCGTTGCTGTATCCGGCGCCGCCGGTTTCGCCGGGAATTTCGGCGTCCGCGGTGATTGATCCCGATGCCTGCGTCGAATCGACGGCTGAGATCGGACCGAACGTGGTCATCGGCGCTCGTTCTGTGGTGGGCGAGAACGCCCGAATCGGCGCTGGAGCTTTTATTGGCGCGGACGTGCAGATCGGCGCCGGGACCCTTATTCACCCGCGCGTCACCATCTATGACCGCGTGCGCATCGGAGCGAACTGCGTCATTCATTCCGGCGCGGTGATCGGGGCTGATGGGTTCGGTTTCGAGATGTCGAACGGCCGGTATCGCAAAGTCCCGCAGGTCGGCAGCGTCGATATTGGCGATGACGTGGAGATCGGCGCGAACTCGTGCATCGATCGCGCGACTCTCGGAACGACGATTATCAGCGAAGGCACAAAGCTCGACAACATGGTCCACATTGCGCACAATTGCCGGATCGGCGCTCATGTGGTGATTGCGGCTCAGACGGGATTCGCGGGTGGTGTTTCCGTGGGCGATTACGCCATTGTCGGCGGCCAGGTGGGCGTGGGGGACAAGGCCCGCATCGAGTCGCGTGCGGTTGTTGGTTCGGGCGCCGGGATTCTCACGTCGAAAATCGTCCGTGCGGGAGAGCCCGTGTGGGGCACCCCCGCGCGACCGCTGCGCCAATACCTTAAGCAACTCGCCGTTCTCTCGCGTCTGGGTAAAGACGGATCCAAATAGATGCTTGTCGTAGTCGGCGGACATTCCCGGAACATCGGCAAAACGTCGGTGGTCTGCGGCATTGTGCGCGGTCTGCCGGAAATGCGGTGGACCGCCGCCAAGATCACGCAGTTTGGTCACGGCGTCTGCACTCGCGGGGGCGAGCCTTGCGAATGCGCGGATCCGCGCCATCCTGTCGCCATGTCGGAGGAGCATGGCGCCGATCCCGCCACGGACTCCGGTCGTTTCCTCGCCGCCGGCGCCGCACGTTCATTCTGGCTGCGAACTCCCGCGGGCGGGCTTGGCGAAGGAATGACTCGGCTGCGGGAAATTCTGAGCAGTTCAGCCAACGTCGTCCTCGAATCGAACAGCGTTCTCGGGTTTCTCAAACCTGACGTATGCCTGATGGTGGTGGACGGATCCGTCGAAGATTTCAAAGCGACCAGCCAGCGTTTTCTGGATCGCGCTGACGCGTTGGTCGTGACTTCGGCAGCTCCGCTTCATTGGCCGAAGATTTCGCCCGCTCTGATCGAGCGAAAACCCCGCTTCGAGGCTTTCGCGCCCCGGTTCGAAAGCCCCGACCTCATCGATTTCATAGGTCTAAAGCTGCGAACCTAAACCGCCGATATCAGCCACAGATGATGGCTGCAGATCGCAAAGCGGATGCCCGTGCGGGCAAGTACCTGACATTTTCTCTGGGGAAAGAACAGTTTGGAATCCAGGTTCTCCACGTGCGGGAGATCATGGGTATTCAGGACATCACGGTGGTGCCGGGCACGCCTGCTCACCTGAAAGGCGTCTTTAATCTCCGCGGCAAGATCATTCCGGTGGTGGATCTGCGCCTGAAGTTTTCTTTCCACGATACGCCATTCACGCAGACGACTTGTATCGTCGTGGTTCAGGTATCGCAGGATGGTGAGTCAGCTCTGATCGGGCTGATCGTGGACGGGGTGTCTGAAGTGCTGAATCTCTCGGCGGCCGATATCGAAGATGCGCCCGATTTCGGGGAGGGCGTCGACACGCCTTTCGTGCTCGGCATTGCGAAGTTCAGAGGCAGCGTGAAGATCCTGCTGAAGATTGAGGATGTACTCACGCTTCAGGAACTGCGCGGGCTAACGGAACTGGTCGCGTAATCCAGACGGCGGGACCGCGCGGCGCCCAAACGGCCGGATCGGTGGCGTAAAACATCGCGAGGCAGGGCGTCCGCACCGCGGCGGCCAGGTGCGAAATCCCCGAGTCATTCCCCACGAAAATGCGCGCGGCGCTCAACCGGCGCGCAAGCTCATATAGATCGTCGACGCGGATCGCATGCGGTAGATCTTCTTCCGGGCCGCAGAGCCAATGCACCGGCATATGCGCCGCGAGGGTCTCCGCTATGTGCTCGAACACCTCGATGGGCGCGCGCTTCGCCGGACTGCTGGCAAACGGATGGATGATCGCGCAGTTGCGCGCTACCGGGGGGCAAGCTATCTCCGGAAATCGTAACGGCGCTCCCCCGAACGAAACCGCCTGACGGTTGTAGAAATCGACCGCGTGGCAGGTTCCGTCCGGCAGGGCGGGGAAGTAAGCAACCGGAAGTCGCAGCGTCTGAGTAAGTTCCCGGAATTCCGGCCGGTTCGCCCCATACCAGGAAACGATGGAGTCGAAATTCCGAAGCCGCTCAATCGTTTCATCGGCGGGGAGAAAACCCAGGCGATCCAACCCCGCCGATACGATGGACTGCGCTCGATCCGCAAACCGGGCGAGGCTCACGTTCTGCCCGGCGCACCACACTTCCGTGTAATCCGCCCGAAGCGACTCCATGGCCGGCAGGCTCAGGATGAAATCGCCGATTGCCCCCGGTCTGATCAAGAGCCGCCGAATCGAAAAGACCCCCTGAAGAATCTCCAATTGTAAGATGGAGAAAGTCGGGATTCATCTGCCCGGCGGTTCATGGCTCAGGACTTAATTGGCAATATCGGCCATACGCCCTTGCTGCGTCTGGCGAAGATCACGGCGGACCTCCCAGGCATCGAGATCTACGCCAAGGCCGAGTATTTCAACCCGGGCGGGTCGGTGAAGGACCGCCCGGCCCTGAACATGATTCTCGAGGGCGAGAAGTCCGGCCAACTCACGCCAGGCAAGATTCTGATCGATTCGACGAGCGGCAATACGGGCATTGCCTACGCTATGATCGGCGCGGCGCGCGGCTATAAGATCAAGCTCTGCCTCCCGATGAACGCTTCGCACGAGCGAAAGCGCATTCTGAACGCATATGGCGCGGAACTCGTCCTCACGCCAGCGGATGAAGGGTCTGACGGAGCCATCCGCAGAGTGCGCGACATCTACGACGCGGAGCCCGATCGTTATTTTTATCCGGACCAGTACAGCAACGACGCCAACTGGCAGGCGCATTACAACACCACAGCGCCCGAAATCATCGAGCAGACGCAGGGGCGAATCACGCACTTCCTCGCCATTCTGGGCACAAGCGGAACGTTCACGGGCAATACACGCCGCCTGAAAAAAGACGTGCCGGGCGTCCAGTGCATCTCGGCGCAGCCGTCAACCGGATTTCACGGAATCGAAGGCACCAAGCACATGCCGACCGCCATTGTGCCTGCGATTTACGACGAAAAGCTCGCCGATCGGAATGTCTGGATCGAAACCGAGGATGCGCATCGGATGGTGAAGCGTCTTGCGCGCGAAGAAGGCATTCTCGTAGGCATCTCCGCCGGCGGGAATGTGCACGCCGCCCTGACTCTCGGGCGCGAACTCCATTCACAAGGCAAGAGCGCCGTAATTGTTACGATTCTGTGTGACGGCGCTGATAAGTACCTCAGCGAGCACTTCTGGGACGATCCCGACTGACTGGCTCATGATCCATATCGAAAGAAATCCCTGGCGTGAAATGGTGAATCACGCGCAAGCCGCTTATCCGAACGAATGCTGCGGCGCGATGATCGGCTCGATCGACGGCGAGAGCAAGACCGTGGTCCGCGCTGTCGCGCTCGATAACGTATCGTTTGGTTCGCAGCGCGCCCGCTACGAACTCCGCCCCGAAGACCTGCTTCGCGCCGATCGCGAAGCGCGCCAGCGCAATCTGGACCTCATCGGCATCTACCACTCGCACCCCGACTGCGGCGCCTACTTTTCGGAAACAGATCTCAAGAACTCCTGTCCGTGGTACTCGTTCGTCGTTCTGTCCATTCAGAATGGCGCTTTCGACCACGCCAATAGCTGGCTGCCTGACGCAGACCAGACCAAAGCAGAAAAAGAGGAATTAACATGGCCCGAATCCTGATCCCCACTCCGCTGCGACAGTACGCGGAGAAACAAGACAGCGTTGAGCTTCCCGGCGGAACCGTCGGTGAGGTGCTTGGCGCGCTCACTGCGAAGTATCCCGATCTGAAGAAGCACCTCTACAATGACGAAGGCAAGCTGCGCAGCTTCGTCAACGTGTATCTCAACGACGAAGACATCCGTTACATGAAGAAGGAGGCCACGCCCGCCGCTCCCTCCGACACGCTTTCCATCGTGCCGAGCATCGCGGGTGGTTCGACCCATGGCCGCTGAGCTTTCCAAAGACGAAATCCTTCGCTACAGCCGCCACCTGATCATGCCCGAAGTGGGCATGGAAGGGCAGCTCAAGCTGAAGGAAGCCAAGGTGCTTCTGGTGGGAGCGGGCGGGCTGGGCGCTCCGTTGGGGCTCTACCTGGCCGCTGCGGGCATCGGGCGCATCGGCATGGTCGATTTCGACGTCGTCGATTTCACGAACTTGCAGCGCCAGGTCATTCACGGCACGAAGGACGTCGGCAAGAAGAAGCTGGATTCGGCGTTCGAGAGCATGCGGGATATCAATCCATACGTGCAGCTCGACCGGCACGAAACGGCGCTCTCCAGCGAGAATGCCTTCGAGATTTTCAAAGATTACGATTACGTCGTCGATGGTACGGACAACTTCCCCACCCGTTATCTCGTAAATGACGCCTGCGTTCTGCTCAACAAGCCGAACGTTTACGGCTCGATTTTCCGGTTCGAAGGGCAAGCCACGGTTTTTGCTTATGAGGGCGGGCCTTGCTACCGGTGCCTTTATCCCGAGCCGCCTCCTCCGGGGCTCGTGCCGAGCTGCGCTGAAGGCGGAGTGCTGGGAATTCTTCCTGGCATCATCGGGCTGGTGCAGGCTACCGAGACTGTGAAACTGATTCTCGGTATCGGGGAGCCCCTCGTAGGCCGGTTAATGCTCTATGACGCTTTGGGCATGAAGTTCCGCGAACTGAAGCTGCGCAAGAATCCCGAGTGTCCCGTCTGCGGCGAGCACCGCACGATAACCGAATTGATCGATTACCAGGAATTCTGCGGAATCCCGAATCATCCCCCTGTGGAGGCTCCCGTGACTGGAGAAATCGACGTAAAAGAGCTGAAGGCGAAACAGGACCGCGGGGACAAATTTGTTCTCGTGGATGTGCGCGAGCCGCACGAGTTTCAGATTGCCCGTATCCCGGGCTCTACGCTGATTCCTTTGGGCGAACTCCCGAAGCGTCTGAACGAACTGAATCCGGAGGACGAGATCGTCATGCACTGCAAAATGGGCGGTCGCAGCGCGAAGGCGGTTGATCTGCTGCGCCAGAACGGATTCAAGAGAGTCATTAACGTGAAGGGCGGCATCACTGCCTGGAGCGATCAGGTCGATCCTTCGGTTCCGAAGTACTAACGCCGCTTTACCATTTGTGGACCCGGACCGTCGAGCGATCGATGGCCTTCAGGTCCACTTTGCCGCACATCGCCATGTCGCGCGCCAGTTCTGTCTGGAGTAATTCCAGAACCTGTCGCGCGCCATCGGATCCGTAGGCTGCAAGCCCCCAAACAACAGGCCGCGCGACTAATACGGCCTTCGCGCCGAGCGCCAGCGCCATCAGAATGTCGCTGCCTCGCCGGAAACTTCCGTCGATGAGCACCGGAATTTTGCCGCCAACCGCCTCGACGATGCCCGGCAGCACTTCCATCGGTGAGGCGAGCCCCGTCACGTTCGATCCGACGTAGTTCGAAGCCACGATTGCCTGTACGCCGTGCTTCACCGCGGCAGTAGCATCCTCTGCGTTCATGATGCCCTTGAGCAACACGGGCATTTTGTCGCCCTGCCTGACAGCGTCGATTGCTTTCCAGTCGGCAGCCTGATCGCTGAGCGTGATACATAGCGCTTTGCACCCGGCTCCAATTGCCGCGCGCAGTTTCTCTTTATCGAACTCTGGAAACACCTGATACCAGAACCCGGCCTTCGCTTCGCTCGCAATCTGTTCGATGGGGCAACTCGATTTCTCGGAGACCACGATTACTGCCTTGGCCTGGGCGGCCCCGCGTGCGGAAGCGGCCTCGCCTTCGGGATGAAATCGCTTCTGATCCGCTATGGGTCCGGCGATGATGGGCGCGAACATGCTTACGCCGAACAAGTCCAGCGTCAGATTGAGCTTGGTCGTGTTCACCATCATGCGCGGACGGAACGTGATGCGATCGAACGGCCGACGATCGCTGCCAGAGATTTCGGCATACGTCAGGCTGTTGAGCTGCCGCTGCGCCATGGCCTCGACTTCGAGCGTGTTGACCAGTTCGCCGACCGGCGTGATTCGTCCTGGCGGTTCTCCAATGAGCTGCGGCATATTACGGAAAATTCGTCAGCGCGATCTTCCGATGCAGCGATGCGACGGAACTCTGTCCGGTGAACCGCATGGCCTGCACCAGTTCGGCCTGCATAATCTCAAGCACCCGCTGCACGCCCGCCGCGCCGAACGAGCCCACGCCCCACAGGGGCACGCGCCCCAGACCGACTGCGTTCGCGCCCAATGCCAGCGCCTTCAGCACATCCGTACCACGTCGCACGCCGCTATCGAACAGGACGGGTACCTTGCCGCCCACCGCATCCACGATCTCCGGCAAGACTTCCAACGTGGATGGTCCGTAATCGAGTGATCGACCGCCGTGATTCGAAACATAAATGCCGTCCACGCCGTGTTCGAGGCAAATCTTCGCGTCCTCGTGCGTAAGGATTCCTTTCGCGAGCATCGGGACTTTCACGAACGGCCGGATGTCATCGAAAAACTTCCATTCGTACCAGAGCCGGTTCTCCGACACGCGATACGGGTTACCACGCGGCGGCCCGCCGAATCGGCCGCGTCCGCCGCCGCCTCCGAGGTTCCGATCATGCAGAGAGCGTTCGTAAACCGACGCCTGCTGATCAATCGTGACGACCACCGCCCGAGCGCCTGCTGCCTGGGCGGCTTCGAGATAGGTTCTGTTCAGATCCAATTGCTGTTTCGGATAGAGCTGTACCCAAAGCGGGCTGGTTGCCGCCGCTGCCACCTTATCGAACGGAAAGCTGGAGTTGTTGCTCACGACCATCGTGGTGTTCGAAGCGGCCTGCGCGCCCTTGTGCGTGGCCATCTCGCCATCGGGATTCAGTTGCCCATGCCCCGCTGTCGGCGACACGATGATCGGATAAGGCATCTTCGTCCCGAAGAGTTCGATAGACGTCTGGGGACCGTCCGCCGAACCCAGCCTTTGCGATATGAGTTCCACCCAGTCGAACGCCTGCCGGTTACGCCGCAGCGTGAACTCGCTATCTGCGCCATAAGCGGGATAATCGTACGCGGCGCGTGGCTGTTTGGCATAGGCCACGCTCTCAAAATCGAATGCCGTCAGGAGCTCGTTAAGCGCTGGCACGCGGCTGTGATCGCGGAACGGATCCTGCTGAGCGGCGAGCAGAGGCGATCCCGCAACGAATGAAGCCAACGCTCTCAGGCACTCTCTGCGATCCATGTTCCGGTCCGGGCGGAGCTTATTATATAAGGGCTGAACATGGCGCCCGACGCGGAATTGCGAGCTTGGTGGGCTCATAAACAAGGGCTCGACGGCAGCCTGGCCGGATCGTCGCCATCGGAGATTCTTGCGCGTACCGGATGGGCGCGCTCGGTTGGCGGCGCCGCTCCTTACCTGACCCTCTTCTCGCGCGGGGGATTTTCGCGAGCGCAGTGCGATGCGGCGCTTGCGGACCTCGCCATTCACGAACTTCCGGCCGCGCGCGGCTGCACCTACGTTGTGCCGGCGCAGGATTTCGCGCTCGCCTTGAAGGTGGGCCAGTCGTTCGCCGCGAACGAAGTGCGGGTTGCCGCCAAACTTGGCGTTACGGATGCGGAACTTGGCAAGCTTGGCGATGCTGTTCGAAAGTCGCTCGTCAAAGGACCGCTCGATACGGATGCCATCCGCGAAGCGGTGGGCTCAGCCGCGCGAAGCCTTGGACCTGAAGGCGTGAAGAAGGGCATTACGACCACGCTGCCGGTCGCATTGGGTACCCTGCAGGCTGAAGGCGTCATCCGCCGAATCCCGATGAATGGACGCCTCGACCAGCAGCGCTACAAATACGCCCTGTGGAATCCGAGCCCGCTCGCGAAAGACAAGCTCTCCTCCGAGCAGGCGTTCGCCGAGCTTGCGCGCCGCTACTTCTCCTGGACGGGAGGCGCATCGCTTGCCGAATTCCAGTGGTTCTCCGGATCAAGCGTCAAAGCTGCGAAGGCCGCGGTCGAATCACTCAGACTCGAACCCGTCGCGGGCGAAAGGCTCATGCTCCCTGAAGATCGCGAGTCATTTGAAAAATTCCAAACGCCGAAACGTCCGCAGTGCGCCGTGGTCAGCAGTCTCGACGGGATCAATCAACTGCGGCGCGAACTCCGGAGCCTGGTCGCCGAGGAAGACTGGAAGCGGCCCGAAATCCAGAATGAGAAATCGGTGATCGATCTTCCCGCGCATTCCCTTTTCGACCGCGGACGGCTCATCGGCCTTTGGGTTTTCGATCCGGAGACCAACACGATCGCGTGGATGTCTTTCGTCAAGCCTGACGGCCCTATGCGCGATGCCGTAGCTCGCATGGAGGTATTCGTTCGCGACGATCTCGGCGATGCCCGAAGTTTCAGCCTCGATAGTCCGAAGTCCCGCGTTAAGAAAATCGCGGAACTGCGCAAGGCGGCATCAGCATGAGCCGCTCGGCCTTTCTGGCCGACCCAATTGCAAAGAAGCACGACACCGGTCCCGGCCATCCCGAACAGATCGCGCGATGGGACGCTGCAGTGCGTGGTCTCGGCGAACTCAGCCTCACGCAAATAGCCTCGCGCGCCGCAACCCTCGACGAACTCGCGCTGTGCCATTCTCCGGCGTACATCGAGGCGGCCAGACGCGATGTAAAGGCCGGACGCGGTTCGCTCTCGACCGGCGATACCGACGTCTGCCCCGCATCGTTCGACGCCGCGACACACGCCGCGGGCGTTTGCCTGAATGCCGCCGACCTCGTGATGCGCGGTGAAGCCCGTAACGCCTTCTGCATCGTACGCCCGCCCGGCCACCACGCCACGCCCGATCGCGGGATGGGCTTTTGCCTGTTCAACAACATCGCCATCGCCGCGCGCTATGCCCAGCGGACCTACGGGGCCGAACGCGTGGCAATCGCTGACTGGGACGTCCACCATGGCAACGGCACTCAGGACATCTTTTACAAAGATCCCTCGGTGTTCTTCTTCAGCACGCATCAGTCGCCGTGGTATCCCGGAACGGGCGACGCCGATGAGACCGGTGACGGCGCTGGGGAAGGCGCAACGCTCAATCGTCCTTTTCCCGCAGGCACGGGCCGCGACCGGATCTTCGCAGCCTTCCGCGACGACTTCGCCAAAGCGATGGAGGACTTCAAGCCGGATCTGCTGATGATCTCGGCGGGATTTGACTCACGTATCGGAGATCCGCTTGGTCACTTCCGCCTCATCGATACTGACTTCGCCGACCTCACCAACCTGATGCTCGACCTTGCGGAAGAGTTCGCGGGCGGGCGTCTCATCTCGGTTCTGGAGGGTGGTTATAATCTCTCGGGGTTAACCAGCGCTGTCAGTGCGCATACGCACGCGCTCGCTGCAAGCGCCGCTTAGTCTGGTCGCTTTCCTGCGGTTCACCCCAAAGGAGGTATTACCCCTTATGAACTGGGATCGTATCCAAGGCAATTGGAAGCAGTTCTCCGGCAAAGCCCGCGAAAAGTGGGGCAAGCTGACGGACAGTGACTGGCAGATGATCAACGGCCAGAAGGATCAGTTGGTCGGCAGGATTCAGGAGCGGTACGGCATCGCTAAGGACGAGGCTATACGCCAGACCGACGACTGGATGCGAGGATTACCGGAAGAGCACAGCTATCCAAAGACGAGCGGCGCTGGTCGAGTCTGATCAGCCCACATTGTGATACCGGCAACCCCTGCCGCACCTGCTCGAAGGCACGCGTTCGCGTTCTCCGGCGTAATTCCGCCTAAAGCAATGAGGGGCGTTGGAGACAGAGACGCCCAGCGGCGCAGCGTTTCGAGACCTAGCGGGGGACGGGTATCAGCCTTTGAAATCGGTGAAAAAACGGGCGCGGGCAACAGATAGTCCGCGCCTTCGTTTTTAAGGCAATCCTCTTCGCGATGGCATGCGACGGTGACGATCAGCGGCGCGAGTTGTTTAACGCGCGCGGCTGAAACCGATCCGTCGCGAAGGTGAACTCCCGCGGCTCCCGAAGCGATCGCCACGTCGATGCGATCATTCACAAGAACGCGCGCCTCGGTTCTCGACATGGTTGCCCGGACCACCTCAACCAAGTCCCTCGCAGTCAGGTCCCGCTCTCGCACCTGAATAAAATCCACATCGCGCCGCAGCCTTTCGAACCATGCGGCAGGATCGTTCCGGAAATTTCCGTCCGTGATCTGATACCGGATCACAGCGGCTCGTAATAGCGTGCGCCGGCGCAGGAGAGGCAAACAATTTCGTCGCCGCGTCTTTCGAAGCGCTCAAAGCTGATCGACTCGCCGCACTCCGCGCAGGAGCGCTTTTCACCCTTGTATCCGGGGAACTCCTCGGGGGGAATGAAGACCCGAACCCATGCGTGATCGAACAGGTCCTCCTCCGCCATCTCCCGATAGGCCGTCATCTGCTGGGTGTTCTTATCCGCGATCTCCGGAAACATCTCCTTTGCCTGCTGCTTTGACGATTCTTTCGCGCTGATACGTACGGCCCGGTTTTCCCGCACATCGCAGAAAGTCGCAGCCATTTTGCCGAAATCACGAAATTTCAGAGCGCGTTTTCCGAGGCGGCAGCCCGTCACTACTGTAATTGCGTCGGTGGCGCACCGATCGATCTCGACATAGGTAACCAGGCGCTTGCGATCCCTTCCCGCGGGATCTTCCAGCCCAAGCAGATTCATGCCGAACATCGCGAGGCGAAGCCCCAGAATCTGTCCCGCGCAGAGGTGTCCATGCGCGATCGCCGCGAGTTCCTCGTATTCAGCCAGCGTTTTCATTCAGGCCCTTCCGCCGCGCGAGGTGCGCCGTGTGAGCGTGACGGTGCAGGTCGTCCAGCCGGAATCCCGCGGACGCGATCGCGATGGCGCCGCCGATCACCAGCGGCAACGTCAGAAATCCGAATAAGATTTCCGCCAGAATCTCGGCTTCCGCCTTCTCGGTGAGCAGAAGTCTGAGCGCGTAGACCGTGGTCGATTGATAAAGCCCCATGTTTGCGGGCGCGCTCGGAATCAGCGTCCCCACGGTTTTCACTACCAGCATGAAGGCCACTTCGCTCGGCGAGAAAAAGAACGCGTCCGCGCGGCACAAGGCCCACATGGCGATCGCCTGCAGAGCCCAGTAGGGAGCTCCGATCGCGAACGCGATCCCGAGCTCGCGCCAATGTCCAAGGCTGTGAATTTCGTCCATCAGGTGGATGAAGCGCGCGCCCCAGCTTCGGTTGTTCATGAAATGATGCGCGTGCTGCCGGTGGAATAAGACCCACAGGATGATCGCCGAGATTGCTACGACGCCCACCCCGAATCCCCACATCACGTTCGTCACGGCGACATGCGTCGAAACACGGAAAGTAATGAACAGGTAGATCAGCAGGATCCAGACGCCGTCCATGATCCGCAGGATGAATTCCGACGTGATGGCGAGTGAAAGATGAACATTCGTTTTATATGAGAGAAGAAAGCAGCGAATGATCTCGCCTGCCCGCGCGGGAAGGACGTCGTTTGCGAACAATCCGACGAAAACCGCCTGAAGGCAGGAAAGGAACGACGGCGCGCCGACCGGATTGAGGATCGCCTTCCATCGCCATGCGTCTACGAAGTACACGAGCAACTCCGCGACGATGGCTATCGCCACCCACTTCCAGTCCATCGTTCGCAGATGGTGTCCGAGTTGCGCGAACGGGAATTTCGCGAACACCCATACGAGTGAAACGGCCGACAAACCGTAGCCCACTACGGGCAAAAGCCACTTCGGAATCCTTCGCTTGGCGAGCGCTTCCTCAACGGTGTCCATGCGTCCCCGAGCTACGAACAACCTCATGATAGCCTGCCTGTTTCCATGAAAGGTTTCGATCCGCATTGACCCTCCTGCTGCTCGCGCTGGGCGCGGTCGTTCTGCTGCTGGTTCTGATCCTTGCGGTGCGGATGCATGCGTTTCTCGCGATGCTCCTCTCCGCGTTCGCGATGGGAATCGCGGCGGGAATGACTCCGGCGGCCGTTTTGAAGTCGATTCAGGCGGGCTTCGGAGACGCCCTGGGCTTCATTTCCGTCGTTCTCGGATTGGGCGCGATGATCGGCGCGTATCTGGAACATTCGGGCGGCGGGGTGGCCCTTGCGAATTGGCTCATCGCGCGTTTCGGATCGAAGTATTCGGCGTGGGCGATGGTCGTCGCCGGATTCCTGGTCGGGCTTCCCATCTTCTTCGAAGTGGGATTCATCATTCTCGTTCCGCTCGTCTATAGCCTCACCAGAGAAGGAAAGAAGCCGCTTCTGGCGTACGGCCTCGCGATGACGGCGCCGCTCACCGTGCTCCATTCCCTTGTGCCGCCGCATCCCGCGCCTGCCGCCGCCGCGCAGCTCCTCGGCGCCAATCTCGGCGACTGCATTCTCTATGGCGTGTTGCTCTCGATTCCGATGACTCTGATCAGCGGCATGGTTTACGGCCAGTGGATCGCGAAGCGCATCGACGTGCCACTGCCAGCCGCTGCGCTGGCCCCGGCGCCGGAGCAGAGATCAAATCCGCCGTCAGTCGCCGTGGTCACGATGCTGCTGATTTTGCCGGTACTGCTGATCCTCGGAGCCACACTCGCACCGAAGAATCAGGTTCTGGCGCTCCTGGGCCACCCCTTTTCCGCGCTGCTCGTGACGCTGCTGGCGGCGATGATTTTTCTCGGCGCAGCGCGCGGACTCAACCGTGACCGAATCACGGCGCTCGCTAACAAATCTCTTGCGCCGATTGGCTCGCTCCTGCTGATTATGGGCGCGGGCGGCGCATTGAAGCAGGTGATCGTGGATACGGGCGCAGGCGCTATGGCGGGCAAGATGCTGGCGGATACGCATATTTCGCCGCTCGTCGTGGCGTTCCTCATGGCGGCCGCTCTGCGCGTCGCGCAGGGCTCAGCCACCGTGTCGATCATCACGGCGGCGGGTATCATGGCCCCGATTGTCAAGGCATTGCCGAATTACCGGCCGGATATGATGTACCTCGCGCTCTGTTGCGGCGGCACCGCGCTCTCCCATGTAAACGACGCAGGCTTCTGGATCGTCAATCAATACTTCGGGCTGACAGTGCCCCAGACCCTGAAATCCTGGACGGCGATGAAGATCGTTTCCGGAATCGTTGGGTTCGGCATCGTACTTGTTGTGAACGCACTTTTATAAAGGTCCATCCACTAGAATCAAGCTATGGTAACGGAAGCGGCCCTGAACCCCTCGGTCGCGAAACTGAACTCGGTCCGAGCCGAAATCGGCAAGGTCATTGTCGGGCAGCAAAGCGTCGTGGATGGCGTTTTGATTTGTCTGCTCTCCGCCGGGCACGTCCTTCTCGAAGGCGTCCCGGGACTCGGCAAGACCACGCTGCTTCGCACGCTTTCCCGCGCCCTGAGCCTGCGCTATTCCCGAATTCAGTTCACGCCGGACCTCATGCCCGCCGATATTGTCGGGAGCATGATCATGGAGACGGACGACCGCGGTCATAAATCCCTGCGCTTCCAGCCCGGTCCGATCTTCGCCCATCTTGTGCTTGCAGATGAAATCAACCGCGCGACGCCAAAGACGCAGTCGGCGCTGCTTGAGGCCATGCAGGAACGCACGGTAACGAGCGGCACGATCACGCATGAGCTCGAATCGCCGTTTCTCGTGATGGCGACGCAGAACCCGATCGAGATGGAAGGTACATACCCGCTTCCCGAAGCCCAGCTCGATCGCTTTCTGATGAAGATCGTCGTGACGTATCCTTCACGGACGGAGCTTGCGCGGATTGTGGAGCGCACCATCGCGCGTGAAGAGATTCATGTCCATTCCGTGCTCGGGCGCGACGAGGTTCTGGAACTTCGGGCAGCCTGCCGCCAGGTGATGGTCGCCCCGCATGTACAGGATTACGCCGTTCAGTTGGTCATGGCGACGCAGCCGGATCAGAAGGAGGCTCACGAGGACGCGAAGCGCTATGTCCGCTACGGCAGTTCGCCGCGCGGAGCGCAGGCCCTCGTGGAATGCGGACGAGCCCTTGCCATGATGCGGGGCCGGTATCACCTCAGCGTGGACGACATTCGGGAAATCGCCACGTCTGTTCTGCGCCATCGCATCATCCTGAATTTCGATGCGCACGCCGACGGGAAGACGGCGGACTCAATCCTCGCTGCGATTCTTTCCGATACCGAAGTGCGCGCTTCCGCGGCGTAGTCCGGGGCTGCTTTGGCGAAAGAACCTCTTCTCGACCGGCGCTTTCTCGAACGCCTCGAACGCCTGTCGGTCCGATGGCAGCGCTCCTTCGCCGGGCTGGTCGGAGGGCATAACCGATCTCATTTCGCCGGCGGCGGCCAGGAATTTCTCGACCACCGGCACTTTCATCAGGGCGACGACCTCCGCGCCGTTAACTGGCGCGCTTACATGCGGCTCGACAAGATGTTCCTCAAGATGTTTCAGATCGAGCCCCGGGTCCCTGTGCGCCTTTTGCTGGACACCTCCGTTTCCATGGCGGCAGGCGGCCGCGAGAAGTTCGACTATGCTTTGCGCCTTGCTGCGGCGCTCTGCTATGTGGGGCTGGTCCGCCTGGACACCATCGAGGTCCTTCCTTTCGCCGACGTATTGCACGAAGGGAAGATCTGCGGCGGAGGCCGTCACCGGTTCAGTCCGCTATCGAATTTTCTCGAGGATCTGAAACCGGCCGGCTCGACGAATTTTCTGAAGGTCGTGAAGGAGTTCCTGAATGAGTACCCCCAGCGGGGACTCGTGATCGTCATTTCGGACTTTCTGGATGAAGGCGACTGTGAAAAGGCCCTTCAGTATCTCGCGGATTATGGCAACGAACTGATGCTGATCCAACTCTGGACAGACGAAGATCGGTCGCCAACAAACTCCGGCGAATACGACTTCATCGACGCGGAGACGTCATCCCGCCTTCACATTCACGTTGATGCCGACACCCGCCGACGGTACACAGAGGCGTTCGATCTGTTTTCGAATTCCCTGAAGACGCTGGCGATGCGGAACAACGGCAAGTACGCTGGCCTGCCCACTTCAGCGCCACTCGATGAAGCGATCTTCGGGGCTCTGATGCGCGCTCAGACAGTCGTATAGCTACTTAGGTGGCTCGGCTTCCGATGACGCGGGCGACCAGCGGTTGCGCGCCCAACTCGAAGAACCCGTTCGCGCACTCCCTCAGGCCCTCGGCCGTTTCGGCGATTCGCGCGAAGCAGTCGAGGCGTTCTTCGAGCGTGAGGTTCGGGTTCCGGAGCAGCTCGACCAGCCGGTCGAGCACCGCTCGCTGACGCTGGAAAACCACCGCGATCTGCCGGTTGTTCTGAGCGAGGAACTGCTCGGCGGTCAATTCGGCCCGAGCCAGTTCGGCGTCGGTCCAGTTCGAATAGTCGAAAGAGGCGTCCATTCGATCACCAGTGTGCGCTTAGTTACAGTCATTATACCGGAAACGCTTGACATGCGTCGTAGGAAATCAAGATCAAAATTCTTTCCGTCATTGTCGATCTTCGGTTTCTTCGTTCGTCGTACCGGTGAAAGGAGCTTCACAATGCACTATCTCTTGATGATCTACACGGATGAAGTGCTGGACGCCAAAGCGACGCCGGAACAGACGCAAACCGTAATGGGCGCCTACTACAACTACACAAACGAGGTGAAGGAGAAGAATGTTTACCTCGGAGGAAACGCGCTTCAGCCCACCACGACCGCTACCAGCGTTCGCGTGCGTGACGGAAAAACGCTGACCACCGACGGTCCCTTCGCCGAAACGAAGGAGCAACTGGGCGGCTACTATTTGCTCGACTGCAAGAACCTGGATGAAGCGCTTCACTATGCGGCGAAGATTCCGGGCGCCGCCTACGGAACCATCGAAGTTCGTCCCATCATGGTATTTTCTTAACGCGTGCCGGACATCCGCGGCGGCGTCGAAGAAGTGTTTCATCGCGAGTCGGGCCGGATCATGGCTTCCCTGATCCGGTTCTCCGGCTCATTCGATCTCGCCGAAGAGGCGATGCAGGACGCTTTTGCGGCTGCCCTGGCGGCGTGGCCAACTTCCGGGATTCCGGACAATCCCGGCGCGTGGATTACCACCACAGCCCGACGCAAAATCATCGATGAAACCCGCAAGCGCAGGCTCCGCCGCGAGAAGAACCTGCCTCCTCGCGGCAGTTTCGAGGCGCCGGTTCCGGAATTCCCGGCCGAAGAGCTTCCCGACGATCAGCTCCGTCTGATTTTCACCTGCTGCCATCCGGCGCTCGCCCGGGAGGTTCAGGTGGCGCTCACCCTGCGCACGCTGGGTGGCCTGACCACCGCCGAGATAGCGCGCTCCTTCCTCATGCCTGAGCCCGCGATTGCCCAACGCCTGACGCGCGCAAAGAGGAAGATCCGCGACGCGGGGATTCCTTATGAAGTTCCGCCGCTCTCGATTCTTTCTGAACGGCTCGATGCAGTTCGGGCAGTCATTTACCTGATCTTTAACGAAGGATACTCGGCGACCTCTGGCGCCGCGCTGATCCGCACGGAACTCTGCGCCGAGGCGATTCGGCTGGGCCGCGTGCTCGCCGACCTTTTACCGGGCAATGCGGAGAACAGGGATTTACTCGCCCTCATGCTCCTGCAGGACTCGCGGCGGGCCGCGCGCACCAGCGCGACTGGAGAACTGATCACGCTCGAAGAGCAGGACCGTTCACTCTGGAATGCCGGGGAAATTGCGGAAGCCGCGCGAATGCTGGCGCAAAGCTCTGCCAGCGGGCGTTACGGTCTGGAAGCCAGAATTGCGTTCCACCACGCGCGGGCTGCCCGCGCATCGGATACCGACTGGCACGCAATCACGGTTCTCTACACAGCCCTTCTCGACGTGGTCCCTTCGGCGGTAGTCGAACTGAACCGCGCTGTGGCCATCGCCATGTCCGAAGGCTGCCAAACGGGCCTTGCCGCAATGGATTGCATCGAGGGCCTCGCCAGCTTTCACCTGTTTCACGCGGCGCGCGCAGATCTCCTGCGCCGTCTTCGCCGAACCGACGAGGCGGCCGCCGCCTACGAAAAAGCGCTGGATCTCGCCACCAATCCCGTTGAGATCGGATACCTGCAAAAACGATTGGCCGGACTTAACAGCTAGCAGAAACGGCGCATAAACTCTCAGGCCGCCTAGGTGAACGAACTCATCTTCGGCGGCGCGCGCATGTCTGCGACGCGACCGTAGAATAATGGAGCTATGGCGCAGCTTGACAGCCTCGATCACGTCGCGATCCCTGTGACGGACATCACCGCCGCCGTGGACTGGTACACCAGAAACTTCAGTTGCGAAGTGAAGTATCGCGATGACACCTGGGCACTACTCGGCTTCGCCAATACCAGCCTGGCCCTGGTAATCCCGAGTCAGCACCCGCCGCATGTGGGATTCGTCAGTCCCGAAGCGGAGAAGTTCGGGCCTCTGAAGACTCACCGCGACGGGACTCGCTCCTGCTACGTGAGCGACCCCGCCGGGAACTCTGTCGAGATTCTCGCCGACGATTCCGATTGACGGGCTCTCATTCGGGCGGCTTGTATCATGCATATGATCCATGTCCGCTCAGAATCCTTCAACTGACATCGAGTCATCGCTCAAAGAGGAACGTCTCTTTGATCCTCCGGCGGAGTTCAGTTCCCGCGCTCACATCAAGTCCATCGAGGAGTACGAGCGGCTCTATAAGCAAGCGGACGCAGAGCCCGAAGCGTTTTGGGGCAGGATCGCCCACGAGCTGGAGTGGTTCGAGCCATGGAAAAAAGTTCTGGAGTGGAACGCTCCCTGGGCGAAATGGTTCGTCGGCGGCAAGCTGAATCTCGCCTACAACTGTCTCGACCGTCACCTGAGCTCGTGGCGCAGGAACAAAGCCGCGATCATTTGGGAAAGTGAGCCCGGCGAGATCCGCACGCTGACCTATCAGCAGCTCCACTCCGAGGTCTGCAAATTCGCCAACGTCCTGAAATCATGCGGCGTAGCAAAGGGAGACCGCGTCGCGATCTACATGGGCATGGCGCCGGAACTCGCGATCGCTCTTCTTGCGTGCGCCCGAATCGGCGCTCCGCACACGGTCGTCTTCGGCGGCTTCTCCTCGCAGGCGCTCGTCGACCGCATAAACGATTCGCAAGCCGTGTGCGTCATCACGCAGGACGGCAGCTATCGCCGAGGCGCTGAAATCAAGTTGAAGCACGCGGTGGACGAGGCGCTCGAGCAGTGCCCTTCCGTGAAATCCGTCCTTGTCTACCAGCGCACCGGCACGGAACAGAAGATGCGCGCCGGACGCGACCACTGGTGGCACGAATTGATGGCCGCCGCATCGGACGAGTGCCCCGCCGAGTCTCTCGACTCCGAGCATCCGCTCTACCTTCTCTACACCTCCGGGACGACCGGGAAGCCGAAGGGTATCCTTCACACCACCGGCGGGTACGCCGTTTCGACGTACATTACCTCGAAATGGGTGTTTGACCTGAAGGACGAAGACATCTATTGGTGCAGTGCGGATATCGGCTGGGTCACCGGGCACAGTTACGTCGTCTATGGGCCTCTCCAGAATGGGGCAACCGTGCTGATGTACGAAGGCGGACCGATGCATCCGCAGCCCGATCGTTTCTGGGACATCATCGATCGTCACAAGGTCACAATCTTTTACACCGCGCCCACTGCCATCCGGGCCTTCATGCGCATGGGCGAAAGCTGGCCCGCCCGGCACGCTCTGAAATCGCTGCGCTTGCTCGGCAGCGTCGGCGAGCCGATCAATCCCGACGCGTGGATGTGGTATCGCAGCATCATTGGACACGACCGCTGCCCGATTGTCGATACCTGGTGGCAGACCGAAACAGGCGCGATTATGGTGAGCCCGATTCCCGGCGCAACCCCCGCGAAGCCCGGATCATGCACGCGGCCGCTGCCTGGCATCAAAATCGAAGTCGTGACTCGCGAGGGCGAACCTGTTGCGCCCGGTTCCGGTGGTTATCTGGTAATCCGAAGGCCGTGGCCTTCCATGCTGCGCACGATTTACGGCGACGACGAGCGGTTCAAACAGCAGTATTGGTCGCAAATTCCCGGGTCTTACTTCACCGGAGACGGGGCCCGTCAGGACGAAGACGGCTACTTCTGAGTGATGGGCCGCGTGGATGACGTCATCAACGTCTCTGGTCATCGCCTGAGCACCATGGAGGTGGAGTCAGCGCTTGTGGCTCATCCTCGCGTCGCGGAAGCCGCGGTGGTCGGCAAACCCGACGAAATCAAGGGGCAGGGGATCGCCGCGTTCGTTACGCTTCAGGTGGGCAATGAGCCCAACGCCGCTCTTAAAGAGGAACTGCGCGCCTGGGTCGGGAAGGAGATCGGCTCCCTGGCAAAGCCGGATGAGATTCGCTTTACTGATTCTCTTCCCAAGACCCGGAGCGGCAAGATCATGCGGCGTCTGCTCCGCGAACTCGCCGCGGGTGGAGACGTCAAGGGCGATGTGACCACACTCGAGGATCTGGCTGTTCTCGCAAAATTGCGCCAGGACGAAGAATAACCAGTTCGGGTCGGGCTGGAAAAAGCGCTACAGAACCTCCGGAGCCGAACCCAGAACCACGGTAATCTTACGGGTTCGCCGGTCGCGATACAGCGTAAGCTCGATCTTGTCGCCAGGCTTCTTTTGTTCGACCACGCGCGCCAGCGCATCGCTGGTTTCCACATCTTTGCCGTCAATGGCGGTGATGAGATCGCCCCCGATCCCGATCCGCACCTGACCGAAGATCCCCACGCGGACTGCTCTCGTGGGACCTTTAATTCCCGCGCGCGCCGCGGGCGAGCCATCGTCCACGTTCTGAATCAGCAGCCCGCCGGATGCGGGAAGTTCCAGCGCGTCGGCAAGATCGCCGGATACCGGATAGGTTTCGGTGACGCCGAGCACCGGCCGCGAAATCTGGCCCGTCGACCGGTACTCTTCCAGCATCGATTTTGCGCGATTGATCGGCATCGCGAAGCCGATTCCGATGCTGCCCGACTCGCCGTTACCTACCTGAGAGCCGAGAATCATCGTGTTAATTCCGATCACATCGCCGCGCGAATCCAGCAGCGGTCCTCCGCTATTCCCCGGATTGATGGCGGCATCCGTCTGAATCAGGCCCTCCATCATTGCGCCGTTCTCACTCGGAACCTTACGCCCCAACGAACTGACAATGCCGGTCGTCAGGGTTCCTTCGAATCCGAAAGGATTCCCGATCGCAAGCACCTTCTGGCCGACTTCCATCGCATCGGAATCGCCCAGGTGGACATAAGGCAGCTTGCGCCCCGCGTTAATCTTCAGCAGCGCCAGATCGTCTCGGCGCCGGAAACCCAGGACAGAAGCTTTGTACTCTTTGTGGTCGGTGCCGCCGGAAAGCGTGACGCTGATATCGCGCGATCCGCTGATCACATGAAAATTCGTGACGATCTCGCCCGATTCGTTGATGATGAAACCGGAACCGAGGCCGGTCGCGGGATACGTGCGGAAGAAATCGCGCTCGAGAACGGTGCTCTTCACGTTCACCGTTGCGCTGCGATACTTCCGGTAAACATCGATATTGTTCTGTTCGTCGGCTTCGAAGCCGCTGCCGTGCGCGGTCACTGGTTCCGACCAGAGCTTCTCGTGGCGCGACAGAGGCTTCACGATCTGTTGCAGGTTCCATTGGCCATGCGACGTCGCGAACCAGAAAGCTCCGGCGAACACCAAAGTAAGCACGAGCGTGCGGGGTCTCATCTAACGCGAACTCCTCAACTGTTCCAATACCATTTTAGTTTGACGTAAAGTGTCTTCTTTCGCGCCATTAGTATCAATGACGAAATCGGCGACCTCACGCTTCCTTTCCGCTGGCAACTGCCGCGACAAGCGGGCCTCTACATCCTGAGGCGTTGCGCCGAAGCGTTCCACCGCGCGCCGTATCTGCGTTTCGCGCGAGCAGTCCGCCACGATCAGCTTGTCGTAGTCGCGCCAGCCACCCGTCTCCACCAGAATGGCGGCCACATAGATAACGATTCCGTCAGGGTCACGCTGAGCGATTTCGTCGAACATCCTTCGCGCGCGCTTCTGAACGGCGGGATGGACGATAGCATTCAGTTCCGCTAGTTTCCCGGGGCTGTTAAACACAATCAGCCCCAGCCGCTGCCGATTGATCGTTCCATCTTGATTGAGAATTTCCTTGCCGAACAACGCAACCGCGGGGCCGTATGCTTCGCCATCGGGCAGAAGGACCTCATGGCCGAGTTGATCCGCTTCGACAATATGACACCCGAGATCCGCGAACGCCTGCGCGACGAAAGACTTGCCGCACGCCAGACCGCCGGTGAGCCCGGCAATTAGCATGAACTTGTCACAGTCCGGCGCGGCGCTCGGCGGCTTCGATCGTATTGCGCATCAGCAGAGCGATCGTCAGCGGGCCCACGCCTCCGGGTACGGGCGTATAGGCCGATGCGGTTCCCGCCATGTCGCCGGGATGCACATCTCCCACCAGGAGGCTGCCGCGCCTTTCGAAAGACTCCAGTCGTGACGCGTCGAAGATGCGTTCTGCCTCGCTGCGCTGCGTGACCGAATTCATGCCCACATCGATCACCACGGCGCCGGGCTTGATGTAATCCGCGGTGATCATCGCAGCGCGGCCGATGGCGGCCACGAGAATATCCGCGCCGCGGCAGACGCCGGCCAGATCTCGCGTCTGAGAATGGCACACGGTCACCGTCGCGTTGCGCTGCAGCAGCAGCATCGCCATGGGCTTTCCGACGATATTGCTGCGCCCCACCACCACTGCGCTCGCCTTCGCGATGGGAATTTCATATCGATCGAGCATCTCGATCACGCCCGCGGGAGTGCAGGGGCGGAGTCCGGGTCGCCCGGTCGCGAGCAGTCCCGCGTTGCAGGGATGAAAGCCGTCCGCATCTTTTTCCGGCGAGACCTCGAGCAGGATCTGCTGCTCATCGAGATGTTTCGGAAGCGGCAGCTGAACGAGAATGCCGTCGATCTCTTCCCGATGATTCAGACTTCGGATGAGGCTTCGCAGTTCATCGCCCGAGATGTCCGACGCCGGCGTGATCGTCTCGTTATAGATACCGAGTTCACCCGCCGTCTTGGTTTTACCGCGCACGTACACCTGACTCGCCGGGTTATCGCCCACCAGAACCACCGCTAGTCCCGGCGCGCGTCCTGTGCGCTTGACGAATGTCTCGACGCGAGGGACGCATTCCGATTTAATCTGATCGCGAATGCGATTGCCATCCAGTATTCGGGCCATCTTTTTGCTTTCTATATCGCGAGTCCGCCGCCCGCGGGAATTTTCGAAACAACACGCTTCAACAGCTCGATCAGCGCGCCTTTCATCTTCTCGCCGGCTTCCAGCACTTCTTTATGATCGAGCTTCTGATCCGTGACCCCGGCTGCATAATTCGTCACGCACGAGATGCCGAGAACGCGCATGCCCATATGATTCGCAGCGATCGTTTCGGGGACGGTCGACATCCCTACGAGGTCGGCCCCGATGGCGCGCAGATAGCGAATCTCCGCGGGCGTTTCATAGCTCGGCCCGGGAACGGCCGCGTACACGCCTTCGGGAAGTTCCAGATTCATTTCTTTGCCCGCCTCATGCGCCAACTCACGCAGCTTTTTCGAATACGCCTCGCTCATATCGGGAAAGCGCGGTCCGAACGCTTCGTTGTTCGGTCCGGTCAGTGGATTCTGGCCCAGAAGATTAATGTGATCCGAAATCAGCGCCAGTTGTCCGGGTCCGAAGGCAGGATTGATTCCGCCGGCGGCATTCGTCACAATCAGCGTCTCTACGCCGAGAATCGAAAGCGTCCTGACCCCGAAGGCCACCTGTGCAGCGGTGTATCCCTCATAAAGGTGCGCGCGCCCCGCTAACGCTGCCACGGGTACGCCTTCAACCAGCCCGGTCACCAGCTTGCCCGCATGGCCGATCGCTGTCGATCGCGGCCAGCCGGGAATCTCGTGGTAAAGGAGAGTTGCGGCGCCTTCGATCGAATCCGCAAACGCGCCCAGTCCGCTTCCCAGGATGATTGCGATTCTGGGCTCGACCGTGATCCGGGATTCGATGAACTGATCAGCGGTCACTTCAGACCAGAATACCGGCTATGCAGGCTGACATGAAATTGGCCATTGTGCCCGCGGCCACAGCCCGCATGCCCAGCCGTGCCAGATCGGACTTGCGCGTCGGCGCAAGCGCGCCGATTCCGCCCACCTGAATCGCAATCGAGCTGAAGTTGGCGAATCCGCAGAGCGCATAGGTCGCGATCGTGAACGACTTCGGCGTAAGGTGTTCGCGAATCGCGCCCAGATCGATGAACGCGATGAACTCATTCGTGACGAGTCTCTCGCCGAGTAACTGCCCGAGGGAAGCGCAGTCGTTCCACGACGCGCCCAGCAGCCAGGCCACCGGCGCGAATACGATTCCGAATAACTGCTGCATGGACGAAGGAATCCAACCGGCGAACCCGTGCGCCCAGCCGAAGATCCCGTTTAACAGCGCGATCAGAGAAAGAAACGCAATCAGCATCGCCGCGATATTCAGGCAGAGATGAAGCCCGTCTCCAGCGCCCTGCGCCGCGGCGTCAATGATGTTGACAGCTGTTTTCTCGATCTTCACGTCCACGCGACCCGCGGTCACGGGAGTTCCGATCTCAGGCTCGAAGATCTTCGCCAACATGATCGTTGCGGGCGCTGTCATGATGACGGCGGTCAACAAATGCCGGATCTCCACGTGCGCGAACAACACGTAAGCAGCCATCACAGCGCCGGACACGTGAGCCATGCCGCTCACCATGATCGTGAACAGCTCGGATTCCGTGAGCCCCGGAAGAAACGGACGAATCGTCAGCGGTGCTTCCGTTTGCCCCATAAAGATGCTGGCCGCCACATTCAGCGACTCCGCCCCGCTCGCGCCCATAACCTTCTGCATCACGATCGCGAATGCCTTCACGATCCACTGCATGATGCCGAGGTAGTAGAGAATCGCGAAGAAGGACGCGATGAAAATGATGATCGGCAGAACCTGAAACGCGAAGATCGTCGATCCCAGGGTATGCGTCGAATCGGCAGCGTCCCGCAGTTTTGTCGAGTTGTCAGCTGAACCGAGCAGATCGCCGAAAACGAACTTGCTGCCCGCCTGCGAATAGGCGAGCATCGCGGCCACCGCAACGCTCGCGGCTTGAAAGACTTTTCCGAAACTGGTTTTCAGAACCAGGAGCGCGAAGCCGAACTGCAGCCCCATACCCCAGAGCAGGATGCGAAGTTTGATGGCGCGCTTATGCTTCGAGAGCAGCCAGGCGACAGCAAGAATGGCGGCGATTCCCAGCAGCCCGGTGAATCGCTCCATCCGCGCTAACCGACTACCTCTAAGATCAGCTCTCGCTCGTCCGGTCGCGCGCCCGAGATGCGGAACGCGTCTTCAACCGTTTCGGCCGCTTCTTCCAGATTCTCTTCGCCGGTGTAGTAGAGACGGCAAAGCACTGAGCCCGCGTCCACTTTCTCGCCGACTTTGACTTCGAGAATCACGCCGACCGCCGGGTCGATCGTATCTTCCTTCGCGCCGCGTCCGGCGCCGATCATCTGCGATGCGCGCCCGATGTCTTCGGCCATGATCGCGCTCACGAACCCCGCGCGTGGAGAAAGGATTTCGCGCATGCCGGTGGCGTTCGGCAGAAGCTCGAACGAATCCAGAGCCTTCGGATTCCCGCCCTGCGCCTGCACGACCTGTTTGAACTTCTTGTAGGCCGAGCCGTCCATCAGCTTGTCTTCGGCGAGTTTTCGGGCTTCTTCGAGCGTTGGCGTCACCTTCCCGAGGAAGATCATGCGCGCCGCGAGCTCGAGGCTCAGACGCGTGAGGTCCGCCGGGCCCGCCTTTTGCAGCGTCTGCGACACTTCCATCACTTCCAGCGCGTTGCCGATTGCGTAACCAAGCGGCTGATTCATATCCGTGATCAGCGCCTGCACTTTCTTGTCGAGTCTCCGCCCGATGCCGGCCATCGCCTGCGCGAGCCGCCGCGCATCCACCTGCTTCTTCATGAACGCGCCGTTACCGACCTTCACATCGAGCACCAATGCGTCGATGCCTTCGGCCATCTTCTTCGACATGATCGACGACGCGATGAGCGGAATCGATTCCACCGTGCCGGTCACATCTCGCAGCGCATAGAGCCTCTTATCAGCGGGCGCAACCTCGTCGCTCTGGCCGATGAAACAGAGGCCGAGCGTTTTGAGCTGATTGTGGAATTCCTCCACGGTGAGGTCGGTTCGGAAGCCGGGAATCGATTCGAGCTTGTCGAGCGTGCCGCCCGTGTGGCCAAGCCCGCGTCCGGAGATCATGGGCACGATAACGCCGGCTGCCGCAGCGATGGGAGCGCAGATCAGGCTGGTTTTATCGCCCACTCCGCCCGTCGAATGCTTGTCGACCTTGACGCCCGGAATGTCGGAGAGATCCACCGTAGTTCCGGAACTGATCATGCATTCCGTCAGAGCGCTCAGTTCGCGATCCGTCATGCCGCTGAAGTACGTCGCCATGAGGAATGCGGACATCTGGTAATCCGGAATCTCGCCCGACGTGTACCCGTTTACGAGGTACTGAATTTCTTCCACACCAAGTTCGTCGCCTCCGCGTTTGCGGAGGACCAGGTCAACTGTGCGCATGATAAGTGATCAGTTTAGCATGCAACCCACTGACGTGAAAGAGTTTGCATAAAATAAGCTTATGCTCGCGCGTTACGTGGCGCCGCTTTTCCTCACGTTCTCGTGCCTTGCTCAGAACGCCACAATCAGCGGGGTCGTAACCGATTCGTCAACGCGCATGCCGCTGCAGGGCGCTCAGGTGACAGCGGCAAACGCGACCGCCAGAACCGATATCGAAGGACGCTACACGCTATCCGTTGCGCCGGCGGAAGGCATCCGAATCGACGCGAGGCGGAACGGGTATTTTGCGGCGGCGGCCGCCGAGGAACTCGGGGCTCTTGCCGCGGGCCAGAGTCAATCCCGGGACTTCACGCTGCGACCCTTGCTTAAGATCTCCGGCTCAATTGATGAAACAGGATGCCAGGTCTTCGCCCTGCGCCGTGTTTCCGCTCTGGGGCGGTTCTGGTACGTCCCATACGGCCTGTCGACAGCGGACACTCGCGCGGGCAAATTCGAGATCCGGAATCTCGTGCCGGGCGAGTACGTGCTGGAGATCGTCCCGGAGAGTACGGGATCCGATCACTGCCGTGGCTGGAGTTACTACCCCGGCGCGGGCCGCATCGAGATGGCGGCGCCGATCTCCGTGCTCGCGACCGATACAGCGTTGAACATCAGGTTCGCCCATCGGGACCTGAGATCCATCTCCGGTACAGTGACTGTGCCCTCTTCGCTACAACTGATTCGTTACGTCGCCGGAGAGATCCGGATTGTCGCTCGCCTGAATGTAATCAAGCGGGGACCGTTTCAGATCGATGGCGTGCCGGAAGGCGATTATCACCTGATCGCGGTAACGGCGTCAGGATTGGCCTCCGATACGGAAGTCAGCGTGTTAGAGCATGACGTGTCCGGGTTATTTATTGAACCCGAGCCAGGCGTTCAGATTTCCGGAACGGTCCGGACGGATGATGATTCGCCAGTCCCGCAAAGCGTGAAAATCGGAATGAGGCGCGCGGGCGGCCGAAACCCCTGGATAGTCGAAACCGTGCTATCGAACGTGTCTGGCGGAAAATTTGAGATCTTGAAAACCGCGACGTCGGATCCCCAAATCGCGGTTATGGGTTTGCCGAAGGACTACGCTGTCACGCCCGAATCGACCAATTTCAACTGGGTGCTGACACGCCAGCGCGGGACTCTTGCCGGCGATGCGAAACAGGAAGATATCGTTCTGATGCCGGGCGCAATTTCCTTGGCCGGCGCGTTTTCGATCACGCTCGCGCCGGGTGCTTACAGAGTACTCCGCCTCAGCGGCGATGAGAAGCTCCTGCACTCGGACCGCGAGTTTCTCAACGCGAAGGCAGAACAATCCGAATCTATCGAGATCCGTCCCGGTCAGACTACAACTCTGCCCTGAACCGGTTCAGAGCGTTTTGACGTGGTCGGCGATTGCCTTCGCCTGCGGCTCTGTAAGACCCTTGATTGCTTTGTTGTGCGGGGGCTTGCTCGTGGCCTCACCCTTCATCAGGTGATCGACGATCTTTGCCGTATCCAGAGATGTTCCCTTGAGAGCGGGCGCTTTACCTTTACCCTCGCCGGCCGGTCCATGGCACGCGGCGCACTTCGACTTGAAAAGGGCTGCTCCGTCCTGTGCGCTCGACAAAGCCGCTCCCGCTATCATCGAGAGCGCCGCCAAAGGAACTGCAAATCCGAGTTTTATACTCATACGCAATACTGATTCGGTCTGGCCGGCTTCTATCTATTTTTTTCGATCGCGCTCGAAACCGACAATTTCCTTGTACTCCTCCAGCGTGTTGTAAACGATCGGACAATAGGTAGCACGGTCGATCATCTGCCACATCCGGCTTTCCAGGGAACCCGCGCCACGCACCAGATGGGGGAAGTTACGACAGGTGTCCGGGCGGGACTCGTAAATCGTGCAATCGTTTCCGTCCAGAAAAATACAGCCGTGGTCGTTGCGGCGAAGAATGACCTCGTTATCTTCCTGAGCGGATGCGGTAGTGTATTGCAAAACGAACTGTTTCGGGGAGATCCGTAGGTATTTTGCAAGGCGCTCTATGTCGCGTTCGGTGATGTCTGTCTCCGCGACCTTGCAGCAGTTGGCGCAGGCCCGGCACTCGATCGCTTCCTCAATTTCCTCGGCTACGCGCCGGAATCGGCGCTCCGGAAAGTCGTGCCGCTTCATGTGCTTGCGGAAGCGCTCATTTTCGGCGACTTTTTGCTCGCCGAGCCGCTTGATCTGGATCAGATCCGTGACCACTTAGAATAAGCCTAACAATGTTAACCACCACCCCTCCGGGCGCCGACGCCGCCAACGCCCGTTGGGACCGGTCTTTCTTCGGCCATCCACGCGGACTCTCCACTCTTTTCTTCACCGAGATGTGGGAGCGCTTCAGCTACTACGGGATGCGGGCGCTGCTCATCCTCTTTATGACGGCCTCGGTGGCGAACGGCGGCCTGGGCTTCCCTACCTCAAAGGCCGGGTCGATTTACGGGCTCTACACCTCGGCGGTGTTCCTTGCCAGCCTCCCCGGCGGCTGGATCGCGGATAAAGTCACGGGTCAACGGCGCGCGGTTCTGTACGGGGGAATCGTCATTGCCCTCGGCCACTTCTCGATGGCCATTCCCCGGCTGGAGACCTTCTATCTGGGGCTCTTGGCGATCGTGATCGGAACGGGCTTGCTTAAGCCGAACGTCAGCACTATCGTCGGCGGGCTCTACCAGCCCGACGACATGCGGCGCGATGGTGGGTTTTCCATCTTTTATATGGGGATCAACCTGGGCGCTTTCATTGCTCCGCTGGTCTGCGGCTATCTGGGCGAAAACATCAATTGGCACTACGGGTTCGCCGCCGCTGGAGTCGGGATGGTGCTGGGCATTGTTCAATATGTCCTCGGTTCCAAGTACCTCGGCGCGGCGGGGCTTGGCTGCTCGGGTACTGACAAAGACAGGCGGCTCGTTCGCAACTGCGTTCTCGTAACCGCGGCTATCGCGGTACTTGGAGGGGTTGCGGCTCTGAATGGCTGGATCGCGATCTCGGCCGAGGCTATCTCCAATGTGTTCGGCGTGTTTTTGTTCTGCGTTGTGGTCGCTGTGTTCGGTGGGCTGTTCCTGTCGAAGGGATTTTCGTCGGGCGAGCGCCGCCGGATCGTCGCGATTCTCGTCCTGTTTTTCGCCGCCGCGTTGTTCTGGTCGGCCTTCGAGCAGGCAGGCTCGACGCTCAATCTCTTCGCGGAGCGCAACACGAACCTGCACGCCTGGGACTCGAGACTCTGGCGCCTTTTCCGCGCGAGCTACTTCCAATCGATCAATTCGATATTCATCATCCTGTTTGCCCCGGTGTTTGGATGGCTCTGGGTCAGAATGGGCGATCACCAGCCGTCGAGCACCGCGAAATTTTCCTGGGGACTACTTTTCGCGGGCCTCGGATTCGCAGTCCTGATCCCGGTAGCGAACTCGACCTTGGCCAGTCCGTGGTGGCTGGTGCTGACGTATCTTTTTCATACGTTCGGCGAGTTATGTCTCAGCCCGGTGGGCCTGAGCGCCATGACCAGGCTTGCGCCAGCGCGGGCCGCCGGGACCATGATGGGCATCTGGTTCCTGGCGGATGGCGTCGGAAATTTTATCGGCGGACGGCTTGCCTCGGTTTACGAAACGTTCCCGCTTCCCCAACTCTTTGGGGTCGTGGCGGGATTTTGTTTTGTAGTGGCGGTGATCCTTGTGTTCCTTATCCGGCCGATGAATCGCCTGTCGCAGGGCGTCAAATGAACTGGCGCGACGAATTTCCTGTCACGAAAAACCTGGTCTATCTCAATCACGCCGCTGTGGCGCCGTTGTGCCGGCGGTCGGCGGAGGCGATGCAGCGGTTCGCACAGGATGCCCTCGACTACGGGAGTCTGCATTACTCGGACTGGATGGCGACTTACGAAGGGTTGCGCGCCTCAGCCGCACGCCTGATCAACGCAAGCCCCAGGGAAATCGCCCTCGTCAAAAATACATCCGAGGGGATCTCGGTTGTCGCGACCGGATTACAAAACGAACCTGGCGACCGGATCGTGGCGTTCCACGAGGAGTTCCCGGCGAATCTGTTTCCCTGGAAAAAGCTGGAATCCGCGGGCGTGGATGTCCGTTGGCTCTCGATCCACGACGACCTCGAACGGATCGACGAGGCGACGCGTGGAGCGAAAGCGCTCGCGATCAGCTATGTGAATTATCTGAGCGGGTATCGAGTCAACCTGAACGCCATCGGCGAGATCTGCCGCCGCAACGACTGCTTCTTTTTCGTCGATGCGATCCAGGGAATGGGCGCCTTTCCGATCGATGTGGAGGCCGCGAAAATCGATGCGCTTTCGGCCGACGGACATAAATGGATGCTCGGGCCTGAAGGCTGCGGTGTCCTTTATGTAAGACGCGAGCGGCTGGAACAAATCGAACCCATCCAGATTGGATGGACCAATTTCGTGCATTACGCGGATTATGCTTCCCGCGAAATGACGTACCGTTCGGATGCCGGGCGCTATGAATCGGGAACGCTGAACACCATTGGATGCTATGGGTTACGAGCTTCTCTGGATTTCCTGCTTGAGGTGGGAATCGACGAGGTCAATTGTAGAGTTCAGACCCTGGCCACGCAGCTAGCCGAAGGGGCGGAGCGTCTGGGGTTCGTTTTGTATTGCCCGCGTGACGATCAAAACGGATCGGGAATTGTGTCCATCCGGAAAGACGGCGTCGACGCGGTGATGTTGGTCCGGAAGCTGAAGGATTCGGGAATTATCGCGGCTCCGCGGCAAGGGTGGGTTCGTTTTGCGCCGCACTTCTATCAGACATCGGAGGACATCGAGTTCGTTTTGTCAAAGCTCAAATGAGCGGTTTCAGGGCGAGCCAGGCGACGCCGACCAGCCAGCCGAGCAACGCTTCGTACTCGCGGTTTTTCCGATACAGCGCCGCCGAAAAACGGTCCGGTCCGAAGTCAGACGGCCAGCGCGGAACCAGCAGCGGAACGCGCGCCGCGAATTCTGCATAGCCGGGAAGGATCGCGCTGAGGTGCTGCTCTTCGAGTTCGATCGCGGGGAGGTAAACGCAGGCGAACAGGACGCCAAACAAGATCGCCAGCCCGATGCTATGCCCAGCGACGGCCAGCCCCAGGGCCGTGATCAGAGTTCCTAAATAAAGAGGATTGCGCGTGAAGGCGTAGGGGCCCGAAACGGCGAGGCGCTGATTTTTCGCGAGATGCCCGGCGGCCCATGCGCGCAGCGCCAGTCCGGCGAGCGATATGGGGATCCCGGCCGCCATCGACTTCGGCGTGGGGTGAGAGAAAATCGCGAACGCCGCGACCATCAGAAATCCGGCGGGGACGCGAAGTTTGGCGACGATGTCGGCGTAAGGCTTGGGAAACCAGTGTCGCCGCGTGGCGGCGTTCATGCGTGACAGCCGACCCGCGCTTCGAGAGCTGCGAAAACCCTTTCGGGCGTGATCGCGCGCATGGACGGATCGATGAAAGCTCCGCGCCGGTGGGTCGTTCGAACGCCGGGCTCGCGGAAGATCTGGAAATCGCCTCCATAGGGTCCGTTGCGGTGCGGGTCGGTCGGGCCGAAGATCGCGGCGCCGGATTTATTCAGGGCGGCGGCGAGGTGTAGCGGGCCGCTGTCCACTCCGACGACGAGCGCAGCGCGGCGCGTGGCGTCGATCAATCCCGGGATGCCGCTTTCGTGCCGCCAGGCACCCTCTACTTCGGGCACAGCGCCAGTGGCGCCGTTCAACACGAGAGGCATCCCGAGCCGCTTGCGCAGCAGCGACGCGAGTTCCTTGTAGTGTTCCAGCGGCCACTGCTTCGAGGTCCATCCGGCAAGCGGGCTGGCCAATGCGAATGGCTCTTTCGGGAGGCGTCCTTCGGGTGCGCCCGCGGGTAATGGACACGCGCGCACGATACTGGTGGCGCCCGCGCCGGCAGCGAGATCGAGTGCCTGATCTACGACGTGCTTTGCAGCGCTTGGCACCCGCGCCGAGTAGAAGATTCCCGCCGGACGTTCACGCACCACGCCGGAATCGAATCCGGCCAGGCGCTCCGGTCGGGCGAGATGTGCGATGAACGCGGACTTGAACAATCCCTGAAAATCCACCGCGAGGTCGTAACGCTCTTTGCGCAATTCCCGCACAGCGCGCGACCAGGCGCCAGGCTGATTGCGCCGGAATACGACGATGCGATCGACAATGCCATTGCCTTCAATCAGGGGGACCCACTGAGGCTCGACGACCCAGGTCAAGCGCGCGGAAGGATAGGTGAGTTTTAGTGAAGCCACGCCGGGCAGCGAGTGAAGAATATCGCCCATTGCGCCCAGGCGGACTATCAAAATGCTCTTCATTTCATGAGCGGGCAATCCCGAGTCTAGCATCGGATGGCGATCAACTCCTCGGCCGCAGCGACCACTCGGGAAGCGTCCACGCGGGTCATGCAGCGATGGTCGATGGGGCATTCGCGCTTCTTGCACGGCGCGCATTCGACGGGCTCGCGAAGAGTCCTGGCGCGGTGGCCGCAAGGGCCGGTAGCTGTTTCGTCCGTAGGCCCGAAAACCGTAACGGACGGGACGCCCAGCGCCGCCGCGATGTGCATTGCGCCCGAGTCGTTGGCAAGGAAGAGCCGGCACGCCGCTGTCATATCGATGAACTCGCGGAGGGTTGTTTCGCCTGCGAAACTCTTGCCGCCGCACAAAGCAGCGACACGGTCGCACAGCGGGCGTTCGGCGGCCGAACCGAATACGGCAATGCTTGCTCCTCCGCGCATGGCGAGTTCTCCGGCCGCTTCGGCGAATCGATCCTGAGGCCAGCGCTTCGCGCCGCCGAACGCCGCGCCGGGGCTCACGCCGATGACGCCGCCGCGCAGTCCGCGACTGGCGAACAATTCTTCGCCGCGCGTGCGCGCGCTTTGCGCGTTATCCAGCAAAATCTCGCCGCACTCAGGTATCGAACCGATCAATCCCGCGCGCCGCAGCAGTTCCAGATAATAGAAGCGTTCGTGGCGCGGAGTCTCACCCTCGCGCGGCACGGGAACGGCGTCGGTGAGCAGGACACCGCGCCCGTCGCGCGCATAACCGACGCGGCGTTTGACGCCCGCGAGAAACACCAGAGCGGCGCTCTCGAACGAGTTGGGAAAGAGCACCGCAAGATCGAAGCGCTCTGAGCGCAGCGATCGCGCGAGCTTCGCCTTCGCCCGCCAGTCACGCGGTCCGGACGCGCCGTCGAGCCGGATGATCCGGTCGACGGCGCGTTCGCCTTCGTATAAAGCGGCGACCCACGGTTTCGCGAGCAGCGCAATGTGCGCGTCCGGATAACGGACGCGCAGAGCGCGCAACGCCGGCAGCGACATGATCGCGTCGCCAATCCAGTTCGTTGCGCGTACGACGATTCTCACTCGATGATTTCTGTAATAACCGGCGCTGTCACCGGAGCTGTCTCGCCCCCGGCCGCGACTGCCGCCGAGGCAATATTCTCGTCCACCGGGGCTTCAAGAAAAACCTTCAGTTGGGCGACCGATCCCTCGAAGTGGTAATCGAGGAACTGGCGCAGCGCCATCCGTCGGAGTTTGTCGCGCTCGACGGTTGGCTGATACCGGAATCCTCTTCCTTCCTTGCGCCGGGCAACGGCGCTGCGGCGGGTGAGGCGGTCCAACAGCGTCAGGACCGTGGTGTAAGCAAGCGGGCGGTTTTGCGCGACCACGCGTCGCACATCTTCCACGTTACCCTCTCCGATTTCCCAGAGAGCGTTCAGACAGACCATTTCCAGCGGCGGAGGAAGCTCACGTTCTCGTCCCATGGCTATTTCCTTTCGTCGTTGAGCGCCTGCAGAAGTCTTGCCCCGAATACGGAACGAACGGCGGCGGGCGCGGGGTTGGGGTTAGGCGGCGCGGAGGGTTGGACGCGGCCCGAAAGTGGCGAGGAAACAGGGGCGAACGGCGCGGCGGCGGCTTCATCACCGGCTTCGGCTTCGTCAGCGGCGACGGTCGGTTCGACGGGTCCCTCCGGAGCGCACTCGGCGCCTCCGGAAAGATAGCGGTCCTTGCGCAGCGCAATGCGTTCGAGGGACGAACTGTAGCCCGTGAAGTAGCCCGGCGCGAGCGGCTCTTTCTCGATCAAAGCGCGCATGCACTCCATCTTGGAATCCATGTCGTCGAGGTGGTGAAAGAGAAGCGCCTCGGGGAATATGGGGACCTTCGGAGATCCGAATTCGAGATGGCCGTGATGGCTCAGGATTATATGCTCGAGCATATTCCGCAGTTGCATCGGGAAATCGGGGAAGGCGCGCAGCTTCTCGTAGAACATGCGCGCGCCGATGGCGATATGGCCCAGCAACTGCCCCTCGGCCGAGTATCCGAACCCGCGGTCGTAGGTCAGTTCGTAAACCTTCCCGACGTCGTGCAGCACTGCGCCCGCGATGAGCAGGTTCAGATCGACCGAGGCGTAATGCGACGCGGCGAGACGCGCCAGGCCGCAGAGCGAGAGCACGTGTTCCAGAAGCCCCCCGCGGTACGCATGATGAACCGTCTTCGCCGCTGGCGCTATGCGAAAGCGCGACGCGATCTCGGGATCGTCCAGGAATGAATTGAGAAGAGTGCGGATATGAGGATTTGTCAGCGACGCAACGATGGCGCGCAGTTCCGCGAACATCGCTTCGGGATCGCGTGAAGACGCAGGGAAGAAGTCCCCCAACTCGACTTCATGATCGTCCACGTAGCGGAGCTTGTGGACTGTGAACTGCGGCCTGTTGTTGTAGATCTGCAGCAGACCGCGGACCTTGATGAAATCGTCGCGGTCGAAGGAGTCCATGACCTCCGCGACGTTATCCCACATCTTTGCGTCGAGCTCGCCGCTGCGGTCGCCTAGCAAAAGAGAGAGGTACGGCTCGCCGGTCCGTTTCTGCCGGATCTCCTTGGAGTGAACGAGAAGAACGGCGGTCGCGACTTCGTTGGGCTTCAGTTCCTTAACGAAAGGCGACTTCATTGCGGAGTCGAGCCGTCCGCGTTCTTGACCGGCGTCGCCGGAATCGGCGCGGTTTCGGGCGGCGCGGCGGACTGAGTATCCTTCACGCCGGTGCGGCCGTACGGGATCACCTTCATGAACTTCTTCATGTGCCGCTGATTGGCGACGGCCTCTTTCGTGGTCGTCTGCGGCTTCAGCGTGGCGGGATCCTTCCACGAGGTGTCTTTGCCCGGCGCGGCTCCGCTATCGACATAACCGTCCTTGATCTGTAGGAAAGCGTTCTGCCGAAGAGTGGTCAGATAAGCGCGCAGTTTCGGCTGCACCTGCGGCTCAGCGAGGATGTTGTTGATCTGATTCTGAACCTCATCGAAGCTCGCCTGACCGGAATTCACGTGCTCGTCGACTTTGAGGATCTCAAAAGCCTTGCCGACGTGGATCGGATCGGTGATATAGCCCTTGGATTGGTTAAAGACGGCATCTTCGATCGGCTTGGCTAGTTCGCCGCGTTTGCAGGTGCAGAGGAACCCGTCCGCCTTCGCGGTATCGGGGTTATCAGAATACTGATGCGCGAGGTCCACGAACTTTTCACCCTTGCGCAGACGGTCCACAATGTCCTTCGCCTTCTTCTCCGCCGCAGCGACTTTCGCAGGACTGTCGTCGGCCGGAAGGATCTGAATTTCGCTGAGCGCTACCGACTCCTGGCGAACAAAGTCAGCCTTGTGCTGGTCATAGTATTTCTGCTGCTCGGATTTCGGAATGACGACCGTGCGGTAAACCTCCTCGCCGATCACGCGTTGGGTCAGCAGGTTGTTCTTGAACGTGTCCTTCAGATCCTCGAAGCTCTCGCCCGAATTCTCGCGCACCCAATCGTGGAACTTCTCGGGATCGGCGATGCCGCTCTGCTTCTGAATCTTCGCGATCTCTTTGTTGACGTCAGAGTCAACATTGATGTTCAGTTCGCCGGCTTTCTGCACCAGCAGAAGCTGATCGATTTGCTCCTTCAGCGCGTCAGCAGCGGCTTTGTCGGTTGCCTGCTTGAGGGCGTCGCCCGTGAGCCCCTGCTTTTCGAGTTCGGCCTGAATGCGCTCATGCTGTTTCTCGAGTTCGCCGCGAGTAATAATCTTGCCGTTTACCTTTGCAACGATCTCCTCGACGATGCGAGGCTGAGGAGCGTTGGAATCGGCGGCGTTCAGGATGGATGCTCCGCTGAACAGCGCGGAGCACACGAGCGCTCCGGCCAGCCAAGGCTTCGAATACATATGTAGTTATTATCGCAGAGAGTTACGCGCTTCGTCAGTAGCCACGCTATCTTAATTTTGCAAAAAAGCTTTGTAAAAAATTAATGCCTCCGCCGCCGCGGCGCGGCTATGATACGCAGTATGAAATTTGTCCGGAGCATCACAATCGCAATCCTTGCGATCACGATGTTCGCTGGAATTTCCCTGGGCGGCGGCCAGATTTCCGGCGCCGCGGAAGCCGACACAGCGTCGACAGGGCTTATCGACATCAACCACGCGACCCTTGCGGAATTGAGGACTCTTCCCGGAGTCGGGGAGGCGTACTCGCTGGCGATCGTCAAGCATCGCCCTTATAGGAACAAGACCCAGTTGCGGAGCAAGGGCGCGATTCCGCTCGCCGAGTACAAGCGGATTAAAGACAGAATCGTTGCGAAACAGTAGAGCCATGTTCCGATGGATCGCAGTGTTCGCTTTTACGGCCGTGGCTTTCGCCGGCGGCCCGGGATTTCGTACCCAGCACCTGCTCGAGGAACATTATGCGCGCTATCGAGCCGACTTCGGCGGGATCAGCAAGGAACAGTATCTGCATTACGCGCAGCAATTGAGAGATTCGCGTCCCGGAAAGGCCGTGCTGGAGTCGCGGCGCGTGGACCGCAGCGGAGCGAAATTCGACAAACGGCGCGGGTGGTTTGTGGCTTACGACGGCGACGGAACGATCCGGACATTCTTCATTCCGAGAGACGGCGTGCGCTACTTCGAGCGACAGGCGAAGACCTCGACCCTGCCCGAGTGAGCCGTTCCGGCCTGGGCTTGAGGTTTGGCTGCTGTGTTAAAGTTCTGGGTGACATATGGCATCGCGCAGCGTCAACAAAGTCATTCTGGTGGGTCATCTGGGACGTGACGCGGAAACAAAATTCACCGCGGGCGGAGCCGCTGTTACGCGGTTCTCTGTCGCCACAAACCGCCGCTGGAAGGACCAGCAGTCGGGCGAGTGGAAGGAAGAGACGGACTGGACGAACGTCGTGTTATGGCGGCAGGAGAACCTGGCCAATTACCTCACAAAGGGGAAGCAGGTCTATGTGGAAGGGCGGCTGCAGACCCGGAGTTATGAGGATAAAGACGGGAAGAAGGTCTATTCCACCGAGGTCATCGCCGAGGATGTGATTCTTCTGAGCGGCCAGGCGGGCGGAGGCGGTTCGCGCGGTGGGGATGAGTATTCCCAGCAGCCCGTTTCGATGCCACGCGGAGCGAGGGCGTCTCAGCCTGCGGCGCAACATGAGGATTTCGGCGGGCAGGGAATCACGGACGACGACGTTCCGTTTTAAGACGCCGGGTTGAAAACCCGGCGTCGGGCTGAATAGCCCGCCCTACATTGGGTTGCGTCGTTTACTTCTCGCTGGGGCTGTCGTCGGCTTTCAGGTCTCCGAGCGCATACTGAATTCCCGCCAGCATGTGGGCCACGAACGGCCGTGAGAAATACACCTTCTCATCGTGCCCGTGAGCTTCGTAGAACATCCGGCCGTTGCCCACGCGCTGGATATAGCTCAAGGCGTAATCCCCGTCCGTACGCTTGGAAACCGCGGGCTCCTTCGCTTTGTCGTCCGCGCTCATTTTCGGGTAATTGATGCTGGTCAGCACGTGGACGCGCTTGCGGCTGAATGAGTCCTGCGCGAAGGTGTAGGTTTCGTCGACGATCTCATAACCGCGCGCCGGGAACATGGACGTCAGAGGGCTGTTCGGATCGTCGATCTTCACCGGAATCAAGGTCGGGTAGGTCCAATGGAACTTGAACGACCCGCCGATGATCTCGTTGAACTCAGGCCAGGTTCCTGTAGGGGGCGCCGTGGCGACGGCATCGCCCGAAGTCGGATGCGCGCCTCGATGATACGAGTCCGTCGCGGCGTGAATGCCCGCCAAACCTTTTCCGCCTTTGACGAAATCGAGCAGCGCCTGCCTGCGGGTCTGGGTCGCGTCCTTGTTGTTGGGATCGTCGAGAAACTCGCCGGTCGTGCTGTCGAGGAAGATCGCATCATACTGCCTGAGGTTCTCCGGTGTAATCGCCGCGGCGTCATAAGTTACGGTCGTCATCCACGCGCCGGTCCTGTCTCCCAGATACTCGACCATCTTAGCCGCGAGCGGAATCGAGGTATGCACCCAGCCGGCGGCTCGCGCCAGGACAAGCACGCGCCGCAGACTCTGTGGCGTGGCCGGGGCTTTGTCCGGAAGCGCCGCCATCATGGCGGAAACGTCAGAAGGATTGGCGTATTGTCTTTGCGGACAGCCGGGGTTGAATCCTCCCTGGAATCCTTCCGGAGGACAAGGCCTCTGCGGCCGCTGCTGTTGCTGCGCGAAGAGAACGAGGGACAGTAGCGCCGCGCCAACCGCGCCGGCGAACATGATTTTTTTCATGAGGACTGGAATTCCGTTTCTGACCGGACATGTTACAACACTCGCAGCACCGGTACGGCTGCACGCCGTCTCCGGCGACACGGACTCTCAATTCGGGCCCTGCCCACCTAACCTTACTTAGCGAGGTCAAGAGAAAAAATAACAGAGCAGTTTGGGCGGTTGTGGCGCTAAACTCAACACACGCTCCACGCCCGAATGCGCGGCGAAAGGTTGTTCAGCCCAGGTTGTGTCTGTTTGCAGAGTCGCAAATCGAAATCATGGAAAACGCTGACGGTCCGCGTGAAGATCCACGCTCGAATCTGTGGGTGCCCTCTGGCCATTTCTACTCGCCCATTGTTGACCCCGATGACGAAGCTGTGCGCCGCGCTTTCGCCGCCGAGCGTTGTCCAGAGCAGACGCTGTCGCAATTCGGGATAGACGAGTCTACCTTAGATCATTGGTTTCACCTGGTCTGCGCGGAGTACGTCCGAAGTCCGTTTCCGGAGAAACCAATGCCGGGTTCGCGATATTACTATGCCAATCCGAACTTTCCGCTCGCCGATGCGCTCGCGCTGCTTGCCTTCATGCGTGCTCGCCACCCGAAGCGGTTTATCGAAGTGGGCGCCGGCTTTTCATCGTGCGCCGCAATGGACATCAGTGACCGGCTCTTCGATGGCGACATCGACATGACGTTCATTGAACCAAATCCGGAGTTCGCCCTAGGCCTGATTGGGGGCGATCCCGGCCTCAGGAGACGTTTCTTAAAGACCCAGGTACAAAGTGTGCCGTTGACGGTCTTTGAGGGACTTGAGGCCGGTGATATTCTCTTTATCGACTCTTCGCATGTCGCTAAGACGGGAAGCGATGTCGTCGACTATACTTTCCGAATACTACCGTCCCTGCGTCAACACGTTTTAGTTCATATTCACGATATCTTTTATCCATTTGAATACCCCGAAGCGTGGGTGAAAGAAGAGAATCGCTCGTGGAACGAGGCGTTCCTGCTTCGAGCGTTTTTGCACGGTAACAGTCGCTTTAGGGTTTTATACTTATCTGACTGGTTTTTTAAGTGCCGTCGGGAGGTCCTGGCGGCCGCGGCCCCGCTTTGCGTTGGTCATCGGGGCGGAAGCCTGTGGATGGAAACGATTTGAGTCTGCTGGCGCCATATCAAGAGGCTGCGCCGATCGGTTTGCTGTCGAATCGGCTACTTCCCCCGCGCGGGGCCGGTGGAATCACGCACGACAAATTCCGGATTAATAATGAATTCCTTGCCGAGCGTGAGGCGCGAGTCCGGATCGGGCGCGAGACTGGTGAAGAGGGTGTGACCGATGCGGTCGCGCGGGATGTGGACGGTCGTTAAGGCGGGGCAACAGAATTCCGAAAGCTTGATGTTATCGAAGCCGGTGACCGAGACGTCTTCGGGAACGCGGATGCCGCGCTCGCGCAGCTCGCGGAGGGCTCCGACGGCCATGAGGTCATTTACGCAGATGATCGCGGTAGGAAGGCTGCCGGTTGCGAGCAGGCTCATCACCGCCTGGCGGCCGCCATCGAGGCTGTCGCTGTCGGTGGCCGACCGCACCCGGGCGTCAGGGCACGCTATTCCGATGGTGTCGGTGAGAGCGCGGCGCCGCTCATCGATTGGGCCGAGCACGGAGTGGTGTCCGATGAAGCCGAAGTCACGATGGCCCAGGGCGACGAGGTATTCGACGACGCGCTCGACGCCTTTTCTATAGTTGACGCGGATTCTTGTGATGTTGCCGCCCGCCGTGCCCACGTCATAAAAAACAATGGGGATGTTGCTTTCCGTCAGCTCGCTGACGATTTCGTCGTCGATTTCGGAGACGATTGCGGCCAGCCCCGCGACGCGGCGGCCGAGCATCAGATGCACGCTGGCGCCGAGCTGCTCGGGCCTGTAGGCGGTGTTGGCCACAAGGACTTCATAGCCCTGCTCGTGGCAATCCGATTCGACGGCGCGGTAGACATCGAGAAAAAACGGATTGTCCAGATTGGAAACGATAACGCCGATTGTCTGGCTGCGTCCGCCCGCGAGGCTGCGCGCATGAAGATTCGGATGATACCTGAGTTCGGTTACAGCCCGCATCACGCGGGCGCGGGTGGAACTTTTGACGATATCGACGCCGTTCAGCACGCGCGAGACAGTAGCAGTGGAAACACGCGCGCGCCGCGCCACCTCTTCCAGACTCATCGTCCCACCAGAATATAATGAACAGCCATCTGTAAGCGGTTGCGGAAGGCGCTAGGTTTTCATCAGTTTTTGTCGAATGCGATCCGCGACTTCGCGCATATGAGCGTCAGAATCGTAGTGACGGCGCGGCCAGAAGAAGCCCTTCAGTCCGTCGCCTTTACGGCGCGGCACGATGTGGGTATGGAGGTGGGGAACGCTCTGGCTCACGCGATTGTTGATCGCGACAAATGAACCCTCGGCCTCCATCGCGGATTCGACGGCGCGCTGGAGTTTCTGAACTGTCTGAAAGTACGGGCCGACGATATCAGGCGAAAGGTCGGCCAGGGTGAGGACGTGAGCTTCCGGAATAAACAGAACGTGGCCGGGAAACAACGGGCGGTTATCGAGAAATGCCAATGCGCCCGCGCCACGCCACACGATCTCGGCGGGAACCGCGCCGGAAACGATATCGCAGAAGACGCAGGTCAAACGAAACGCTCCGCGAAGTCCTCGAGGCGGTCGACCGTTATGTCGGGGGGAAACTCGCGAAAGGTTTCAGGCTGAAAGCCGTAGGTAACGCCACAGGAAGACACGCCGGCATTGCGGGCGGTCTGAACATCGACATAGCTGTCGCCCACCATCCAGGTTTCTTCGAGGGCGGCGCAAGCCTCAGCGCGCAGCGTTTCGACGCCGATGGGATGCGGCTTTTTGTGTTCGAAGCTGTTGCCGCCATACACGGCGAGCATCGTGTCCAGCAGGCCGAAGTGATCGAGGATCGCCCTGCTGATGCGCACGGGCTTGTTGGTGAGGACGGCCATGGGGACGCCGACGCGGCGCAGGCGTTCGATCGATTCGCGAACTCCCGGATAGAGTTCCGTGCGATCGACGGCGTGCTCGCGGTAGTAGTCGAGAAAGAACTCGAGGGCGGCTTTTACTTCCTCATCGGAAGCTTCAGGCCCCATGGCGCGGCGGATCAGGACGGGCGCGCCGTTGCCGACATACGAGAAGACTAATTCGTGAGCCAGCGGACCGCGGCCCATTTCCGCGCGCGTCGCATTGACTGCGTGCGCGAGATCAAGGCGCGAATCGATGAGCGTCCCATCCAGATCAAAGATGACCAGAGCCACGAGTTACGACGCGTTTCGCCCGCGTCCAGCGCGGCTTACGGCGCGCTTACCCAGCGCGCGCACAGCCGGTTTACGGCGCGGCCTCCTGCCGTCGATTTCATATTCGACCATTTTCCTCAGCAGAGTATTGCGATGGATTCCGAGCAGTTTGCTCGCCTCGGACTGGTTTCCGTTCGTGCGGCCCAAGGCCCGCTCGATCATGCCTCGCTCCAGGATCTCGACCGCCTGTTCCAGGAAAAATCCGGCCTGGATGAGATGGTCGATCAGAGCGTCAAAGCCTTCTTTCATTTGTTGGACGAATCCTTGTTCGCGCGGGTGCGCGCGTATTCCCTCAAATCCAATTTCAATTCCGAGTACCGCTCCTGAAAGGCCTCTTTGAGTTCCATGGGCGCGAGGGCGACAGAAGCGCGGGACGCTTCCACTATGTACGGCGCGATTCTCGAATGCAACACAGGTTCGGGCGGCTTATTACCTTCCCTGCGCGGGCCGAACGCCATCACCGCGGTTAATATCGCCATCACAACGAAAACGCCTTTCAACAACCCGAAGCCGGCGCCGAGCAGCCGGTCAAAAAACGAAAGCCCGACGGTACGTATGAAGCGACTGATGATCCACCCGAGGATGGCTCCCGCCATCAGGACCGCTAGGAGAACAAGCGCGAATCCCATCAGTTTGGCGGTCTGCTCGGAACCAACATAAGGCTTCAAGTACGAACCGGCAAGACCGTAGAACCACATTGCGAGAACCAGGGCGGCGATCGACGCGGCCAGACCAACGATCTCCCGCGAAAAGCCTCTGCGCAGACTGTGCAGCGTCGAAAAAGCAAGCAATAGGATCAAAACAATGTCGAGCCAGTTCATTAAATTTCAAGTTGACGCCCGGTGATGCGCCAATAGGCCTCACGATACTTTTCCGACGTCTTCGCGATCACGTCATCGGGCAGGGGCGGGGCGGGCGGTTGTTTGTTCCAGTCAAGCGTTTCGAGATAGTCGCGCACAAACTGTTTGTCGAAAGACTTCTGAGCGCCGCCGGGCGCGTATTCATCGCGCGGCCAGTAACGGGACGAGTCAGGCGTCAGCACTTCATCGCCCAGCAGCAGCGCGCCTTCATGCCAACCGAATTCGAATTTGGTGTCGGCAAGTATGATGCCACGAGACTCGGCATGATGGGAAGCTACTTCATAGATTTTTAGCGTGAGTGATCGCAGCAATTCCGCCGTTTCGCGGCCGACGGCGGAAACCACAGCTTCGAACGATATGTTTTCATCGTGGCCCGATTCGGCTTTCGAGGCGGGCGTGAAGATGGGCTCCGGCAGACGGTCGCTTTCGCGAAGACCATCCGGGAGAGGAATGCCGCAGATAGCTCCGGTTTTCCGGTAATCTTTCCAGCCGGACCCTGAGACGTAACCACGCGCGACGCATTCGACCGGCTCCATGCGGCACCGCTTCACGAGCATGGAGCGTCCTTCGAGTTGATCGCGAAAGGCGCGAAGCGGCGCCGGGTACGCATCGACGGCGGCTGTTATCAGGTGATTCGGAACAACATCCTTCAGGAGGTCGAACCAGAAGAGAGACATCTGCGTGAGGACGCGGCCCTTGTGGGGAATGCCCTGCGGCAGGACGCAGTCGAACGCCGAGATGCGATCGGTGGCGACGATCAGCAGGTTGTCGTCAATCGCGTAAACATCGCGTACCTTGCCGCGGGCGACTCGGCGGTAGCCCGGGAGGTCGGTGGAAACAATAATGTCGGGCACGGTTACTTGGGGGCGTAGGCGGCTTCGGGATCGGTCACGAGGCGGCTGTGATGGCGGCTCCAGCCGAAGTAGATCGCGAGCCCGATGGCCAGCCAGACGACGAGCCGGATCCAGGTATCGATATCGAGCGACGCCATCATCGCCAGGCAGACCAGAACTCCTATGATCGGGACCAGGGGAACGAGAGGCGTCCGATACGGGCGAGGCGCATCCGGGTTGGTTTTGCGCATCACGATCACGCCGATGCAGACGATCACGAAAGCAAGCAGCGTGCCGATGCTGGTCATGTTCCCGAGGCTGGAAAGCGGAACGAATCCGGAGAACAGGCTGACGAAGGCCATCAGCAGGAGATTCGAACGCCAGGGCGTCTGGAATTTCGGATGAACGTCGCTGAATACCTTGGGAAGCAGGCCGTCGCGCGACATCGAATAGAACACGCGGCTTTGCCCCAGCAGCATGACCAGGATTACCGAGGTGTAGCCCGCGAGAATGCCGAACAGAACGGCGGTCGAAAGCCACTCGTAGCCGATGCCGTTCAGGGCGTCGTAGATGGCGGTCGGGGTCATGTCCTTGTAGTTCTTGATGCCGGTAAGCACCCAGGCGAAGAGAACGTAGAGCAGGGTGCAGATGCCGAGCGACCCGATGATGCCGATGGGCATGTCGCGTTGGGGCCGGCGGGCTTCCTGCGCGGCGGTGGAAACGGCGTCGAAGCCAATGTAGGCGAAGAACACGATGCCGGCCGCGCGCATTACGCCGCTGAAGCCGTAGTGGCCGAAGTCGCCCGTGGTGTTCGGCGGGATGAGCGGCGAATGGTTAGCGGGATCAATGTGCCCCCACCCGAGCACGATGACGAGCAGAACGATGGTGACTTTGATGGCGACGATGATCGCGTTGAACCGCGCCGATTCGGATATGCCGATGATCAGCACCGCTGAAGTGAAACAGATGATGAAAATGGCGGGAAGGTTGACGATGCCGCCTTCCAGAGGCCCGGCAGTGAGGGCCTTCGGGAGCGCCAGGCCGAAATGGCCGAGCAGGCGCGCCAGATAATTCGACCAACTCACGCCCAATGTCGCGGCGCCAACGGCGTACTCCAGCACGAGGTCCCAACCGATGATCCAGGCGAGCAGTTCGCCCATCGTGGAGTAAGCGTATGTATAGGCGCTGCCCGCGACCGGGATCATGGTGGCGAACTCGCTGTAGCACATGCCCGCGAAGGCGCATCCGAAGCCGCCGATGATGAAGGAGAAGATCACGCCGGGGCCCGCATTCATGTTCGCGGCGGTGGGCGTGATGGCGAAGAGGCCGGCTCCGATCACGGCGCCGATGCCGAGCAGGATCAGGTTCAGCGGGCCGAGCGTGCGCTTGAGGTGATGCGCCCCGCCTTCGCTCTCGCGAAGGATGCGGGACAGCGGCTTGATGGCGAACAGACTCACGGTCGACTACCTTCCTTCCTTCGCCAGAGGAAGTATACGGGAACCCCCAGCAGAACCAGTATCAGCCCGCGCACGGTAAACGCGGGTTTGTTCACAAGCAACAGCGCTTCGATGACTCCTGCTGTCAGGATGTAGAGGGCCGGTAACACCGGGTAGCCTACGGCGCGGTAAGGACGTTCCAGGTCCGGCCGCGTTCGGCGAAGCCGGAAAAGGCCGCCGATCGTCAGCATGTAGAAGAGCAGAACTGCAAAGATAACATAGTCCAGCAGGTCATTGTACTGCCCGCTGAGCGTGAGCAGAACGGCCCAAACGCACTGCATTCCGAGCGCCCAGACCGGCGCGTGAGTGCGTGGATTCAGTTCGCCGGCGCGCGCGAAAAACAGCTTGTCGCGCGCCATCGTGAAGTAAACGCGAGCGCCGGAGAGGATGATGCCGTTCAGGCATCCGAATGTCGAAACCATGATGGCCGCAGCCATGATGCTCGTGGCCACGGGACCGAACATAACGGAAACGACAGCGGTCGCGACCCGGTCTTCCGGCGCCGTCTGAATCTGGCTCAGAGTGAGAACGGAAAGGTAGACGAAGTTGCACGCGATGTAGAGAGCTGTTACGACACCTACGCCAACGCCGAGGGCCAGAGGCAGATTGCGGCGGGGATTCCGGACTTCGGCGGCAGCGAAGGTGACGTTGTTCCAGGAGTCCGACGCAAAGAGCGGGCCGACCATGGCTGTGCCGACCAGCGCGACGGCGCTCCAGGAGAAACTCGCGCCGCTCCAGAAGTTTCCGAAGTTGACCGAGATGGCGTGAGGATTCCGGCCGAGAAGGAAGCCCAGAACCGCGAGGCCCAGTAGAGAGGCTACTTTCGCAAACGTGAAGATGTTCTGAACCAGAGCGCCGGTGCGGATGCCGCGCGTGTTCACCAGCGTCAGGATCACTATGACCAGGATGGCGAGCAGTTGCTGCGTCGTGAGGCCGACCTTGCCTGAGCCGATCAGGTAGTTCGAAGCCGAGACGGACGGGAAGAAAACCCCGGTGAACTTGGCGAAGGCGACCGCCACGGCTGCGATCGTGCCCGTCTGAATGACGACGAACATCGTCCAGCCGAAGAGAAAGCCCCAGAGCCGCCCGAAGGCCTCGCGCAGATAGACGTACTGCCCGCCGGCGTGGGGCATGGCGGCGGCGAGTTCGCCGTAGCTCAGAGCCGCGACCATGGTGAGCACCGCGGCGAGCACCCAGCAGATAATCAGAAGCCCCGGCGATTTCACCTGGCGGGCAATATCGGAGCTGACGATAAAGATGCCCGAACCGATCATGGAGCCCATCACGAGAGTCGTGGCGTCGGTCAGGCCAAGGCCCTTTATAAAGCCGGATTTTTTTTCGGTTTCGACGGTCGGTTCAGTAAGCGCCATTCAGCTCCGATTGAGGCCCAATTGGATGCATTGTCTCGCGTGTTGCTTGCCCATGGCAACAAAGTCAGCCATGCGGGCGCGAGGTTCCGGCAGGAGGGCCGAGATGAGAGCGATGGAGTCGGCGCCGGCTTCCCAGCATGCGGGGGCGGTTTCCCGTGTGATCCCGCCGATGGCGACGAGGGGCAGGGGAGTGAGCGCGCGGGCGTCGCCAAGACCTTCGAGTCCAACAATGGCATCGGGGTGTTCTTTTGATCGCGTGCCGAAGACGGGGCCGAAGGCGACATAGTCGACCGGTTCGGTCTGCGCCGCAATCATCTGTTCGGGATTGTGCGTGGAGAAGCCGAGCGTGGCTTTCACTCCCACAACGCGGCGGGCATCGCGCGGGGTGAGATCGTCCTGACCTACGTGAAGACCGGCGCCGATCATGGCTGCGTAATCGGCGCGGTCATTTACGATGAACGGTACGTTCGCTTCGGCGCACAGCGCGGCGACGCGTTCCGCTTCTTCGACGATTTCGCGGCTCCAGAAGCCCTTGTGGCGATACTGAAGGATCGCGGCGCCGCCTTCGAGCAGGGCGCGGGCCGTGTCGATCGCAACGAGGCCGAAACGGCCGAGCGTAGCGGTATCGAGTATCGGATAAACGGCTGGATAGACGGAAACTAAGACCAACCCTTAATTATGTGCCTGGCCTCTGATGATGATGCGGGTTCGCGGCGGACCGCACTGATTACCGGCGGCGCGAACGGAATCGGGCTGGCTATTGCGCGGGCGTTTGCGGCGGCAGGCGCGCGTGCGATTGCGGCGGATCTCGTGAGTCCGGCGGACGCTTCGGGCGTTGAGTTCCGCCGGCTGGATGTGGCATCGGAAGCGGAGATTGCCCAAGTCGTGAGCGGGCTCGATCGGCTGGATTTTCTCGTAAACTGCGCCGGGGTCATTCGCAGGGACGAAGAGTTTGAACTGGCGACTTTCGAGCGGGTACTCGACATCAACCTCACGGGCACGATGCGGATGTGCTCGGTATGCCGTCCGCTGCTGCGCGAATCACGTGGCGCGATCGTGAACATGGCGTCGATGCTGTCGTTCTTCGGCGGGCCGCGCGTCCCGGCTTATACGGCGAGCAAGGGAGGGATCGCGCAACTGACGAAGTCGCTTGCCGCGGCATGGGCGGCGGAGGGAATCCGGGTGAACGCGGTAGCGCCCGGATGGATCGAGACGCCGCTTACTGAGGCGTTGCGCGCAGATGCGACGAGGTCCGCGGCGATTCTTTCGCGTACGCCGCTTGCCAGGTGGGGAACGCCGGAGGATGTTGCGGGCCCGGTGTTATTCTTGTGCTCGAAACAAGCGGCATTCATCACCGGAGCGATTCTGCCGGTTGATGGAGGCTACTCGATCGTCTGACCGATATGACCGAATCCGCGCATCCGCTGTCTCCCGCACAAATTGTGGCGACGGCGGTTCCCGACGATGAACGCCTCTGGGTCCCGCAGGCGCCGAACGTGTGGTTCCGGCCGCTGATGCTGAACACGCTGGCCGGTCAGTGGTGCAATCTGCTGCGGGTGCGGAAGGCGGGGATTCTGAGCCGGCATCGGCATCCGGCGCCGGTGCACGGGTACGTGATCAAAGGCGCATGGCGGTATCTGGAACACAACTGGACGGCGCGGGCGGGCGATTACGTGTTCGAGCCGCCGGGCGAGACGCACACCCTGTACGTCGATTCCGATGTCGACGAGATGATTACTTTCTTCAACATTTCCGGCTGTATGTACTATGTGGACGAACAGGGCCGGAATACCGGTTTTGAAGACGTATTCACAAAAATTGACATGTGCCGCAAACACTACGCGGAATGCGGTCTGGGCGCGGAATTCGTGGATCAGTTCGTCCGATAGAGCCTCTTGAGGCGATTTCGTCTATTGGTGAAATGTAGTATGATCCGTCGCATGAAAAGAACGTTCCTGGGCTTATTGGCCCTCCTTAGCTTGAGCTTTGTGGCCGCAGCCGCGTCCGCCGACGGAAAGTGGACGGCTGAGATCCCGGGCCGTGGCGGCAACACTCAGACGACTACATTCACATTGAAATCCTCCGGAGCCGGTCTTGAAGGAAGCGTCGCGAATCAACGCGGCGACACTCCTATCAGCGACGGAAAGGTTGAAGGCGATAACATCTCGTTCAACCAGAAGATGAGCTTCAACGGAAATGACATCGTGATCCACTACAAAGGCGTCGTGAAGGGCGATACGATCGAGTTCACCCGCGAGGTGGAAGGTCGCGGCGGCCCCACCACTTTCACCGCCAAAAAAGCGAATTAACTCATTCAGCAGTAAACGTTTGTAAACGGCCGGGTTGATCCCGGCCGTTTCCGTAACCAGAAGCCTCTTCCTTCTCATCCTTTGAGCATGAAATCACTTTTTCTGGCCATAACGGCCGTATTCTGCCTGACCTTTCTGGCTGCGGCAGCCGACGTTAGCGGTAAGTGGACTGCTGAAGTCCCGGGCCGCAACGGCAATCAGACCAACACGTTTACTTTTAAGAGCGCCGGCGACAAAGTCGAAGGCACCCTTACTACCCAGCGCGGCGAATCGCCGATCGCAGACGGTAAACTCGATGGCGACACTCTCACTTTTACGGTGACTCGTACCACCCAGCGTGGCGAGATGAAGTCCACTTATACCGGCAAGGTGAAGGCGGACAGCATCGATTTCACAGTCGATAACGGCCGCGGGCCGCAGACGTTTACTGCGAAGAAGGCTCAGTAAGTTCCAAGTCTGGTAAAGCTTAGTAAACCCGGGAACCTGGCCCTGTCCCGCTCCAATACTCTATAGCCGTTCTCGGATAGACTTGGAACAACACGGGCGTGGGCGCGTGTTGTGCGAATGATCCAAAGGATGTCGTACATGCTGCGCTTGACAGGTATCGTTTTGTTCTCAGCGGCTTTGGCCGCGGCCGAGGTTCAGAGTGGCGTCGTACGTTCGGGTGGTCAGCCGATCCCGGGCGCGGCGGTCATTGCGCAGTGCGGAACGGACCGGATCGAGACGGTTACAGACGGGGATGGCCACTTCGAGATGGGCGGCCTTCCCTCTACTCCGTGTCAGTTCACGATTGCGATGTTCGGGTTCGAGCCGGGTGAGCAGCAGGTCAAGGCGTCTTCCAGCCCGCTTACTTTCGATCTGAAGCTCCAGGCGCGCGCTACTGTTCCTGTCATTTCGCCGTCAAAGGAACGGGTGGCGGAACAGGCGACGGTCGCAAGTACCGCAAAACCGGCTGAACAGACGGCGGCTCCTTCGCAGGCCGAGCCGACATCGCCGGCAGGAACGCCTTCGCAGTCCACTCAGACCGCCCAGAACAACAGTACTCGCGGTCCCGGCAGAGGCGGTTTTGGCGGCCCGGGCCGCGGTGGGCAAGGCCGGGGAGGTCAGAACGCCAACGGGGCCGGGCGCGGGCAGCAAAACGGTCAGAATGCTTCGAATGCGCAAGGCCAGGCAGGCTTCACCAATCTCAGTCTTCAAGGCTTAGGCGCCGCACAAACCGACGGTGAAGTGGCTCCTGTCGGTGGTTCGGTGGATGTAGCTACGGGCGCGAACGATGCCTATCAGATTAACGGGAGCATCAGCCAGGATGTGCAGGCTCGTCCCGGAGACGGTATGGGTATGGGCGGCCCGGGCGGGTTTGGTTTCGGCGGCCCGGGAGGACTCGGGGGGCCCGGCGGCTTCGGCGCGGGCTTTCAGGACAATGGCGCAATCGGCGGCGATAACGGCGGCGGATTCGGCGGTGGACGCGGCGGCCCGGGTGGCGGAGGCCCCGGCGGAGGGGGCGGATTTGGCGGACCGGGCGGCGGTGGCCGCGGCGGCTTCGGCGGTGGCGGGCGCGGGGGCGGATTTGGAGGCCCCGGCGGCCGCGGAGGACGCGGGCCACAAATGGCGAACGGGCGCGGGCAGTTCGGCAACCGGGTCAATCGAGGACGCGGACAGCAGTTCCGGCTGACGGCCAACTACAGCCTCGGCAACTCTGCGCTCAATGCGCGCCCCTACTCGTTTACCGCCCCGCAACTGATCAACGGAGAACCGGTTCCCAAAGCGGCATATGCGAATAACCGCTTCGGGTTTTCGGTGGGCGGCCCGCTGGTTATACCTCACCTGTTCCGCAGCGACAAGACCTTCTGGTTCGTCAACTATACGGGAACCAGGTCGAAGAGCGGATTCGACAAGATCTCGACTGTGCCTACCGCGGCGGAGCGCGCGGGCGATTTTTCGGGGGTCGGGCAGCCGATCTTCAACCCGGCCACCAACTCGCCTTTTATCGGCAATGTCATTCCGGCGAGCCAAATCAACCAGACGGCGGTGTCTCTGCTTTCATTTATCCCGCTTCCGAACGCGCCCGGACTGCGGAACAACTATCAATTGATCGGGGCGAATCCGTCGAACAGCGACAACCTGCAGGTTGTAGTGAATCAGAACATCACGAGCAAGGACCGCCTGAACGCGAACGTCAGTTTTCAGGACCGAAATTCGGAGAACGTTCAGGCGTTCGGATTTGTGGACCCGAGCAACGGCAGCGGACTTAATTCTTCGCTTGCCTATTCCCACACGATCAACCGGAATCTGATCAACAGCCTGAGCTTTTCGTTCAGCCGGAATATCAACCGGCAGTCCTCGTACTTCTCGTACGGGCAGGACGTCGCCGGTGACTTGGGCATCATGGGCGTCTACAGCACACCTTTGACTTACGGGCCGCCGACGCTTACCTTCCAGAATTTCAGTTCGCTGACAGACGGCACTCCGTCAGTGACCAGGGCGCAGACGACAGGTTTGACCGAGTCGCTGATTCAGATCCACGGCAAACACACGATTACATATGGAGGACTGTTCCAGCGGCGGCAGAACAATCTGATCACGACGCAGGGCGCGCGCGGATCTTTCGGTTTCACCGGCGTCCAGACGCAGGAGATCGGCGCAAACGGTTTGCCCCTCACTGGCACCGGCTACGATTTGGCCGATTATCTCCTCGATATGCCCTATCAGACGGCTGTCAACCAGTACCAGAACGGAAACGACAGCTTCTACTTCCGGGAGACGACGGGCGCCGCATATGTCTCGGACGATTTCCGCTGGAAGTCGAACCTCTCGATCATTTCCGGTCTTCGTTGGGAGTATTTCGGGCCGTACACGGAAAAATACGATCGCATAGCCAATCTGGACGTCGCGCCGGGATACACGGGAGTTGCGATCGTGACGCCCGGGCAGACGGGACCGCTGACGAATGCGCAGTATCCGTCGGGCGTCATCAAGCCCGACTACAAGCTTTTCTCTCCCCGGCTGGGCATCGCCTGGAAGCCGTTTAAGAAAGGCAACCTGGTGGTGCGCTCAGGATACGGGATTTATTACACTGGCGGGGTCTACGGGGCCTTCCCGAGCCGTCTTGCGATCCAGCAGCCGTTCGTGTTCGCGCTGAACCAGACCAGCTCGACATCGAATCCGCTGACGATCCAGAACGGGTTTGTGACGGAGCCGGGGCAGAATATTCAGAACACGTTCTCGGTAGACCCGAACTACAAACCGGCCTACGCGCAGTCGTGGAATTTCTCGATGCAGGAGACGTTCTGGCGGAACTACGTGGTTCAGGTGGTTTATCAGGGGACCAAAGGCACGCACCTCGATGTCGTGCAGAGCCCGAACCGCGCTCCGCTTGGATCCGCCAAGGATGCGCAGGCGAACCTGGCGATCCCTTACGCGGGGACATTCGATCTCGATCTCTCGGTGGGCAATTCGAATTACAACGCGCTGCAGGTTTCGATTCTGCGCCGGCAGGCGCGCAACCGGTCGTTCAACCTGACTTATGTTTTCGCCAAGGCGATCGACGATACGTCGACGCTGGGCGGCGGCGTAGTGCAGATCGTGAACGACATCCGGGCGGAGCGGGCGCTCTCGAATTACGATGTGCGCCACCGGCTCACGGCGTCGTTCCAGATTCAGTCGCCGGTCGGACCCGACCGGACTTCCTGGCGGTGGCATGCGCTTCGCGGATGGCAACTGAACGGCAACATCACGGCGACATCCGGGACACCGTTTACAGCGGTGGTTGCAGGCGATCCGTCAGGTACCGGGATTCCCGGGCAGGCGCGCGCCGAATCGACCGGACTTCCGGTGACGGCGGGTTCGGGTTACTTCAATCCTGGGGCTTTCGTGGTTCCCGCGAGCGGGACGTTCGGCGATGCCGGACGTAATACGATTCCGGGTATTCCGAACTTCAATATCAATGCGTCGATCAACCGGACGTTCCGGTTCCGGGAGCGCCATCAGATCACGTTTGCCGTGACGTCAAGCAATCCGCTGAATCACGTGAATGTGACGGGATTCGGAGCGGTGATCGGGTCGCTTACCGCGGGGCTGCCGACGACGGCAGGTCAGATGCGTACGGTCACAGTGCAGACGAGGTTTACATTCTGATGCGGCGATTTCTTCTTGCGCCCTCGCTGATTTTATTGCTTGCCCGGCTGAACGGCCAGGAAGGCGCCACGTTTACGAGCGACGTCAAACTGGTGATCCTCGACATCGGCGTGAAGGACAAGTCCGGGAAAGTGGTTCCCGGTCTGACGAAGGCTGATTTCACCGTGCTCGAAGACGGCAAGCCTCAGCAGATATCCGTTTTTGAATTCCAGAAACTCGATTCGGATGAACCGCTGCCGCCCGTTCCGGCGGTTAAGAAATCGGTCGAGACCACGCCGGTGGATTCTCAGCCCGTTCCACCGAAGCCAGCCGCTACATCGGGCGCGATCGGAAATCCGAAGCCGATTATCCGTTTTCAGGACCGGCGCCTGGTCGCGATGCTGTTCGACTTCAGCACCATGGCCACGGCGGAGCAGGTCCGGGCGCAGAAATCGGCGCTGGAGTTTCTCCAGAAGCAGATGAAGCCCGCGGATCTGGTCATGATTCTGAGCGCCGGCACGGGGCCTCTCAAAATCGAGCAGGATTTCACGGACGATAGGGACCGCCTGACCGAGGTCATCAAGAAGTTCAACATCGGCGAGGCGAGCGATCTTGCCGGGCTGAGCGGGAACGGCGGGGACGATACTACCGGCGAAGATACGGGCACAGCCTTCAACGCGGATGAGACCGAATTCAACATCTTCAACAACGACCGCAAGCTCGTAACTCTCGAATCCGCGGCGAAGCTGCTGGCGGCCTTCCCGGAAAAGAAGGCCCTGATCTACTTTTCGAGCGGTCTGGAGCAGACTTCCGGCAACGCCGGTCTGGGCAATGACAATCAGGCGCAGCTGGAAAGCGCCGTGAACTCCGCCAAACGCTCAAACGTCAGCATCTATCCGATCGACGCCCGCGGTCTGATTGCAACGGCCCCCGCAGGGGATGCGACTTCCGCGGGCGGACGTGGTTCCAGCGCATTCACCGGCGCGGCGGTGTCCGGGCGCGCGCAGAGCCGCGATAATTCCCAGGAGACGCTCTCGACGCTGGCGTCGGATACCGGCGGGCGGCTGTTCGTCGACGACAACGATCTCACGCTCGGGATGACGAAGGCGCGGGATGACATCAGCAGCTACTACATCCTCGGCTACTACAGCACGAACGCCAAGCTCGATGGCAAGTATCGCCGCGTGAGCGTGAAGCTGAACAACAATATTCAGGCGAAGCTGGACTATAAGAGCGGCTATTTCGGCGATAAGGACTTCAAGAAATTTACGTCTTCGGATAAGGAAAACCAGCTCGAGCAGGCGCTCATGCTGGGGGATCCGCTAACCGACCTTTCCATCTCGGGCGAACTCGATTATTTCCGCCTTGCGCGGGATCGGTATTTCGTGCCGTTTTCGGTCAAGATTCCCGGAGCTGAGATTGCGCTCGCGAAGAGCAAAGGACACGCCGACACGGAGCTCGAATTCATCGGGCAGCTTCGCGACGAGCACACGAAACTAGTCGGCGTGGTGCGCGACGGAGTGAAGGTGAAGCTCGCGGAACAAACGGCGGCGCAGCTTGCGTCGCGCCCGATCGCTTACGATACGGGATTCGTCGTGGCTCCGGGGACGTACAACCTGAAGTTTCTGGCCCGCGAAAACGAGACGGGCAAGATGGGGACCTATGAGAAGAAGTTCGTGATTCCGGATCTCGCGCCGGATAAGCCGACGGTTCTCAAGACCAGCTCAGTGGTGTGGAGCAGCCAGCGTCTGCCGCTTAAAGAATCGATCGCCTCGGCGGATCCCCGCAAGAAGGTGGTCGACTCGGACCCGCTCGTCGCGGACGGACAGAAGCTGATCCCCAGCATCACGCATGTCTTCCGGAAGGACCAGAACCTCTACGTCTATCTGGAGGTCTACGACCCTGGGCTGGATCCGAACCAGAAGCCGAGCGTTGCGGCTACTCTCTCGTTCTACCGCGGGAGGACCAAGAGCTTCGAATCGGACCCGGTGCGGCTCGAGTCGTTCATTCCGAAGCGCGGCCAGACTGTGCCGGTTCGCTTTCAGGCGCCGCTGGCGAAGCTCGCGACGGGACGGTACACGTGCCAGATCAGCCTGATCGACGAAACGGGGCACCGGTTTGCGTTTCACCGGGCCGATATTGTGGTGCTGCCGGCGGCGAAACCCGTGGATGCGGCGCAGCCCAAGCCTGCTACGGCGGCCGAATAGATCAGCTCAGGCGAAGCGGCATCGAACGCAGGCGTTTCCCGGTGGCGTCAAAGATCGCGTTTGCGACCGACGGGGCGAGAGCGACGATAGGCGTCTCTCCGGCGCCGGCCGATGGCAGATCTTTGCGGTCAATCATTACGACATCGACCTGCGGGGCGTCGCCGAAGCGAGGCACACGGTATTTCGAAAGGCGCGGGTTCAGAATGCGACCGTTCTCGAAATCCATCGCTTCAAAGAGCGCGCCGCCGATCCCCATGATGCTTCCTCCGACGATCTGGTTCTTCAGCTCGTCGGGATTCACAATGGCGCCGCACTCGAAGGCCTGGACGACGCGGTCGATCTTCACCACGTTGTTGACGACCGTGATCTCAACGCAGGCGGAGACGTAGCCGCCCTTGTCGAATCCGGCCATCATGCCGAAGCCCTGGCCTGCGCGGTCCTTGGCCCGGCCCCAGCGGAAGCCCTCCGTGGCGGCTTCGATGACGGCGCGCAGTCGGGGATCGGAGGCGTTTTTCATCCGGAACGCGGCGGGTTCCATCCCCGCGGCGTGCGCGAGTTCGTCCATATGCGACTCGCGCGCGAAGTGGTTCGCGCTCGCGGCCAAGCCTCGGTAAGACCCCTGACGCAGGGGCGAATCGGCCGGATGGAATTCCGCGATCTGATTCGGAATGTTGTACGGGCTGCGGATTGCCGCGTTGCCGGAGTTGTAATTGTGGAACTGCCAGTCGACGATCGCGCCGTCTCTGTTCGCGCCGCTGCGAACGTCGATCACGCCGGCGGGGCGGAAGTAAGCCCAGGTGAACTCCTCCTCGCGGGTCCACTGCAGCTTTACTGGCCGCATTGCGGCTTTCGCAAGACGCGCGGCCTCGGTCGCGCATTCGCCTGTGTGTTTGCCGCCGTAGCCCGACCCGGTTGGGGGAACAAGCACACGGACCTTGTCTTCCGGAATTCCGAAGGCCTGGGCCAGTTCGCTGCGGACGCCAAAGGGGCGCTGGGTTCCGGTCCAGACGGTGAGCCGATCGCCTTCCCACTGCGCGACGGCAGTACGAGGTTCGAGCGGGGTGTGGGCGATATAGGCGACGTTGTAGGTGGCGTCGAGTTTCACGTCGCCGTCGGCCGGCCGCATCGCCGTGCGTTGCGGGCGCAGGTGGTCGTACAGCTGCCGGGCGCTCACCTGATGCGGCGAATTCCACTCGGCCTTCACCGCGGCCGCGGCCTTGTCGAGTTTCGATGAATCGTCCGCCGCGATTCCCAGGAAATCGCCGTCCTGAACGGTGACGACGCCTGCCATGTTCCTCGCTGCGCCAAAATCAACCGAGCCCAGCGAAGATTTAAAAGCCGGAGGCCGGACGACCCGCCCGTACATCATGCGCGGGAGCGTCATGTCGGATGTGAATTTCTCGGCCCCCGTGACGATCGAGCGCGCGTTCAGTTTGCGCATGTCGTGTCCGGCGATCTTCCACTCGGTCGCAGGGGTTATGTGAACGTCAGCAGTGATGGAGCGGGCGAGTTTGCGTCCTTTGGTCAGATCGCCGAAGGAGAGCGCCACGCCCGACGCGGGGTTGCGCACGCGGCCGTCCTCCACCACAAGGCCGGCACGATCCGCCTTCCAGGATTCCGCCGCGAGGTCGAGGAGCATCTCGCGCGCGGCCGCTGCGACCTTATGTAGCTGCGGCGCCATCATCGGCGTAGTCATGCTTCCCACCGTACCGAAATCGTACGGGGTGAGCATCGTGTCGCCCATGATGAGATGAATGCGACTGGGCGCCGATCGAAGCTCTTCCGCAACCGCCTGCGTGAGCGAAGTGCGGATGTTCTGGCCCATCTCGACCTTGCCCGTATAAACGGTTATTTCGCCGGTTTCCGAGATGTGCAGCCATGCGGCGATGTCCTGCGGCATGGCTTGGCCGCCGCGCCGTCCGCCGCCCGATTCCTGGGCGCGGACCAGCGTTACGATGAGGCCGCCGCCGAGGATCTTGAGAAAGTCACGCCGATGCGGGATGAAACTGTAGGTCGCCTGCGCGTGAAGTTCGTAGCGTTCGGGCTCGAAACCGGGGATCTCGATCTCAGGCATGGCGGACCTCTTTCGCAGCGATCCGAACGGCCTCGACGACTCGCGGGTAAGTCCCGCAGCGGCATATGTTTCCCTGCAGGGCGGATTTGATTTCCGCATCTGTCGGGCTGAGGTTTTTCCTTAGCAGGCCGACGGAACTCATAATCATTCCCGCGGTGCAGTATCCGCACTGCATGGCATCGGTTTCGATGAAGGCCGATTGCACCGGGTGGAGCCTGCCGTTGGCTTCGAGCGCTTCGACGGTAGTGACGCGCTTGTTCTGCGCGGAGCGAACCGGCGTCAGGCAGGAGCGAACCGCCGCATCGTCCAGAAGAACCGTGCACGCTCCGCACTGGCCTTCGCCACATCCGTACTTGGCGCCGGTCAGGTCGAGTTCTTCGCGGAGGACGTAAAGTAGCGGACGGTCCGGATCACTTCTGATTTCGCGCCGGACACCGTTAACCAGGAGGTCCATGCCACGATTTTATGCCCGTCCCCGCCGAATCAGAAAGGCGTGGCGAAACCTTCTTCACTAAGGATGCGCCTGCCGCTGCGGGTAACGGCGAAGTACCCGTCCTCCGATTTCCCGCAGATGCGGTCGGAGTTTTCGGTCAGGATCTCGACCTTTTTCCATTTGCCCTGCAGAATCTTTCGGTAAGCCGCGAAGTACTCCCGCGCGGCATCCTCATCCTGCCACTCGGAGGCGTAGACCAGCATGGTGCTGCCTTTCGGCTTGGTTTCGTCGATGCGATACGCCCCGCCGGTGAGCTTGGGCGCAAGAGCTTCCGCCGTCGCGGTATCGACGTATTGGCGCAGAAGGACTCTCTCGTCGAGTTCTCCGACCGTGCCGCCTACGAAGGGATGGGCTCGCCGCAGCGGCTTCGGCAGTTCGGGAGACGTAGGGGCGACGGAGTGGAAGTAGCGGTCGGGATGCATGACCTGGGCGGTTGTGGTGGGCGGTTTTGTGAATACTTCCGAAAACGCACGCCGGCCGTCCTTGAGGAAGACCGATTCCTGGAAGCGCTGCCCGTCTTCATACGGGAACATCATGGTGCTGCGGATATACAGCGGCGAGTTGCTGAACACCGGATACTGCTTGTCGGCGGTATCCGAATCCTCCTCCGGTTTCAGGTATTCGCGGGCGTTGGCCGGGTCCGCGAGGGTCTTGCCCATCCGCCGGAGAGCGTATTCGATGGTGAGCCACTCGGCCTGACCTTCGACTACCGACTCCCGGGCCAGAGACTCCTCGGCGTCACTGGAATTCTTCCCGAGGAACTTCTCAATGGGGAAGTTCTGGTCGGCGAGAGCGTGCCCGAGTTCATGTACGAGCGCCTCGTCGCGCATATTGCGCGTGGCCCAATCGGAAATGAACAGCTTTTTCCGGTGAAAATCGTAAAAGGCGGCGGCCTGTTCGGTGAGCAGGTCGATGGTCGTCTTCTTCAGGTCGAAGTCGGGCGGAACGAAGCCGAACTTTTTCAGAGTGGTTTCCTCGGCGCGGAGTTCCTCGGGCTTGACCGAACGCCGAATCTGGTCATTCAGGAAATGGTTGACCTGTTCGCGGGTCACCATTTCGAACCGAAGCTGCCGTCGGACCCGGAACCCGGTGATCGCCGCCAGGTCTCTCATTACCGAATCAATCTCGACTGCGCTCGGTATCCCTTCCGACGCAAGGGTGGTCAGGGGAAGAAGGACGAGAACGAGGAAGCGCTTCAACATTCAGGGACGCATCCGGAACGATTAAAGATGCGCCGCGCTACAATGGAGGTTCAGGAACGGAGACCTCGACTTTGGCGGATACCTCATCGACCGAAAAGCTCTATAAAGCCGAATATATCGGAAGCGGGACTTTTATCATCAGTAAACCGAAGAGAAAAGCGCACAAAACCCGCCAGGCGCGATTGAAAAATCGGCGTCCCGGTTCGCGCAAATAGCCTTACCGGCGGTCCAGGGCCCGAAAGCAAAGGGCCAATATGGCTTTCTGAATCGCCCACGCGGTACCGAAGCTTCCCACCACTGCCGCGCTCAACATCAGCGTTTCCACAACGTCACCTCGTTTTCGTTATATGCATGCGCATTGCCAATTTTTGCGCTTCAAATGAGAACGCGCAAAAAACAGGCACAGCGGATCGGATGAATTTCAGCGGTTTGGGCGTTTGAAGGGGGTATGAAACGAATTTTTTCGCTCGCATTACCCGCTCTCGCTCTGTTTTTGTCCGCTCAGGCCGCCGAGATTCCCTCTGAGGGATCCAAAGCGCCCGATTTCACGCTGACGTCCCAGGAAGGTAAGACAGTCAGCCTGAAAGATTTCAAAGGTCATTGGGTGGTCCTTTATTTCTATCCCAAGGACATGACTCAGGGATGCACGATCGAGGCGCACAACTTCCAGCGCGATCAGGATCAGTACACGGCAAAGCACGCCGCGATCGTGGGTGTCAGCGCCGATACGGTCGATTCGCATCAACAGTTCTGCACGAAGGAAAACCTCACGTTCAAGCTTTTGGCCGACCCGGATAAGGCCGTCATAAACAGCTATGGTTCGCTTGCTCCGAACGGCGCCGTGGCAGCCCGCAACACGTTCCTGATCGATCCCAATGGGGTGATCCGGAAGGTGTATACGAAAGTGAATCCCAATCCGCACAGCGCGGAGGTGCTCGCAGCGCTCGGTGAAATGAAATAATCGGACCGAGTGTCAGAGCGGCAGGTTGAGTTCGAGCGAATCGCGCTTCCGCATCTGCGGAGCCTTGCGCGGTTCGCTCGCCGCCTTTCCGGGAGCGCGGCGGCGGCCGACGATCTGGTACAGGAAACATACCTGCGGGCATGGCGGGCTTTCGGTAAGTTCGACCGGCTGAACCCGCGCGCCTGGCTCTTCCGGATTCTGATCAACACTCATCTGAATGAAGGGCGGCGGGGCCGATGTCTGGAAATCCGTTCCGAAAAAATCGAGCAGGCCGTCTATGCGCCAGACGACCGCGGGCCGGAGATTCTTCAGGCCCTTGGACGGCTGCCCGAGGAGCAAAGAACAGTGCTGCTGCTTAATGTTGTGGAAGGGTTTACCTGTCAGGAAACAGCGAACATTCTCGCGGTTCCGATCGGTACGGTCATGTCGCGTCTGAGCCGGGGGCGTCAGGCCATGCGTTCACTGCTCGCTCCCAGGGCCGAGCCCCGAGCCGAGAAGGTTCCGCTGTGAGCTGGAGCGACAGCGAACTGGACGCGCTGCTGCGCGAGGCCTGCGAGCGCGAGCCCGTTCCCGTAACCGCGCTCGAACGATCGATTCGCGGCAGAATGCGCCGCCGGACGCTCGCGTTGCGGTGGATGGCGGTGGCGGCCGCAGTCGCCGTGATCGCCGCGGGGCTTTCGTATCGCGCCCGTGTCCCCGGGGTGTTCGAGCAGGCGGCGCGCGACCATCGCGCGGAAGTGGTGGAGCACGGCCCGCGCCGATGGCGAACCGACAACGCCGCAATAGACGGCATCGCCCGCCGCTTCGGATTCTCGGCCGAGCAGGCGGCTCAGCTTGCGCCCGCCGGATACCGGCTGGAGCACGCGAAGATCTGCGGGCTGGACGGGAAGCCTGCGCTCCATCTGGTCTACTCAGGCACGGACGTATCCGGCGCGCGCGAGTTTTCGGTTTATATCGCCAAATTCCCGCCGCATCAGCGGCAAAAAGCCGTCGATGGATTCACAATCATGCCATTTCGCTCGGGAATTGTAGTTGGCACGAAAGCCGAGTGCGAGGCGGTCGCCAGCCCGCGCGTCTGAGGGCGCTATCGGACGCGGATCACCGGGATGAGGGAGTTTTTTTCGCGGCGCTCTGGGGCGGGACGCCGGGCCAGTTCCTGATTGAGCGAACGGATGAACTCTTCAATCTGCATCTGCATGGCCTCCATTTTTGCGCGCATATTCAGAATGATCTCTACTCCGGCGAGATTCACGCCCAGCTCCCGCGTGAGATGGAGAATGACGTCGAGCCGTTCGAGATCCTCATCCGTGTACAGACGCGTGTTCCCGTCGCTCCGGCTAGGCTTCAATAGTCCTTCACGCTCGTAGAGGCGGAGGGTCTGCGGATGCAGACCGTACTGTTCCGCTACCGACGAGATCATGTAGGCTGCTTTGGATTTTTCACGCATCCTCTTGCCCCTCCCAAAGGTCTTTGCGGGGATCTTCGGAATCGATCTCCGCGAGTTTGCGAAGCAGTTCCTTGGCGCGCTCGTCCCGTATGTCGGGCATGCGCAGCGCGACCTGCACGATTTGATCGCCCTGTGTTCCCTTGCGGCTGTTCTTCACGCCGCGCTCGCGAAGGCGGAATTTCTGTCCGTTCTGCGTTCCCGGCGGGATTCGCAGCAGTGTCTTCCCGTCGAGTGTGGGAACTTCGATCTTGGCTCCGAGACCCGCTTCTGTGACGGTCACCGGGACGGTGATCTGAATGTTGTCGCCTTCCCGGCTGAAGATCGGGTGGGGTTGAACGTTGGTCGTGATGTAGAGATCGCCCGGAGGCGCTCCCATCCTTCCGGCGTTGCCTTTACCCGCGACGCGCAGCCGGGATCCGTTCTGCGCGCCCGGCGGCACGCGAACTTCGACCGATTCGGTATGCGCAATTCGGCCATCGCCCTGGCACGAAGGGCAGGAATTGCGGAGCCGCCCCTTTCCCGAGCAGCGGGGGCACGTCAGGTTGAATTTCATATTGCCCGCCATCTGGCTCACGGTCCCGGACCCGTTGCACTGCGGGCATGCGATCGTTCCTGAGTCGCTGCCGCCGGTACCGTGACAGGTCGGGCACTCTTCGTAGCGGGTGATATTGATTTTGGTCTGGAAGCCGCGGATGGCCTGCCAGAAAGTGATGTTGAGGCCGTACTCGAGGTCGGCGCCCTTCTCAGGTTCCAGATCAGCGGCATTCGACGAGTCGCCGCGGAAAAAGTGGCTGAAGATATCTTTGAATCCCCCCGTGGACCCGGAGGATGTGCGGGAGCGATTTTCGGTCGATTCGTGCGGCGCGCGGTTGAAGATGTCGGAAAAATCGAAACCATTGAAATCCATGTTCGGGTGAGACGTAGTTCCGCCGCGCGGACTACCGCCTCCGGACGCGAACCCGTTTTCCGAGTAAAAGCCGACCTGGTCGTACATCTGGCGCTTTTTCGCGTCGCTCAGGATATCGTAAGCTTCCTGGACGTTCTTGAAACGGTCTTCCGACGATTTATCGCCGGGATTGAGATCCGGATGGAACTTGCGCGCCAGCTTTCGATAGGCTTTGCGGATGTCATCTTCCGAGGAAGTGCGCGAGACGCCCAGAGTTTCGTAGTAATCGTGTTTGGGGGTAGTCGGCATAGCGATTCCCGGTTCAAAGAACGCATGGGGGCGGGCTGATTAGCCCACCCCCTTACGGATTCTTACTTTTTGTCGTCAACGTCGACGAATTCCGCGTCGACAACGTCGTCCTTCGGCGGCTGCTGACCACCGTCGGCCGGCTTGCTGCCTGCCGCGCCGTCCTGTGGAGCGCTCTGCGTCGCCTTGTACATCGCCTCGGCCAGCTTGTGGCTCGCCTGGGTCAGGTGATCGGTCGCCGCGTTCAGCTTGTCGGGATCGCCATCGTTGATCGCCTTCTTGACGTCTTCGATGGACGCCTCGATGTTTTTGGCGTCGGCGTCACTGATCTTGTCGCGATGCTCCTTCAGCGTCTTTTCGACGTTGTAGACCATGGCGTCGGCCCGGTTGCGGGCCTCGATCTGGTCCTTCGACCTGCGGTCTTCAGCCGAGTGCGCTTCGGCATCCTTCGCCATCTTTTCGACTTCGTCCTTCGAAAGACCCGAGGAAGAGGTGATGGTGATCTTCTGCTCGTTGTTGGTGGCCTTGTCCTTGGCCAGCACGTTCAGAATGCCGTTGGCGTCGATGTCGAAGGTCACTTCGATCTGTGGAACGCCGCGCGGGGCCGGAGGGATACCGACCAGCGAGAAGATGCCCAGAGACCGGTTGTCCTTAGCCATCGAGCGCTCGCCCTGGAACACCTTGATCTCCACCGAGGTTTGGCTGTCCGCCGCCGTCGAGAAAATCTCGCCTTTGCGAGTCGGTATCGTCGTGTTGCGCTCGATCAGCTTGGTGAAGACTCCGCCGAGCGTTTCGATTCCCAGCGAAAGCGGGGTCACGTCGAGCAGAAGGACGTCCTTTACTTCGCCGCCGAGCACGCCACCCTGAACCGCCGCGCCGACCGCGACCACTTCGTCGGGGTTGACGGACTTGTTCGGCTCTTTATTAAAGAGCTGCTTTACGATCGCCTGAATACGCGGAGTTCGCGTCGAACCGCCGACAAGCACAACTTCGTCGATCTTGTCGGGCGTGACATTGGCATCGGCCATTGCCTGTTTGCAGGGGCCCACTGAGCGCTGGAAGATGTCTTCGCACATCTGTTCGAAGCGCATGCGGGTCAGTTTCTGGAGCAGGTGCTTCGGGCCAGTTGCGTCCGCCGTGATGAACGGCAGATTGATTTCGGTCTCCAGCAGCGTCGAAAGCTCCATCTTGGCTTTCTCGGCGGCTTCCTTGAGCCGCTGGAGCGCCATCTGGTCCTTCGAAAGATCGATGCCCTGTTCCTTCTTGAACTCGGCGATGATCCAGTCCATCACACGCTGGTCGATGTTATCGCCGCCCAGGTGGGTGTCGCCGTTGGTGGATTTCACCTCGACCACGCCGTCGCCCACTTCCAGGATCGAGATATCGAACGTGCCGCCGCCGAAGTCGTAAACCGCGATGGTTTCGTTCTTTTTCTTATCGAGACCGTACGCCAACGCCGCCGCCGTGGGCTCGTTGATGATGCGCTTCACGTCGAGACCGGCGATTTTGCCGGCATCCTTCGTGGCCTGGCGCTGCGCGTCATTGAAGTATGCCGGGACGGTGATGACCGCCTCGGTGACCTTCTGGCCGAGATAGGCTTCGGCGGCTTCCTTCAATTTCGTGAGAATCATGGCCGAAATCTCGGGCGGAGAATACTTTTTGCCGGAGATTTCCACGCGGGCATCGCCGTTCTCGCCGCGCGCGACTTTGTACGGGACCATCTTCTGCTCTTCGCTGACTTCGTCCATGCGCCGTCCCATGAAGCGCTTGATCGAGAAAATCGTGTTTTCCGGATTGGTAATCGCCTGCCGTTTCGCCACCTGACCGACCAGACGCTCTCCGGATTTGGTGAACGCCACAACCGAAGGCGTCGTCCGGGAACCTTCCTGATTGGCTATAACCGTTGGCTGGCCGCCCTCCATGACGGCCACGCAGGAGTTGGTGGTTCCGAGGTCGATACCGATAATCTTGCCCATTGTCCTTACGAGGACCTCCTTAGGAAACTTGAGTACGGGGAGAGTGATTTACTCACGCGCCTCCACTGAGAGCCCCGGGCACCGCCCGGATTTAGCTCATCTCAATTATGAAATATGAGTGGGTTATTGTCAAGTGCAATCAGGCGTGGAGAGGCAGGGCAGTGATCGGATCGTAACAGATTTGTTTTTAGCGGTTTGCAGCGATTGGTTTAGGGAGTGGTCGGGACATCCGAGGGATTCCAGGAATCGTCCGGATCGTAAGCAGTGATTGCAGAAGCGACTTTCTCGGTGTCGGCCCCGAGGTCTTTCTCGTAAACTATCCCGCTGCGATTCACGACAAAGGTCATGACTCCGGTTACGCGGTATTCCGCTGGCCACGCGACTACCCCGAAGCCCTTCGTCATAGCGCCGTCGGCGATGTAGCTCATCGCGCCGCCCGGCGCATGAGATCCCTGCTCAGTCAGGATTTTGAAACGGTAGCCGTGAAAGGGATTGTTTCCGGCGGTGTAGCCCTCCGCCATTGCCTTGGCGACGGCCTCCGCGACCGGACTTTCATCGTTCGGGTCCGTGGCTGGCCAATACAACCCATCATGCTTGCCCTCGCTGCTGAAGAACTTCTGGGCATAACTCTTTTGCTTGTCGTTGTACTCATTCTCCGCTTCGACAAAGCCACGGCAGACGTTAATCGCGCTCAGTTCGTTGTCTCCAATGCGGCGCAATTTGATGACATCTTTGCCCTGATCTACGTCGAAGTACCATTTGCCGTTCTTCTGGACGAGCGGAATCGGCAGCGGCCACGCGTCATCGCCGATCTGGATGATTCGGCGGGTAGGGTCCTCCGCCTCAGGGATGATACTGAGTTTGTGGCCGGCCCGATCCGCAAAATTCTTCCTTGCGTTTTTATCTTCAACGGGGTCGCCGGTTTCGAGGATCTCCTGAGCGGAAGGGCCCAGAATCTTAAGCGCGGCAGACACGTCGTCGTCCTGTGCCGCCTTGAGAAGCGCCTTCGCGGCCGCTGAGGGCGAGGAGAAACCTTCACCTGATGGCTGCTGAGCGCTCGCGAGCTTCTCGCCGGCGCAGACCAGCCCGAATCCGACAACGATCGCGAAACCTTTGTATGAGAAGCGCATTGTCATGCCGTTTCGTCTTTACCGCCTGCGGCCGCCACCGCCGCCGCCGCCGCGCGAGCCGCCCCCGCCGCCACCGCCGAAGCTGCGCGAACCACCACCACCGCCGCCGCCCCCGGCGCTCTGCGACCCTCGCGAGTAGTTTTGCCGCGCGCGATTGCCGCCCTGTCCCGCATCGCCGAACGCGCTGCCGCTGGAGCGATTACCGAAATTTCCGCCGCTCGCATCGCGACCGCCGACGCGGCTGGCGTCGCGATTCTGGCCCACTCCGCTGTTCCCGCGGTTGTTGTTGCCCACTCCGCTATTGCGGTCACCGACTCCGTTGCCGCGATTGTTGTTACCCACTCCGCTATTGCGGTCACCGACGCCACCCCGGTTGTTATTGCCCAACCCGCTATTGCGGTCGCCGACTCCGTTGCCGCGGTTATTCCCTAAACCATTGTTCCGGTTGTTGCCGACGCCCCCTCGGTTGCCACCGCCGTAGCGGTTGGCGACATTCTGATTCTTATAGGGCACTCCGCCGCGGAAACTGGGATTGTGTTGCCAGTTGTTGCCGCCCTTCGCGATGCTGTTCTTGTTGAAGTTGTTGTTGTTGACGAAGTTGTTGTTGATGTTGATGGTGTTGCCGCCGCCGCCATGCCATCCGCAGTTCCATCCCCACCCGCCGCTCCACATCGCGCCCATTGCCATACCGACGCCGAAGGAAATCATGCTGGAGGCGACCACAGCCCCCGCTGTAACCGGCGGGTAATACATAGGCGGATAGGGGTAATAGGGCGGAGGCGCGCCGTAAACGACCGTCGGATTGTATTGCGGAACGTAGACCGTTTGAGGGTTGGAAGGCTCGACGATGATGTATGTGTTGTTGTTCTCGGTCTTGGTCGTTACTTTCTGCTGCTCGTTCGACTTGAGAGCGCCGGTCGACTGAGCCTTTTTCCGCAGCCGCTGGACAGCATCCATCACATCGCCTTGCTGGGCCAGAAATGCATTTCCCAAGTCCGTGGTCCAGTCGAGATTCTCGTCCATCCTCTTGAGAACGTCGGGAAACATAACCAGAGCCTGGACACTGGCATCCCAGTCCTCTTTTCCGACGGCGTCGGTCAGTTCCTTGCCTTTCAACTTGGAATTCTTCTGATACCAACGATTGCATTCAACAATTTCGAGAGGGTAAGTCGAGGCGACGAGGATTTGGCTCAAAAGACCGTCCGGATAGAGCGCCAAGGGCGCCACGAGACTGTCCAACTGCTCGGGCGGCAGGGTCTGGGCCTGCTGCTGATTCCCGCCGGAAGCCTGGCCCTGCGCGGCAGGAGGCGGATTCTGCGCTATGCAGTTCTGAAATGTCAAAACCGCGCAAAGGCAGGCCAAAATTATGCGGCCCGTCTTCTTCAAACTGTAATGGATTTGTCTGCGCACTGTTGCTCCGACGAGCGTTTACCGGCGCTGATCTGACGGCTTCGTCCCCAGGCCGATTTACAAAATATTGGAAATACGGGCCGCGAGAGTCAGCCGCTCCGTAATTCGCCTCTCGCGCGACCCGTAATTTTACGGATATTCAAGGGCGCCCAATCTGCGTTTAATAGGAATACGAATTCTTCGCCTTGAGGCACGCCACTACCCAAGGCATGGATGGTGAGAAATGACGTCGTTCTGGTTGTACGAGAACAATCAAAGCGAGACATTGCGCGGACACGCCGAGCAATGCCCTTTTTTTATGCGACAGGGCGGCGGCGACCGGCCTACGGGCCGGTGGATCGGTCCCTTCGACACTAAGCTCGAGGCGATTATCGCGGCCCAGCGCAAGAACGTTCCGTTCCGATGGTGTAAGAGTTGCCAGCAGATCGGGGACAGCATCAAGCTGGCCGAGATCAATGCGCAACTGGATCGCGCCAGAAACGAATATTCATCCGCCCTGCTGGCGTTCGAACGGGACAACCCTGTTGACGAGGACTATCCAGCCGACAACGGTCACAATGGGCACGGGTACCACGCGCCGGAGCAGCTTGTGACTGTGTCGGACCGTCTGACCGATGTATTGCACTCGTATTTATTGTTCATCCGGAAGAGCCTGCCGAAACCGCAGCACCCGTCTGAGTTACGCCAGAGCCAATCGAGCGCTGGCAGCTAAACGGGCCGGAACTCAACCAGCAGTCGACACGGAAATAAAGCGCTTTCCGAGAAGCGCTGAACGAATCGCCGGGATGAGGTCGTCTCCGGCTGCAAGTTTGTCGACGTAGGCGGTCGCGCCAGCCTTCATTGCGCATTCCGCCATCTCCGGCGCCCGATCCACCGTCAGCATGACAATCGGCGTTTTGGCGCGTTTCGCGCGCAACGTGCGGGCCGCTTCGATGCCATTCACTCCGGGCATCGCAATGTCGGTCACAATGATATCCGGATTGTGGCGATCGCAGGCGGATAACAACTCCTGGCCGTCTGAAGCTGTCGCCACGACCGTAAACTCCGTGGAAAGGAGATTCGCGATCTGCTGCAGAAAAGCCACGTTGTCATCAACCAGAAGCACTCGGACGGACACTGCAATTCTCGCTAATCCAAAACGATGTTCTTATGTCACCGCACCCCGACTGGTCGAATCTACCCGAAAGATTACGTGAAGATGACTGAATCCCTACTCGTTCCCGGTACGCGCCTGAGAGCCAGTGTCCTGATTCCGAAGTGCCTGTACTAATCCGGCAGCCGAAAACCCACAGGCTGAAGCCTGTGCCACCATCGTCTGGCTCGACCACCTTCCTGCCAATAGGTAAAGAGATTTCAGAAACATCACACCAGCGAGGCTCCGCCTCAGACCGATGAACATG
>DATFSM010000020.1:0-19225 GCA_035262625.1 Bryobacteraceae bacterium
TACGATCTTTCTCTCATTCGCGTTGGCATGGGCCGAAGTGCTCGAAGCCTCAGACATCGTAATTGGGGTTAACGCGCTCGACTATTCGGGCTATCCTGACTGCCGGCCCGAATTCATCCATGCGTACGAGGCGATGGCGAATCTCGCCACGAAGGCGTGCGTGGAAGGTAAGACCCGCATCAAAATCCACACGCCGCTTATCGATCTGACCAAAGCCGGAATCGTAAAACTCGCCGCGGAATTGGGCGTGGATTTCAGCCTGACCCATAGCTGCTACGATCCGGATGGGGAAGGTAAGCCATGCGGGCGCTGCGATTCGTGCCTCCTGCGCGCCAAGGGTTTCCGCGAGGCCGGCATTGAAGATCGCTGAGATTTTTTACTCGGTGCAGGGCGAGGGCAGCCTTGTCGGCGTGCCCTCGGTTTTCGTCAGAACCAGCGGATGCAACCTGCGCTGCTCCTGGTGCGATACCCCGTACGCTTCCTGGAATCCGGAAGGCGAGGAACTCTCCGTCGACGAGATAGTCGATCGCGTTTCCAGCTATCCCGCCGCGCGCCACGCCGTACTCACGGGCGGCGAACCGATGATTATGCCGGGGATCGTGGAACTCTCATCCAGACTACACGGGCGAGGCATGCACATCACCATCGAGACTGCCGGCACTGTATTCGCCCCCGTCGCCTGCGATCTGATGAGCATCAGTCCGAAGCTCTCCAACTCCACCCCCGAAGGCGCGTTCCGCAATCAGCACGAGCGCCTTCGGATTCAGCCCGAAATTCTTTCGCGCCTGATCCGCGAATACGATTACCAGCTCAAATTCGTAATCGCGAACGAATCGGATCTGGAAGAAGTTCAATCACTCGTCGCCATACTCGGCGCTCCCGCGTCAAAAATCATCCTCATGCCCGAAGGAATAAGCGCTGAGGAGCTAAACGCGCGCGGCTCCTCGGTCGCGGAACTCTGCAAGCAGCACGGCTATCGCTTCTCGTCGCGCCTTCACGTGTATCTCTACGGCAACCGCCGCGGCACTTAGTAACCCGCCCGTTTGTCGACCAGATTCTTCAACGTCTCGCCCTTTTTCCATCGCGCAAACTGGTCCAGGAAAAACTGTGCGGCGTCATTCAACCAGTCCTTCGTGTGGTCCGCCGTGTGCGCCGAGATCAGCACGTTGTCCATGTCCCACAGCGGACTCTCCTTCGGCAACGGCTCGACTTCAAACACGTCGAGCGCGGCACCCCGGATTCGGCCCGATCGCAATGCCTCGACCATCGCCGCTTCATGAATGACCGGCCCCCGGCCAACGTTCATGATGATCGCTTCGGGCTTCATCGCGTTGAACTCCGCGGTACTCATCATGTGTTTCGTGTCCGGCGTGAGAGGCGCGGCGACCACAACGTAATCGCACTCCGGCAGCATCTTGTGGAGGTCCGCGGTCGCATAGACCTGATCCACGTGTTCGTCGCCCTCGCGTCGCGCGGTATTCCGCCGCACCGCCAGCACGCGCATTCCGAAAGCTTTAGCCCGGCGCGCAACGGCCCGGCCGATGTCGCCGTGGCCCACGATGCCCATCGTCTGGCAACTCAGTTCCAGAACGTTGAAGACCTCCCAGCGCCGCTCCGCTTTCGCGCGCAGCATGCGCGGCAGATCTTTCGCCCAGTAAAGCGCGCCGCAAATCACGAACTCGCCCAATGACTGGCTGAAAGTTCCCCGACCGTTCGTCAGGGGCGCCCGGTGTTCGATCAGTTCCGGGAACAACAGTCCGTCAAGCCCTGCATACCGGGCGTGAATCCACTCCAGATTCGGAGCCGTTTCGAGAACCTTCTTGATTTCCGCCCGCGTACCGGACCAATTGAAAAGAACGCGGGCCTTGCCCACCGCGCCACCGAGATCGGCTGCGGTCTTCCCGACCCACACATCCACCCCGGGACCAATCTCATCCAGCCGCTTCAGCGTCGGCTCGCCGGGGTCGCCCAGCACCAAAACCGTGATATCGCTCATCACGAGCAAGCTACCACGCGCTCGTTTCTAGTCGCTTCGCCCCCCGGGCCTGGTTAGGTTTTGGAGTTCTTCAAAGAACGCCTGCTCATCCTGAAAGTCACGGTACACAGAGGCGAATCGCACGTATGCGATCTTGTCGATTCCGCGCAGCGTGTCCATCAGAAACTCGCCGATTTCGCTGGTCATGATCTCTCGGTCGGGCGACTCGGTCACACGTGATTCCACCTGATTCACCAGATCCGAGAGCTTCACCATGCTGACGGGGCGTTTTTCGCAGGCCCGCATCAGGCCGTTCAGCACCTTCTGCCGATCGAACTTCTCGCGCCGCCCGTCTTTCTTGATCACCATGTACGGCACCTCGTCGATGCGCTCGTATGTGGTGAACCTCTTCTCGCAGGAAAGGCACTGACGGCGGCGCCGGATCGAGTCGCCTTCCTTGCTCTCGCGCGAATCGATCACCTTATCTTCGATGTGGCCGCAAAACGGACAAGTCACAGGGAACCCCGTTCCGCCTCGCGCAACCCGGCCCAGGTCAGCCCCTCGCGAATCGCCAGCCCGACCCCCACCGGAAGCACGGCCGCGAACATCAGGAACCAGAGCACCACGCCGATTCCGGTCGCGGCTTCGATCGGAACCCCGAAAATCTGCGTCAGCACGAGTACCGCTGTGACCTGCGTTCCCCCGCCAACGGCGGGCAGTTGCACGAGAGAACCGAACGAGACGAACCCCATTAGGATCGCGATGCTCACCCAACTCGGGTATAGTACCCCGCCAAACGCGTTGAGGACGCAGGCATAGCAAGCCGCGATCAGTACCCACTCGACGAACGTGTACCCGATCAGCCGGAGAGTAGCGGTCCGGCTCCGGGTGCAACTGACGCCGTCCAGGAACGCCGCCGTCAGCCGTTCCGCCCGTTCAAAGTTGTGTTTCGCGAGGAACCCGAGACTCCGCAAGAGCCAATTCTGAATGTGCGCCCCCCGGTATCGCATCGCAAGCAGCACGGCCAGTCCTGCCGCGGCCCCGAGAGCAATGATCACGCCACCCAACCGCAGCGCCCAGGAGAGCGCGGGGCCGGTTCGAACGCCCGAACCGCTGATCTCCGAAACAGCGAAACCGAACACTGCCAGCGAAAACAAAATGTCGTAAATCCGCTCCACAATCCACGCTGCAAGCTGCGATGCGAATGGAACATGTTCCTTATTTGCAATAAGATAGGGACGTACCATCTCGGCTGCCCGGCCCAGTGCGGTTACGGCGGCATAGCCGATGATGGTTGCCGACAGCAGGCGCTGAAAGCTGGGATGCGCCTTCACCGGCTCGAGCAAAACCGCCCATCGCAGAGCCCGAGCGAGATAAGTACCGAAAGCAGCGGCGAGGCCCGCGGCAAGCCAGACCCAGTCGAGGCCCGCCACCGTGTCTCGAAACAGGCGCCAATCGAAGGATTTATCCCCGCCGGAAGAGTAGACCAGCCATGCTGCCGCCAGCGCCAGAATGGCGGCGGCCACCACCACCTTCCTCCGGTGACTCCCCGGGAGTGGATTCATCGAAAAATTGAACCTATCATAATAAAGCCTCGTTCCTTCTATCGGGAAGCTTAAATAAATAGCCCCGCGATTGAGGAGATCATGGCAGCAGGGACGACATCGGCGATCTGGCAACTTCCGGGCGCCGCATGGTTTGGCAATTCGAAAACCAACGTGGATTCGGACAGCACACTCGTCGAGCGCTGCCTGAGTGGCGACGACGCCGCCTGGGAACAATTAGTCCGCCTTCACACCCGCCGGGTCTATGGCCTCTGCTTTCGTTTTACGGGCAAAGATTCCGAAGCCCAGGACCTCACGCAGGACGTTTTCATGCGCGTCTTCCGGGCTCTGGGAGGCTTCCGCGCCACCGAAGGCTCCTTCGCGACGTGGCTGACGCGTCTGACCCGTAACCTTCTGATCGATCACTACCGCCGTACGCGTAACGAGCGGGTGACGGATTCGATCGAGGAGCAACTTCCCCGCGTTGAGGAAGGGTTCGTTTCGGTCAGCCGTCCGGATACGGCTCTGGCTGGCCGTGAGGCGAGTGACCTCCTGCAAGGCGCCCTGGCAAAACTGTCGCCGGATCTGCGTGAGACGATCATCCTCCGGGATCTTCAGGAAATGGAGTATCGTGAGATCGCGCAAGTTTTGGGCATCCCGGAAGGGACTGTGAAATCGAGATTGAACCGCGGTCGCGCCGAACTCGCGCGGCTGTTGAAGAGGTATGTGGAGACGAAACGCTCGGCTGTCTGAGTTTTCGTAGTTGTTGAGATGTTGAGCTGCGAACAATTCGAAGTCCTCCTCGCCGATCACATCGACGGCGCGCTGGCGGAAGCCGCGCGTGAGGAATTCGTGCGCCACCTGGAAGCCTGCGCCGCCTGCGCCGCTTATGCGGCCGAAGTGCAGAGCGCGGTTTCCTTCATGGAGATTGCGGCCGACGTCGAACCGCCAGCGGATCTTACGGGGAAGATCCTCCACGCGACGAACGCCGGTTGGGAGTTCAAACTGCGCGCGCGGGGAGTCCGGGGATGGATCAACCGGACCTTCGCGCCGGTGCTCAAGCCGCGCTTCGTAATGGGCGCGATGCTGACCATGATGTCGATCACGATGCTCAGCCGGTGCGCGGGTGACCCGAAAAAACCCCTGACCGCCGCCGATCTCGACCCCGTGCGGCTCTGGTCCTCGCTCGACGTGCGCACGCACAGGCTGTGGGACCGCACAGTGAAAAGTTATGACAGTATGCGTTTGGTCTACGAAATCAGAACGCAGCTCAACGAGTGGAAGCAGCAACAGGCAGAGGCTGATGAGGCCGCGGCTCAGGAACACGCTAACAGCCGCAAATTGAATAATGGCGCGCCCGAGAAGACCTCCGCGACGCCCGATAATCCACAGGAGACACAACAGAAATGAATTGCGCCAACCATCCCGAAATCGCCGCTACGGCCTTTTGCCGGGAATGCGGTAAGCCGATGTGCGCGGAATGCCAGCGGCCGGCGCTTGGATCGGTGTACTGCGCGGAGCATCTGCCGGCGGCGGCCTCGCCGTTCCCACCTCCCTTCGCGCCTCCCGTCGTTCCCCGCACGGATGTCCCGCTTGGCGCATCTCCGTATACCGCGCCGGTCGCGCCCGCCTGGACCGGTCCCAGCCGTCAGGTCGTGGACCCGGGAGCGCACCCGGCGCTCGCTCTGTTACTCGGCTTCCTCCCGGGCGTAGGCGCGATTTACAACGGGCAATACGCCAAGGGTCTGATTCACGCCATCGTGTTCGGGCTGTTGGTCAGCGTGGTCAGCAACACTCGCAACGGCGGCATGGCAGCTCTGGTCGGGATTATGATCGGCGTCTGGGTCATCTACCAGGCTTTCGAAGCATTTCACACCGCGCGTAAGCGTCGCTACGGCGTTGCTGTGGAAGAATTCTCGAGTCTCTTCGAATTCCGCCCCTCTAATGGACGCTTTCCCTTCGGCGCCATCATCCTGATCGGCATCGGTTTCTTCCTCCTCCTCGACACGACGAACATCATCAGCATCAATCAGTTGGTGAGCTACTGGCCAGGCATCCTCATCATTTTTGGCCTCTACATGCTGTACAACAGGCTAGGCTCTTCCGACCATCGCCGCGGCGCGGCCCAGCCGGCGAATAATCCTGAGGGAGGCGCGCGTCGATGAACGATCAGAGCCAGATCCTCATCCGCGCTATCACGGGGCCCGTGATCATGATTACCGTCGGCGTCCTGTTCACGATCGACCGCTTCGTGGGCGTCAGCTTCGGCCAGACGTGGCCCGTCCTGCTGATCGTCATCGGCATCCTGAAACTCCTCGGAGGACGGCGCCGCCGGCTCGATTACTACGCTCCCCCGCCGCCTCCGCCCCCCGCGGCCGGAGAGCGCCGGTGAGGCCGCGCTCCATTGCAGGGCCTCTGATCCTGGTTGCGATCGGGGTCGTTTTCCTGCTCAACAATCTCGGGGGCGCCGTTCCGGTCTGGTCCCTGGTCTGGGACTACTGGCCCCTCCTGATCGTTTTTCTGGGAGTGATCGGCCTCGTCGAGGTGCTGTACCACCTTGGCCGCGGGGGCTCGGCGCCGCCCAAGTCCTTTGCGGGCGGGGGCATCCTGTGGATTGTGATCTGGGTGGCCGTCCTCGGTTGGGTCGGACATCACCACAATATCCGCATCGGCCCGTTCACCAACGGGGGCGTCAACCTGCTGGGTTCGGACTATACGTTCGATGTGAACGCCACCGGGGCGTCTCAGGGGGTCGTGAGAGTCGTACTCGATAACATCAACGGCAATCTCTCATTGAAAGGCGAGGACGGCGGTGACGTGAAGGTCTCCGGCCGCAGAACCGTCCGCGCCTTCAGCCGCAACGACGCCGATCGGGCCAATCAACAGAGTTCTGTTCACGTCGATCGCCAGGGCGATCTACTGGTGATCCGTGCGGAAGATCCCAACACCGGCAGCCGGATGCTCTCTGTCACGACGGATCTCGATATCACCCTGCCGCGGAACGTCGATCTCGATGCGCGCGGCCGTTCCGGGGACCTCACCGTCGACGATATGGGAGGTTCGGTTAATATCATCAGCGGGCGCGGCGATCTCCGTCTGTCGAACATCGGCAAAGACGTGAAAATCGAGTCATCGCGCAACGGGCTCATCCGTGCGTCGGGCGTAAAGGGCAACATCGACCTCCAGGGACACGGCGGAGATATTCAGATCGACAACGTTCAGGGACAGGTCACCGTTAACGGCGAATATTCGGGAAACCTCGAATTCCGCGCGCTCGCGAAGCCACTGCATTTCCAGTCCCAGCGCTCAGATTTACATGTGGAACAGGTGCCCGGCAGCATCACTCTGGATCTCGGCGAGTTGAAGGCGGACAATCTCATCGGACCGGTGCGGCTCAAATCGCGCTCGAAGGACATCCACATGACGGACGTCGCGAGCTCCCTGGAACTCGACCTGGATCAGGGCGACGTCGAAGTCATTCAGACAAAAATGCCCATCCCACGCCTGGACCTTCGGACGCGCAAGGGGAATATTACCCTCACTCTGCCCGAGAACGCATCGTTTGACCTCGATGGCCAGACGCGGCAGGGCGACATCACCAACGATCTCGGCGATGTCCTGAAGGTCGAACAGGAAGGCCACGGCGGGACAATAAAGGGCAAAGTCGGCAACGGCCCTGTGGTCAGGCTCAACGCGGAGCGCGGAAGCCTGACCGTTCGGAAGAATTAACCCCGCAACGAGCTACTGCATCAACTCGTCGACGAGCTTCTGCGCTCCATAGAGCTTCCGCAGCGCTTCCGTCATCGCGTTGGTGGTAACAGCCACCGCTCGGTTTGAGGTTTCGTCGAAAACATAATCGCCCACCAGAGACTCGATGTTGCCATCGAAGATGAGCCCCACGATCTCGCCGTTCCGGTTGATCACGGGCGATCCGGAGTTCCCGCCGATGATGTCGTTCGTGCTGACCATGTTGTACGCGGTCGAGAGATCCAGCTTATTGCGGCCTTCCACATACCGCGACGGCAACGCGAACGGCCCTTCGTAATTGAAGCTGGCCGCGCGGTCGTAAAGTCCATAGAACGTTGTATGTGAAGGCGCCTTCGTCCCGTTCATCGGATAACCCCTTACCGCTCCATACGAAAGCCGCAGCGTAAACGTGGCGTCGGGATAGGTGGTTCGCCCATAGGCCTCAAACCGCGCTTTGCCGAGTTTCTCTCCTGCGCGCTCCTCAACGCTCTCTACATTGTCCTGTTCCCACTTAATCATTTCCCGGCGCAGCGGGTCGAGATTCCGCTCGAGAACGATCAGAGGATCGGTCGACGCGGCGACGGCGCTCTCTCCTCCCTCGACCAAACTTTTGCGGAACGCCGGATCTGCCATCTTCGACCCCGTAATCCATCTGACCGCGGCATCGTGCGGCGATTTGCCATCCAGCACGATCTTCAGGAATGGGTCGTCCGCACCGACTTCCTTCAGATCAAGTTCCAGGGCGCCGATCATGCGAGCGATCTCCATCGCGGGATAAACCGGCGCGGGAGAAAACATCGTGTACCGCAGCGACTCGAGCTGCGCTTCGTGGAATCCCGGCAAACGCTCTCCATCGGGCTTCTTTACTTCGGCCACATAATCCACAATCGTCGCCGCCAGGCTGGCTAGTGTCGAATTGGTACCGTGAAACAACTGCTCCTTCGATCGCGTTGAGGCTTTACGCATGGCCTCGGCGATCTCGTCCCAGGCAGACCCGTATTCCTGTTTCCACGCAGCATTTGCGTTAACGCGCGCCTTAAACTCGTCTTCAGCCTTCTGCTTGGCGTTCATAATGCGCGCGTCCTGAAGGCCGCTGTACATTCCTTCGTAAGCCTTCAGCGAGTTCTGCAATCCGAAGATCTGCGTTGACGCCTGGCGCGCCTGCTCTGGCCCTTGCGCGGAATATTTCTCCATCGTCTCGATACGGCTCTTCAGCAACGTGATGTACTCGGGCTGCATATTCCGCTGATACGCGAGCTGCGCCAGGGTGTCCAGCCGTTGCGTCGACCCGGGATTGCCGGAAACAAAAACCAAATCTTCATCCGCCGCGCCCTTCGCATTCCACTTCAGATAGTCCTTGCTGTCGATCGGCTTTCCGTTTTCGTAGACCCGAAACAGCGCCATGTCCAGGTCATAACGCGGATACGTGAAATTGTCCGGGTCGCCACCGAAAAACGCGATCTGCTGCTCAGGCGCGAATACGATCCGGACGTCGGTGTACTTCTTATATCGGTACAGCCAGTATTCGCCGCCCTGATACAACGTGACGATGTCGGACCGCAGCCCCGTCGCCTTCTCGCTTTCACGCTCGATATCCGCTATCGCCGCCCGGCGCGCCGCAAACTGATCCTCGGCCGATTTCGCCTTCGATACGGAACTCTGGATACGAGACGTAACATTCTCGGTCGAAATCAGGACGTTTACCTCAAGATCCGGCGTTTTCATCTCCTGATCCTCGGTAGCTGCGTAGAACCCGTTCTTGATGTAGTCGTGGTCCGCCGTCGAATTCTTCTGTAACTGTCCACGCGCGACATGGTGATTCGTTAACAGCAATCCTCTGGGACTTACAAAAGATCCCGAGCCGCCGTCGTTGAGGCGCACGCTCGATAACCGTATGTGATCCAGCCATTGCTGCGTCGGCGTGAAGTGATACTTCTCAGCTAATTGCGTCCTCGGGGGATTGTCGAACGTCCACATCCCTTCGTCGGCCGCAAGATAGCCGCATAGAAAAATCGCCGAAGTCGCTGCAATCGCGCGGAAATAAGCCATAGAGATCCCTTTTAGATTTATGGTACTGGAATGCGGCCGATTAAAATTTCCGGATAAGACCAATGACGCGGGGCATAAGAAATCGAACATTTCTTCGCAGCATTTGCTTCTGGCTGGCATGGTTCGGTACAAAACATGCGGTGAGTTTGTGCCGTGGAGAACCTTCGCATGAAAACTGGGGGACTTTTCCTGCTCGCCGCCGGGGTACTTTGCGCGCAAGCGCCGAACCCGGTGCAAACGGGAGTGACGCCGATGCCGGACGGCTCCGTGCCGATATTTCGGGTAGAAGTCACGTCCAAATCCATAACCGCCGTCAACTATCACTCCCGCCAGGGGACCACGCGAATCGATTTCCGGGGAACGGCCCTCATGCCGTTGGCGAAAGGCACGGCCGACGTAACCGCGAATACGGGCGCCACCAGGATCTCGCTTCATTTTGATCACCTTTCTAACCCCGCGCAGTTCGGCTCCGAATACCTGACCTTCGTGCTGTGGGCGATCACTCCGGAAGGCCGTTCGGAACGCCTCGGCGAAGTAACCCTTAAGAATGCGGATGACAAGGACGCGGAACTCTACGCCACCACCGACCTGCAGTCGTTCGGCATGATCGTGACCGCCGAACCGTACTTCTCCGTGAGTGAGCCATCTGACGTGGTCGTGATGGAAAACTTCCTTCGCCGGGACACTACGGGAACGATGCAGCCGATCGATGCCAAGTACGAACTCCTCCGACGCGGGCAGTACACGATGAACATCGACTCCTCCAAACTCAGCGCCTTAACGTCTGATGTCAACGTGCCGCTCCAATACCGCGAGGCGCTGCAGGCAATCGCAATCGCGAAGGCGCAGGGGGCCGACCACTACGCGGCCGACACGATGCAAAAGGCCGCCATCGACATGCAGAATGCGGCCGGATATTACAAAACCAAAAACTGGAAACAGTTAGACACAGTCGCTCGCGAAGCCACACAGATGGCTGAAGACGCCCGCCGTATTTCCATTACAAAGGAGCGGGAGGAGGCTGAACAAGCGGCCAGAGACGCCGCCGCCGCTCGCGAAGCCGATGCGAAGCGCAAAGCCGCGGACGAAGCCGACCGCCGCAAGCAGGCGGAAATCGAAGCCGCCTACTCGGATCGCCTGAGACGGGAAGCCGAAGAGCAGAAACGTCAGGCGGAACTGGCGATGAACGAAGCGCGCAAGGCGCAAGCTGATGCGGAAGCCGCTCGCCAGGCTGCGCTCGATGAGCAGGCGAAACTGGCTGCCGCGAAAGCCTCGGCCGACTCCGCCCGCAATCAGGCGGAACAGGATGCGCAGGCTCTGCGCGCCAAACTGAAGGACCAGCTGAATCTCATTCTTTCCACGCGCGATAGCGCCCGCGGACTCATCGTCAATATGTCCGATGTGCTTTTCGACTTCGATCAAGCCACGTTGAAGCCGGACACACGTGAGAAACTGGCGCGCGTCTCAGGCATCGTGCTCGCCTACCCGAGCCTGCACCTTGCTGTTGAAGGCCACACTGACAGCGTCGGCACGGACGAATACAACCAGAAACTCTCCGAGCGCCGTGCGAACGCTGTCCGCGACTATCTGACTTCCGCCGGAATCACCGCCGATAATGTCACGGCCGTTGGGATGGGTAAGGCGGATCCGGTCGCTTCAAATGACACAGCTGCGGGGCGCCAGCAGAATCGACGCGTCGAAATGGTCGTGAGCGGCGACGTAATCGGGCAACCGTCGGACGCCCCCACAACGGACGTCCAGCATCCGGGGTTCGGTCCCGCGCAATATCAGCCAATCCAGCCCGCGTCGGCGGGCAACCCACCAAAGCCCTGATTCGCTGATTACGAACGCAGTGCCACGGCGGGCGGCGTTGCCGCCGCCCGCCGTGAGGGAATCCAGCAGGCCGCGAGCGCGACAAGCGCGAGAAATCCGCACACGATCAGAAGCGTAATTGGATCGAACGGCGCGACACCGTACAACGAAGCCCGCAGAAGTCTTCCGCCGAACCCCGCCGCCAAAAACCCCACAATCGCTCCCGATGCGACTAGCGTCATGCCATCGGACAGAACCATGCGCATGACGGTCATCTTCCCGGCGCCCAGCGCCATCCGGACCCCGATCTCGCGTACACGGAGTTCAACGCTGTACGCCAGTACCGCATAGATGCCCAGAGCCGACAGCAGGAGCGACAGCCCGGCGAACACAACCAGCAGAAACATCTGCTGCCTCCGGCTTGCCTGATCGATCGCCAATATCTGATCGAACGTCCGCGTCAGCCCGACGGGCTGATCGGGGTCCACTTGCTGGATTGCTGTGCGAACTGCATTTAACAGCCGTTCCGGCGAGGCGGCTGCGCTGCGAACCATTAGTTGATTCGCGCTCCAACCGGAAAGCTGCCTGTAGGGCACATAGGTCACAGGCTTGGGTGCGTAGTCATAACCGCGCTCCCTGACTTCCTTCACCACGCCGACAACGGTTCGCCAGCGCCTCGAATCGCCTGAGAAGCTCATCCGCTTTCCGAGCGCCGACTTTCCCGGATAGAACACGCGCGCGAAGCTCTCGTTCACGATCACAACATCGGGCGCGCCGCCCCGATCCGCCTCTGTAAAGTACCGGCCGGCGGAAAGCTTCGCCCCGATCGTCTCCAGATAGGTCGTCGTGCCGCTCCGCACCAGCATGTCGCCTCGCTCCCACTGACCTTCCGGCGTGCGCCCCTCGATGGCGAACCCTGCCGAGTTGCCGATCGAGTAAAACGGCGGCGTGACCGTGAAGTCCGCGGCGGCGACTCCCGGGATCGCGCGAATCCGCTCGATTGCGCGGTCGTAGAAGTTATTGCGCCTCGTCTCATTCTCGTATTTGTTCGAGGAAAGGCTGACCTGAACGACCATCAGCCTCGCGGCATTGAACCCGAGATCCATATTCCAGATCACCATCAGACTGCGGACCATCAAACCCGCCCCGGAGAGCAGCGCCACCGTTAGGGCAACCTCGCCAGCGACCAGGATGCCGCGGAGGCGGATCACGCCCCGCGCCACACCTGTTCGGGAATCCTCACGAAGAGCCGTGACTGCCGATGCTCTCAGCAGATGAACTGCAGGCGTGAGCGTGGCGATGAAGGCGGCCAGCAAACCTGCACTCGCCGCGAACGACAGGCTTTTCACGCCAAGGCCGATAGACACCGTCCCCTGGAGCGCAGTGGGAATAAAGTTTTCCAGCAGCCGCCGCGACCAAAAGGCCAGAACAATGCCCACCACACAGCCCGCTGCGGTGAGAACCAGCGTCTCGGCGAAGATCTGCCGGATCAGCTCCCCGCGCGAAGCTCCCAGCGCGATGCGCACGGCCATCTCATGCCGGCGCCGCGTCGCGCGCGCCAGCAGCAGATTCGCGATATTGGCGCACGCGATCAGCAGAACCATTCCCGCCGCGCCCATCAGCACCCACAGCGCGCGGCGCATCGGCCCCAGCAGCGCATCGCTAATGGGCTCGGCCCAAGCTCCCATCCGAGGGTCGGCGTCGTTGGGGTAGCGCTCGCTGATACGGGCCTGTATAGCCCGCAGCTCGGCGCTGGCTCGTTCGGCGGAGACGCCTGGCTTGAGCAGCCCGAAGCACATCAGGAAATGGGCTCCCCGGACCGCCCATCGCGCCGGAGTCAATCCTATGGGCGACCACATCTCCATGTCACGGTCACCCGCGAAGTGAAACCACGCGGGCATTACGCCGACGATTCGCACCGCGCGCCCGTTGATCTGCACTGTGCGCTTCAGAAGCGTGGGGTCGCGGGCAAAACGCCGCGTCCAGAGCCCTTCCCCAATCAGGGCGACATCTGGATCCGGATGATCCTCCGCCGCCGTGAACCATCGCCCGATCACCGGATGAACAGCGAGCAACGGCAACAGATTCCACGTGATCGAACGGCAGCGAACTTCTTCCGGAGCGCTGCCTCCAGTGAAGATGGCGCGGCAGCCGGAGGTCGCGCCCATGTCTTCGAATGAGGTCGACTGCCGCTTCCAGTCGAGAAAATTCGCCGGCGCGGGCGTGCCCCGAAGATAGCCGATGAACGACGAATCCTCGTAGATCGCCACCAGCCGGTCCGCGCGGGGATAAGGGAGTGGATTGATCACCAGCGCGTTGATCGCCGAAAAGATCGCCACGTTCACGCCGATGCCCAGCGCGAGCGTGAGAACCGCGGTGATCGCAAAACCGGGCTGCCTGCGAAGGCTCCTGAGAACAGGCCTCAAAGGCGGCACGAGCATAGGCATGTGAATTCTAACCTTTTCGTGAGCGAAAGGTTACACGCCTTCACCCGTCAGCCCGGCTGCTTGACGTAGATCTCGATGCCGCGGTCGTCGACCGGCGCGCCGCTGCGAGAGTTGTTCTGTATGACGATGACCCATGTCGGCTGATTTGGCAGCGTGATGATTTCCTTGGGAATCCGGAAGTTGATCTGCCAGACGCCTACCTGTCCCGGCGCGATGCCCGCATACGTCACGTCAGATGGCGAAACCGTAAGCGGATTGATGAACACGGTCGGCGGTTGCGGACTCGGTAACGCCCCTGTCGCGGCCTGACCGTCCGGAGGCGCTCCTGAAATGTAGCCCTCGCCTGTTCCATAAATGGTGACGATCGTGCCCGCAACAGCCGGATTCGTCTGCGTGTTAAGCGTACCGTCTGAGTTCGCCGCAATCGCCGCGCCCTTCCCGTTCCCGGCCTGAGCGAATAAGCCGGGAACCGCTTGGTTCATGAGAACAGTGGAATCTCCCAGCAGCCTTCCGGTTGCCGCTTCGATTACCTGAAGGTCGGCCGTGCCGCTCTGCGGCGCGCCATTCGGAACCAGAAAGTTGATCTGATCGCTTCCGGCATAGAACAGGGGCACGGGAGCGCTGTTGAACAGGACCTGAACCCCGTTCAGCGCCGTCGGCAACGGCAGGGTGCTGCTGGTCTGGCTTCCGGACCCGAACTGATGCATGTTGCCCTCCGAATAGAGAGCCCCTATCATTCCCGGCGCAAGAACGTTCGCCGACAGATAGCTCGCCGCATTCAATGCCGAAAGCGCGGGGTAGTGAGTGATCACGCGGTTCGCCGCATCTGCGATAAACAGGTTCTCCCAGGGATCTTCCGCAAGCGCCCGCGGGCTTATTTCGTTGGGCAAAACCAGGTTGGGAGCGCCGCCCGTAACCGGAAGCTGATTGAACGCGGGAAACCGGAGCGCCGCGTTGGACCCGGCATCCGCCACCCAGATAGCGCCGTTCACCGGATTCACGTAGAGCCCGAAAGGGTTCGAGAGACTGTTGGTGAGCGCCACGGCCGCCTGGGGATTCGGGTCCGCCGTCGGCGCGTGATCGAAGATCAGCACGCGACGATTACCCGTGTCCGCCACGTAAAGCCGGTCGTCCGAGTCCGAAGAAATATGGTGCGGCGAGTTCATCTGATTCATACCGCCGCCCGTGCCTGCGGAGTTGAAATCCGGCTGTCCGAACACGCGCGAAGCGGGCTGACCGCTCGTGAGCTGGTCCGACGCGCCTTGAAAGAAGAGGGCGCGGCTGTGAACGACGTCCGACACCAAAATCCCCGGGAACAACGTCATCGCCAGACCGTAGGGCGCAGCCATCGTGCGATCGGTCGGATCCGTAATTGTGATAAAGAAATTCGGCTGGCCAAGTACCAGGTTCGCGTTCTCCGGAGTCCCGGGCGTGTAATTCGAAAACGGCGCAGGGAACCGCAGCACACGTCCGTTACCGGTATCCGCCACGTATAAATCACCGTTCGAATCGACCAGCAGACCGGTCGGGCGGAACAGGCCGGCCTGATTCGGCGAAGTCGGGAGGCCGGTTGGGTAGTTGACCAGATTGTGCTGGAAATCGGGCTGGCCGATTACGAGGTCGGCTTTGACGCCGGCCTGAAGGTTTCTCAGGTCCTTGTAGCCCAGAATTCGGTTGTTGTACGTATCCGCGACATAGACATGAGGCGGCGTGGAGTTCAGGTCAATCGCGACTCCCGCGTCGATGCTGCCCGACGTGACGAAGTCGAATTCCCGCCCTTCGATCAGATTAGCGCCGTTGAGATTCAGAGCGTCCTGTCCCAGGGCCCGGGTCGCCGCGCCGAAGGTGGACCCGTTCTGCGGGAGCGCAATCACGCGATGATTGAGACTGTCCGCAACAAAAAGCTCACTTCCGGAGAACGCCGCCGCCAGGGGCTGCGCCAGCGTTCCGGCGCCAGCCGAGGGCAGGCCCTGATTGAGGCCCCCGCTATTGAAGTCTGGTTGCCCGATCACCTGTTGAGCCGGCTGATTGAGCATGTTTGAAGTCCATTGACTCGAAGGCGCGTAGATCAGAATGCGGTTCGCCTGGGTATCCGCGATGCCGACGCGATCGCCGAGCGAAAACAAAGCGCCCGCCGCAAAGCCCAGTTGCAGCGCGCTGTATGTCGGCTGCGGCGTTGTTTCTACCCCGATGATTCGCGCCGCGAACTGACCGATATTAAACGGCGGATTCCAAACCAGTATTCGGCTGCGCCGCGACGAGACGGACTCCGAGACAAAAAGGTGGCCCGCGCTGTCGAACGCGATTCCCGTCGGAGCCGCGATCGCCGAAAGGGAGGTAAGAGGGTTCCCTGGTGGCGCGTAAGAACTCGTTACGAAGTCGGACTGGCCGAGGACGATATCCGCCGCGGGTCCCTGCGCCGGCTGGCTTCCGAGGGATTTTACGTTGTATCGGAGCACGCGGTTATTCCCGGCATCCGCCACCCACAGGTTGCCGCCGGAATCAAACGTCAGGTACGCCTGAAGCGCGGCGGCGTTTCCGCTGGCTGTTGCGGTGAGCGCAAGGGTCGCGGCCGATATGCTGCCCTGATTCGCGCCGTTGGTCGTGAAGTCGGGCTGGCCCAGAACCAGATCGGGCTGGGGAGCGCCCGATTGAGCAAAGGGCCGTGGAAACCGAAGCACCCGATTGTTGGCGCTGTCAATGACGTAGAGATTGCCCGCGCTGTCAACGACCAATCCGGTGGGCGCGGCCAGGCCCGTGGTGCTCTGCGATGTCCTCCCCGGGCCCGCCGCGATTGTCGTAACGAAGTCCGGCTGCCCAAGGACGATGTCAGCTTTCCGTCCGTTGGCGAACGAGCTTGCGTTGCGAAAACCCAGGACCCGGTTGTTGCCGGTGTCCGCCACGTAGAGCGCCGGCGGGCCAGCCGTCAAATCAAGGGCGACGCCTTGGGGTCCGAAAAACTCCCTGCCTTCGACGAGGTTGGGATTGAAGCTCGATATCGTCAGCGAATCCTGCCCGATAACGCGGGAGGGAGTCGGATTGAGAACGATCTGCCCGAAAACAGAGGACAGAACCAGAAGGAAAAGCGCAACAGCCTTCATGTAAAGGGGGCGCGGAACCGTAGACCCTACTGCAAAATAGCACGCGCCGTGCCCCGAGAGCCGCGTCCGCTAAGATGTGAGATTGCGCGTTTCCGCGGTTAACTATCTCAATACATGGCCTCTGGTCTGGGGATTTCTCCACGGTCCAGGGCGCGGCAGGTTTGATTTCCGGTTCGATTCTCCTGCTGAATGCGCCCGTGCTTTGGCGGACGGCGAAGCCGACATCGGGCTGGCGCCCTGCGCCGAAATTGACCGCCTCGGGCTGAGCTTCCTTCCGGATGTCGGCATCGCCTGCACAGGACCTGTCCGCAGCATCTTATTGGTTTCAAAGCGGCCCTTCGGCGAGATTCGAACTTTGGCTGCGGATTCGAGTTCCCGGACATCGGTGGCTCTCGCGCAAATTCTATTGGGCGAGCGTTACGGATGTTTTCCGGAAGTCGTCTCACGCCCACCGTCGCTCGCAGACATGATGGGCGAATGCGACGCGGCCTTGATTATCGGGGACCCCGCCCTGCGGATTCGCCGCGAGGAGATCGAGTGGCAATCGTTGGACTTGGGGGAGGAATGGGTCCGGTGGACACGCTTACCCATGGTTTTCGCCGTTTGGTGCGGAAAAGAATGGGCTTTGACGGATGAGGTGCGCGAGGCTTTCGTGGAGTCGTACCGCTGGGGCGCTAACCACGCCGACGAAATTGTCGAGCGCGCGCTGCGCGAGCGCGGCTTTGCCGCAGATATCGCCCGTGACTACGTCACCCACCGAATCTCGTATGAACTGACCGACCGCCACCGGGAGGGCCTTAACCTATTCAGAACAAAGGTCCGGGAGCTTGACCTCCGCGCTTCAGGGCCATCCCGGTTGGAACGACACACCGGGATGGTGTAATATTGAAGAAATCTTCCTGTCTTGCTCCTCAGTAGCTCAACGGCAGAGCATTCGGCTGTTAACCGAAGGGTTGTAGGTTCGAATCCTACCTGAGGAGCCAAAATAAACCCTTTCATTTCAACGCATACCTTTGACACGTCGGGGCTTGCGCGACTGCGCGGCGGAACGCGGTTCTTTTGTCAATTCCTCATCCTTACTCAAATTTCCCCTTTCATCACCCTCGCCCTACCCCCAGAACACCCCCAGTTCCAAGTAACCTCTGGTGTCGAAACGAGACACGAACTCACGCGCGAAAAGCGCGATAAGCGCGAAAAGGGGGCGAGCTGCCTTCGGAGTGTGAATCGACTTTCCCCTGAACGCCATCGGGGGGAAGACGTACTCAAGACGGTCTGCGACCGGTCTTGCTCCGGCGCCGGCTTTGCGGATTTTCCGGGCATGCGATTCCCAAGCCCGAAATCGATTGGTCGGCGTCGCGACATCGGAACGACGACTGCCGATCTCATCCTGAGACGAACATCCCTACCAAACCACGCATCTCTGTGCTTCGGGACGCACCATCGGGTCTTCCGGCTGGCAGTGGAACGCCGCCTGAAACTCGGGCATGTTCATCAAAGTTGCATTAACACGCCATTTCGGGATCGGATGATTATCCGTCGCAATCCGCTGCCTCTCGGCTTCGGCCCGCGTCTGGATGCCCCAGATGTGCGCGAAGGCAATGAAGAAGCGTTGATCACCGGTATATCCGTCCATCTCGGGCGCAGGCTTTCCTGCAAGCGATGTTTTCCAGGCCCGATATGCCGTTTCAAGTCCGCCGAGATCTCCCAACGCCTCGCCGAGCACCTGTCTGCCGTTATGATGCTGGCCTCCTCCGACATCTATCGCGTCGAACTGGTTCGCAACACAACCGGCGCGGGTCTCGAAGTTCTTCCGGTCCTGTTCCGTCCACCAGTTGCGTAGTCGTCCCGTATCGTCGAACTTGGACCCCGTATCGTCGAACTGGTGTCCCATCTCATGGCCGATCACGGCGCCGATCGCGGCATAGTTCGCGGCATCGTCCGCATCGGGATCGAAGAAGGGCGGCTGCAGAATGCCGGCCGGGAAAACGACCTTCCCTTCGACCTGGTTGGCATAAGCGTTCACGGCCGTTACGCTCATGCTCCAGTCAATGCGATCCGTCGGCCTGCCGATTTTCGCGAGAGCATGACTCTGTCGGAATTTCCACGCTGCGCGCGCGTTGTCAAGAAAATGGACTCGATCCATGGCGATCCGTCCGTAATCCTGCCATCGATCGGGATATCCCACCTGAATCTCTACTGCGGCAAGTTTCCTGAGGGCGCTCTGTTTCGTAGCCGCGGTCATCCAGGTCGCGCGCTCGATTTCATCTTTCATCGCAGCTCTGAGGTTCTCAACAATTTGCAGAACTCGCTGCTTCGATTCGGGCCGAAAATACTTTTCCGCATACGCCTGGCCCATCGCGTCGGTGAGCTGAATATCAATAACGCCGGCGCAGGTTTCCCATCGCGGCAGCCGCTCCTTGATTCCCGAAAGGATAGTCTGCTCGAATCGGAAATCCTCGTCGGCGAAAGGCGTCGAAAGGTAGGGAGAAGCCAGTTGCAGAGTTCGCCATCGCAGCCACGTTTTCCAGGTTGCAAGAGGCGTTTCGCGCA
>DATFSM010000021.1:0-19927 GCA_035262625.1 Bryobacteraceae bacterium
CGGATCGTCCACCATATCGACCTTGTTCATCGCCACGACGATGTAGGGAACACCGACCTGGCGGGCCAGCAGAATGTGCTCACGCGTCTGGGGCATGGGGCCGTCGGTCGCCGCCACCACGAGAATCGCGCCGTCCATCTGGGCCGCGCCCGTGATCATGTTCTTGATGTAATCGGCGTGACCCGGGCAGTCCACATGCGCGTAATGCCGCTTCGCCGTCTCATATTCCACATGCGAGGCCGCGATCGTGATTCCGCGCGCTTTTTCTTCCGGCGCGTTGTCGATCGAATCGAACGACCGGAACGACACCTTCGGATTGTGCTTCGCCAGCACCTTCGTGATCGCCGCCGTCAAAGTCGTCTTGCCGTGATCGATGTGACCGATCGTGCCGATGTTCACGTGCGGCTTGCTGCGGTCAAATTTCTCTTTCGCCATGGAAGAAAATTCTGTCCTCGTTATTAGTTATGGGATTCGGAGCGCCTGCGCGAGTACGCACGGGTCCGGAGACCAGACTGAAGTCTATGATACCAGACGATGTAGGGCGGCATTACCAAATGGTTTCAACGCCGCAGGACGCGAAAGCACCTTTTTCGTGACGCATGGCAGGTGAGCTTCCAGGCACTGGGCACCGATCATGCGGTCGAACGGATCTTGATGGACCGATTCGATTGTTCCGCGCTGACCGCGTGCGGAACATAAATCGGAAGCATTGAGATGGGCCCGATACGTATGTGCCGCCGAACATAGTCCCCGACCGATGTCGAAATAAGCAAATTTTCCCTGCCGCGCCTTCATCGCCAAACAGTGGCCACACTCAGCACCAAGGATTGCTCTTCGCAGCCCGCGCTTTGGGCGAGATCTTTTCGACGATTCCACCGTCCACAGAAAAGCGTGGGATCTGAATTTCGCCGCGCTCCCATCCCAATTGGCGCTTTTCCGGAGGGTGATCCGCCGGTCCACCAGGTCAGTCAACCCACCCGACCGGCCCCGACCCAACCGCCCGCTGAAGACCCGCACAGCAAGGGGCTGGTGAGGTGCCGGCGAGTGGATTACCTTGCCTTGGACAGTTCGCCGTAAAATCCTTCAACCTGCGCTTTCGTCAGATTGAGCCGCCAACTCAAGTCGTCCGTCTTGACCTCCGAGAGTAACCGATCCGTTGACGTGCCTTTACGCACCAGATCGCGCGCCCTCGAAATCAGAGTATCCAACTTAGTCTTAAACGCTTCTAAATCAGCCCGAGTCGCGATTGATCCCGTGCTGGGCACGACGACGTCGAAATCGAGCTTCAGAACTTGACCTAAGACTGCGGACCATCCGATCAAACTGCCACCGGCCGAGAAATCCGGATCTAGAGCAGTCGAAAGAAGATCTCCAACGGCAACGACTTTGAGATTAGGAAAATAGACCACGGTGTCGGCATTTGTGCGCGCGTTGCCGAAATGCATCAACTCCACTTCGATGCCCCCCAGTCTGATCGGCAGCTCACGATCGTAAGTTTTGGTCGGCAGTGCCGCTTTTCCGTTTGAAACACTCACAAGGTTTTCGTGCGCCAGAATCGCGGTCCCAGCCTTTGCAAATTCAGCGTCGTTCCCGGTGTGTTGTTCCCCGGGACCGGTGGGGACGAGTATGCGGATGGGTTGTTCCGAGATTCGCCTGATCTGGCGAGTCAGGGTTTCGTAGTTGCCGGGCAGCTTGCTGTCCACGATAATCAGCCCATTGCCGCTGAGGCGCAGAAGAGTGTTGCAGCCGCCACCGTAGATCACATATAGACCCGTCTTGACGAGATCGGCGTTAAGCCCGCCAGCGCCCGTTTTGCGAGATGGTTGTGCTAAACCAGAAGCGACGGCGGTAACAAATAAAACGACTCTCCACCACGATGTTGTAAAGGACATCAGATTTCCTAGGGATTGTTTAGATAGGTGAACAGCTTTGAGGCAGACCTGCGGCTGAACCGCAAATCCGCCTCTAGCGAATTCCGCGCTATTTCTCAGTTACCGTTGTTGGTGAATGCGTAGAATGTTCCGGTTTTGCTGCTTCCTGTCATGCCGGGAATGCCTAGATGGGCATAGCCCGAACCCCAATAGACGATTCCATTGACGATGGTAGCTCCGGCGTTCACTGAATGGCCTGCGGCGAACTGCCACAAAATCTGTCCGCTCGCGGCATTCAGTGCCAGCATGGTCGGCGCATTCGCCGCGCCTGCCATGGACGGCGCATAGACCACGCCGTTTGCAACAGCTAGCGGGCCTATGTCGATGGCTCCGTTCGGGTCAGCGGTCTGCCAGAGGATAGTTCCCGTACCCGGATCGAGTGCAGCCCAAGAGCCAGCGGTCCAAGTCTGGTGCGGCGACGGGTACGAGATGCCATTTAGGTTCGCGATTGAGACGTAAATGCGCTGTCCATCCGATGCCGAGCCCCATTCCATGCCGCCGAGAGATGAACCAGGACCGACCTGGGTCTGCCAAAGCAATGCGCCGGTATCTGGATCCATGGCGTAATAGATGCCGCTTTTTTGCCCTGCTCCGATGATGGTTTTCGGACCTTTCACCGTGTTGAAGGTGACTTCATTCGGCGCTGATCCGAAGTCATAATCGGGCCCGGTCGGCGGGGTGGGACATTGCGAGCCACCGAATGCGCAATCCACATTCCAGTCATCGCTGCCGTCTGTTACTCCTTGCTGCTTCCAAGTCACCAGCCTCTGAGCCCATTTCACCGCCCCAGTGGTCGCATCAAGCGCGAGCATAGAATCGACGTAATCATTCGGCGATAGGCAAACCTGTTCTGCCGTGGCCAGTACACCGCCGTTGGCAGTGACGCAGTCACCGAAGTTGTCATAAGACGCCGATTCGGCGGAAGACGCTGGATGAGTGTAGTTATCTCCGGTACCGGCGTAAACTGTGTTGCGGGCCGCATCCACAACCAAATTGCTGCCCCATACGCCGCCACCTGTGTAACCGGCAGGGACGGTATAGCGTTGCCACTTTATAGATCCGTCAGCTGCATTTACAGCGACAACACTGCCACGCGGACCGGGGTTAGTAGAGATGGTGATACCGTACGCGGATGCGCCCTCGGCAAGTGAGGCCACGCCCGTATACACAACGCCATTCACGACGGCGGGAGATGCCGAAATAATTGCGTACGGATCTGCTGATTCCAACTGCGTCTTCCAGACGGACGCACCATTGGAAGCGTTAATCGCGAGCAGATAAGCTCCGTACTGCGTACCGATGTATACGTAGCCGTTGAGAACAGCGGGGCTAGTACGCGAGACAACCGTGCTGCTGGTGCCAAGATAACTGCCAATCTGCCTCGACCAAATTACCTTGCCGCTGTTAGCGTCAACGGCCCAGAGATTTCCTCCCCAATCCGGAAAGTAGGCAACGCCGCCCACGACTGCGGCTCTGGCGGATACGTCGCCTCCGGTGGTCACAGTCCACTTCGTTACAAGGTGAGCCACATTCTTGATGGAAATCGCGCTCTCCGTCGGGTTGTTCGCCGTATTTGCCGGGCCCTGTCCGAACATCGGCCAATCGGCCGGAACTGGCACATTGTTAGCAGTTACTATAGCCACAGCAGCAGCGCCAAGCACAGCGCCTATGACCCATTTACGTTGCCAAATTCGTCTGCACTTCACGTCTTCCCCTGCCTTGAAAACTCCAAACTGCACTCACGCCTCCTTGTATGAACGAAAGTTTCGCCTCTCACTCGTGGCCTTCCGCCAGAGCAAGTCAGAATACTATCACTAAAGTAGTAGCATTATGTAACAAAGTAACTAACTAAACATTAAATAATTGCCACCCAAATAAATGTAATATTTATTACATTTCTAGGAGCTTCCGGAGGCGCGTCAGACTATATGCAGGCTGGCGTGGGACCACAGCCAAATTCCACTTCCGCCGAATTCACAACCGAGGGAACGGGGGATGAGCGTGGGCGGGATCGCGCACTGCGACGACGGAGCAGCGCAAACACCGAATATCAAATGGAAGGAATGAGGAAATGGAGCCGTTGACCAGGATTGAACTGGTGACCTCGTCCTTACCAAGGACGCGCTCTACCAACTGAGCTACAACGGCCCGATGCAGGAAGTCTGGTGGACAGGGGAGGATTCGAACCTCCGTAGCTCGCAAGGAGCGACAGATTTACAGTCTGTTGCCATTAGCCGCTCGGCCACCTGTCCGAGTAAAACTTTCGGGATGCTTTGGTACCCGATCAGCCCGGAACACCCATGGTACAACAGGGTCGAATCCGGCGCGCCGCGCCTGCTCCCCGCCATATCCGCATCGCGCTCCCATCGGGCGGATCGAGCCTGCTTTACCGCCGCGGAGCCCAGCCGCCCGTCACCGTCAGCGTGATGCTCCGGCCCGGCATCAGATTAAGCAGATCTCCCGAATTCGGCACGAACGGCGCAGTCGCGGTCGCAGCGATTGCCGGAGTGATTCCGACAATATTGTGGCTGTTCGTCAGATTATTCACCGCCAACTGAACCTTCGAGCCGCGGAAGCGCGAAGCGTTCTTGATCGTGTAATTCACGAACACGTTCGTGAGTTCAAACGGCTGAATCACGATCGCCTGATCAACCGGGTAAGGCACCTTTATGCCGTTGATTATGTAATTCAGAGAGCCGTTGTCGTTATAAAACTGGCCCACGCGCTTGTAGGTAAGCCCGATATCCCACGCACGGTGGTCCCAGAGCACGCTGAGGCCTTCGATATTTCCGGGCGTATTCGCCACCCACAACCCGCCATTGGGGTAATTCGCGCCCGATTGATACTTCGCCGAGCCGAACGAGACATTGCCATAGATGCTGAAGCCGTATCCAAGCGCGATGTTGCCTTCCGCCTCGATCCCCTTCGTATTCGAAGGCCCCGTCGCGACGAACACTGGCTCGAGCGAAATCGGATCCGTATACGACTGGTAGCCGTTCTGGAAATGAACGTAGTAAGCGTCCATGTCCAGAGTCCAACGGTTGTGCTGCAACACGGCGCCCGTCTGATACGTCTTCGCCAGCGTCGGCTTGGGAGGCGTCAGGACGTTGCCGCCTGGAACATCGAAGACGTTGCTGGGCGGGATCACGCTGCCCTCAGCGAACTCGGCGTAGACCGACAACGCGCGCAGGACTCGATAACGCGCGGTCAGCGTGGGCAGCCAGTTGTTGTAGTTGATCGAATGCGAAACGAACTGCCCGCCGCCAATGCATTCCGGCGCACCGGCCCAGATACCGGCAGTTGACGGATACGTCGTCGCCACTCCGCCCAGACAGCCGACCGTTTTCCCGTTGTCCTGATACTGGTTCAGGGCCATGTTGTAGTCGGCCGCCTTGATTCCGGCCGTGACCGCGAGTTTGGGCAGCGGATGCCACTCGAACTCCGCGAACGGCTGGAACGACTGAGTGATGAAATGCTCGTGGAAGTTCCCGAGCGGCGTGTCCACCTGCGTAACCGGGTTGGACGGAATCTGATACCGATCCGTATAAGCCCAGTCATACCAGGCGCCCGCGCGAATAATGCCCCACTTCAGTTCCTTGCTCAGGATTGCCGTGTCGCCCGCGTGACGGTAGCCGTTCAGCTTGTCCACGCCGCTCGGCTTCGACGTGGTCAGGTTGATCGTCCCGCCGTTCTGATAGAACTGCTTGTTCCAGTAGCGCGTCGTGTAAGCCTTGGTGTCGAACTTCCAGCCATCTCCGAGATCGGATGTGAACGCCGCATATTCGAAATCCGTCTGAACGTGGTAGGTGTTGTAGCCGTAGTAATACGGATCCGGCGTTCCGTTGGGCAGCAGAGGTGTGTCGTCCAGCAGATAGTTGTCGCCGAACTGCGCTACCTGGGCGCGCGTCGGATTAGTCGTGTTCGGCGTGTTGTTCCAGATATCGACTACGCCGCCATACAGGCTGAGGCTCGTCTTATCAGAGAAGCGGTGCTGAAATTTTCCGTACCCCGCATCGCGCTGCTGAAAGTTAAACGTCTGATATCCATCCGACGTCATCGCGTTCACGTTGAAGAGGACCGCTTCTTTTTTGCCCGGTCCGAAGAGTCCGGAATCGATATCGAGCGAGTAGAGTTTGGTGTTGAACGAACCGTAGCCGAACGTGCCCCGGATGTCCGGGTCCGCCTGAAGTTCGGGGGACTTCATGTTGATCGATCCGCCGAAGTTCGTCGGACCGAAATCGTGCGCCTGTCCGGGGCTCCGGTCGAAATCGGTCGAGCTGATCCACTGGCTGGGGAAGCTGGCCCACGAATGGTGCGTAGGGCTGTTCGTATCTTCGAACGGAATGCCGTCGAAGGTCATCGTGTACTGGCCGTCCTGGAAGCCGCGGAAATAGGATTTCCCCTGCCCCAGTCCGATACCGTTCGGATTCAGGCTGAATGCATTCGGCGCCTGTTGAATCACTTCGGCGAAATCGGCGACAGGCGCCATGAAGTTCTCGATGACCGTGTTGCTGATTTCCGTGCGCGCCGAAGTGGCATCGAGAGTATTTCCCTGGGGGGCAAGATCAACCGCCAGCGAAACCGATTCCTGGACGGTGACCGACTGCGATATCGCGTCCACGTTCATCGTGATCGAGATGTCCTGAGTCCCGTTCGCGGTGACCGCCACGCCCAACCGCGTGTTCCGCGCAAAACCGATGGCGGTGGTTTCGACCGTGTAGCTTCCCGGCGCAAGACCGGTGATCGAGAAACGGCCCTCCGCGTCGGTGGTTGCCGCGCCCCTCACGGTTCCACCGTCCATCTTCGCGGTTACAGTAGCTCCCGAAATGGATTTGGCGACCTGGTCGAACACCGCGCCGGTCACGGCGCCAGGCTGCTGAGCCATCAGCACGCCCGGCAACATCCCGACCGCCAAAGTAACGACACACCGCCAGCGTTTAAATACACTTCGAGCCACTCAAAGCCTCCAGGAGTAAGAAAAATTACGGGTGAAGGCTCAGATTACCGGTAGCTTGTTTCAAATGAATTACTTCATAGTTACTAACAAGTAACTGATAGAGAAATGCGGCGCGATTTACTCCGTTAATTTCGCGCCCATTAAGCCGAATTAATTTCGGGGCAAAATACGGCTGCTCTTCAGCGGTTTTGCAGGTTTGCCCACTAAAATTTCCGCGCGCCGTGGATGGCGGTCAGCGTCTGTCCCTGGCTGCCACCGAACCTTCGATCAGCTCTTTCAGAACGCCCGCATCGATATCCGACATCCGCTTTACGTAAAGACAGCCCTTCCCGGTTGTGTGCTTCCCCAACCGCGAGAGCAGTTCGAGCGCGCCGGAAAATCCGATCGTTCCGTACAGGACCAGCCCAGCCTTTCGTGGAGAGAAACCCACAATCGGCATATCGCCTTCCCGCCCGGTCTCGTACCGATAATGATGGCTGCCGAACCCGACAATCGACGGACCCCACATCTTCGGCTTCTCACCCGTGACGCGCCGCATGAGGTCGATAAGCGCCTTCGCATCCCGGCGTTTCACCTCATCCTCGACACCTGCGATGAACTCGGTGACGCTTGCGCCGGTCGTCTTGGTCTTGTTCTCAGCCATACAACCCGCCGTCCCTGCGGTGTTGCCATGATACCCACAATGCGCGCCGGTCCGGTCCTTTTTGTGTGGCGGCTTCGACGTTCCGGATTGCACATCCGTTTCCGGAACATGCTAGAGTGATGTCACAAAAGCGAGGGCATAATGGCAGTGCGCTCAACGGTCCTTTTCCTGGTTGCCTGTCTCTCTCTTTCCGCCAGCGAAGCGCTGGATCGGGCCCATAAATCCGAAGAAGCCGGCGATTCCGCCGCCGCGCGCGAAATCTTCCTCCAGTCCCTGAAGCAGACGCCGCGCGATGCGGAACTGCAGACGGCGTTCGCTGAGTTCCTGGAGCGATATCGCGACCCCGCCGCGCGCGCCCACTACCGCCAGGCCGCCGCGGCATGGAAGGCGGACGGCAAGCAACAGAATGCGGCATCCGCAGCCCGGCGCGCCGTCCTGCTTGACCTCATTGCCGGCGACAACCAGGCCGCCTCGACCGACCTGGAGACCTACAAATCGTTCGGTGGAACCGATCTCCGGCTTCCGACGCCCGCGCTCTCACCGGCCGGCGCGAAGGCCACGATCGACATTCCCGGTCCCATCCGTTCGTTCGCTCGCATGGCTGCTTTCTCGGCCGACAGCCTTCCCGACGACATTCTGCCGGCCCTGGCTCGCAATGTGGTCACGAACGGATTCCAGGCCTCCCGCAGTAACGACGAACTCGAAGAAACCGAATATCTCAAGCTTGTGCACCGCTATATTTCGCAGGCGCGAGAACTGGAAAAGCTGGCTGGCTCCGACCATGTGATCCGCGTTCCGAACTGCGAGTCCACTCAGACGAATGACCTGCTCCGCGTGCTCGGCTTCCGCATGCGCGGCGGGTGCGGCAGCGAGGTGGTTCTCGAAACGGTCAACGCGTCGCGGGCGTTCCTTTCCACCGATTCCGGTTTCCCGCTGGCGCAGCTCGAATCCGCGCTCCGCACCGACAAGCCATTCGAGTACGAATTCCGTCCGACGCCCGTTCCGGTCCTCTATTCGCCGGATTACTGGACGAACGCTAAGGAGAAGGCTCAAGGCGACTTCCTCGACGCATTTCTGGGCGATCCCGGACTCTGCCGCTTCTATCTGGGCATGTCAAAACTCGATCCCGAAACCGCCGACTCATTGAAAAGAGACATACCCGCAACACGTCTCCGCGCTTTCGCGAGCGTTCTCGATTTCTTCGGAGGCAATTTCGAGATCCGCAATGGAAAGGCTGTCGTCCCCGGTGGCCAAAAGACCGTTGCAGCGTGGACCGAACTCGCCGGCGTGTCGCCCGATAAAGGTTCGGACTTCTTCGACAAGCTGCTCGTCAGGGACGATGGCTGGCTTGCGAGCCTTTACGACGCCTTGGCCCGCATCCACGGCCCGGTGCAGGACTACCTTACGGAACCGGCGCGCATGAAGCGCTTCTATGCGGCGATTCGCGGCAAGATCACCACGCCCGGTCCGGCGCGCCCCGTTTTTCGGTCGAATGCCGACATGATGTTGCTGACGACCCGAATTCAGATCGAACCGGACGGCAAGGCCCACATCCCTGGCGGCATCGAGGTCTGGCGGAATCTCTTCGCGCGCAATCCGCACGGTAAGTACGACGCAAAACTGAGCAAGTCCGCGACGGCGTGGAAGGACCAGGACGACGTGCTCGAAGCTCTGTTTGCGTTGTGCCGCAAGCCGGTGGATAACGAGCCGCTAAAGATTTTCATGGCGCTGACGGACATCGATCGCAACCGCCCGGCGCCGCTCGAATCCGCCACCGTCGATCGCCTGATCAAAGGCTGGAACCTGTACGGGGCGCAGTACACGATCTTCGCCGACGCGCCCGCGGTCTACGACAAAACGATTCTCGCGTGGATGGACGCCGCCGAAGGGCTCGACCGCCTCCACGACGCGCAGTTCCGCCTCGATTCGATTGGCATGATGCAGGGGCTTTCAGGGTTGTGGCAGATCTTCTGCCGCCAGGGCAGCGTGCCGTTGTCGAAGCAGGATGCGACTCTGGCCGGGATCGTGGCGCCCTTCCATACTCTCAAGAACGACCGAGAACTGTTCGACGCCGGACGCCAGGGGCTCAATCTGTTGTTAAAGGAGACAGGCGCCTCGCAGGGAACCGTGCAGGACCGGCTTCTTGAACTTCTCGCCGGAGGTCCGAAGCCGGACCAGTCCGAGCCGCGGGCCGCTCTGGTCCGCGACGAGCAACGGATTTTTGAGTCGCAAAAGCTCCTTCCCGCCGATCTGATCTTCGAACTCGCCGATAACCTCGAGAACGTCTCGAAGGGCGAAAAGCTCAACGCGCAACTGGCCTCTCGACTCGCGGCGCGCGTTGCCGACATTCAGTTGCCGCGCAGCTCGATGACTGGCGTCGAGAAAAACGCCATGGCGTTCGGATACTACGTCGACCGCCACATCGATGACGAGCGCAAGCTCAACTTCCGGGCGATGATCGACAAAGCGGCCAAGGATCCCGAACGTCTCAAAGACATTCGCGGCCAGCTTGCGCCCACCCTGCGCGACACGATCGTCGGTTACAACTACATCCATTACGCGCCGCCGGGCGCGCAAATCCTGCTGACGAACCCTCTGTTCGTTCGCGGCCACGATTTCATCGGTATGCAGGGCGCGAACCGAAGCTGGAGGGTCACCGAACTCTACGGCACGGGCTGGCCTTCCAACGCGGGCGGACGCCTCGTCGGCTCGCTTGCCGGTCTGGCTTATGCGCTGGCCGAAGCCGAGCAGAATTTCCTCGTCCCCACTCAGACTCAGGCGTTGATCTGGGGCGACCTGGTCCCCCAGATGATCCTGACCGCCAAAGCGCCGCGGTTCTGGAGCGTCACGCCCGTGCAGATGCACTGGGTCGGGATGAACATGCGATTCACTGAAGGTGAAGTTGCCGAGGCTGCGGTAAATCCCGACCGGCGCGAAACTGTCTTCAACGCCGTCGACGCGGTCGCCAGCCCGTGGCGCGCGGCGCAGATTAAGAACTCGATTCAGACGGGCGACGTTCATCAGGCGCTCAATTTGTTGACGCCCTCGGAGATGTATCTGATTGCGCGCAATCTTGCGCCAACGGCGAAATCCGACAGCCCCGCCGCCCGCGAGATTTCACATTACCGGTCGCTCGCGGCGGAACAGGTCAGCAACTCCGAAATTTCGCGGGCCTGGGGCACGCCGAAGCCGACGCTCGCGAATTCCTACCGCTCCGAACTTCTGAACATCAGGACTTTCCCCACCCTGATGGGTTATTCGAGCCGCATAATGGCCGAAAGCTGGGAATCCAATCTTCTCTATTGGGCCGATGTTGGGGATGAAATCGGCGTCCAGCCCGCTCAGTTGAACGTACTTGTTCCTGAGTGGACCCAGAAAGTGGTCGAAAGAATATTCGCCTCGCATCTGGAGGACTGGCCAGCCCTGCTGAAGAGTCTGAGATCGGTGGGGGACGAGATCAGGGTTCAGAATGCGACGGGTGCGGGCGTCGATAAAAACGCAATAGAATAAGCGGGGTTAAGGGAGCGAATGACTCGGGAGACGATCAATCGAACTGTGCGTGTGACCGTCGCTGCCGGCGTTTTGACCGCCATGGCCGGAATCTGGCTGTTCGGTCAGGAGCGGCCACCGGTTTTCAGATCGACGGTGGACCTGGTCGTGTTGAGCTTTACGGTCACCGACAACAAAGGCAAGTACGTGAACGGTCTGAAACCGGCCGATTTTAAGGTAACTGAGGACGGCATCTCGGAAAAACTGGCGACCTTCTCCGAAGGCAGCCGGCCCGCAATGCAGATTCTGTCCGACGGCTCGATGAAACCGTTGCTTCCGAATGCCCCCGAAGCAGAGAAGATTGGCGCCACAACAACCGAGCGCACCGGCGGCGATGCTTTCGTCGGCACCAATGTCTTCGTTCTGTTCGACACCAGCAATTTCATGTATCGCGGTTTTGTGTACGCCGAAGACGCGATAGCTGACTTCGTGCGCGGCCTCGATAAGGCCGACTCCGTCGCTGTCTACACGTTCAGCCGCAATCTTTCGCGCGCCGCCACGCTGACCCCGGATCGCAACAACGCTCTTGTTGGCCTCCGCAAGGCGGTGGCGGGGGACGATACGGCGCTCTATAACGGCCTTCTGCTCACGCTCCGCGACGCCTCCAAAGTCCCCGGCCGCAAGGTTGTGATCGTATTTTCGAATGGCCCTGATAACGCGAGCATGGTCGCGCCGGACGACGTCCGCGCCGTCGCCGAAGACGAAGGCATCCCGATCTACGTCATCTCGACGAACGACGTCAACAAGGATCCGATCTCTTCGAGCGTTTTTCGCCGCATGGCGCAGCGCACCGGCGGCAAAGCGTACTGGGCGAAGACCTGGCAAAAGCAGATGGAGGCTTTCGATCAGATCCGTGAAGATCTCGGGAATTCGTACACGGTCACGTATTACCCCGCTCCGAACCCGAACGAGGGCTTCCGGAAAATCAGTATTCAGATCGTGAGCGACACGGGCAAGCACTTCCGCGTGCAGTCACGGCCCGGCTACCGCCCGCGGGCTTACTGATAACGCCCTTTGCCTGACCCGACAACGCGGGCTTTTTTTCCGGTAGGCTGAAGGAGGCAGGATCATCATGCGCTTGACAGTTGAGATACCGGACGATCTGGCCGCGCGCCTCAGCACCGGTGGCGATTTGTCGCGCCGGGCTCTCGAGGCTTGGGCGACCGAGGAGTATCGGGTGGGCCACCTCACGAGGGCCGACCTGAGTCGCCTCCTCGGATTTGAAACTCGTTTCGAACTTGACGATTTTCTGAAAGCTCGCCAGGTGCACTGGGATTGCACCCTGGAGGAACTTGAGCGTGACGTCGAGGCGCTGCAGCGGTCCGGCCTTTGATGCCTGTTGTCGTTCCCGACGCCAGTCGGCTATTTAACTGAAATCGACCGGGGCCATCTTCATTCCGGTTCCGGCCGCATTAAGCTGCCGCGGCTTCCGCCTGTGCGTCCGCTTCCTTCGCTGCCGCGTTCAGGTCCACGCCTTCCCACCGGGCGACGACCGCCGTCGCCAAACAGTTCCCCAGCAGATTTACCGACGTGCGGGCCATATCCATCAGCGTGTCCACACCCAGAATCACGGCCACGCCTTCCACTGGCAGATTGAACGTGGCCAGCGTCCCCGCCAGAATCACCAGTGAAGCGCGCGGCACGCCCGCCACGCCCTTGCTCGTCAGCATCAGCGTCAGCAGCATCACCAATTGGGTCGTAAACGGAACATGCACGCCCGCGGCCTGCGCCACGAACATCGCCGCCATCGACAGATACAACGTCGATCCGTCCAGATTGAAGCTGTATCCCGTGGGAAGCACGAAAGCCACGATGTGCTTCGGTACGCCGAACTTCTCCATATTCTCGAGTGCGATCGGCAACGCCGATTCGCTCGAAGCGGTGGAAAACGCCAAAAGGAACGGTTCCCGCACGAAGCGGACAAATCGCCGCACGGGAATCCGCAGCAGGGTGGTGACAGCCCCCAGCACAACGATCACGAAGAACGCCTGTGCGCCGTACAGCGTCGCCACGAGTTTTCCGAGATTCGCCAGTACACCCAGGCCACGCTCGCCGACCGTCGCCGCCATTGCCCCGAACACGCCGAACGGCGCAAACAGCATCACGTACCCCGTGTACTTGAACATCACCTCGGCCAGCGATTCGCACAATTCGACGACCGGCCGCGCCTTCAGCCCCACGGTCGCGCACGCTGCGCCGAACAGAAACGCGAATACCACAATCTGAAGCACCTCGCCCCGCGCCATCGAATCGACCACGCTTGTAGGGAACGTGTGCTCCAGAATCTGCGAGAGGCTGGCGCTCGAGCCAGCCACGCCTGCGCCGGTTCCCTTCTCCAGGTGGACGCCGACGCCCGGTTTGACCAGGTTAACCGCGCCGAGACCCACAAAAAGCGCGACCGTAGTGACGATCTCGAAATACAGGATCGCCTTGCCCCCGATGCGTCCCATCGTTTTGACATTGCCGGTACCAGCTATGCCGCTCACGAGCGTGCCGAACAGCAAGGGCGCGATGATCGATTTGATTAGTCGAAGAAAGATGGTCCCCAGAATGGCCAGTTGCTTCGCGGGTTCCGGCGCGACGGCCCCGAAAAGGATACCCCCGACAAGCGCAATGAGAATCCAGATGGTTAACGAAACGCGTCTCAAATGTCCTCTCCCGAAGCACGCACAGTGCAGGCAGGACTACAGGGCCGCCATATCCCGTCAAGTGTGACGTGTTGGATTCGTTACGTCAAGATTACACTGGTAGTAACGTCCGCATCTGTGTCATCAATTCCGGGAATCGTTTCAATAAAAATAAGCGATTGCCGGGCAGCGCTGTTTTCAATGATACTAGCGTTTTTACACGGCAGATCCAGCTCGTCTACCAGAGTTCCGTTTTGCCGATCCCAATCGATTACGGAGAGCAATGTCCACACAAGTCACTGATTTTCTTAACCTGCCCTACGAGGAACTCGAAGCGAAGAACATCGAGGCGAAGGAGCAGCGCTCGAAGCGTATCCCTGCGGATAAGTTGCAGGAGGAACGCCTCAAATATCTGACGGACGAGAAGCGGATCAAGGCCGTGACCCTCATGTTCAGCGACCTCGAAGGCCGCCTGCACATGCTCGACTACGACAAGAAGTTTCTCCTCAAGAGCCACGACAACCTCACGTTCGACGGCTCCTCTATCCGCGGATTCACGGCGCAGAAGGAGAGCGATCTCCGGCTTCATCTGGATTGGAACGCATTCTACTGGGCGCCGGCGAACTTTGTGGGCGAGGGCAAGGTTCTGGTGTTCGGCGAAGTGATCGACAAGCAGGGCGGATCCTATATCGGCGACATGCGTGGCGTCCTTAAGAACTTCGCGGACGAACAGCATAAAAAACATGACTACACGCTGAACGCCGCGAACGAAATCGAAGGATTCCTGTTCAACGGGGTCGACGCCGAGAGAAGATTCCACGAAACCGGCAAGTTCGAATACGTGAACACGGGCGGTTACTACCATTCGCTGCCGGGCGACACGCTGCGCACGTTCATCGACAAGGCAGCTGAAGTTCAGCGCGCCATGGGCTTCCAGAACGAGAAGGATCACCCCGAAGTCGCGCCTTCACAGTTCGAAATCAACTACAGCTATGCGGATGTTGTAACGGCAGCCGACCAGATCCAGCTTTACAAATTCCTGTGCCGCCAGGTGGCGCGCAACATGGGTCTCACGGCGAGCTTCCTGCCGAAGCCCGTGGTGGGCGTCAATGGTAGCGGCATGCACACGAACGTTTCGGTAACGAAAGGCAAAAAGAACATATTCTGGGATCCGAACGGCGAAGAGAAGATCAGCAAGTTCGCCTGGGATTTCGTGGATCGCATACTCAGCCATGGGCGCGATATCTGCCTGGTGCTGAATCCCAGCGTCAATGCATATCGCAGACTCGATCCGCACTTTGAAGCGCCGAACCAACTCATCGCGTCGCCTGTCGATCGCGGTTCCATGGTTCGTGTTCCGATCGGAAATGAGCGCAGTTCGCGCGTCGAAGTCCGCGCGGTTGCGCCCGATGCCAATCCCTACATGGTGCTGTACAGCATCTTCAAGAGCGGCCTCGACGGATCGGTCGACACGAGCATCGAGAATCTCCGCAGCGCGAAGCGCTACCTGCCGGATAACATCTACGACGCAATGACCGACTTCCAGTCGTCAACCTGGACAACAGAGATGTATAGCGAAGAGGTCAAGGATCGCTATATCGAGCTGAAGAAAGCCTCGGCCGATCGTTGTCCGCGGCTGCTGGGCACCGTTGTGAAGCCCTCCGAAGTGCAGTTCCATCACGAGGTTTACAACCAGTTCCTCTGGAATCAGTTCTGATTCTCCCCATCCCGGGTCACTGCGCGCCGGCGTTTTCAACCGCCTGCGTGCAGCGGCCCAGGATAGCAAGCAACGAATCCTTCCCGCTGTAGAGGATGGTCGGCAATCCTCCTGTCCACTGAAAGTCGCAGACCGAGGGATCCGGATTCTTCCACTCCGTAGTTTTCTGCTTTAGAGTTCTTTGCGTCGCGGGCGCCAGCCCGTCGTGCGGCCGCTCCGGCGTACGCGCCCGCAGACTCGAGGTATCGTTTGCCGCGGGCGCGCCGCCTGCCTCCGGCGCAGGCGCCCGGCGCGCCATGGACAGTCCCGGCAGCTTCGAGAGTCGCAGCCAACCCACATAAAGGCTCACCAAAAGCGCCGCAGCCAGAGCGCATGCCGCGAGACGGGCCCAAATGGAACGCGGAGGATCGGCCTGAGCCGCGCCGGCCCGGGCGCGAGCGCCTGCCAGGTCTCTCTGCAGTGAAGCTATTGTCGCGCTGTGAGCCGCGCTGTCGGCCCGGCGCATCTGCCGTTCGTGATCCAGTTGTTGTCTCGCCTGCTGCAACCGCGCTTTCACTGCGATCGCCTCGGCCTGCGACTGTTCGCGTTCCCGATCCAGGCTTCTGCGCGCTTGCGCAAACTGCGCGCTGATTCGACCGACTTCTTCCCCCAGGGCTGCAGGTGTCGGCCTGTCCCGCACAAGCTCGAGTTGCGCAATCAGCGCCCGGGACTCGGCCTGGGATGTCTCGAGTTGCTGCTGAACTTCGGTGGCTGAAAGAACCGCACGCATCACGGCGCGCTCTTTCTCGGCGATCACGCGCTCGAGCTGGGCGATCTGCTCTTCGTAGGCAGACTGATCCACACCGTCCGGGCCGCCTCCGGACCGCGTCCGGTCAAGCTCGGGCATGCCGTTTTGCCTCCTGTTAAGAACGGCTATCGGCAGAAAGCCGCAGAAACTTTACGGGCGCCGGCATTACGGAATTTCAATTTCTGTGTAACAGCCTCGGCTGGCGGCGCTAATAGCGGCCACAATCCGCGCGACATACGGCTTGACGAGGCTCCATCGTCCCTTGCCCAACACGACAATGGCAATGTTGCGTCCTGCAAGGTTCTGGTGATACCGGATGTTGCGGTCGGTCGTCACAAAAACGTCAAAACCAGCGGCCTCCGCGGCGCTTAGAAGCCGGCCGTTTTCAAGCCGCTCCCAGCCGCGCGCACGGGCTTCCGTTATCGTGTGCTGGTCGATCAGATACCGGGCAAGCGTGCGTGGCGTGCCGTTGTCGAAAAGAACAAGCATCAGGCGCGCGGGGCGACTGTGTTGGCCTCGGCGCTGTGCGCAGCGAACTGCAGAACCGCATGAACCTGCTCGCGCGTCACGCCAAATTCTTCTATGAGTTCGTCGACACTCATGTCTTCGATGTTCTCAAAAACGGTCGACACAGGCGTTCTTGTTCCCTTGAAAACCCACGCGCCGCTGCGTTTGCCGGGAATGCTTTCCACAGCGGGACATTGAGACCAATCCAGCGTTGCCATACGTCTGCCTCTGTTCAATCGTAGACCGAGTGCCGCAGAAACGTTTGCGTCTCATCCCAGTCCTTCACTCCCGCCGTGGCGCCCACGCGCTGGACCGCCAAAGCGCCCACCGCATTCGCAACCCGCGCCGCCTCCCCGATGCTCATTCCCCGTTCGAGCGCCGCGATAAATCCTCCAGCGAAGCAATCACCCGCCCCGGTAGTATCCATCGCCTCGACACGGTAACCCGGAATCTCGTCGCCATCCGCCCAGCATCCGCGAGATCCCAGTTTGATTACGATATGTCGCGCGCCCTGCCCTCGCAGCGCCTTTGCAGCCGTCCCCGGATCCGACGAGCCAGTCAACTGCGCCGCCTCGTCCTCGTTCATCAGCGTGTAATCGCAGTAAGGCAAACTTGGCGCGAGTACCTTCATCCATTCGCCCTCCGTATCCCACTGCGCATCGAGCGACGTCCGCAATCCCGCCTCTTTCGCTCGCCTCAGCAGACCGGGCGCTGCCGCTCGCAGATGACGCATCCGGTAAACCGCAGCCAGATGAAAGTGGGTCGCGCCAGCCGGTAGCTCGAATGGCTGGAAATCTTCGGAAGCCGCGCCCAACTGATAGAGCAGCGCCCTTTCCCCATTCCGCCGGATCAGCGAAATCGCAATCGAAGTGGGCGCATCGACATACTGCGTCAGAGATAAATCAACGCCTGCCGAGCGCAGATGCCCCAGAACTGTCTCACCCGCGGCGTCCCTGCCCGCCAGCGTCGCCAGAGTCACTCGAACACCCAGCTTCGCGATCGTATACGAGGTACTCCCCGCATTGCCGCCCAGTTGCTGTTCCACATTCGAAATCACGCTGGTCGCGCCCCAGCGCACCTCATCCACGGGTCTTGCGAGAATATCGAAAACTACATTGCCGCAGACAACGACCGGCATCAGATCCCGGCGGTCAGACTTTCGATAAGGCCCTTCGCGATCGGCCACGCTCCGGTGACGCGTGCGCCGGAATTATCGAAGGTGCCCGCCGCAAGCGTCCGGGCGAGCTCGTCGCGCGACGCCTCCTTGTCGGTCATCAATGTATCCCGCAGTATGCCGGTGGTCGAGCGAAGCTGGCTCGCGAGGACCGCCGCGTCGCTGGAAGTGCGGCACGTCGCCTCCATATGCGCCTGGATGCCCCCGTTTCCCTGCGCCGCCGTGATCACGATGCGCTCGGCGCGCGAAAGCGCAGTCAGAAAAACCCGCATTCCCACTGGAATCACCGTGCTGTCGCGAAGAGCCGAGCCGGGAATCGAAACCCAAACCGGGGCCTCAGGCGGACGCGTCACGACGGTCGGCCCTGTCTTGGTCAACCGGGAGGCGGCGAGATCGTTCCCGCTTACCGCGAGGCCGATGGTGTCGCCGCGCAACGGCAAAAACGATATGCGCCGCTCAGGCGTGCTGCCCTGCACGCGGCACAAGTCCTGATAGCAGGACCCACCTTGGCGAACCGCATACTCGCGGAGTTTCTTCCAATCAAACCGACCGCGGGCAATGAAATAATTGCCGCTTTTCGAAAACGACGCGACCAGAAGATCGACATCGCGTCGATAATCCACGCCCGCCGCCTCGACGAACTGTTTGTACTCAGGCTCGGGCGGCGCTTTTGACTCGAGCAACCCCGCCTTCCGAAGCGAGGCGAAATCCACATTGAGCGCCGTGCCGCCCTCAAGCGGAAATCGGGAGAGCAGATTCGCTGGTTCGAAAAATTGGCGCGATGCTCGGGCGCGCGCGATGCCCCATCCTGCCACGCCGACGCACGCCAGCGTGATCAGGCCAAGGCCAGCTCGGATGCGCGCTCTCTGGTCCACAATTCAATGTAGCCTTTCAGATCCCGCATCATCCCCCGGAAGCCGTCGATCGTCAGGGATTGCGCTCCATCGCTCACCGCCTTCTCGGGACATGGATGCACTTCCACAATCATGCCGTCCGCCCCGATGGCGACGCCTGCTTTCGCGAGCGCGGGCACCAGGCTGCGCTTTCCGGTGGCGTGGCTCGGATCCAGAATCACGGGCAGATGCGTCAGCTCATTGAGCACCGGCACGGCAGTGATGTCGCAGGTATTTCGCGTCGCCGTCTCGAAAGTCCGGATTCCGCGCTCGCAAAGCATCACCTGCGAATTACCATGCGCCACGATGTACTCGGCGGACATCAGCAGTTCCTTGATCGTCGAACTCAGCCCGCGCTTCAGCATCACCGGACGCCCGCAGCGCCCCAGTGACTTCAGCAGCGCAAAGTTCTGCATGTTGCGCGCCCCCACCTGCATCACGTCGGCATATTCCGCCACCAGCGAAACGTCGCTGTCGCTCATCACCTCGGTGATCACCGCAAGCCCTGTGGCCTCACGCGCCTTCGCCAGGAGCTTCAGTCCATCACCTTCCATCCCCTGGAAGTCATACGGGGAAGTGCGCGGCTTGAACGCGCCGCCGCGCAGCACTTTAGCGCCCGCCTCGGCGACGGCATAAGCGGTCTCCATGATCTGCTTCTCGTTCTCCACTGAGCAGGGACCTGCCATCATGACGAACTGATCGCCGCCGATCTCAGCCTTGCCCGCGCGGATTACCGTGCGCTCCTGGCGGAACTCTTTGCTCACGAACTTGTACTGGGCCGAGATGCGGACCGCCCGTTCCACTCCCGGCGTCGCCTCCAGGGACTCCAGGCATGCCGTAACATCACCCCCCACGCCCACCACGCCGATCACGACGCGCTCCGCGCCTTCGATGGAATGAACCCGGAAACCGAATTCGGCGATACGTTCACAGACATGGTCAATCTCCTGCTTCGTGGCATGTAGTCGCATCGAAATAATCATTTTGGCTAAAACTCCGTAAAAATAAAAAACCCACTCTTTCGAGTGGGTTGGTTCAGAATTCCCTCAAAAACGCGCTAAACCAACTCACTCAGGGAGTGGGGCTCCAAAACCAGTAGCTAAAAAAGCTGGCCGGCGCGCGCTTCATGAAGTCACTACTAT
>DATFSM010000022.1:0-7703 GCA_035262625.1 Bryobacteraceae bacterium
AGCCTCGCTGGTGTCCTGCTTCCGAAGTGCCTGTACTAATCCGGCAGCCGAAAACCCACAGGCTGAAGCCTGTGCCACCATCGTCTGGCTCGACCACCTTCCTGCCAATAGGTAAAGAGATTTCAGAAACATCACACTAGAGGCAATCTGTTGGTCGCCTGAAGCTGCTGACGACTTACAGCGCATTTGCGAACGAATCAATATTGACAATCCCGAGGCGGCGACCGGCGTGGCCAGGGCAATCTATAACGGGTGCGAACGGCTGAAGCAGTTTCCGCGCGCAGGACTGGCCTTAAAGAGTTCGGCGAGGTCCGCGGTCGGACGACGAGAACACATTGTCGAAGCTATCGGAACTTAACCTCCGTGGGCTCGAGGTTTTCGACCCAATCCACAACGGGTTCAGGTAAACAGATGCCGTATCGAGCCCGGTGGAAATGGACAATCCGGGCGAAGTCGCCGGCAGATGCTTTTTCCCCGGCTTGGTGGGACTCCGTCATCTCCTGGATGCCCTTCCGCAATAGTCCGTCCATCCAGCGATAGGTCAGGAATTTCTTCTGCTTTTTCCGACGGGTTCTGTTCCGCGACAAGCTGCCTCCGGCCACACCTTAACAGCCCGAGCGGACGCGAAATTTCGGCTCTGGCCGGAACTGATTGAGAAAACGTCGATTAAGACTGCTCGATTTCCGTTAATGCTGAATCGGCTCGTCGTGCTCGACCTTACCGTCGCGAATGGAAATCACGCGGTTCGCATGCAGCGCGATGTCATGTTCGTGGGTCACCAGCACGATCGTGTTTCCCTGTTCGTGCAGCCGCTGGAAGAGCGCCATGATTTCGTTGCCGGTGTGCGTGTCGAGGTTGCCGGTCGGCTCGTCCGCCAGAATAATAGACGGATCATTGACCAGAGCCCGCGCGACCGCGACGCGTTGCCGTTGGCCGCCCGACATCTCGTTCGGTTTGTGGTCCATGCGCTGCTGGAGATCCACCTGGGCAAGAACCTTCTTAGCTTTGGCGATGCGCGCCGCCGGCGGCGTGCCGTTATAGATCAGCGGCAGTTCCACATTGTGCAGCGCTGTGGCGCGCGGCAGAAGGTTGAATGTCTGGAAGACGAAACCGATCTCTTTGTTCCGGATCTGGGCCAGTTCGTCGTCATCCATGGAACTGACCAGGCGCCCGTTGATGTAATACTCGCCCTTCGTCGGCGTATCCAGGCAGCCGATCAGATTCATGAGCGTCGACTTACCCGAGCCCGACGGGCCCATGATGGCGACGTATTCGCCACGCTTGATCTCGATGCTAACGCCTGAAACCGCGTGGATCTCCTGGTCGCCCATCACGTAGGTCTTCCAGATGTCGTAAGTCCGGATGACCACGCCTTCGCGTTTCAGCTGTTCGCCGCGTTCCGCTGTTTCGTCGAGAACCGCTTGTGCCATTCGTGTGGGTCTCCGTCTCTATGTGGTCGTCTTCGCGGCGGGCGGTTTGTTGTCGATCTTCACCGTCGCCCCGTTTTTCATGGAGCGGATTACCTGGTAGCTGCCGGTCACGATCTCGTCGCCCTCCTTGAGGCCACTGGTAACCTCGATGTCCGTCGCGCCCGTAATGCCCGTCTCCAGCTTGCGGAATTCGGCCTTGTTGTTCGCAATCACGAATACGCCCTGGCTCTCCTCTTTGTTGGCTTTGACGGTCGCGGGATCCGGGTTGATCGGCTTGTCCTTGTCCGGAATCAGATCGCCTTTGGTTCTGGTGGTCAGCGCCTGAATCGGAATCGCAACCACGCTCTTGCGAGTCGCTGTCGTGATTTTTGACGTGCAGGAGAGGCCGGGCCGGATCTCATCCGGCGGATTGTCCATCGCGACGACGACTTTGAAATCCTTCGCTTCCTGGCTGGAAGTGTTGCTGGTCGACGCGGCCATACCCGTCGAACGCAGGATCGCTGTGTTGCCGATTTCGATGACGTGCCCGGTGAAGGTCTTATTCGGGATGGCGTCGACCGAGATTTCGGCCGGCTGTCCGAGCTTCACATTTACGATGTCGGTTTCATCCACCTTTACCTCGGCGGTGACAATCGACATATCCGCAATCGTCATGATCGTGCTGGCGGCGGAATTCTGAACGCCGGGCACGACGGTTTCGCCCACGCGAACAGGCAGATACGTCACGAGGCCGTCAATCGGCGCCACGGCGTTGTGCTTCTTCAGAATGTCGTCCACCCGTACCAGGCCAGCCTGCGTCTGCGCGATCTTCTTTTGCGTTCCGGCAAGCTGCGCGCGCAACTGCGCCAACTGCGTTTTGGCCTGGACCACGCGAGACTGAGCTTCGTCGACCGATGCCTTCTGACTTTCAAAGGTGGCCTGCCGCTGCTCGAAGTCGGAGCGCGGGATCAAACCTTCTTTAAATAACTGCTGACCACGCTCGAAGTCGCGCTGATAACGCTCGAGATCGGCTTTGGTGCGAATGACGGTCGCTTCGAGGGCGGTGACGTTGTCTTCGCCGGCTTTCACGGCCGCTTCGCTGGCCGACGAATCGGCTTCGGCGGAACTCAGCGCGGCGCGCTGAGCCGCGACATCCGCCTGGGACTGGGCTTCATCGATCCGCGCCAGCAACTGTCCCTTTTTGACGTGATCGCCTTCCTTGACCAGGATGTCCGTCAGTTGCCCTTGATATTCAGCGCCTATATTGATGTAATTTCGGGGCTTAACCTCGCCGGATGCAGTTACGACGCTGGCGAGGTCCTCGCGGAGCACTTTGCCGGTCTGAACGGTTACGATCCCCCGCTGGCTGTATTTGACGCTCGCCAGGACACCCGCCCCGATGAGCAACAAAATGACAACGCCGATGACGATCTTCCATTTACTCTTCACGATGACAGTACTCCCGCACGCACGAGATCACGCTGAATTGTTCCAAGAGGATAGACGCAGTCCTGCGTCTGTTTGTTCACACTGAATCCAATTTAGGATAGCAAGGCGGACAAGGCTACTGTTTCCAGGTCACTTTGGGTGCGCTGTTCCGGCACTGCTCCAGGTTGTTCATCCCGCTGGTCAGGTCGCTGCAGGCTGCCTCAGTCGCGATTCGCTGCGCCTCCATCTGCGTAACAGCGGCGCCGTTGCGGCAGACCGTCCGACCGTCGAACGTCATGCAGACTTCGCATCGGAATTTGGCGTTGCCGCCGCTGGTGTAGATCATCGCCGCAATGAATATTACGAGAAAAGCGATGCCGGCGATCACCGGCCATTTCTTCCGCGAGGATGCCACTAGTGATCTCCGACGAAAAAGTTGCCCATTTTCCTGAACTTATGATATCGATCCTGAACCAGTTGATTAGCAGAAACCGCGGAAAGGCTTTCCAAGGAAACGACTAGCTCCGACTTCAGTAGTTTCGCCGCTTCGTCCGGATCTTCATGCGCGCCGGAGCCCGGCTCCGGAATGATGCCGTCGATCAGTTTCAATCTCAGGAGATCCTGAGCCGTGAGTCGGAGGGCCGCGGCGGCTTGTTCGGCTTTGGCGGCATCGCGGTAAATGATGGCTGCGCAGCTTTCCGGTGAGATGACGCTGTAGACGGCATTTTCGAGCATGAGGATGCGGTTGCCCACCCCGAGGGCGAGCGCCCCGCCGCTTCCGCCTTCACCAATGCATACGGAAATCACGGGTACCGGAAGCCGCGCCATTTCCCGAAGATTCCGCGCGATGGCTTCCGCCTGACCGCGCTCCTCAGCGTCGATGCCGGGGTAAGCTCCTGGCGTATCGAGAAAAGCGACAATCGGGCGACCGAACTTACCAGCAAGCTGCATGGCGCGCAGGGCCTTGCGATAGCCTTCGGGCTTCGGCATCCCGAAGTTCCGCAGCATGCGTTGTTTCGTATCACGCCCCTTTTGTTCGCCAACGAAGAGAATCGGACGGTTGTCGATTCGGGCCATTCCGCAGACGATCGCAGCGTCATCGCCGAAGAGACGGTCGCCGTGGATTTCCTGGAAGTCGGTCATAATGCGCTCGACGTAATCCAGAGCGTGAGGACGTTTGGGATGGCGGGCGTTCTGGACTCTCAGCCAGGCCGTTTTCGGCTCAGGCGCCGGGTCCGGGGCGGATGACATCTATAACAGGATACTCAAGGCGCCGAATTTATATTTCGAGCCTCACGCCGCTTTGAGCCAGGAGCGGCGCTCGAGCGCAGGCTCGGGAACTTCGAGATTGAACAGGCAGACGTGGTCGAACGCCCACAGGTTGTTCGTGGCGATGCCTGCGCCGAGAGCGAGCGCCAGTTCGCGATACCAGGGTACGGGCGCGATCAGGCCGTCAATTGACCCGGAAAGCGGAACGAGGTAGCGGAGCGCGCTGACCGGCCAGCCGAACCCCTGAAACAGGTTTACCGCCTCGGAGGACAAATCGAGATTTCGCATGCTTTGGCCGAATGCCAGCGCTTCGACCTTCATACGGTCGAGACCGCTGGTGGGTTGAGTTCGCCATTCTGCCGGCAGATTGACAGCGTAATTGAGACGCCCTCCGAGGTACGGGGCATCAGTGGGGACTGGGGTGGGGTGATTGACGTCGTAGGGCCAGAGGACTTCGCATCGCGCAGTGGGGTAAGCCGAGCGCAAATCGGCGATCAGGGCGGCGACGTGATCGCGGAGACGGTTGCGGAGGAAGGCGGCGTCCGCGCCGTTGTTGACGGACGGATCGTCATCCGGCGTGAGAAAGATGTGGAGCGGCCGGCCGAGAGCCGATTGGGCGGCGGCGATCGTTTCGTCGTCATAGAACGCCATACCGCCGGGACCGGCGAAATACCACCACAGAAATTCGCCGAATTGCACCGACGGCGTGAGACCGGCGTTCGCCTGAAGGCTGGCGATCTCCCGATAGACGGCTTTCTGAAGAGCCAGAATTTTCGATCCGCCAATGGCGCAGTGATTCGAAGAGATAGATCCGAACCCGGTGGCGGTGGAGACCGGAGTTCGGCCAGCGTCCGGGAAACGGGCAACGTATCCGGCGGGCGGGTAGACGAGTTCCATGGAGCACGCGGTCGTTACTTCGCGACTGCGCGCGGCGCAGAGAGCGTAGAAGTCAGCGTGCCAGTCGCGCGTCGCGTGATTCAGGGGCTGCGCCGAGGTGTCGTCGATCAGCCAATCCGAATCGCTCGATGAACCGGGTCCGGGAACCTGAGTGATATTCACCTGACCTGTACCAAGCGGCGTCGCGCTTGCGTTGGGCGTAATGGAGCATTGAATGGCAATCGTGTAAGCCGCTGCGGGCGAGCTTCCAGTGATCGTCAGGACCGGGCCGGAGGCGGCGGCCCATGCGCCCGTGAAGACGCTGTTGATGTACGCGGCGAAGTGGAGTGCAATTGTTGCGGGCGTGTCCGCCGGAAAAATCTGTTTACTGAGCGGAGTCTTGCTGACATTCAGAACGATGACGTCGCCCGCCGCGAATGCGCCGCTAAACGTCACCTGACCTACCGAGAACGACCCGCCCGCCCGAACTCGCTGGTTCCACCAGAACACGCCCAGGTATTCATTCATCGGTCCCGCGTAGCCGAGTTTGTCCATGATCCACATGAGACGCGCAGGCGGAAGTTTGTAAGTGTGGTCGGTGTCGAAATCCAGTGCGGGGGAAATCGAGGCTCGCGGCGGGAGCGCATCCGGGACGTCGGAAACGACGGCCGCTTCGAGGAAGTCGAAGTAAAACGGCGCGTTCTGCTGCAGGGTCAGCATAACGGTGTGGCCGCCGGGCGCAACCTGAGAGGCTGCGCGCCGCCGGGTATTCACGGCCGACCCGGTGTTCAGATAACCGTTAATTGGCGTCACGGGCGCGCCGTCGAGAGTTACGCTTACAGAACCGCGATCGATATAGAGAGACGTGCCGATATAGAGGTCGTGCGTCTGCTGGCAGTGATAGGTCACCGTCACCGATGCGCCAGCCTTATTGGCCACCCTGGCGAGGTATTGGGAAAAGAATCCGGATTCGACTGTCCAGGAGCCCGTATAGATACAGGCGGAGCTGTCTTCCTCGACCCGAACGCTGCCCGGTCCGGCCACGGCCAACGCCTGGTTTGCGGGCGGCCCTGAGAGTTGCCAGTTCGAGAAAACCACCTGCCAGTCTGTGGGCGGAAAAGGACCCGCAATCAGCGCGGGCGCGAAGGTCAGCCAGCACTGCCGTAGATTGTCGATGCCCAGCGCGGTGAACGGCAGTGTGATATTCCAGGTCACGTTCGAGCTTCCGCCCGAGAGCGAGAATACGTCCTGGTCGAAGGCCAGCGAGTTCGTTTTGTGCAGCGTATACATCTGAATCAGGTTGCCGTCATGCCCTCCGCGCGGCGCGACATACGGCGCCCCGTTCGCATTTGTCGCCGGTGTTTGAAGCGTGAGATGAAGCGGGTCGGTAACCGCTGCCACGGCGTAGTCCACACCTGCGATGCGAAAGCGATCACCTGAGACCAGGCCCGCGAACTTATGACCCGAAGCGAATGTAACGCTGGAGCCTGTCACATTTACCGTCCCGTATCGCGCGGCCATTATCGTAATCGCCGGGCCCGAGTTTGAAGCCAGCAACGCATGCGTGGTATTGGCGCCAGCCCAGTCGGTCGCCTCGATTCCCGCGACGATCTGGGCGGCCACAAGATCCGGCGTCATGAGCAGCATCGTTACGTGATCGCCGTTCGACGTCGTGACGGGAAACGGCGTGCCCGCGGCGCCCAGCAGTACAGCGAGCTTCACTGCGTTCGGGGTCGAGCCCTGCGATGCGATTACTTGGGAAGTTCCACTGTTGACCGCCGCGATCAGGGCGGCTGCCACCTGCTGGCTGCTTTCGCCTACCGGACCGCTCGGTCCGGAAGCACTCCCTTCGGTGTGGGGGCAGACGACGCCGTTCACCGTGATCGAATGGACTGTACCGGCGCCCATCGCGAAGAACTGAAATTCAACGGTCGGCAAACCGCCGACGATGTAGTCGAACGCGAGTTCGTTGAACCAAAGCGTGAGACGGTCGTACGCCTCAATGCCGCCGGCATTCGTAATCACGTTTATGGTGGCGCTGGCGGCGGGGAAGTTCGGGCTGAGCAGCTCTGCCTGGTCCCAGAGCGTGATGCTTTTGATGGACCCGTCGGCGAGGATGCAGTCGAGGGTCGCCCAGTCGATCCAGTTGAACTTCGGCGAATCGAGCGGCTGCGCGCCGTCGCTGTAAATGACATTGAAGCTCAGGGTCAGGCCGGAGAAGTCGAAGTCCGGTAGGTATTTGATCGAGGGATGTTCGTAAAAGTTGTCGGCGTCGTAAAGCACGACGACCGCGAAATCGGCCGGGTCGCGGAAGGTTCCGCTTACGGTGAAGCCGGCGGGAGACGCGTCATGGACGGTGGCAGCGGCGTAAAAGCCGTCGAATCCGCGCAGACTAACGGTGCGATCCGGCTGGAGTTTGCAGATGCGTTCTGGCATGTTGCGGGTTCCAGTCGGATTGTGGCATCCGACCCCAGCCGCCGTTACTCCGCAAAGGGCTCGGCAATGCCCACAAATAGCTCAGATAGAAGGGCTTAGATTCTATCGTTCGCAGGCAAAAAAATCTGTGAATCGCGAGTCAGATCAGTCAATATGGAGCGACCAACACCGATCGCAGTGACGCGGATTACGCTGCGAGTAGGTGAAAACCAGCGGCGCAGAGCCGCATACGAAAGGAGTTGGTCGCCTTATGTCTAAAGTACGATTTATCGGTCTGGATGTCCA
>DATFSM010000023.1:0-113377 GCA_035262625.1 Bryobacteraceae bacterium
GTCCACCGTAATCGGCCCCACGCCTGCGATCACTGCGCGCTCGTCCAGGCAATTGCTTCCCACGATCCGGCCCTCGATCTCCGCGACGACGCAGTAGCAACCCGGCGCCGACAACAACATCGAAATCGCCCCCGTCGCAGCCTCCGCCGACGGAAAATCGCAGGGAAACCCATGAGCGGCGCTGATAGCGGTAAACGCGTCGAAGCAAATTTTCCCGCATGCCTCCGCGTCTTCCGGATTCGCCTTGCGGATCGTCGCCTGATCTTGATATGCGTTGAAGGTATTTGTCATGGAACGTACGGCGCCCAGTCTATTACGAGAGCTATCGAGGCGCGCGTCTCGCATCAACCCGGCGACGTCATAATGTGGGTAGTGATCGCTCGGAGCGCTCCGCCGCTTTTCGGCTGTAATTCAGTGGATAGGGCGCCCAAGTTCAAATGTAATTCCATCGAAATATTAAAAATCAATTGGGATTATTTTTAAAGTCATTTTGTCCTTCTCGCGCCATCGCGTGAGATTTGATCCGACTGCCTAATTTATTTACAGCGCCCTCACAATTCGCGTACAAGCTCGATCGGCTTGGTCTCTAAGCTTGAACTAATCACTTCGGAGAGCGTTTTCAGGGGGCGCCCCCGAGGCTCGCGGTTGTCGTGTCGGCCGCAAAGCGGTCGGTATCCATCCGTTTTCCAGGCGCATTTCAGGTGTGATCAAGCTAATTGGAGAAATCTATGAATCGAACGCCAAATGGCTCGAAAATACGTACAGATCGACGGTCATTCATCTCGAAAGGACTGGCCACCGCCAGCGTCCTCGGGACGGCAAGCCTTCTGCAGTCGGATACGCCGCTTACCAAGGGCGACACTGACATTCTCAGTTTCCTCGCGGCGCTGGAAATCCTGGAAGCGGATTTCTGGACCCAGTACAACGAACTGGGCGGCATTCAGGACAGCCAGGTGCCTGGCGGTTCGGGCAGCCCCATCTACACCAAGAGACTGCAGGTCCTGGACTCGGACTTCTCCCAGTACATCCACGACAACACCGACGATGAGATAAGTCACCAGGCCTTTCTCAACGCATACCTCGCCTCCAAAGGAGCCGCCATGGTGAGCCTGGAGCCATTCCGTCTCTTAACGGGAAGCGCCGCCACGGGGGCTAGCGGCAAGCTGCGCCTCACCAACCTTATGCAGCTTACGCTCGACACTAGTTGGTGGACCCGCTATCGCAGCGGCAACCGCAACCCGGATCTCGATCCCACTTTCGTGTCTCCCCAAGCCATCGATGGCTTGAGTAAGGGAAAGTTTACGGCCATCCCGCGTACCGACGCCGATCTCACCCCGGAGCACCATATCCAGGCCATTGCCAATACCGCGGGTTTTCACATGGCGACAATCGAGCAGGGCGGCAGCAGTCTTTATCCATCTCTCGCCCAGCGAGTCACGAGCGTGGAGGTATTGCGGATTCTGTTGAGTATCGGACCAACGGAAACATCCCACTTCCAGACTTGGCACGACAAGGCCGGCAACGCGCCTCCGCTTACTGACCCTACCAACGGCCTCGTGTTTCCGAATCTCAACGCGCCTCCCTTCGGCGGCGAAACCTTTCAGACCAACCTGATCATGCCGGAGCCGTGCCCGTTCATCAGCCCCAGCCTGCCTGTCTGCTCCGTAATTCGCCCCACGAAAACGGAAGGAGCCGCAATGGGCGCGGTCAACTTCCTGACCGCGATGGGCCTCTTCAGCGGCCAGTCCGCCGGCTTCTTTACTTTGCTGCAGCAGTTGGCTGCGAACGCAGATGCCGCAACACGCGGCGGTATGTAACGCTGCTCGATCGGGCCGCTTCGGAGGAGCGGCCCGCAGTTCGTTCAGATCACCCGTGCGCCGCGTTCTTCAAGCAGCCCGCGCAGAATCGATCGATGACACCGGTCTTCGAGTTCGCAGTAACAACCCAGTGAGAAATTTGCGCTTGCCGATAATGCGGCCAGAAGGTCCAGTGTGCGGCTCGAGGCCGGTTCGCTCATTTGCTTTCGGAATTGGCGGACAAACGCTTTCCATTCGGATTCGGAGCGGCTTGTTTTCGCCTGCGCAATTAGTTCCGGCGTGGGGGCAAGCTCCGGGTACCAGACGTCATACCAATCATCTTTGGCGAAACGATCTTTGCTGACGCCCCGCGGAGGTCTGCGGACCGTGCCGATCCGCAGGCCTTCGTCAGACGCCCGCGGCGAGCCAAGTCTCACAATGCGGATCGGCAAAAGGCGGCTCCTTTCGTTGGCGAGAGGAGGCGGCTACATGGCCGGCCCCGTCCCGGCATTAAATTTACCCCGCGTTCTTGTACCCAAAAACCTCGACCGGCTCGATTGAGGGTGGCGACGAGAATAATTCCGGCGCCTTCGCCATCAGCGCCTGCCCGATCGGGCCGTTGAGGTGCTTCTGCCGTCCTTCTTCATCGTTGAAGGTGTCGAACACGCCAAAGGCGCTGTGGGACAGACGAAACGCGTACCAGTTGATCGTAGTGGGTTCCTTCCTGGCCATATCGAGGGCGCCTTCCAGAAATTTCGCCACCGCTTCTTCCTTGCCGGGTTTGGCTTCGAAACGAGCTAAAAATGCAAGCCTGTTCATACCATCTCCTTATTGATGGCTTCGCACGCAAAATGCGAAGTACATGGCCAATGTAACGGCGCCGGGAACATTTGGTCCATTGTCAGAAATGACAGTTTCGATATGGATCTGGCCATGAAGCTTGATATCGGAAGCGCTATCAAGTGATGTTGGAATAAGCCATGAAGATCGATGTGCTTAGTGTCAACGGCGTATTCGACACCGGCTTGGCGGCGGTGCTTGATGCCTTCGCTACGGCCAACGACCTCGCTGTAGCCCAGGGTCTTGCAACCGTCGCGTTCGACGTGACCCTGGTTGGTCTCCGCTGGCAAGTACGGACCAATCAGGGTTTCACCGTTTCGGTTTCACCTGCGAAAGGGCGCGCGCCGGGAGATTGGATGGTCGTCCCGGCAATCAGCGATAGAACCCCGCAGTCTTTAGCTGCGGCGCTTGCGAGGCCGGAAACGCAGACCGCCGCGCGCCTCCTGCGGCAATGGGCTGAGAATGGCGCGCGTATCGCAGCCGCATGCATCGGCACCTTTATCGCCGCTGAATCCGGCGTGCTTGACGGCGAGACTGCTACGACGACATGGTGGCTCGCCCCGTTCTTCCGCCAGCGTTATCCGCGGGTTCGCCTGGATGACAGGCCCATGCTTGTTCCCTCAGGTCGTGTGCTCACCGCCGGCGCCGCGCTCAGCCATATGGATATGGCATTGTGGCTGATCCGCCAGGTCAGCCCGCTGCTTGCCGAAACGACGGCTCGTTATCTGATTGTGGATTCACGCGCAAGCCAGTCGGCTTACGCGATGAGCGATCATCTCGCGCACGCCGATCCGATCGTCCAGAAATTTGAGCGTTGGTCGCGCGACCACCTTGCCGCCGGGTTCTCGCTTGATGAAGCCGCGCGCGCGGTCGGGGCGAGCAAGCGAACCCTTACTCGCCGCATCAATGAGGTAATGGGAAGAAGCCCGATCTCGTATCTCCAGGATCTGCGCGTCGAGCGCGCCGTACATCTGTTGCGAACTTCCAGTGATGACGTGGAGAAGATCGCCGCTGCGATAGGCTACGCGGATGGGGTAACGCTTCGTAACCTCCTTAGGCGAAGACTCGGCAAGGGCGTGCGCCAGATTCGTGGGGAGCGAATAACCCCCGCATCGAAATAACCGGCCGTGGGGAATGCCACGGCCGCGGGTTGCCATCGAAATCACTTTGAAGATAGAAGCCCAGGTTGAAGAAGCCCGGTCCATCGAAGATATTGCGACCGGAATTTCCGAACACGCCTGGGGCGGTCGGCTGCGCGAACGCCGTGGGATCGAACCACGGGTTACGGTATTGATCCCATGCAGGATTCTGCACGTCCGCCTTTACCTGATCCGCGGTTTGATTGTTACCGGGCGTATTCAGCGAATTGCCGTTAGCGCCAATCGTCAGCGGTGTTCCCGACATCAGAGTGAGGATCCCGTTCAGACCGAATTCGTGTCCGGGCGGTCTGCGTTTAAGCAACCATCCGAAAAATACGGCGTCGGTCCACGACGGGGAAGATATCTTCTGCATCTTAAATGCGCAAATCGATCTCAGGTAGAGAGCGGCGAAGCTCAGCAGATAGCAGCCTGATCGCTCCGCCGGGGACCGTTCCCTCTTCGCCATTCCGTCCGCCTGCGAACGCCTGCGTTCGCAAATGAACATAGCGGCGTTTGCCGAACCGCCAGGCCCTTTTTGCCTTCTGCAATATACGACCGGCGAGCCGCGTGCCCAGAACTTCCGATCGCCGAGGTCTAAACTTCGTAAAGGAGGATTGGGATGCCCGCGAACGCTGACACGTTCCTTCGCGATCTCAGACACGCCGCCCGCTCTCTGGCCCGCGCCAAAGGCCTGACCATCTCCGTCATTCTCACGCTCGCTTTGGGGATTGGCGCCAACACCGCCATGTTCAGCCTGGTGCGCGGAGTCCTGCTTCGGCCGCTCGTCAATCGGGATGAAAGCCGTCTCATCTACATCCATCAAAATCAGGACGGAGAAAACGTCGTATTCTCCGTTCCGGAAATTCAGGACATCCGGTCGCGCATGAAAACGCTGACCTCCTTTGGCGATTTCTCCGTCGTCGGCTTCACTCTCAACGGTCTCGGCGATCCTCGCTCCGTCCGGGCCGGCGTCGTCGGGGGATCCTATTTCCAGACGATGGGCCTGCGCCCCGTGCTTGGGCGCCTCCTCAATGAGAGCGATGATGGCCCGAAGGCGGCCGGCGCCGTTGTGCTGACCTATCGCTTCTGGGCTACGAGCCTGAATCGCGACCCCGCCGTCCTCGGCAAGACCGTCCGCCTCGGCTCATTCGTAGACACGCGGAGCGCCCAGGTTGTCGGCGTCCTCGAGCCATGCGTCCCTTACCCGCAGGACACCGAGATCATCGCCAACATCGTCACCAGTGCGCATCATCTGTCGGCGACCATGGTCACCGGTCGCATCCACCGCATGACCGACCTGTTCGCCCGACTTGCGCCCGGCTCGGACCTCCCGCAGGCCCGCGCGGAACTGGAGTCGGTCTATCAGGCCATGAAGCACGATCATCCGGAGGCCTATCCCTCGCGCTCAAATTTCACGATCGGCGCCTCGCTCCTCCGTGACCAGCTCACATCCGACGCCCGCACCATCCTGCTTGTGCTCATGGCGGCGTCAATTCTGGTTTTCGTGATCGCCTGTTCCAATGTCGCGAACCTGATCCTCGCCCGAACCGTGCGCCGCGCCAATGAACTTTCGGTGCGCGCCTCCCTGGGCGCCACAGCTCTTGACCTGCGCCGCGTGCTTTTGGCCGAAAGTCTCCTGCTTAGCGCCGCGGGCGCAATATTGGGAGTCCTGGCCGCCGGTCCGCTCGTGGACATTCTTTCCCGCTATGCATCCCGGTTTTCGGTTCGGGCGGTCGATCTCACTGTCGATCCCGCGATGCTTTGGCTCGGCGCGGGTCTCGCTGTGCTTGCCGCGGCTCTTCTTGCGTTTGTTCCCCGTCTGCCGTCATCCCAGGGCGACCACGGGTACAGCCTTGCTGGCGGAAGTCCGCGTGTCACGGGAGCGGCCAACCGCAAGCTGAAGGTGTTCGCGGTCGTTCAGGTCGCCGCCTGCTTCGTCCTCGTTGCTGCCTCCGCCGCCACCGTGAAGACGCTGCTTTCCCTCCAGGCTGCGCGCTCTTCCTTTGAGACCCGCCAGGTGCTCGCCGTAGACGTGCCGGTGCTGCATGAGCAGAGAACGCCTGTTCAGATTGTGAATTACTACCGCGAAATCGCCCGCCAGGTCCAGGCTCTCCCCGGCGTTCTGGGCGTCGCCGTTACCGATGTCGTCCCGCTGCGCGATCGCACCTACGCGATGGAATTCGCGGTGGACGGTCACCATCCGGCTTCTGGCGAAATTTCGCCGCGCGCATCCCTTCAGGTCATCTCCCCCCATTTGTTCGCCACGCTGGGCTTGCCCGTGATCGAGGGACGCGACTTTAACGACGCGGATCGCGAAGGCTCCGAAAATGTTGCTATCGTCAGCCAAAGCCTGGCTGACAAAATGTTCCCCGGAAGGAGCGCTCTGGGCCACTATCTGACATGGACCGATCCCCTCTTTCAGTTCTTTCCTGGTTTTAACGCAGTGTCGCGGCGCATTGTCGGCATCGTTCCCGATATAGATCCGAACGATATCGTCGCCCGCCCGACCGTGACGATTTATCACCCCTTTGATCAGGACCGGACCTCTGTAGGCGGACGCCTGCTCGTTCATGTGTCCACCGATCCGTACGCTCTGGTTCAGCCGATCACCCGGATCATACGCGCTCTTTACGCCGACCAGCCCGTTGAGCGCGCCCGCACGCTCGCCGATATCCGCACCGAGGTCCTCTCAAACGAGCGCGTCAATGCCGTCGTGTCCGGCATATTCGCCGCCGTCGCCCTGCTGATCGCCATCGTGGGCGTGGCCGGTGTGCTCCTGTTCTCAGTAAGCGGACGGACGCGCGAATTCGGAATTCGCCTCGCGGTTGGGTCGGCCCCTCGCCATCTGCTCCTGCGGGTAGTCACGGAAGGCGCTGTGATGGCATTGGCGGGAGTCGCTCTGGGACTTGCCGCTGGTTATGGCTTGGGCCGAGTGGCAGGCAGCTTTCTGGGCGATCTGAAAATGCCGGGCCCCCTTGTAATCGTCGGTTCCTCCGCCATATTGCTGATCGCCGCCGTCACGGCATCGGCGCTTCCTGCTCTAAGGGCGTCCCGTACCGATGTGATCCAGGCGCTGCGCTCCGAATGAGCAAATTCGCCATAAGACATGCGTAAACCCGAACGACGGTTTCGCAAAACGGCAAGGTGTAATACTGCGCTACTTTAGTGCGCTGCAACATTGGATGCTGGTCCCTTCACGCTCCGGATCGTCAGGACAAGCGGAATCATTGCGACCGTCACCCACCCTATGACCACAAAGCAATCCATAAAAGCCAGGAAGAGGCTTTGACGCGCCATCTGGTTATAAACGACGCCCAGCACTCCCGCGCTCGCGTCAGCCTTCGTGAAGCCATGCTGCATGAGATATCCCGTCACCGTGTGACTCATCTGCTGCAAAACCTGCGAGCCGGAATCGAGGTGTGAAACCAAATTCGACTGATGGAAATCCTGCCTTCGCGCCGTCGCGGTGGTGACGAACGCAATTCCGAAGCTTCCACCCCAGTTTCGGAACAGATTTGTCAGGCTTGACGCCTTGTTGTTCTGATCGGGCCGCAACTGCGAGTAAGCAACGATGTTGACCGGCACGAGAAAGAGCCCATATCCAACCGCCTGCAGCATCCGCTCCCAGCGGTAGTGCGATGCATTCGTGGCCAGATTCATCGAGCTGTAGACGAACATTGCCAGGGCGACAGTTGACATGCTTGCGAACAACAGGATCTTAGGGGAAACCAACTTGCGCTGCAGCAGTTGGGCCGATACCGGCGCGAGTAGCGTGATCACAAGCGCGCCTGGCCCGAGCACCAGACCGGCGTCGATCGCGCGATAACCATAGAGTGTCTGCAGCATCTGCGGAATCAGATTGGTTGTTCCGAAAAGACCGATGCCGAATACGAAGAGCAATGTAACCGCGATAGCGAAATTGCGGCTTTTCAAAAGACTGAAATCGATGATGGGGTCTTTGGCGTAAAGTTCCCAGACGATAGTCGCGATCCAGCCGAAAACCGCCACGACGATCATCGTCGTAATGAAGCGATCGTTAAACCAGTCGTCGATCTGTCCGCGATCGAGAGCGATTTCGAGCGCCGCGGAGGCGAGCGTGATGAGCGTTATGCCGAGGCCGTCGATACTGAGTCTGCCCTGTCGTTTGGCCGCCAGTCGCTCTGCGGTAAACGCTTCCGGATCACGGATCAGCTTGTTCGAAAGCCAGAGCGACAGGATACCGACCGGAACATTGATGAAGAAGATCCAGCGCCAGTTGTAGTTGTCTGTGATCCAGCCGCCAAGCACCGGTCCGACCGCGGGGGCGGTCACGATGACCACGGTGTAGAGTGCGAAGGCCGCGGCGCGTTTCGCAGGTGGAAGCGTATCGACCAGAATGGCCTGTGCGACCGGAGCCAGGCCGCCGCCGCCGACACCCTGGATAATTCGCGCAATGAGCATCACATTCAGGCTGGGAGCGATGCCGCACAGCAGCGATGCTCCAGTGAACATGACAATGCACAGCAGGTAGTAAGCCTTACGGCCCATCATTCTGCTTAACCACGCGCTCATAGGCAGAACGATGGCGTTCGCCACCAGGTACGTGGTCAGGATCCAGGTAACCTCGTCGTAGCTGCGTCCGAGGCCTCCACCGATATACGGGAGCGCCACGTTGGCGATCGAGGTGTCGAGCAGTTCCATGAACGCCGCAATCGTTACGGTGATGGCTACGAACCAGGGATTGACTGGGCGTGCTGTCTGATTCGGCATGACTTCCTCCGGATTACGGGTTCGTTAGTTCACACGGACCCTGGCTTCGATTGACATGCCCGGCCGCAGTTCATGGTTCGGGTCCTGTCCCTGTTCGATATGTACCCGCACCGGAAAGCGCTGGACGATCTTTACGTAGTTGCCGGTCGCGTTCTCAGGAGGAAACAGACTGAACAGAGGGCCGGATGCGCCCGCCATATCTTCCACCACGCCGCGATAATCACGGTCAAAGCTATCGGCATGCAGCGTCACCGCCTGTCCCGGACGCATGTGATGAAGTTGCGTCTCTTTGAAGTTGGCGGTGATCCAGATATCATCCACCGGCACGACTGTTAACAGCGTCTGGCCGGGTTGCACGCGATGCCCGAGTTCAACCGTCTTGTGGCCGACCACGCCACCCACAGGCGCGTATATCTTTGTGTAACTCAGGTTGAGTTCGGCGGCGTGCACTTCGGCGAGGGCCTGCTCGATCGCTCCCTCGGCCGTCGCGCTGTTTTCTCGCGCATTCTGCAATTGTTCCGGAGCAGTTCGGGCGCTGGCGATCTGAGCCTCGCGCTGGGCGACGAGACTGTGCGCTTGCGCGACCTTCCGCTCACCGGCCGCGATCGTCGCAAGATCCGTTTCCACGGCCTGCGCCGCTGCGATGGACTCTGTTTCGCGCGCGTCGTACGCGGATCTCGATATTTCGCGCTTCTCGACCAGAGCTTGGTATCGTACGCGATCCCGCTCGGCTCTGCCGGCAATCGCCTGATCCTGTTCAAGCCGATGGCGCGCCCCTGCGAGATCGGCTTCGGCGGTTTCCACCGCCTCGGCCGCTTCCTGTCGCGCGGCTTCGGCGGAACGCAGCTGGCTGAATGCCGCCGCGTTGGTGATGGGAACCTCCAGTCGGGCTCCCCGCGCCTGCGCCTGGCGTACCTTTAGATTCGCTTTGGCGCGTTCGAGGGTAACTTCAAAGTCGCGCGCATCGAGTTGGAGCAGCAGGTCGCCCGCTTTCACCGAGTGGTTATTCTCGACGTTGGGATTGACCCAAACGACGGTGCCTTCAAGTCGCGTGCTCAATGCGGCGAAATGGCCATCCACCTGAGCGTCATCAGTGGTTTCGTAGTGGCGGGAATCAAGCCACAGCATTGTGCCGGCTATGGCCGCGCCGATGAGGACGATCGCGCCCACTCCCCGAGCGATCCACTTCGGTCGGATCGCCACGCCGGATTCATTGTCGGATTTCGTGATGCTCGGTGTTTCGTGCAGTTCGGTCACGGTGGTGGTTGACATGGTTCTATCTCCTCATTGCTTGGATCTGTTATTCGCTAAAAAACGTTGCCAGCCGCGTCTCGGCAGCGCCGAGAGCGCGCGCCAGAGAGACTTTTGCGACGTTGAATGAGAACAGGCTGGCGATGTAGTTCTCGTCGGCGTTCACAACCGCCTCACGCGCCTGCACCACTTCGAGAGAATTCGTCACGCCGTTGGCATAGCGATCCTGAGCCTGCGTCAGCGCGCGTTCTGCAAGGGTCTTGTTACCCTGTGCGACCTTCACGGCAGTCTCGGAAGCCTGAACGTCCAGTCGGGCGACCCGGGCGTCATATGCGATCCGGCCCTCAAGGTCTCGGAACTCTGCCTGCCGCTGGGCGAGACGCGCTTCGGCTTCACGGACGTCGGAACGGATGCGTCCGCCGGTGAACAACGGGACGGAAACGCCTGCCGACACCGAGTAGACCTGGTTGTAATTTCCAGGATTCATTCCACCGGCGCCGTACGAGGCGCCGAGCGAAATCGAAGGCAGCCTTTGGGCAGCCGCGCTCTTCACATCAAGTTGAGCCGCCGATACCGATACCCGGGCGCTTTCCAAATCGAACCTGTTTTGTTTCGCGCTGTCTTCCGGAAGCGGGGCGTAGCTGTATTCATGCGCGGGCGTCCACTTCTGTTCCAGCGGAACGCCGGCGATGCGATCCAGAGTCAGTTTGTCTTTTTCCAGATCGTTTTCTGCGTCGGTGACCCTCTGTTCTGCGGAGTGCAGTTCTACCGAAGCTCGAATACTGTCGATTTCAGGCGCGACTTCCGCTTCGAATTCGTGTGCGACCTGGGCCTGAAATTCGCGCGCCGAATCCAGCGCAGCGCGGGCGGTCGCCAGCCGCGCCTCGCTCGAGACCACCTGGAAATAGGCCGTGCCTACAGCCAGAACGACCACATCGCGCGAATCACGCGTACTCAGGGCCGAAGCCGCCTCAGCCGCGCGCCTAGCCTTGTAGTTCGCGATCAGCGCGGGATCATACGCGGCATACTGAAGGGCGATCCGGCCCTCCGAGTACCCGAATGCTCCGGTGGTTGGTGGAAGATGGAAGCCCGCCTGAGAGGGAACTTTGATGCCAATCGAAGAGAGGCTGATCTGTTCATAGCTCTGCTCCGCCCGGGCCGTGATTTGCGGCAACAATGCGGAGAAGGCGCGTGCGCGCTCGGCCTGTACGGCGGCATCGGCCTGTTTGCTTTCCACCAGACCGAGATTGAATTCGAGGCCGCGCTGGATCGCATCGTGGAGAGTCAGCCTGATCTCGCCGGGTATCAGCTTTCCGTCGGGAACGCTGCCGAGGTAGGGATTCAACGACTGCGTGGCGAGGGCGCTGGGATTCGTGCTGCCTGCCGCTGGATTGATCGGGTGCGGCGTGGCGATGGCGTAACTCAACGGGTCCTGACCGAAAAGGGCCGCAGAACCGGCCACCACTAACAAACCGATAAGAGCGAATCGAAACATGGCTTATGCCTCCTGGGCTTGAGTTGAAGGAGCGGGGTTGAGTGACGCCAACGGCCAATCGGTGGCGATCGCCTCGAGTAAATTGCCGATGACGAGCCCCGATCCGCGCAGGTTCGATCCGCTGCAGCGGATCAGCGCAAGCAGGTACTCGCCGGCCTGGTCAACGTGCCCTACCTCGCTGAGGTCGACCGAGAGGGCGCGCCCTTTGAGAGAGCGATGCGCCTCGCGCCATACATTGAGGAATTCGCAGACCCAAACACCCGTGAGATCGCCCGCGAGGGTCAGGGTAATTCGTTGATCTGAGTCCTGAGTGCTGATTCTGAGCATGGCGTCGCCGTTAAGAAGGCAGTCGCCAGGCCAATACTCATGTCGCTGATTTTACAAGTGGTTAGAGATATTTGAAGACGAAGTGGCAACGATTTGGCTGGCAGCGGGCTACCATGTGGCAACCGGCTGACACTTCATCATTGCGATGACAAGGACGGGCGTTCGATACCGAGCTTGCTCATTCGGAACCGCAGCGTCGAGCGATTCATTCCAAGCCGTGCCGCGGCGCCGTTGGCTCCAGCCAGCACCCAGTTTGTTTCTTTGAGAACGGCGAGAATGTGCGCGCGCTCGGCGTCAGCGAGTGTCTGCGAAGTTTCGTTAACGCGCGGCGGCGCCACTCGCGCTTTCAGCTCCTCAACAGGAACCTGCAACACCGATCCCGAGGACAGAATCACCGCGCGTTCGATCAGATTCTGCAACTCACGAATGTTCCCGGGCCACAGGTAACGCTGAAGCGCGTTCATAGTTTCGGCGGGTACCGAGTCGATCGTGCGGTTCATACGCCGCGCGAACTGGTGCGCGAAATGGCGCACCAGCAGCGGAACATCTTCCGGCCTTTCGCGCAAAGGGGGCACGTGGATCGGGAAGACATTCAGGCGGTAGTAAAGATCGGCGCGAAACGCCTGCTTCTCGACCATCGCATTCAAATCCCGGTTCGTTGCGGCGATGAGCCGCGCATCGCTGCGCAGCGTGCGCGAACTGCCAAGCCGCTCGAACTCACGCTCCTGTAGAACGCGCAGTAGTTTGGGTTGAAGTTCCAGGGGAACCTCGCCGATCTCGTCCAGAAAAATGGTGCCGCGATTGGCTAGTTCGAAGCGTCCAATCCGCTGCGCGACTGCGCCGGTGAATGCGCCCTTTTCGTGGCCGAAGAGCTCACTCTCCAGAAGGCCTGTGGGAATCGCCGCGCAGTTGAGTTTCACGAAGGTCCCCGATCGCCGGGCGCTCAGATCATGGATAGCCCGGGCGATCAGCTCTTTACCACTTCCGGTCTCACCATAAATGAGAACGCTCGAATCGGTGGGGGCGACCGTTTCGACCTGTTTGAGAACCCGCCTCAACGCCGGACTGTTTCCAACGATTTCAGAAAAATTGAACTCTCCCCGAATCTCGTCTTCCAGGTACAGTTTTTCCTGCGCCAGCTGATCTTTCAGTTCCGAAATCTTCTGATACGCCATCGCATTGTCGACCGCGATCGCGACCTGGATGGCGACGGCGTCGAGAATCTCGCCCACATCGTCCCTAAATCGGCCTGCTTCGCGCCAACCGGCTGTCATCACTCCCAGAGCCCGGTCCTGATGAACCAGAGGACAAAAGCAGGCTTCCGTAATCCCTTCGGCCTCCGCCCTGGCATATAGGATCGGATCGAGTTCGCGGTTATCCCGAACCAACCGCCGCCGGCGGGTTCGATAAACCTGCCCCACTACCGAGGTCTCGATCGACAGCCGGGCGCCTTCCTGAAAGACCCCGCGACTGCCCGGGAAGTCCAGGGCGAATGCCTGCATGTTTCCTGAGTCATGGTCCGGCACGGAAATGATGACGAAGTCGCAGCCGAGCGTCGACCTCAGTACCCGCGTAATCGAGCGAAGGAGTGGCCGCAGTTCGAGGTTTGACGCAATTTCGTTATTGATCTTGAGAATCAGCTCGGCTTGCGCCTGGCGTTTTCGAAGGCTGTGAGTCGCGACGATTGCGGCGATCTGTTCGGCAATGGCAGTGAGTAGCTGCGTCTCTTCTTCGTTGAAGGGGTTCGATTGAGCACGCTCGATACACAACGTTCCGTCAGTCGTTCCGCCGCCTGCGAGATTGACGACGAAGCGAAACGCTGAAGAGGCGGGCGCGGGATCTTCGCGGGAAATCCTGAGACTGTCGAACCGAATCAGAGGCCGAAGCAAATCCGGAAGTACCGCAATAAGCTCATCGAAGCTCGGGCTTGCTCGAAGCGAGTGCAGTACATGAAAGAGAGATTGCGCAGACGGCGAAGCCAATCAAGGTCATTCTAGCGGTTGAGGCGGGCTGAATCGGCGTATGCTGAGCGGCCGGATTCACCGGCCGCGCCATAGGCAACGGCCCAACGGCCGCGCGTGAATCGCGCATCGAATTTGGTGGAATCGAACCGAATTCATTGGATACGGACAAGGATTTCTTGCATTTACCCGATCGGGCGAGTAATATTCAGGGGAGCCTCAGATGCCCGATCCGATTCATTTCGACGATCATGTCGCGATTGCGCGAACTGGACAGGAAGAACTCGCGTCTTTCAAGACCGTCGCGTTGACGCGCAGGCAAATTGCGCTGGCAAAAAAAAGGTCATAAGGTGCGCCGCCCAACGCTGAGCGGGGTCGAACGCCACTGAGTTCCGTTCGATGCGAGAGACGATCGCAGCCGAGAACGTATACGACATCGTTGCGGTGGGTGGCGGACCCGCCGGGGCGGCGGCCGCATTGTCGGCGCTGCGGCTTCGGCCTGGGCTGCGGGTCGCGATCGTTGAGCCCTCGACGCGCGAAGATTGGCGGGCAGGCGAGAGCCTGGCGCCGGGATGCCAGGAAATCCTGAGAGGGCTCGATTGCTGGGAGCGGTTTCGGGCGGAGTTTCAGGAGTCGCCGGGCACGTGCGCGGCGTGGGGCGCAGCGACCCCGTACGAGAACGATTTTCTTTTTTCGACCCGGGGGAGTGGCTGGCATGTGGAGCGCGCCCGTTTCGACGCGATGATGCGTGCGGCGGCGCATGAGGCCGGAGCTGAAGTGCTGGTCGGGCGCCGGCTCAGGGGGATGGATCGGGACGAAGCGGGATTTCGATTGCGCCTGGGTGAGTCGGCGCAAGACGAATTTACCGTTTGGGCAAGGTTCGCGATCGATGCGACAGGTCGGCGGGCGAATCTGGCGGCGCGCTGTGGCTCGCGGGTTCTGGCCGACGATCGGCTCGTTGGGGTTTGCGGAACGTTGGCTGCGGCGAATTGCGAAGCGACAACGCTGGTTGAGGCGCAGCCGGACGGCTGGTGGTATTCGTCGCCTGCGCCGGGCGGACGGGCCATTGTAGCGTGGATGAGCGACGCGGATTTGATACGCCGCGACCGAATGTGCGACGCGGAGCAATGGAGGGACGCGCTCGAGAGAACGGCGTGGACACGCGAGCGCGTGAACGCCAGAGATCTGCGAGAACTGCGCGTCTGGACCGCGAATTCTCAAAGGCTGAGCCGGGTGCGGGGCGACGGCTGGGTGGCGGCGGGAGAGGCGGCGACGGCATACGATCCGCTCTCTTCGTGCGGAATTCTGAAGGCGCTGCGGTCGGGAAAGGTGGCGGCATTCGTGGCCATCGATGCGCTCGAGGGTCGCGACACGAGCCCACGATACGAAAGGCTGGTTGCGGCGGAGTACGCGGGGTATCGCGAGACGCGGCGGAAGTTCTATGGGCAGGAGCAACGATGGCCGGACTCGCCGTTCTGGCGGCGGCGAAACGGGAAAGATGCGACATGGCAAACGATGAACAACTGAATCCCGATGGGAGCCGGTATGAAACCGGCGGGAGCCGGTATGAAAAAGTGCTGCAGATTCTCGACCGCGCGAACGGCGAGAGCAAGGCGACGTACGGCGGGCTCGGCGTTCGATTTTGGCGAGCGCTGGATCTCTCGGCCCTGAAAGAGGCGCGCATCGAAGATATTCGTCTGATCGCGCCGGAAGCCCCGAAGACCCACTCGTGCTGTTCGCCGAAAGCCGATGTGGCGCCGGAGCTGTCTCGCGCCGAGCGGTCGGGATTAATTCTCGGGTTGCGCGGACAGACCCCGTTCGACGGTGCGCGTTTTCCGCGACTGATGTGGGGCGCAAGCGCGGTGAGCGAAGACGAAATCGAATTCATCGCAGAGTGGATCAATGACGGGCTGCCGGAGGCAGAAAGCGGCGCGGAAGTGGGGAAGATCGAAGTAGCGCCGGGGCCGATCACTATCGCGCGCGAAGGATATGAGGAGGTTGAGGATTCACCGAATCGGTACAAATTTCAGCACGGCGAACTGAAGCAGCGAATGAATATCGACTGCCTGGAACCGCCGCAGCTTGCGCGGCTGCGGTGCGCGTTTCGCGAACTCTACGATCTGAACAGTTGGCCGCAGGACATCCGCAGCTATAACAATCTGGCGCTGATTCATCAGAACCACTGCCAGCATGGGTGGGAGCGGTTTCTGCCGTGGCACCGCGTGTATCTGTACGAGTTCGAGCAGGCGCTGCAGGATCATTGTCCGGAAGTGACGATGCCGTACTGGGACTGGGTGATGCCGGAATATCCGAAGAAACCGATTCCGGACGCGATGAAGATGTTTCTGACGGAGGATTCGCTGGCGTTTCTGGGGTCGCGTCAGCCGAAGATTCCGACGAATTTATTGAAGAAGCTGGACGACATGGTCGCGAAGACCTACGCGACGCTGAGCGACTTCTTCGCGGACGTGGCGAGCCGGATCGGGAAGGAGTACACAGTGGACCGCCACCGCGAACGTTTTATCGACGCGCTGCTCGATTCGAATCCCCTGTGGTACCCGCTGCGGTATCCGGGCCAGTTCGGCAAATCGACGATCAACGACACGATTCACTATCACTATCCGAGCGCAGACGATATCGCGCAGATTATGAGCCTCCGGACTTTTCGGGACTTCGGGGGCGGGAGCCTTTACAACGACGCATTCGGGTTTCTCGATCAGAATCCGCACAACACGCTGCACATCTGGACGGGAGGATTGAATCCGGTGACGGCCAGCGCGTCGATGGAAGACCGGAACAAGGCTGTCAATCTGAACAACCGGAAGTTTCACCAGCGAAGCGACATGTATCGGGAGCAGCCGTCCGGCGACATGATGAGCAATCTGACGGCTTCTTACGATCCGATCTTCTGGCCCGTGCACGCGAATGTGGACCGGCTGTGGTCGGAGTGGCAGGCGATTCATCCGGATGCGCAGCCGGCGGATCTGGATTCGGCGCTGAGTCCCTGGACATACACGATCCGGGACACGCTGGATATGAGCCGGTTCGGGTATGAATACGTGAAGAGTTCGCACGTGCTTCCGGTGGGGCTGGGGTCGCCCGTGGGACGGTTTGTGTCCAAGCCGCTGGCGGTTCCGGAAGCGGTGCGCGCTGGGTTCCGTCAGGCGGAAGTGAGGCTGCATCGCGTGCCGCAGTTGCCGCGTTCGTGCTTCGTGCGGGTATTTCTGAACATGCCGGAGGCCAATGCGCAGACTTCGCTGAAGGACGAACATTACGGCGGATATCTGGCGATCTTCGGCCATGGGGAATGTTACGGAGGACCGGGGCATTGCGATCTGCCGCCGGCGCGACCGCGCCCGTACGACGTGAGGGGCCGGCATCACAACACCCCCCGGAACCATCGCATCAACGTGACGGCGTGCGCGCGGCGGCTGATCGAGAAGGGCGCGAAGGAGCTGACGATCACGCTGGTGGCGATCGGGGCGGATTACGCGGAAGAGCGCGAGTTGCTGCGGCTCGAAGGCGTGTCGTTGAACTTTCTTGACTGAACCGAGAGAACTGAACCAAAAGAACTGAACCAAGAGAAGCGAAATGAGCGAAACAGCCGTCCCCCCTGTTTATCGGATTCATCCCGCGATTGGAGTCGCGCGGCTGGGCAACAGTCCCAGGGAGTTCTGCATTTCACCGGAAAAGCCGGCAGGCTTGCCGATAGAGTGCGACGCGTCGGGTAACGCTTACATGACGCCGGATGGAACGCAGGAGCGGGCCATCACGAGATTCAAGGACGCCGAAGGGCGGATCAAACGACAGGCGGCGCGCTTCCGGATCTATGTATACGACGAGAAGAATCCGGAGGGGCGTTCGCTGGAACTGGGCGACCCGGTGGAAGGCGGCGGCAATCACGGGACGCTCGTCGATATCCAGTGGCGGGTTTATCTCGCGAACAAAAAGGCAGTGTCGTATCAGTTCGACGCCTTGAGCGGCGAGAACGGATACGGCGCGAAGCATGCGTTGCGCAACTCTGATATCACAGACGAGAACGAACGGCAGCAACTGATTATCGATCCGGGCCCGCGATTCGTGGACGCGACGACGCGTCGTCGAGCGGAGTTCAGCCGGACGGGCAGCGGGACATATGCGCCGACGTTTCCGCCGGAGAATCTTCAGCCGCACGCGATCGACACGCTGGGAGAAATCCTGACGGACGACAAGGGACATCTGCTGGTGCTGGGCGGCCACGGAAATTCGGGAACATCGAAGCACGGTTTTGGACATCCGCGGATCGATACGTACGCGAACAACGATGGGTGGTTCGATGACACGTCGGACGGTCCGGTGATGGCGCGGCTGGTGATGTTTTCGCAGGAAGTTGGACGCGTGCGGTTTATCGACGTCGAATATCCGGCGTGGGTGCTGGCGGCGTATCCGCGGTATTGCCCGGAGATTCTCGACATGATCACGCTGGAGGACGTGGCCCAGGACGTGGCGATTCGCGAGTTCGCCGCGCGCCCCGATCTGTACGGCCCGGCGGGATCGTTCGGGAATCCGAAGCATATCGATCCGAAGGATCTTCCGGCGCTGACGTACTGGAAAGCGGGACGTCTGGAGTGGAACAGCGCGTATCGACCGTGGTTTTACCGCGACATCTGGCCGATTCTGTTTCGTCCGGACGAGATGAATTTCGTTACGAACGTGCTGCAGCAATCGAATTTTCCGCATAACCAGACCAACCGCGGAAATTTCGATCCCGAGATTCTTTCGCTGCCGCCATTCGTTCCGCCGGCGGCGGAGCGGAGTCATCAGGCGGCGTCCGTCGAGAAGAACCGGTCGGGCGAGTTGCTGATCGAGGCGCTGGATCCGGCGCTGATGACGATCGAAGACAAGATGCAGCAGCGAACGGTATCTGCTGAGCCGGACTGTGAGGGGCTGCTCGCGGGGTTGATTCATAAGGGCAAAGAGCGCGCGGAAATCCGGGATGCGGCGAAAGAATTCGCTGCGGCGATGGTTCCGGAGAGCGAGAGGGAACCCGTGGCCTATTTGCGGGCGTGGGTGGACGCGTATGAGCGCGGGCAGTCCGGACAGGCGGACGATCCGATCCGGCGGCGGTACGAAAAAGCGGCCGCGGCGTTCGCGGAACGTCTGGCGAAAGTGCTGGAGTCGTTGAGCCCGGGCAAAGCGGATGAGAAGCACGCGGGCGCGGCAGAGGAGGAAGCGACCTCTGATGTGGCGCTTTTCAAGGCGAAGCGTGGCGACGATGAACCTGCGCTGCGGGATAACGACGCCCTGGGAATAGTGGAAGCAGTTCAGCGTTACGCGAAAATGTTCCGCACCGGCAAGCTTCTCGAGGATCAGTTCGCGCGCGACACGGAGGTGTGCCGGCGCGATCCTTACGGAGCCAACAGGCGTTTCCTGCATGATCTCTTGCGAAAACCTGGCGAGGAGAACGAGTTTCGGCTGCAGGGAAGGCCGAACAGCCGCGTGCATAATCTACCGCTGATGCCGCTGCTGTGTGGAGACAATCCGCTGAGCAATGAGCTGCCGTCGAAGTTCTTGCGCCTAACGGATTATCAGCTCTTTCTGATTCGGCAGTGGTCGCGAGGCCTGTTTTACAACGAGATTCTCGAAGGCTGGGTCGACAAGAAGGACATCGTCGTCTTTCGTCCGTACGCGAACTGGGTGAATCGGACCGGGCGCGACCTCGATCGGGCGGTGCTCATGAATATGCTGGGCGGGGCGTTCTGTCCGGGTGCGGAGGTGAACTGGGTGATTCGCAATCCGGCGATTTACCTGGAGCCGTTCCGTCTGAAGGCGGACCCGGATTTCTCCAGCTTCCGGCAGACGGCGGCGAACGCAAACCAGAACAGCCGCGCGCTCGCGATTCCGGAAAGCGATTATGCGTCGTACGTGGAAGATGATCTGAGCCAGGGCAGCGACTTTGAGACGGGACTGCAGCCGGGCGATCTGACGAAATACATGTCGCAGCCCTGGCAGTCGGATTTCAACGAATGCACGACGCAGCCGATCGATATTACCTACGACCTCTGGAACAAGATTGATCCCGACAGCGACAACGATCCGGTGATGAGGCTCCAGCAGCAGGTTTGGGAGACGTTGTGGTGGCCCGCGCACAGGCCGCTGCAGGCGTGGGAAGCCACGATGGTGAATGGGAGTCCTGTGTACCGGTTTATTGAGTGGGCTCGGGGAGTTCCTGGAACGAACGCGGGCGATCTGAAGATGGTGACGGAGTGGTGGAAGCTCGGATTTGTCGTGCGGAATCCGTATGTGCCGGCGGCGGAACTGGACCAGCCCTGGAGCGACGTGGGGCCGGTGTCGACGAAGTACATCAGCGTGGAACGAGACAGAGAGGAGTAAGCATGAAGGGGAATCCGTTTGTTGGCGCCTGGTCCTATCGAAGCTTTTTGAACGATCCGAATCTGTCCGTTCCGGCTGATGGCGGCGATCCGAATATTCAGCCGCTGTTGTTCGGGTATGGGACGATCGTCATCGAAAACCACCCGGACACCGAACTGCTTACGGGGACGATCGGAGGCGGCGGTTGGTCGTTAGCGCTGCACGGTTCGCGGACGTATGGATATCCGTCGCAGGTACGGTTTCAGGGAAAAGGGATCGTAGGCGGCGCCGAGTGGATCTATGACTACATCGGCTGGCTGGTTCCGGTGTGGCCGAACAGCACGGAGTCGCTGCAGACAGCGGCGATCGTGGGGTCGGTGACCCGGACGATTCCGCATCCGGCGTCAGATGGGAAGAGCGTGAAGCCAGCCGGAGTGGTGGCATCGTTCTACGCCGTTCGGGCGAAATAGGCGGCGTCGTGGAAAATCGCTGAGCGCTTCTAAAGGCGCGTTGCGATGAGCAGATCGCGCGGCGCGTTTAGTCGGATGAGGCGCTCCCGGCGAAAGCCGCTGGCGTCGAGAAGTTCCGCATACTCGGCTTCGGTTCGTTCTCTCGCGCCGGGCTCGCACAGTACCAGCATGTGAAGCGACATCAGCGTCGCGAAGCGCGTTCCGGTTCCATCGGGCTCCAGGACGCTCTCGGTGATCAGGACCATTCCGCCCGCGGGGAGCGCCGCATGGCAATGGCGAAGAATCTGGCGGCAGTGTTCGTTGTTCCAGTTGTGAAGTACCCAGCTCAGCGAAATCGTGTCGGCGCCTCCCGGATAGGGACCTTCAAAGAGGTCGGCGGGCTGGGAACGGAAACGGTCATTCAAGCCCGCCGCAGCGATCGCTTCATCCGCGAGGGCGCATACGGGAGGCAGGTCCATCACGATTCCCCGCAGGTTCGGATATCTCTTTCCCGCCTCGATAACAGGCCACCCGGTCCACCGGCGACATCGGGAATGCATCGGTGCTGCGTAAAGTCGAAAGTTTCCGCCAGCAGCTTGCCCTGCGGAATGCTGTATGCGCGCATCACGCCGCAGAAGCGGCGTAGTGCGTCGGCGTCTCTATATAGGTTGGCGAACGTCTCTTGCTGGGTGAACCCGAAAGTCTCCTGCCACCGCGGCGAGTTCTCCCGAACGGCGTTCTCGAGGCTTCCCCAGATCGGATAGAATAGTTTCCCCCACACGAGAAGCGTGGCAAGCGGCGCGGGCGCAGAGGACGTCAGATGATCCGCCAATCCGCTGTTTGAATACTGCTCGCCATCTCGGGTCAGAAGGCCAAGCCTCTCCAGGCAGATGAGCAGACGCTCCCCGGCGCCGGCGTGAAAGCCCAGCCGCGCCGCCAGATTTCCCACGGTGGCGGGGCCGTTCGAAAGCGCTTCGAAGATGCCCAGGCTACAACCCGCAAAGAACATCTGCGACTCGCAGTAGCGCGTCACCAACTCATTGAGGTGGTTCAGGGCGTCCAGCGGCTCCGTAAGTCCTGCGGCGGCGAATCCAGTGGCCATGGCGGAACTCCTTTGGGCGATGGTATGACAGTCACCCGCGGCAGCGCAATGAAAATCGTCCGCGTGCCCGGAGCTCTTATCGCTTCGCCGCTGCGATTGCCGCCGGAGCGCGCCGTTCGAGCGTGACGCTCTTGGTCGCAATCCTGGCCGAGGCGGTCTGCGGTGAGCCCGCGGCCCAGAATAGCGCGACCATTCCCCAGGGTTCGTCAAACGAAGTTTTGCTCGTCCGCGCCACCGACGCCAGCTTTTTCTGCAACGCGTCGCGCTTGCTCTGGAATGTCACATCTTTCGCGAGGAGTGCCGGATCGCGATCTCCTACGAACGCCTTCATGTCACGAACGAGCGCGCCGGCATCCGTCATCGCGTTGGCCCAGTCGGTGATCACGATGAAATCGTGAATCAGAAGCTGCACGCGCATGTCGGAAGTACTCAGGCCAATCAACGGCCCCAGATTGACGTTTGCCCCGATCTTGCCTGCCTGTTGCCAAAGCGGATCGCTAAGAATCCGCGACCGCAATTGATCATTCGGTTGATTCGCGGGGTCCAGCAATGCCCTCATCGCGCGCCGGCCAATGTCGAGGTAATAGTCAAGAGTTCGGGGAGCGTCACCGTCGGAGAACAGCGTCCGGCAGTCCGCATCTCCGAACGCCGTGCGCAACACGCAGGAAGACGGCCCGCCTCCCGCAAACCCGTTCACGGCCGCCTGCTTTTCCCGGTCGGTCATCAGGTTTAACGCGACGAACCACCGGAGGTAGTCTTCCAGAATCGGCGCCTTGGTGTTCTGATTCAGCGCGAAGTGTGACTGTTCACACGCCATGCTCGGCGGAGAGATGGCCCGCCCCGCGCGGTAGGTGGTGGTGATCAGAACCGAATCGAACATCGCCTTGCGCAGCGCCTCATGCCGATCCATTGGCGCCGTCATCGCCGAGATCCGCTGTCCGCTGACAGTCTCTTTGATCGTCACGTCGCCGGTTGCCTCATCGGTCAGGATTTCGCTGCTCAGGATGAGTTCGCTGATGCTGATGAAGTTGAGGATTCCCAGAAGATTGAGCTTGAGCGTCGCGCCACGCTTGCGCGTTGCGGTCAGCACGCTGTTGAGCATTCGGATGCCGGGCGCAATCTTGCCGCCTTCCTCCACGCCATCCTCCATTTGCGTCAGGAGGTGAAAATCTCCACGCAGGGCACTGCGCACAGCTTGGATACCAGCTGGGTCGAGGCGCTCCAGTTGGATCTCGTACTGGAACGCGGCCTGATCGTCCGAAAGCGCCGTCAAAGCCTCATTGACCGATACCTGAACGCTGTGGCTCATCCCCTGACGGAACGCATTGGTAAGAGCGCCGGCTTCATCGGGCGTCAGGCCAGCGACTAGTTCGGCGCCAGCTCCCGGTTTTCCGCTGACAGCTCCGAGGATCTTCGGTAGCAGATCGTCACCATTCCGCGTTACTGTCACGCCTGCCGACGCCGAGAAGTCCACGCTGAAAGCTCTTCCTTTTTCTCGAAACACGCTCAGTTCGACTGTCGCGGCGTCTTTGCGCAATACGCGCACTTGGTAAGCCCCGCTGATGCTGAAACTGGCCGACAAGCCTGCAATCGCGCCGGCCTGAACGGAAACGGCTCCTGCTTTGAGCGGGAGGTTCACGGACGCCAGAGGGTTCGGCGCAATGCTCACTGCTATGCCGCCGGAAACCGTTATGCTGCCACTGCCCGAGACGGTGGCGACATCGTTCGTCTCAAGCAAAGCAAGATCTGAGATGTCGTTCGGGATCGTGAAATCCGAAAGGGTCTGTGAAAGCGCCCCGCCGAGTGTGGGCTCGCCTGCGCCGAGGCCGAACGCTTTATAGAACCCCAGGCTGATCGCGCTGTTTTTCTCGATCCCCCATGAAAAATCGCCGCTTGATCCGATTCCGGCCGCATCGAGCGAGCCGCCGAAGACGATTCCCAGATATCCTGTCCCTGCCGGGACTTTGGCTGTACCGAGAAACGGATCGCTGTCCAGGAGGCCAGAGCCCGCGTTGGCGTTCGCGTGGATCGCGGCATCTATCTCCGGCCTGATCGACACTATCGGCGTGGCGTCGCCAAGCTGGAAGGTGTGCGCTGCGTGCGCCTTGAACGTAATCGCCTGGTGGGCCGCTTGTCCGAGTGGTGAATCCTTGAGCTTTAAGAAGTCGGGAAATACCGCAAGATGCAGCAGTTCACTCTTGAGGTATTTCACTAATGAAGAAGGGTGGGCCAGGTCCAGCTTGATCCCGTCTATTGGTTTTCCGACGTCGTCTGTGATCTGAATATCGGCCATGGAAACATCCCCTCCGCGCGTAGTGCGCAATCCCTCAATCTTAGTGCAGGGGCCATGGAAATCGATGATTTATCGCGATTTGGGTGATAGAATCGCAACCGAATCATGCGCTTTTTGGTGGGATTCCTGGTTTTATCCGCCGCAATGGCGGAAGACGCAGTCCCAAGCTATTCCCGCGATGTCAGGCCCTTGCTCCAGCGGACTTGTCAGGGCTGCCACCAGCCGAACCTGAAGAGCGGCGGACTCGATCTCACCACCTTCGAAGCTTTCTCCAAAGGCGGTGGGCGCGGCCCAGCGTTCAAGCCCGGAAGCCCTGACGAAAGCCTCATCCTGAAGTACGTCAAGGGCGACGCGCAACCGCGCATGCCGTTGGGCGCTGCTTCGCTGACGGATGAGCAGATCTCCGCGATTTCCAAATGGATTTCCGCAGGAGCGAAGGATGATACGCCCGCCGAGGCTAAGGATTCGATCTCTCTTGACCACCCGCCGGTTTACGATCAGCCGCCGGTCATCAGCGCGCTCGCTTTCTCGGCGGACGGAAAGACCTTGGCGGTGTCGGGTTATCGCGAAGTTCTTCTGGATTCCGTCGATGGAGGACCCCCTCAGAAGCGCCTCGTCGGGCTCGCCGAGCGCCTGAACGGAATCGCATTTTCTCCGGATGGCAAAACGCTCGTCGCGGCGGGCGGAACTCCTGCCCGTTTTGGAGAAGTCCAGATCTGGGACCTCAGCGGGCCGAAACTGATCCGCTCGAGCATGATCACAGGCGACACGCTGTTCGGCCTATCGATTTCAGGCAATGGAAAAGAAATCGCGATCGGCGCGGCGGATAACACCGTGCGCCTGATCGACCCTTCCTCGGGCAAAGAATTACAGAAAATCGGCGCTCACGAGAATTGGGTTCTTGGAACGGTCTTCGGCGTGGACAGCAAACGAGTGGTTTCGGTCGGACGAGATCGCGCGGCGAAACTGAGCGACGCGACGTCCGGCGCGTTCCTGGAAAACATCAATGCGCTCAAAGGCGAACTTGCTGCGGTTGCGAGAGATCCCAAAAAGGACGTGATCGTTATCGGCGGCGAAGAACGCATTCCCTACATTTATCTATTGGATCGCCCGAAGCTGATGAAAACCGGCGAAGACGCGACGCTTGTTCGCAAGCTTCCGAGACAGAATGGCCCGATCTCCGCCCTCGCCTGGTCGCCTGATGAAGGCAAGATCGCCGTAGGTGGTTTATCCCCTCAAGTGAACATCTACAATCCTGAGACCGCCGCTCTGATCGCGTCGTGCAAGACTGCGCAGGGTATATATGCGTTAGCCTTCAGCCCCGACAGTTCCCGGCTCGCGATGGGCGGGTTTGATGGACATGTGCGCATCTGCAATCCCGCGACCGGCGAAGTCGTTCGCGACTTCGTGCCTGTACCCCTGACCGGTGCCGCAGTTGCTGCGGCGGAAGGCGGGACACGATGATCCGATCACTGGCTTTAGGTTTCTGCATCGGCGCCACGGTGTTTGCCGCCGGCCCTCCGGTATTGACGGACGTGCAGCCGCGTGGCGCACAAATCGGCAAGACCCTGACGCTCACGTTCACCGGGCGAAACCTGTCCGAAAATACTCAAATCGTCACAACGCTGCCCGCCGCGCTCACGCCGCTCACTCCTGTCAAAGACCAGGTTCCGTTCCTGGTCGAACTTAAACCCGATGCCACGCCGGGTGTTTACCCGGTTCGCATACGAACCGCCGGCGGCATCTCGAACATCCTCTTCGTCACGCTCGGCGAATTTCCGGAAATCGATGAGGAAGAGTCAACTCCCAACGCCGTCGAGCACTCAAACGACACGACTGCAACGGCGCAGATTCTGAAATCGACGCCAGTTGTTGTGAACGGCCGGTTGGTCGGAGCGGATCGCGACCTCTATCGAATAGATGCGAAGGCAGGCGAAAGACTCGTCTTTGAAGTGGAAGCGCGCCGCTGCGGTTCCGCGATCGACCCGTCCCTGACCTTGCTCGACGCGAACGGCGCCGAAATCGCCCGCAACGAAGATGCGCCGGGAGCTGGCGTCGACGCGCGCATCGATTACACGTTCACTCGCGCGGGCCATTATTTCGTGCAGGTCCACGATGCCAGGTTCAGCAAGCAGGATCAGAACTTCTATCGCCTGAAGATCGGCTCGTTCGCGTATCCCGAATCCGTGTTTCCACTCGGCGGCCGCCGCGGCGAAACCGTGGATCTGGAATTCGCGGCCAAAGGCGTCGCGTCACCGGTTCGCGCGAAGGTGAAGCTTCCCACCGAAGGCGACTTTACGATGGTCTCGATGCCCGGTTCACCCGAACTCCCGTTTCGCTTTGCTCTGAGCGACGCTCCGGAGTTGCGGGGTCCGCTGTCCGATCCTCTGCCTTTACCGGTTGTCGTGAACAACAGAATTTCTCAGCCCGGTCAAATCGACCGTTACAAGCTCCACGTCACGCCCGGCGAGTCGCTGCTCTTCGAGTTGCAGTCCCGCGAACTCGAGACATCCTTGCTCGATGCCCTGATCACGATCTTCGACGCAAAAGGCAAGAAGCTCGCCTCCGCCGGCGACGTTCCGCCTCCCATCGACGTCTTCTCGCTCCAGACCGGCAACCGCACCAGCAACGATCCGTACCTGAACTTCAAAGCGCCTCCCGATGTCTCCGAAATTACAGTGACGGTGGAAGACATCGCGCAGCGCGGCGGCCCGAACTTCAGTTACCGCATGGCGGTGCGCCGCCAGGCCGAAGATTACCAACTCACTGCGACGCCCGCATATATAAATGTTCCGCGTGGCGGCACCATTCTGGTTTCGGTCAATACCGACCGCCGCGGCTACGACGGCCCGATTCAGGCTTCCATTGAGGGACTCCCCAAAGGCTGGACGGCGGCGGGCGGTTACATTCCGACCGAATCCGTCGACTCGACCGGAGCGCGTTCCTTCAGTCGCCGCGGCATCCTCACCATAACCGCCGGGCCCGATGCCGAGCTTCCTCAATCCGATCTGATCGTCGTCGGGACCGCGAAAATGAGTGACGGCTCCGTTCTTACCCGCCGCGCGCAGGGCTCGGGAGCGATCATCGACGTCTCGAGCGGCACGGGCCTTCCCGACCCCGCGTCCAGCGATCGTCAGAAACCGTTCACCGCTCCCTGGCTCGGCATGGCGATGCCTGCCGCACTTGCCGAAGATCCGCCCGCGGTTATTGAAGTAAAGGCGATCGGCAGAACGCCAATGGAGCAGGGCGACGCCTACAACTTCGAATGGAACATCGTCAGCCGGGACAAGAGTCTGGCCATGCCCACATCCGTCAGCGCCGACCCGCCCGGCGCTCGCGACATTCGCATCATTAATATGAAGCCCGCGTCGAAAGGCGCGCCAACGGGAACGTTCACGATTACCACGACAAAGGAAACCACCCCGGCGAAATACGATCTCGCCATCTCGGCTAACCTGATGATCGATGGTCAGCGGCGGACCATTGTGTCCCGCGCGATTCCGTTCGAAGTTCTGCAAGGAGGAACAAGTGAAAACTCACCTAAGAGTTCTGCTGACGGCCGCTAGCGCGGCGCTGGGCGTAGCAACCGCGGCCGAGCAGGTCACATTCCTCCGGGATGTCGAGCCCATTCTGAATAAGGTTGGGTGCACTTCGGGCACGTGCCATGGCGCCGCGAAAGGCAAGGCGGGTTTTAAGCTGTCGCTGAGAGGGTACGATCCCGAGTTCGACTACCAGGCGCTGCTCTACGACCTTTCCGGCCGACGGTTCAATCGGTCCGACCCCGCGCACAGCCTGATGCTCGCCAAGCCTACCCAACAGGTTCCGCACGGCGGCGGACTTCGTTTTGAGCCCGGCTCGGCGTATTACCAGACCATCTTTAACTGGATTGCTCAGGGAGTGCCTTTCGGCGATCCGGCGAAAGACAAGGTCGATCACATTGAGATGAAGCCCGCGGACGTCGAGTTCGCGAAGCCCGGGCTTGAACAACAGATTAAGGTGATCTCCCACTACCTCGACGGCGGCGTTCGCGATGTGACGAAAGAAGCCGTGATCGCGAGCAACATCCCCGACACCGCGGACGTTAATGCCGACGCAATGGTCAAGGGCGCGCGCATCGGCGAGGCTACCATGCTGGTGCGGTATGAGGGGAAGTTCGGAACCGTCCCGGTAACGGTCCTGAATCCGAAGCCCGGCTTCGTGTGGAAACCTCTTCCGCAAAACAATTACATCGACAGCCTGATCGACGCGAAGCTGAAGCGGCTGAAGATTCAGCCTACGCCGGAAATCGATGACGCGGACTTTCTGCGCCGCGCATCCGAAGACCTCACCGGAATGTTGCCAACCCCGCAGGAGATTCGTGCGTTCGTCGCCGATCGGACCCCGTCGCGCGCCAAGCGCGCTCAGATGATCGAGACGTTAATGGCTCGCCCTGCGTTCGTAGACCATTGGACCCTGAAGTGGGGCGACCTGCTGCAGGTGAACCGGAAGTACCTCGGCGACAAAGGCGCATGGGAGTTTCGCCTTTGGATTCGCGACTCCATCGCACGTAATAAACCGTACGATCAGTTCGTTCGCGAGTTGTTGACAAGCCGGGGAAGCTCCGATGAGAATCCGGCGGCGAACTATTACCGCGTCACCCGCGAGCCCAAGCCCACCATGGAAAAGACCACCCAAGTCTTTCTCGGTGTCCGCATGGTCTGCACTCAATGCCACGACCATCCATTCGAGCGCTGGACGCAGAACCAGTATTACGAGATGACATCGTTCTTCTCCACGGTTGGCCTGCGCCCCGGCTTCGAGAGCGGCGAGGAGATCGTTTTCGACAAGCGCGACGACTTCGACGTTCACCATCCGAAAGACGATCGCGTGATGAAGCCGAAGTTCCTCGTTGCGGCGACCACGGCAAGCATTGCTCCCACGCCACTCCCCGACGGGACCAACCGTCGCCAGGCATTCGCCGAGTGGATCACGTCGAAGGACAATCCTTTCTTCGCGAAATCTATGGCGAACCGGATGTGGAGCTACTTCCTGGGTAAGGGGATCATCGATCCCGTTGACGATATTCGCGCCTCCAATCCGCCCGTGAACGAGCCGCTGCTGGATGCGCTGACCAAGGATTTCAAAGACCATAATTACGATCTCAGGCATCTGATTTCGGTCATCGTGAACTCCCGGACTTATCAGGCAGGCATCGAGACGAACGAGTGGAACGCCGCGGACAACGTCAACTTCTCCCACGCCTTCCCGAGGCGCCTGAACGCGGAGCAACTGATGGATGCCTTGACGCTCGCCACCGGCGTGCGTCCCGAGTTTCCCGAGGTTCCTCCGGATACCACCGCCGAGGAGTTTCCCGATCCGCACGTAGGCAAAGACGGCTTCCTGGATCTGTTCGGCCGGCCGCTGCGCGAATCCGCGTGCGAATGCGAGCGCAAAACCGATCTCAGTCTGCCTCAGGCGCTGAACCTCATTAATGGCAAAACGATCTCGGATGCCGTCGCAGATCCGCACGGCCGAATCGCAAAGGCGATCATCGCCGGGGAGCCCGACCGTCAACTCATCGAGGAAATCTATCTCGCGACGCTCAGCCGCATGCCCACGCCTACCGAGCTCGACAGCGGATTGACCTATCTGCGAAAGGGCAACGGCAGGGCTTCTCGCGCGCAGGACCTGCTTTGGGCTTTGGTCAATAGTAAGGCGTTTCTCTACAACCGGTAATCAGGAGTGAACCGATGCTGACGATTCCAGGAAAAGCCTGCATGACATGCGAAGGGCCGACGCGGCGGGAGCTGCTGCGCGCCGGTTCCATCGGGCTGTTCGGCCTGAATCTGGCCAACTTCTTTCAATGGCAGAAGGCGCAGGCCGCGGTGACGAACAAACTGGCGGGAAGCCGCGGGTACGAGAGCGCGAAGTCGGTGATCATGGTCTTCCTGCAGGGTGGCCCGAGTCACATCGACATCTGGGATCCCAAGCCTGATGCCTCCGCGAACATCCGCGGCGAATTCAAGCCAATCAAGACCAAAATCCCAGGCACCCAAATCAGCGAGACGATGCCCATGATGGCTCAGGCCCTCGACAAATGCACGCTGATCCGGTCGATGGGCTACACGCCGAACGGACTTTTCAATCACACCGCGGCGATCTACCAGATGCTGACCGGCTATCCGCCTGACAAGGTATCGCCCTCCGGGCAACTCGAACCACCGAATGGCGCCGACTTTCCGACGGCCGGCAGTCATGTTTCGAAGCTGAAGCCTCCCACGCAGCCGGTGCTGCCATTCGTCGAAATGCCGCGCCCGTTACAGGAATCGGGCGTCATCGGCAAGGGCGGCGCGGCGGGCTTCCTGGGCAAGGCCTACGATCCGTACCGCCTGTATCAGGATCCGAATAAGCCCATTCAGCTTGACGATCTGACGCTGCGCAAAGAAGTTCCTCCGGAGCGTCTGAAGGATCGGTTCGCGCTTCTGAAGGGAATCAACGGTTCGATGCCCGATCTCGAGAAAGCGCTGAACGATTACGCGATCGACGAATACTACGGCAAGGCGTATGATCTGGTTCTTTCCGGTAAGGCTCGTGATGCGTTCGATCTGACTAAGGAGCCGGACAGCGTTCGTGAGCGCTATGGGCGCACCACGTTCGGCCAGGGTCTTCTCCTCTCGCGGCGGCTAATCGAAGCGGGAACGCGGTTCGTGCAGATGAACTGGCCAGCGGTGGCGAACGGCAATCCCGAAGTGGATTCCTGGGATACGCACGCGGCGAATTTCGGTCCGTTGAAGAACATTCACTGTCCGATCCTCGACCGAGGGCTTTCGGCGCTGCTCGAAGACATGTCACAGCGCGGTCTGTTGAAGGACACGCTGGTCGTCGCCATCGGGGAGTTTGGTCGCTCGCCCCGCATCGGCGTCAGCACGTCGGGCAACTCGAACGCTCCCGATGGACGCGACCACTGGCCTTACTGCTACAGCGCGATTGTCGCGGGGTGCGGCATCGCGTCGGGCGCGCAGTATGGCGAATCGGATCAGACCGCTTCCAGTCCGAAGGACAAGCCCGTACATCCAAACGACCTGCTCGCGACCGTATACTATGCACTGGGGATCGACCCGGACATGACCGTTCTCAACAGCTTGAATCAGCCGCGTGAACTCGTGAAAGGGAAGCCGGTCACCGGTCTCTGGAGTTAGTGCGCCGTTCCATAATTTTGGGGTTTCTGACGCTGGCGGCGTCGTGTCCGGAGCTCTTAGCGCAATCTTCTGTACAGTCTCTTCTGACCGCACGGTGTCAGGTCTGCCATAACGATCAGACCAAATCCGGCGGCCTTTCGCTGGCAAGCCGTGCTCGAATGCTCAAAGGCGGCGCGCATGGTCCGGCGATCGTGCCAGGCAAGCCGGACGAGAGCCTGCTGCTACGCCTTGTCAGCGGAAGTGTGCCGCGAATGCCCCGCGAGGGCGAACCACTGACCGCGCAGCAGGTAGCGAGTGTTCGCCAATGGATCGCGGATGGCGCACCGTGGACTGAATCTGATCAGTGGTGGTCGCTCCAGCCGATACGAAAGATCGCTCCGCCGTCCGTGACTTCGTCTTGGGTTCGAACACCGATCGATGCGTTCGTTCTCGCGAAGCTGACTGAGCATGGTCTGCAACCCTCGCCCGAGGCGGACCGCCGTACGCTGATTCGACGCCTCACCTATGATCTTCACGGTCTTCCCCCCACGCCGGAGGACGCTGATGCGTTCGTTGCCGATAATTCACCCGGTGCTTACGAAAAGTTGGTCGACCGACTGCTTGCTTCGCCGCGTTATGGGGAGCGTTGGGCACGGCACTGGCTGGACGCCGCGCATTATGGCGAGTCGCACGGGTACGACAAAGACAAACCGCGCCGGAACGCATGGCCCTACCGCGATTACGTGATCCGGTCTTTCAGCGACGACAAGCCATACGCCAGGTTCGTGGAAGAACAACTCGCGGGGGATGTTCTGTTCCCGGGCGATCCGAAGGCGATCGCGGCTCTCGGCTTCGTCGCCGCCGGTCCGTGGGATTACGTTGGCCACGCCGAACTGCGCGAGGACACGACCGATAAGAACCTCACGCGCACACTGGATCGCGATGACATGGTGACCGTCGTTATGTCAACGTTCACCAGCATGACCGTGCACTGCGCGCGCTGCCATGACCACAAGTTCGATCCCATCAGCCAGACCGATTACTATAACCTGCAAGCCGTGTTCGCGGGAGTAGACCGAGCCGATCGGCCTTTTGATGATGATCCCGAAGTCTACCGCCGTCGCAACGTACTGATGAGCCAGCGGCGAAGCCTGAACGTAGAGCTTAGGCCGCTCGAGGACGCTGCCGCCGCCATCACGACGCCTGAGATCACGGAACTTGATAAGCAGATCACCGCATGGAAAGAAGTCAGCGCGACTGATCCTGCGAAACGGCCCGCGGAGATCACCGCCCAGATCAACGCCGCCACCGCGAAGCGCAAGGAGCTGTGGCGCGCGGCGATTCCTCAGGACTTGACGGCTAAACTTGACCGCCTCCATTCGGAACTTGCGGTGATTAACTCGCAACTCGATGCGCTACCGAAGCCGCGATGGGTGTACGCAATCACCAATGACTTCGAGCCGATCGGAACGTTCCGCTTCCCGCTGCAGCCCCGGCCGGTGCATGTGCTGGCTCGCGGAAACGTGGATAGCCCTGGCGCCGTGTCCGTTCCGGGAGCACTGACCTGCGTACCCGGACTCAAGGCTGCATTTGGCGTCGATCTCGCGGCTCCTGAAGGAGAACGGCGCGCCGCACTTGCGCGATGGATCGTGAACCCGAACAACGCGCTGACGTGGCGCTCCATCGTGAACCGCGTCTGGCATTATCACTTCGGCGCAGGGATCGTCGACAGTCTTAACGACTTCGGGCACATGGGCTCTCTGCCCACAGATCCCGAACTGCTGGATTGGCTCGCGGCGGACTTTCGGGACAATGGCGGCTCCCTCAAGCGGCTGCACAAGCAGATCGTGATGAGCGCCGCTTACCGTCAGTCCTCGAACGGCAATCCTGCAAACGAGAAGATCGACAGCGACAACCGGTTCCTGTGGCGTGCCAACCGCCAGCGTCTCGACGCCGAATCGCTCCACGACAGCATTCTCGCGGTGAGCGGCAAGCTCGATTTGACGATGGGCGGTCCGGCGGTCGAGCAGTTCTTCTTTAAAGATGATCATTCGCCCGTCTACGACTACCTGCGGTTCGATCCGGAATCGCCGGCGAACTTCCGACGTAGCATCTACCGTTTCACCGTGCGCAGCGTGCCGGACCCGCTGATGGACCGGTTCGATTGCCCGGATCCCTCCATGATGACGGCGAAGAGAACGACCACCATTACGGCCATTCAGGCCTTGGCGCTGCTGAACAACCCGTTCGTTTTGCGGCAAACAGAGCATCTCGCCGAACGAGTGGCAGCAAACAGTAGCACGCCCGACGATCAGATCGCCGAAGCATTCCGCCTAACGCTGCAGCGGAAGCCCCGAGCCGAAGAGATGAACCCACTTCGTGGCTACCTCGCGCGCGAGGGGTTGAATAACCTCTGCCGTTTGCTGCTGAATACGAACGAATTCCTGTTTGTGGACTGAGATGACACGACGCGATTTCCTGTGGAAGTACGGAGGCGGGCTGGGCGGAATCGCTCTGGCGAGCATGCTGAGCGAATCAGGGTTGCTGGCCGATTCCCCAGGACTGCACCACCCCGCGAAGGCGAAGCGGGTCGTGCAGTTGTTCATGTCCGGCGCGGCAAGCCAGTGCGACACGTTCGATTACAAACCGCTGCTGATCGAACGCAACGGACAGAAATTCGATCCCGGCGGTAAGGTCGAATTATTCCAGAGCAGCCCCGGCGCAGTCATGAAGAGCCCGTGGGAATGGAGGCAGTACGGCCAGAGCGGTAAGTGGATGAGCAGCCTGATGCCGCATGTGGCATCGTGCGCCGACGACATCGCGTTTGTCCATTCCATGGTGTCGAAGTCCAATGTGCACGGCCCGGCGACGTTCATGCAGAACAGCGGATTCATCCTGCCTGGCTATCCCTCGATGGGCTCCTGGCTCTCGTACGGCCTGGGCAGCATGAATAAGGACCTACCGACGTTCGTTGTGTTGCCTGATTCGCGCGGCTTCGCCCCGAACGGTCCGGGCAACTGGACGGCCGGATTTCTTCCCGCCGCCCATCAGGGCACACTGATCCGTGCGGGAGGCGCCAACCCGATCTATGATCTCTTCCCGCCGAAAGACACGCCGTGGATCACCAAAGCGAGCGAGCAAGATACGCTGCGCGCGCTGAACAGTCTCAATCAGGAGCATCTCGCGAGTCATTCCGGCGACTCACGCCTCGAAGCGCGAATCGCCACTTACGAACTCGCTGCCCGTCTCCAGACCAGCGCGCCCGAAGTGTTGGATCTATCGCAGGAATCCGGGGCAACCAGACGGCTCTATGGCCTGGACAACAAGGTCACGGAAGACTTCGGGCGAAACTGCCTCGTGGCGCGGCGGATGTTGGAGCGCGGAGTACGTTTCGTCCAGGTCTGGAGCGGAGCTGACAACGGCTTTCCACGCCGCAACTGGGACAGTCACGAAGACATCGCGAAAGACCACGGAGAGATGGCCGCCGGAATGGATCAGCCTGCCGCCGCGTTGATTAAGGACTTGAAATCGCGCGGAATGCTCGACGACACAATCGTCTACTGGACAACGGAGTTCGGCCGTATGCCCTGCAGCCAGGGAAGCAAAGGCCGCGATCACAATCCCTTCGCATTCACCACGTGGTTCGCAGGCGGCGGCTTCCGCGGCGGAAGGAGTTACGGTTCGAGCGACGAATGGTCTTATCGGGTGGCAGAAAAGCCTGTCTACTGCTATGACGCACACGCAACGGTTCTGTATCTCCTGGGGATCGATCACAAGCGGCTCACGTACCGGCACAACGGGATCGATCGCAGACTGACCGACGTTTATGGCGACGTTATTCACGAGATACTTGCCTGATGCTTAAGCTCCTGGCAGTCGCGTTGCTGCCTACCACGCTCCTGGGTCAATACTCGCTCTACACTTGCGCGTCCGAGGCGAAACAGTATGTAGTCGGCGCGAAGCTCCCGCCCAGCGGACTGTTTCGGAGAGGCGCGGCAGGCGCGTGGGAGCATGCAGGCTTCAATCTTCCGTTCCTGTTCTCGCTCGACTACGACCGGGCCGATCCGAGCACCATCTATCTCGCGGCAGGGAACGGATTGATCCGCGCGGCGGATCACGGGCGCAAGTGGACGATCCTGACCGGCAGCGATATCACTGAGGTGCGGGACGTCGCGCTCGATCCGAACGCGCCGGGCACAATCTATTTCGGTTACAGCCACGGCATCCGCGTGAGCCGCGACAACGGCAGGACATGGCAGGAGATCGGGGCCAATTTGCACCGTAAGTTCACCGAAGCGATTCGGGTAGACCGAACGAAGTCGGGCGTCCTGCTTGCGGGTGGTGAAGAAGGCATCTATCGCAGCGAGGACGCGGGCCAAAGCTGGAAGCTTGCGGGCGCGGCGGGATTTCAAATCCTCCGGATCGAGCAATCGCCGCACGATGCGTGCTTCTGGCTTGCGACGACGGAGGGCGGCGGGTTGTTCCGCTCGACAGACTGCGGCGCCACCTTCGAGGCATGGGGGAACATCGGCGTTGGCCACAACCTGTACGACGTGGCGTTCGATCCGGTAGATCCGCGGCGGATCGCGGTGTCCGGATGGGGGATCGGCGTGGCGATAACGGACGATCTCGGCAAGACGTGGCAGCAGCGCAATGCGGGGCTGCCAAGCCCCGACGTTCCGAGCATCAGCTTCGATCCCATGCAGCCGGGCAGGATCTTTGCGGGCGTTCATCAGGAAGCCTTATATGTTTCGCAGGACTACGGCAAGACATGGACGCGCGCGGGACTCGAAGGCAGCGTCGTCGCAAGGATGAAGTTCGTCCCGGAGGGTAAAGTCCGATGAGAGTGATTGCGCTCTCGATACTGATTGTTGCCGCCGCGTACGGCGCCGAAACCGCGCCTCCGTTCGAGCAGCGGAAGCTTGCAATGATCGACGCGTACGCTCACTACGCGGGCCCTGGAGACCAGGGCTACGGGGAGATCGCCGCGCGTCTTTGGAAGCACGAGAACGCCGACTGGTGCTCGCGAAAGCTACAGGACCTTCTTGCGGCCCCGACCGGCGACATGTTCTGGATGTTTCCGGTCACGGCGATCGCTTACCTCGATCAGGGGCAGCTTTCGGCTTCGGCGAGGCAGGCGCTGCATCACGCATGGCAGACGTACATGCCCTATCGCGGCGATACGGAGAACCACTTCCTGCTCTATTACACGAGCCTCTATCTGATGTCGCAGTTATGGCCGGATCAGGAGTGGTACACGGGCAAGTCTTCGGCCGAGAACATGGAGGAAGCCAGGCAGTGGATCGAGTCGTGGGTCCGGATCACGACGACGCGCGGCCAGGGCGAATACGATTCGCCGCACTATATGGGCGTTTATCTGCTGCCGCTCTCTTATCTCTCGGCCTGGGCGAAAGACCCGGCCATGAAGAAGCGCGCGACCATGATGCTCGACTATCTGATCGCGGACTACGCGCCGGAGAATCTCGACGGGTTGTACGTCGGCGCGCATGCGAGGATTTACGAAGATCAGCTCGTCGAGAGGTGGAAGGGCGTTTCGAGCGACTTCGGTTGGCTGTGGTTCGGTGCGGGAAGGCCGCTTCCGTTTCCGGACAACTACGTTCTCTACTATCTGGTCGCTTCGGCCTACGAGCCGCCCGAGATTCTCAAGCGGATCGGCACGGACCGCAGCAAGCCGTACACGCACTACGAACGCAAACGGACGCGGAACCGGTGGCGTTTTAACGATGAACTGAACGGCCCGGTTTACAAGACAACTTATGTGCGCCAGGAGTATGCGGTCGGCTCCGATCAGGGCGGCATACTTCAACCCATACAGGAGCATTCGTGGGACGTGACCTGGTCGGTTCCGGACGCGCGGGGAGTCCAGAATACGTTCTTCTTCGTTCAGCCGTATTCATCGGTTCACGAACTTCAGACGTATTTCGTTTTCGCGCCCGACGCCGCGATCGAAGGCGTTGTGCAGTCGAAAAAAACTTACGATTCGCCGGATAAGCTACTGGGCGGTTCGCCTTACGAGAAGATCGTTCAGGACCAGGATGCGCTGATCGCCCTCTACAACATCCCGTCCGGAACCCGGTTTCCGCATATCAACGGATTCTTTTCCAAAGATCTCAGCGAAGTCCGCGAGGACCCGTCAGGTTGGATTTTCATGAAAGGCGGAAACAGCGCCTGGATCGCATGCCGTCCCCTGCAGCCGTATTCCTGGAAACCGATCGAAGGCGGGGGAAAGCGGCTGTTCAGTCCGGAGTTAAAGAACGGCGTTGTCGTTCAGGTCGCGGCGGCTTCCGAGTATCCGGATCTCGAAGCTTTCGGAAGGTCAATTAAGGCGCTGCCGCTGGAGATCCACACCGATCCGGTTCCGCGCGTCGTCTTCCGCTCGCTGCGCGGATCTCAGATCGATTTCACTTATGGAGAGACGCCGAAGATCAACGGAGCGCCGATCGCCTACGAGCACTGGCCGTTATTCGGCGGGCCATTTCTCGAAGCGGCGGTGGACTCTGAACAGCTCACGATTCACTACGGAACAATGCGCCGCGTTCTGGACTTTAGGACGCTTACGGTCCGTGATTCCGGGAATTAGTTCGGAACCCGGCGTTTTTTGGGCGAATTCTCGCGGGAAAAAACTGGTGTAACAGCACCGAAACCTGATATAGTTTCGGCAACATCTCCCGCATTTTCTTCTCGTGAGGTTATACATGGTGAATCGCGCCGCTCGCATTGCGTCTGCTGTCGTATTGGGTCTCATGCTTATCCCGCCTGCGTTCGGACAAGCGCAGACGGGATCGCTTTCGGGATCTGTACTCGATCCAAACGGAGCCGGCATTCCGGATGCCGCTGTGGATGCCACGCTCACGGCTTCGGGCGTCACGGTGCATACTGTCTCCTCCGAAGCGGGCCTTTACGTATTTCCGAACCTGCCTACCGGCTTGTGGACGATCAGCGTCGAAAAGCCGGGTTTCAGAAAGCTGGTTCGGCCGGACATCGAAATCTTCATTGCGCAGCGGCAGGCGCTCGATCTGCAACTCGAAATCGGCGATGTGAAACAGAGCGTCGAGGTCTCGGCGACGCAAACGCTGCTGGATGCGGAGACCAGCCAGCGCGGCCAGGCTCTGACGCCTAAGATGTACCGGACGCTGCCTCTCTGGTCAGGCGGTCTGCAGAACCCATCGGCGTTTCTGAGTTACATGGCGGGCGTCAACAGCGGCGGCGAAACGAGCATTTCGGGCTCGACAGGGCGTTCCCGCGAACAGTTGATCGACGGCACGAGCAACGTGATTCCGGAATCGGGCGGAACGGTTTTCAATCCGCCTTCCGCAGAATCGTTTGGCGAAGTCCAGTTGCTGACAGGCACGTATACGGCTGAGTACGGGCGCGTCGGCGGCGGCATCGAGATCTTCACCACGAAGTCCGGCACCAACGATCTTCACGGGACGTGGGCCTATAACATGCGGCGCGACATCTGGGAAGCGGCCGGATGGAGCGTGAACCAGAATCGCGCGAATCCTCCGGGATATCGCCCGAAAGATCGGCTGAACGCGACGAGCGGCGGAATCGGCGGCCCGGTCTGGATTCCCAAGGTCTACAACGGACGCAACAAAACCTTCTTTTATTTCTCCGACGATAACGATCTGAGGCCGGTCTCGCCGACCGCCATCGTCAACACAGTTCCGACCGCGGCGCAATTACAGGGTAATTTCAGCCAGATTCCGCAAATCATTTACGACCCGCAGAGCACCGTGGGGAGCGGAACCTCAGCGACCCGGACGCCCTTTACCGGAAACGTGATTCCGCAGAGCCGGTTCAGCAAGATCTCCTCGAATATCCTTCCCTCGGTTCCGGCGCCAAACGGATCCGCGCTGACCAACAATCATTCCTTCGTCAACACGCAGCAGATCACGGATCACGTGTGGGCTTTCAAGATCGATCACAACTTCAGCGACAAGAACCGCCTGTCGTACTGGCAATCGTGGGATAGCCAGCTTACCTATGGCGTCAGCGACTTCAGCGGACCTCTGGGGACGGCGCTGGGAAGTCAGTATCAGAAGCCGCACATTTATCGAATCAATCACGACTACATTTTTTCGCCAACGCTTTTCCTTCACACCACCTTCGGCTATTCGACTACTGTGCAGATCTGGTATGTGCCCGCGCAGAGCGGCTTCGCGTCCAAAGTAGGGTTCCCCGGACTCACGGGAGATTCGGACGTAACCCCTGTGATTCAGTTCGCCGCGGCGGATGGGTACACCGCATGGGGCATGCAGCAGGGTAAGGTCAACAACGGCGGCCAGAACAACTACACTCCGCAGATCGATCAGGGGCTGACCTGGGTTCACGGGAAACATGAGTTCAAGATGGGATGGGAGTACCGCAGGCCCCAAACCTTCGCGCACGACCTTGCCGGCACGAACGGGACTTACCTCTTCGCGCGCAACGAAACAGCGGATCCGGCGGCGACCGGAACAACGGGGAACTCGTTCGCCAGTTTTCTGCTGGGGTTGCCCGACTCCGCAACCGCGGCCGCTACGCCGGTGCAGAACGCGAATATCACCTATCAGTATTACGCCGGCTACTTCCAGGACAACTGGCGCGTGAATCCGCGGCTGACGCTGAACCTGGGGCTCCGATACGAGGTCCCCATCAACTGGTACGCCCCCACGATGGGGTCGGTGTCGCTTACAACGCCGAATCCGGCGGCCAACAATTTTCCGGGCGCCTACGTTTTTCCGGGAAGCGGGCCTAATCGTCTGGGCGTCACGCGCTTCTGGCCCACGGACTTCACGAACTGGGGTCCCCGCGCCGGATTCGCCTATCAGCTCAACCAGAAGACCGTACTTCGGGGCGGCTTCGGCATCTTCTATGAGGCGACGAGCAACGGCGGATGCGGATGCACGCTCGGCGCGAACGGATCCTTCGCGCAGGTATCGGACGGCGTGACGTCTCCCTTCCAGTGGGACAGCGGCATCCCGAAGCCGCCGGGCTATCAGCCGCCGCCGTTCCTCAGCCCGACGGTCGGCAACGGTCTCGCAGTAGACTACATGGGACCGACGTTCGGCAAAGCTCCCCGCGTGTACAACTGGAGTTTCGGCGTACAGCGGGAGATCGCGAAATTCATGATCGAGATCGATTACGCGGGCAACCGGGGTCATGGCTTGAATTCCACCGTCGATCTGAACCAGGTGAATCCTTCATATCTGTATTTGGGGCCGCTGTTGCAGCAGTCGATCACCTCCGCGGCGGTAGTTGCGGCCGGATTCAAGAAGCCCTACGCGAGTTTCCCGGACACTGGAACGCTGGCGCAGGCGCTGCGCCCCTACCCGCAGTTCCTCAACGTGTTCTCGCGGAACAGCGGGCAGGGCCAGACCTGGTATGACGCGGGCACTATTAAAGTGCAGCGGCGCTTTGGTGACTGGCAGTTCGCTGCATCTTATGTGCGCTCGAAGACTCTGGCGCTGCTGACCTATCGGCAGATTTTCTCGCAGACGCAGGTCTATCCGCAGGACATGTACAACCTCAATCAGTCGAAGTCGTACATGGCGTTCGATCTGCCGAACGTGTTCAACTTCCTGAGTTCCTACGATCTGCCCTTCGGAACCGGGAAGCGCTTCCTGAACAGCAGCAATCGGCTGGTGAACTCGATCGTAGGGAACTGGACGATTTCGGATACGCATCAGTACCGAAGCGGCGCGCTGATACCTTTGACCTGCCCGAACACGCTTGGCAACGGTGTGCTCTTTACAGACGCGCGGATGTGCAACGCGAACGGCGGGGCCATTCTGACGGGTCAGGACCGGACGTCGCTCGATCCGAATAATCCGAGCAGCCTGTATTTCAATTCGGCGGCGTTCTCTGTGCCTGGACAATACTCCTTCGGGACATCGTCGCAATACAACAGCAAGTTCCGGCAACCGCCGGTTCTGGTGGACAACATCGCGATCGTGAAGCAACTCGGCATTTGGCCGAAGGGTGATGGCCAACGCGTGCGATTGCAGTTTCGCGCGGATGCGTTCAATCCCTTTAACCGAACGAATTTCGGCGTGAACGGCACGGTAGGCAATGCGAACTTTGGACGGGCGACCGGCCCGCAGTACGGCCCGAGGCTCATTACCATGGGATTGAGGCTGTATTTCTAGAGTCCGCGCGAAGAATAAAGAAAACGTAAGCGCCGGGTTCGTTTTCGAAAAATAGCTTTTCGCAGCTTTGACTCGCCGGAGCCGACCTCATGTGCGGCTCCGGCACGAGTCCGAGCGTACTTCCGCAGTTACCAGGATTCAAATTTCAAAGAGCGCGAACCGCAGACACCCGCGCGTCGTGCGGACGGACATGGCTGCCTTCGACCGGAGTGTGGCACGACGTTGCTTCAGCGCAAGCGTAAGTCGCTGATGCGACAGGTGAAACGTCTTGTGATTCGAAGCGATGTTCGGGCATTTCGTGGCCCAGCATCTCTTTGATGCGGTCGATGTATTCGTAGCTGCCGGTGCGGTGACCGGGATTGATGTTCACCTGCGCGAACGCCGTGTGCATAGCGGCGTTGGTCGTATAGAGAGCGGATAACGCTGGACGCCCTTCTCTACACACTGAGCGGGAAGCGATGGGCTTTGATCCGACTCGGTTGTGCTGCCCACACGTCGCTCGGGGGTTGTCGCGCTCTATCAGCCGGTAGCGCGGGACCTTCGATTCGTGACAGCGGCACTTAAATTGAACAGCAATCTGGAGCGAATGGGCGATTTTGCCGTGAATATCACAGAGCGCTCGCTGTCTTACCTGAAATCATCCGCTCAGTCAGGGACCACTCGAAATACGGCCTCGGACACGCGCCATCGCCGCGCAACCTGACGCCTCGCGTCCGATCCGGGCTCGGATATTCTGGTTGTGCCATTGTCATGAATTTGTTACCGAAAGACGAGAAGTTCTTCGAATTGTTCGAGAACCACTCGACGATGCTTTGTAAGGCCGCCGGACTGTTGCTCTCGGGACTAGCAGGCGGGTACGAAGGCGTGTGCCGCATTCAGAACGACATGACTAAGGTCGAGGATGAAGGCGACCACGTGATCCACGACATTTTCGCCCGTCTCCGTTCCACGTTCATTACTCCTTTCGATCCCGAAGATATTCAGGCCCTTGCGACCGCGCTCGATGACGTGCTGGATGGCATTGAAGACGTTACGTTCCGGATCGTGGCGTACCGCCTTAACCCCATCCCACTGGCGGTGAACCAACTCGCCGACAGGGTTCACGCATCGTGCTCACTGCTCCGCCAAGCCCTGAATGCCCTCCACAGGCGAAAGTCCGTGATTGAATTCTGCATCGAAGTGAATCGCCTTGAAGACGAAGCCGACAAGATCGAGCGAAATCAGCTGGCAGATCTTTTTCAGCGCGAAGCCGATCCCATCGCACTGATTCGCCAGAAAGAAATTTATGAACTCCTCGAGGCGACCACTGACCGCTGCGAAGACGTAGCGGACGTGATCCAGAATGTAGCTGTCAAAAACAGCTGATGCCCACTGCGCCGCTCCATCTCATCGCCTTCATCATCGGTATCGCGCTCATCTTCGATTACGTGAACGGATTCCATGATGCAGCCAATTCGGTCGCGACGGTAGTCTCGACTCGCGTATTGAGCGCCGGCGTGGCCGTATTCTGGGCCGCGGTGTTCAACTTTCTCGCCGCTTACTTTCTCGGAACAGGAGTCGCGGCAACAATGGGCGCAGGATTTGTCGATATAAGTCTGGTCACCCCTCAGGTTGTGTTGGCGGGACTTCTGGGGGCGGTCGCGTGGGACGTCCTCACCTGGTATCTCGGTCTCCCGACCAGTTCGTCCCATGCCTTAATCGGCGGTTACGCCGGGGCAGCATTTGCCCGCGCCGGCATACGAGGACTCGTTGCGGGCAAATGGCTGATCACCACCGCATTCCTTGTGCTGTCTCCAGTAATCGGCCTGCTTTCGGCATACCTTCTTATGGTGCTCGTTTTCTGGATCTTCCGCCGGTTCACACCCGCTCAATTGGACCGGCATTTTCGGAGGTATCAGCTGGTCTCTGCCGCGCTGCTGAGTTGCGCGCACGGTACAAATGACGCGCAGAAGACAATGGGCATTATTACGGCGCTTCTCGTATCGGCTGGAATCCGAAAGAATTTCAACGTTCCCACGTGGGTCATCGCCGCTTCGAGCACCGCGATTGCGCTCGGAACCCTGAGCGGCGGTTGGCGAATCGTCCGCACGATGGGTACCAGACTGACCCGGCTCAAGCCGCGGAGCGGATTCTGCGCCGAAACGGGAGCGGCCATTTCCATCCTGTTCGCGACCTGGCTGGGACTGCCGGTTTCCAGCACACATGCAATTGCCGGCGCCATAGCGGGAGTAGGCTCGATTCAGAGAACGCGAGCCGTCCGATGGCACGTCGCCCAAGGGATCGTCACCGCGTGGATTGTCACGATGCCAGCGTCCGCCATAGTTGCGGCTGCTTTCTACTTTCTCGTTCGCCTGTATTAAATGAATAACGGCTGACGCGTTGTCTCCGATAAGCCCACGTTGCGCGGGTTTTCGGTAAGTTGCGCAATGCGGATATTTGGGAGCCTCACTCAGAACGGCCCACCCGCGGAATCCTAGTGCTGATCGCCGGGCGTAAATTCAATGCCAATTGCCCATGATTGCGTGGGCACGACGAATCAATCTTTCAGAGCAGGCGCCTTGGCCGGGTCTGAAATGATGCTGGAGCGCTTCGTGCCATCCTTCGAGCGATCCGGCTCGGGCATCGGTTTGGCGTCACTGAATTCTTCCGAAAGGTAATCGATCAGAAGCTGGCGATCGCGTACCGGCGCCCCCCATCCGATCATCTTGTCGACCTCCTTCGTCCACGCCGTTTTGGAAAGCCGTTGCGAGTGCACGATGCGCAAACTATGGCACTGTACACAGGCGAATGATTCTTCGCTTTTCGCGCGCTCTATTGTTGCTTCGTCGCCTGAAGCCGCCGCGAATGCAATGACGTAAGCAGCAACAAAGACGATAACCGTTCTCACGATCCCTCCACAGTGACACCGATGCGATCGACCGCGTTATAGAGATAGCCGGAAGGGTTCCATACAGGGACGAACGGCTGCGCGCGACCTGCCGAGTCCGACGCTCGCGAGAGCACAGTGTAGTAACCACGACCAGGCGGGGTCCATTCCATGCTCCACAAGCGCCACGCGAAGGGCAGGCTGGGCTGCGTCAGTCTGGCATCGCTCCAGCGCGCGCCACCATCGGTGGATACTTCGACTCGCTCAACTTTCTCCTCACCGGCCCAGGCAAAGCCTCGAATGGTGATCGGCGCGGAAGACAGCTTAGCTTCATCAGCCGGGTAAGTAATCGTGGACTTTACCGGCATACCTTCGATCACTTCCAGTTCGGAAGGCGAGGCAGGCGTACCGGGCGGCAGGGGGTACTTTGGGAATCGATAACCAGGATTCATAAAGAAACCAGTGTTCGGTCCGGCCGACGGCGTGATGCGCACGACCCATTTCACCCAGCTCGTGCCATCCCAGCCGGGCACAATGAGACGCATAGGCCCTCCGTGGATGTCGGGAAGCGATACTCCATTCATCCTGAGAGCAAGTAACGTGGCGGGATGAAGGGCTTTTCGCATGGGGAAAGATCGAATGAAATCCGGCGTCCTCGCCACTCCTTCATCCGCGCCGTTCACTTCGACGAATGGCGAATTCAGATCGGCGCCCGCTGCTTTGAGGACATCGCTGAGTCGCGGCCCGGACCATTCGGCGTTGCCGACAGCGCCTCGCATCCATTGGATACCCGGAACGCGCGGTCGGAAGAAGCCCCGGCCATTACCTGTGCACTCGAGAGTGGCTGGCACGGTGTAGCTCGGCAGTTTTTCCAGATCTGCCAGTCCGAGATGCAGTTCTTTGGAAACACGACCGTTCACCGTGAGCGCGAAGGTATCTCGATTCACCCGGGGCCGCGGAATATGCTGCCGCACAAAGAACACATCATTAGGCGTAAGCCAGGAGTTGTAATATTCAACGGGCGTCTCGAGATCCTCGGGACGGTCGTTGTGGAGAATCATGGGCCGCTTACCCTGGATGACGGTTGCGTCATCGGCCCGCGCGCTCCCCAGGCCCGTCAGAGATAGAGCCGTAGCCATCAACTGGCGTCTATTCGTGTAGAAGGTCATGTGTACCGCGAGTCTTTCAGATTCATTTGGGAACGGAATCTAACGCACAGGGAACATGTAATCTCATGTATCATACCTGCAGCTTTTGGTCCGCCCGGCATGATTTGAACGGGTCAACTCAAAATCCAGGTAAGCCGGCTCTTGGGAACGGCCCCGCCGTCGCGGAGGACGCCATACGCGACAGCGACAGCCTTCGACCCGTTCAGATCCAAAAGTTGGCCCAAGGCGTGGGTAGCAGCGGAGTCCCATCGCGCCAGCGATACGTCCGAGACGACGAGAGCATGCAGCTGAGCCGTAACCGCCTCAACTATAGGTGAACTACCTGACAGGAGCTGCAACAACCAGGGTCAAACGGCGAGTGTGCCAATCGCAGTTTGTCTCAACCGAGGGGTTCACCCCACGCAACCGTATCAGAACCGTATCAAAACCCCTTTGGCAGTTCGCGATGGTCTGGCAAATCGCGCCGGATCCTTCACCGAGGAGACGCTTGTTGAAGCGGTTCCTCGACACCGCGGTACGATCTAAGAGGCGATTATGAACGTTGCTGAGCCTGTCTACATGGAGTTCGTGGATTTCGTCGCGCACGGTTCCACCGTTGAGCAGGTTGCCAACTTCCGCCCTTCACCGGAAGCGCTGAAGCGCCTTTCCGAATTGCTGGAGCGGCAGCGCGAGTCGAAGTTGACGGATGAAGAGAGTTCCGAACTGGACGGTTATGTCCGGCTTGAGCATATTCTTGGTTTGGCCAAAGCCAAAGCGCAGCTGATCCTGGCCAGCCGATCTTGAAGATTTCTCCGGAACTGCGCGTCGAAGTCGTCCGGCGGGCAAAATTTCGATGTGAGTATTGTCTGCTTCACGAAGACGACGCTGTTTTTCCGCACGAGGTCGATCACATCATCAGCAGACAGCATGGCGGCGACGAAACGTTGGACAACCTTGCCTACGCATGTATGGTTTGCAATCGATACAAAGGTACGAACATCGCCTCTCTATCCGCGTCGGGCGAATTGATCCCTTTGTTCAATCCGCGCAGGGATCGATGGGAAAGCCATCTTCGCCTCAGCGGCGCCGTCATCGAACCCCTGGACCTCACCGGGGAAGTTACCGCCCGCGTGCTGCGGCTCAATATGGCGGACCGGGTGGCTCGACGGGGCCTCCTTCAACAACTACGGAGGTACCCGCGAAGCTGACCGACTCTGCGTCGCGTCAGGTTTCGAGCCTAATGGATTCCTAACCTATCAGTCATTCTGATTAACTCCGCCAAGGATTGGGCTCGCATCTTACGCATGATTTGTCCACTATGGACACGGATCGTGACGTCGCTTGTGCCCAACTCAGCGGCGATTTGTTTGCTCAGCCGGCCCGCGACGACGAACGGCAAAACCTGTCGCTCTCGGCGGGTCAGGCGGGCGTAGTTCTCTGCCAATCGAGCCAGTTGAACTCCTTGCGGGGTATGGAGATCCTTCAGTCCGTCCGTCTCGATCGCTTCGTTCCGCTGTGCGGAGTCGAGCTCTCGAACGGTTTTGTGCTGCCCGGCGAGGATTTGAGCTTCGCGCAACCCGCTCGTTGCCTGATTCGCAGTAACACTGAGAATGAGCCGTTCGGATTTAGTCGGGAAGTTGCATCGATTAGAACCCGCGACGACCACTCCAATATGCTCATCAGAATTGAGGGGAAACGCCGTCAGTTCGAAGTCGTTGCCTCCATGCAGGCCACTCAGCACGGTCGGTCGGGATTTTGGCTCGCCCGTCAACCATTGCCTGAGCGCCTGACGGACATCGCTGTCTCTGATCGTTTCGGAGCCGGAGATACGGATCTTTTCAAGGAGCACGCCGGCTTTGAAACACCTGAACGACGGCGGCCGGATCATTAATATAGGATCCTGCGTGGGAGAGCGCATGATGACGCCGGGTCTTGCCGCCTATTCCGCGACAAAGGGAGCCGTGAAGATGTTCACCCAGGGACTTTCGCGGGAACTGTGCGCTCGTGGAATCACGGTCAACAATGTACAGCCAGGACCGATCGATACCGACCTGAATCCAGCATCCGGCGACTGGGCTCAACCTCAGTTGGCAAATACCTCACTCAAACGCTACCGCCGAGTCGACGAGGTTGCGCGTTGGTCTCTTTCGTAGCGGGTCCGGAAGGTGCTTATATAACCGGGGCGAACCTGACCGTTGACGGCGGCACAAACGCCTAAGCGATCAAAGGTGGCACTCTCAATCATAGATAGCCTTCTTTAAAACGCGGAAAAAACTGCGCAGGAGGCCGTGGACTGAACCCTCAAAGTGAGACACTCGCAATTTGACAAACTTTGCAATAGGCTGGATCAAAAGTGAGCGGATCTCAAATGCCGAGATGCCGGGGCAGATCTATTGTGTGTGGTGGCTGCCCCGAACCCTTCGGGGAGCCACCACAATAGGAAGGAAGAAGCTGGACTAATAGGTCGCGCGGCCGCCGCTCGCGTCGTAACACTGTCCCGTTACGAACGAGCAATCCGGACTTGCCAGGAAGTGCACCACCGCCGCGATCTCCCACGGCTCGCCGGTGCGCCGCATGGGAATCTTGTCGGTCATATACGAAACCTGCTGCGGAGTCAGTTGCTCCAGAATCTTGGTTCGCACCACAGCCGGCGCGACTGAATTCACGCAGATCCCTTCAGTAGCTACTTCCTTACCGAGCGATTTCGTCATCCCGATCACCGCGGCCTTGCTCCCCGAATACGAAATCATATTCGGATTGCCTTCCTTGCCGGCGATGGATGCGATGTTCACGATCCGACCGTACTTGTGCTCCCGCATGTGGGGGATCACGGCGCGGCAGAAATAGAACACGCCGTGGACATTGATAGCCATCACGCGCGCGAACTCGTCGTCTGTGTGGTCCTGTATCGGACCCGACTTTCCGGCGATGCCCGCGTTGTTCACGACGATATGAACTCGCCCCGTCTTTTTCAAAACCTGATCGATGGCGGTTTTGACGGACGCGGAATTCGAAACGTCCACCGCCACTCCGAACGCTCCGTTCGGCAGCGCCGCGGCGACCTGTTCTGCGCCCTTGCCGTCGATATCGGCCACGGCCACGGTCGCGCCGGCTTCGGCGAGGCGCTTACAGATCGCCTCGCCGATGCCGGTCGCGCCGCCCGTCACAATCGCTGTTTGCCCGCTGAGGTCAAATGGCATGGGCTCAGTTCTCGCGGCTCACGTTCACGGTCACATCGGCGACCACGTCCTTGTGCAGCCGGACGGGAACCTTATGCTCACCCAGGGTGCGAATCGGCTCATCGAGCTGAATCTTCCGCCGGTCCACTGTGTATTTCTGCGCCGCGAGCGCGTCCGCGATGTCCGCAGCCGTTACCGATCCGAAGAGCTGATCGTTCTCGCCCGCCTTGCGGACGATCGTGATCGTCACCGTACCCAGCAGCTTCGCCAGATCCTGCGCTTCGCCCTGCAGTTTCGCTTCTTTGCGCAGGTGCGCCTGGCGCTCCTGCTCCACGATCTTGCGGTTGGCGTCCGTCGCCGCTACCGCGAGGCGCTTCGGCAGCAGAAAGTTCCGCGCGTAACCCGGCGCGACCTTCACCACCTGCCCGCGCGTGCCGAGCCGGTCGATGTCTTCACGAAGTATGACTTCCATGTTTCCTCCTCGTTTACACCGACGCCGCGAACGGCAACAGCGCGATATTCCGCGCCTTGAGAATGGCGTCCGTCAGGCGGCGCTGATGAGGCGCGCACACGCCGGAGATACGCCGGGGCACAATCTTACCCCGTTCCGCGATGAACGCCTGCAGCATGCGGACGTCCTTGTAGTTGATGTCGTCGATCTTCTCAACGCAGAACCGGCAGACCTTCTTGCGCCGGAAATACTGCTTCTTCCCGACGGCGACTGCTTTATCCCCACCGGTGGGGCGCTGCGACGCCGCGATCGGCCTTCCGCCTTTTTGTTGTTCGGCCATGATGTCTCCTTATTCCTCCGTTCCGGTGGTCGGCTGCGCGGGCACCGGCTGTGCCGGCGCTGGCTGCGCGGGCGCCGGCTGTGCCGGGGCTGGCTGCGCGGGAGCGTTCTGAGCGGGCAGGCCGGGAGCCGGATGCGCTCCACCATCCCCGCCGAGCATCTGAGCCGCGAGCGAAGGCTGAGCCGCGGGCGCCTGCGGCCTGCGATGCGCGCGCTTCTCGCGCTCTTTCCTGCGCTTCTCGAGCCGTTTCAGCGTCTCGTCGATGCGCACCGTGAGGAATTTGATCACGGAATCCTGCACGCGCAGGCGGCGTTCAAACTCGCTGACCGTCTCCGGACCCGCCGTGAACTGCATCAGCACGTAATGTCCTTCGCGGTGTTTGGCGACGCGATAGGCGAGCCGCCGCTTTCCCCATTTGTCGACCTTGTCCACCGTGCCGCCGGAGGTGGCGACGTTCTTGGACATCTGGTCGACAAGATGGTCGATCTCTTCTTCTGTCGCATCGGGTTTTACGATGAACAGATTCTCGTAGATTCTCATCGATCCTCTTCAGTAGAGCCCTGGGCGCGACCGTTGAAACGGGTCATGGACATTTCGACGCCCTCGGCGATTATGGATTCCGTCGCATCGGCCCCGAGGTCGATGAACGCATCCAGGGTTTCGTTCTGCTGCCGCGTAAACCGCGACAACAAATAATCCTTGCCCGAGGACAAAGGATGGCCGGGGTGCGCCCCCAGCCGGATTCTTGTGAACTCCTGCGTGCCGAGCTTCGCCACCAAGTCCTTCGCGCCATTGTGGCCCGCGGGCGAACCCTTCGGCTTGATCCTCAGCGCGCCCCACGGAAGGTCCAGCTCGTCGTAAACCGCGATCAGATCCGAAACACCGAGTTCGTTCTTCTCGATCAGCGATCGCACGGCGATTCCGCTCAGGTTCATATACGTTTGCGGCTTGGCAAGCAAAACCGGCTTCCCGGCGATGCTTCCCAGGCCGACCAGAGCCTGGCACTCCTTGCGGGAGATCCGGATCGAGTGCCGCGCCGCAAGCCGATCCACCACCAGAAAACCCAGGTTGTGCGGCGTCGCTGCGTACTCCTCGCCGGGATTGCCCAGTCCGGCCACCAGGAACATCCCCGGCTATTTCTTCTTGCCCTTATCGGCCGCGGGCGCTTCTTCTTCCTTCTTGCCCTTCTTGGCCACTTCGGGTTCAGCTCCGGCCTCAACGGCGACTTCAGGCGTGGCGGCGGCTTCTTCCTTGATTCCGACCACGTGCGCGATCACGGCATCGCCGCTGGTCAGAACACGGACGCCTTCCTTCACGGGCAGTTCGGAAACGCGGATCGCGTCGCCGATCATCAGTTCGGTCACGTCCACGTCAAACTGGTTCGGAATGTCATCCGGCACGCACTCGATTTCCACCTGGCGCGTCACCAGGTCGAGGACGCCGCCTTGCTGTTTGACGCCCTTCGCGTCGCCCGTCGCGTGGATCGGCACCGACACGCGTAGTTTGCGCGTCAGGTCGATTCTCCTCAGATCGATGTGCAGCAGATTGCTTTTGATCGGGTCATACTGCTCGTCCGCCACCATCACCGGCGTCTTCTCGATGCCCGCGATGTCCAGATCGAAGATGGAGTTATGGCCCGTCTTGCTGTGGATGATTTTGCTGATGTCCTTCGGATTTACCGTGACCGAAACGGCATCCTTAAAAGCGCCGTAGACAACCGCCGGAATCATTCCCGAACGGCGCGTACGCCGCGCCTCATTCTTACCGCGCGACGCGCGAGGCTGCGCGGCGACAACTGTTTCTAATCTCAACTGCGATCTCCTTCTAAGTTACGCAAGTCCGTTTCAGACGTGAAGCGCCCGAGTCGTGGGTTGCGGTTTCGCGAAAATCGATGGGATGGGGCCGGAAGCGGCCGGGTACATCGACTGCCGAATCCTCTACTTTAACACGCCGAATCGCAGGGATTTCGCGTCAGGGCTTGTCGAATGTAATGCTGCTGTCCGCGCCGAACTTCCGGTAGTTGCGGAACTCGATTACGTTGCGCGTGCATTCCGCCGTGCCCCGCACACAGCTCAGCGCCTCCGAGTGGGTCGGCAGCAGATATTTCTGTTCCGCGATCATGACAAAATCGTAGTCCACGGCGGATTCCACGGCATCCAGGGCGAAAGACCTCGGCATATTCACCGCGGACATTTCAATTCGCAATACCCGGGACGTCTCCTTATCGATCCAGATGGAACCGGTGTAGCCGGGCACGTACGATTCCGACGACGCGTACACGTGCCATCCGGAATTCTTCTGTTCGACCGAATAGTCATAGCGGTACGCCGCGCGGTTATTGATTGTCGTGGCGCGCTTGTTATGGAAGTCCGCGTCCGTATACGGCGCGAGAATGCCTTGTAGTACCGTCGCGAATTCGCCGGTCGACCAGGAACCCGTCTTCTCGATATCGTCCTTGGGCGCTTTGCCGTTCACGAGGATGTTCTTATAAGACTCCTTGCCGTTTTCGCATACGACATCGGCTGTGACCACATCCAAAGCCTGCCACGATGTACGGTTTCCATGCGCCGCATCCGTCTGATAACGCGTCGTGAATTGCTTCACGACGTAGTTCGGCAGCGTCTCGGTGAACTGAAACGCCGCCTCGCGAGCGCCCTGAATCACGGGATCGCTGCTGCGCGGTCCGGCCAGCGGGCTATTCGCCATCGACGGACGATCAGTCTCTGCAGGAGGAGCTTCAGCCGGCCCAATCTTCGGCGGCGCGGGTCCTCTGGTCACCCCATTTGCTTCCTCTGCCTTTATGCTTGGTCGCGCGCTTGCGACCTCGGGCACGCCGTTCTTATAACGATCGGCGATTGCCTGCGCCTGAGCCACCGGGTCGGAGTTAGTAGCTTCAGAGCCAGCCGGAGGGGTATTATCGACCCGCGCGGGCGCGTTTCGCTTCAATACCGGCGGCCCGGGATCGTCCGACTCGCGCGCCACCGGCTTAGGCGCGATCGACGTTGGCGGCCGATTATCGGCGACCGTCGTCGCGTCGGAATTCGCGCTTTGAGGCCGGGGAGCGGAAGCGCTCGATGCCGGAGTCGCCGCATCCGAATCAGACGACGAGGAATTCGGACTGCGCTTCAGCCGTGGCCGATCCGGATCGTCATCGGAAGGAGAAGAAGACCCCGGACTGTCGGCGGAACTCGTCTGCGTCCCACTCTTGTCCGCTGCGGAACCCTTCTGCTGCATAGTCACGCGAAGCGCATGCAGATAGCTCTGGTTGTCGCGCGCCGCATCGATCGAAACCCGATCCCCGGCGTCGAAATCGCCGTAACGGGCCGTGCCGCCCGACGTATTTACGTACCGTGTGCTGCGGTCGAGCGAAATCTGTGCCTGAGTCCCGTCATCCTGATCCAGCACCAGTTGCGAACTGGAAATCCGGTTGATTTTCCCGTTGAGCGTATCGGTGGGGACGTTACTCTGCCCGCGCCGCCGGCCGCCGCCCGGAATACCCGGTATTCCCATACCGCCGCCGCCCGGATATCCGCCGCCGGGGTACCCGACGCCCCCGCCCGGATAACCAACCCCACCACCCGGGTAGCCGACGCCCCCGCCGGGATAGCCGATCTGCCCGAACAGCGCGCCATCGCCCGCAAGGGCAATAAAGGACGCGGCCAACGCAATTCGAAAGATCATACGGGATACGCGCATGGACGCCACAGCGCCTGAACCCGTTTCACGCCGGAGAAGCGGCTGAATCATAAGGCGAAACCTTCCCTAAATTGACAATACTCCGGTTTTAGGAATGGCGTGTAGCCCATTCGAGGCCGTCTCGGAAGCGCGCGCTTTAGCTGTATTGTTGAAGGTGCGTTTTTCACCGACCGTTCATCTGAGCTGATGCAAAGCTACGCCGCCGGCCCCGCCATACCAATAATTGAAAAGACTATCGGACAGGTTCTGCAGGACTCTGCCGCCCGCAATCCTGACGGAATGGCTCTGATCTCCCGGCATCAGGGCATCCGCGTGACCTATGCGCAATTAGCGAAGGAGGTCGAGCGAACGGCGCGTGGCCTCTGGTCTCTCGGAATTCAGCCCGGCGACCGGGTAGGCATCTGGTCGTCCAACTGCGCCGAATGGATCTACCTCCAGTTCGCCACTGCTCTCACTGGCGCCGTGCTGGTTAACGTTAACCCGGCCTATCGCTCCCACGAATTGCGCTATCTGCTGCGCAAGTCCGGCGTGAAAGCGATCTTCCTTCAGGAGCGAGACGCTCGCTGCGAGTATCTGGAGATCCTGAACGAAGCCCGACAGGGCCAGGAACTTCCGCTGCGCCACGTGATTCTCCTCGGCGGCGAATCATTGTGTTCGATGCGGGACGCTGGCCAGCCCTTTCCCGCCCCTGAACTCCGAAACGACAATGTCGTTAACATCCAGTACACCTCCGGCACAACCGGATCGCCAAAAGGCGTACTGCTGACGCACCGGAATCTCGTCAACAATGCGTTTCTCGTCGGGCGTGCGATGCGGATCACAAAAGACGACAGCCTCTGCGCGCCGGTACCGATGTATCACTGCTTCGGGTGCGTTATGTCGTCCCTGACGTGTGTGGTTTATGGCATTCCCCTCGTCCTGCCGTCCGCGCAATTCGATGCTTTGGCGACGATCGAGGCGGTCGCGGCGGAGCGCTGCACGGCGCTTTATGGCGTCCCGACCATGTTCATAGCCGAGATGGAACATCCGGCGTTTTCGCGCTTCGACCTGACCTCGTTGCGCACTGGCATTATGGCGGGAGCGCCCTGTCCGATAGAGATCATGAAGCGCGTCGTCGACGAGATGCACTGCTCGGAAATCGTGATTGTCTACGGCCAGACCGAAAGCTCGCCGGGCATCACCGCTTCGGACGCCAACGATCCCCTGGAACTGCGCGTCTCGACCGTGGGCCTCGCCATGCCGAACACCGAAATCCGGATCGTCGCGCCCGAGAGCGGCGAAATCCTGCCCGTCGGTGAGCGGGGAGAACTGTGCGCCCGCGGTTATCTCGTCATGAAGGGTTACGACGGCGAACCGGACGCCACCGCGCGGACGATCGATCCCGAGGGATGGCTGCACACCGGCGATTTGGCGATCATGCGTCCTGACGGTTGTTTTCAGATCAGGGGCCGACTGAAAGAGATGATCATCCGCGGAGGAGAGAACATCTATCCTCGCGAAATCGAAGAATTCCTCCATACCCACCCGGCAATAGCGGATGTTTATGTCGTCGGCGTGCCGGACGAGAGGCTAGGCGAAACGGTCGCCGCCTGGGTGAAGCTGAAATCCGGCGCCGCGCTGACCACCAATGAATTGCAGGAATTCTGCCGAGAAAAAATAGCTCATTTCAAAATCCCGCAGTACGTTCGTTTTGTGGACGCCTTTCCGATGACCGTTACGGGGAAGATCCAGAAATTCCGCATACGCGAGCAGGAAATTGAGGCGCGCAACTTGGTGGATGCCTCCAGGATTCAGACCGCCTGAACGCTTAATGCCACCTGTTCGGGGTGTCCTGAATTTTTTAGGCCTGGTAGGGGGATTTTTGCACCGAAGCTGACATTCGCTGGTCTGATGGGCAGGTGGATAGTGGGCGGTATATCGCTGAACCCAACACGTACCGTCAGATCTTGCGGACGTCGGCAAGAATCCTGATATGCCTGATCCTGCTTGCCGCGCTCACCTACATTTCCTTCTCATTGCTGCGCGTGAATTCGCTAATCGCGGGCTTAGCGTACCTGTTGCTTGTTTTGGCTGTGGCCGCGAAGTGGGGTTTTCTGGAATCCATCGTGACATCGATTGCGGCGATGCTGTGCCTCAACTTTTTTTTCCTTCCCCCAACCTTGACGCTCACCATTGCCGATCCTCAGAATTGGGTGGCTTTGTCCGTGTTTCTGGCGACCGCGACCACGGCCAGTCGGCTATCGACGCGCGCTAGCCAGCGAGCCTTCGAGGCTCAAACTCGCCGCGCGGAGGTTGAGCGGCTGTACGCATTGAGCTGTTCGTTGATGATGTTGACTCGTCCGGAGGAGGTTGGCGCTCAGATCGCCAATCTCGTCGCGCGGCACTTTGAGTTCCAGGGCGTGGCGTTCTGCAATAGTCTGGACGGAAGAATCGACTGCGCCGGCAAGTTATTGGGACAACTCGATGCGCCCCTTCTCCGTGAAATTGCTTCCCACGATAGTAGCCACTTCCTCTGGCAACACAAGTCCGGCGCAGGCGCCGAAGTCTTCACTGCGGCGGTCACGCTGGGCGGGAAACTTCTCGGCAGCCTGAGAGCGGCTGGACCACCAATTTCGCAGCCGGCGTGGCAGGCGATCGCGAATCTTGCCGGCATCACCGTAGAACGCCTGCGAAATCAGGCCGCCGCAAGCCGTATCGAAGCCGCGCGCCAGAGTGAATCGTTGAAAGATCTGCTTCTGGACGCTCTGGCCCATGATTTCGTGACGCCCCTCACCTCTGTCAAGGGAGCGATTACAGCCGTACGTTCGGAATATATCCACGAACCCGATGAGGACGATCTGCTGGCCGTAGCCGAAGAGGAAACCGACAAACTCAACGGGATGGTCAATGAAGTTATCGACATGGCGCGCATCGACAGCGGTCATCTCCAGATCAGACGCCGCAACTTGAGCCCGCATGATCTGATCCAGGATTGCCTAAGGCGAATGTCGAGCCTGCTCGACCGACGGCCCACCGAAATCAATCTGCCGGAGGATATCCCGGCAATAAGCGCCGATCCGGACCTCGCGGCGGTCGCTCTCAGACAATTGATCAACAACGCAGTGAAGTACTCGTCGCCAAGGACAAAGATCGAGATCTCGGGCAATCAGTCGGAAGGCATGGTGGTTATTTCAGTACGGGACGAAGGCCCGGGCGTTTCGCCCGATGAGGTCGATGCCATCTTCGACCGCTATTATCGAGGCAGCCGTATTCAAAGCTCCGTGCCCGGAACAGGTATGGGATTAAGCATTGCGCGGGATATTGTCGCGGGCCACGGCGGCCGAATCTGGGTGAAGAACCGGCCGGATCGCGGCGCCGAATTCGCATTCACGCTCCCGATCGCCGAACCCGAGGAAGGCGAATGAGCGAGGCAAAGATTCTGATTGTGGACGATGAGCCGCAGATTCGCCGCGTTTTGAGATCCGCCTTAGCAAAGCAAAATTATTTCGTCGCGGACGCCTCCAGCGGCGAGGAAGCGCTCGAAAAAGTTCGCGACGATCGATACGACCTGATCGTTTTGGATCGAAATATGCCAGGGATCGGCGGTCTTGAGGCCTGCCACCAGATCCGGTCCGCTTCCGATGTCGCGATCATCATGCTTACGGTGCGGAAAGAGGAAACCGAGAAGATAGAGGCTCTGGATGCTGGGGCCGACGACTACGTAACGAAACCGTTCAGCATGCCGGAACTCCTCGCCCGTATCCGGGCGAATCTGCGGCGCGTCCCCCTCGCGCCCAAAGAGGGCCCGCGGATCTTCTCGTTTGGGGAGATTGCGGTGAACCTCGGAAGCCGGCAGGTACTGGTACTTGGAAAGGACGTTCACTTTCGCCCCAAGGAGTTCGATGTACTGCACTATCTGATCTCAAATCCAAATGTCGTCGTTCCTCATGGAACGATCATTCAGGCGATCTGGGGGCCCGACTACGGCAAAGAAGTCGAGTATTTACATGTAATTGTCAATCAGATTCGGAAGAAAATCGAACCTGAGCCCAATCGACCTCGCTACATACTCACCGAGCCCCGCGTCGGTTACAGATTCATTTACCAGTACCCTGATACGGCCCATTAGGGCAACATTAGACTTTTTAAAGGACAGCATTAGGCCGTTGTTCGTACTGTTGTGTACGTAGGTTGCGTGAGCCATCGGACATATTTCGTCCCGTGGTCTCGTTCTCAGTTTGGTTCACATTGCTGTGACTCAAGTGGCGTAAGCCTGTCCTATCAATCAATCAATCAATCAATCAATTTATCTATGAGCTCTGGCGCTAATAAGTGGTACGCGCTTAAAGTCGACTCGCGAAAGTCAAAAGCTGTTGCGTTTGGTCTGCGCGAAAGGGGATTCAATGAATACCTCCCGCTCTGCCGTGTCCGTCGCCGCTGGTCGGATCGTGTCAAAGAACTGGACGAGCCGCTCTTTCCCGGGTATATGTTCTGCAGATTTGACCCCTTGGATCGCCGGGTTCCCGTATTGACCACTCCCGGAGTGATGAGCATTGTCGGCGCAGGCAGAATGCCGGTCCCTGTTCCGGACGAAGAAATCGAAGCTGTAAAAACCACAGTGGAGTCGGGGCTGGCCATTCAGCCACATCCATTCGTTGGTGTGGGCTCGAAAGTCTGTCTGCGCGAGGGTCCACTCGCCGGGTTGGAAGGCATTGTTGTTGGAGGAGATGAAGCCAATCAACTCGTCGTTTCCGTAACTCTCCTCCAGCGTTCCATCGCGGTTACGATTCAGGCCAATTGGATCCGCTGTAATCCGCAAACGGGGGCTTACCCGCGCCACAGTGAAGTCTGGCAACGCGACAGACTGCAGGCGGCGTAAGCCTCTTAGGTCGGCGCAATCGCGAAGTCCCATCAGAGCCCCCGCAGGTTCGTCGTCAAAGGATTTGCGATGGCTGTCGTTCCTGGTCATTGTTTCCGCTTCAGCGCCGCGCGGCGGCGATGAAGAAGCGCTTGAGAACCCGGGAATCCCGCATACTGGCGCACGTGTGGCGACGTGTTGTTCCGGAGCGTTATTGGCGTGATGGCGCGAAAGGAACACTCGAGCGTCGATTCGCTGCGCCGCGTGGCTTACAGCTTTGGCATTCGCCAGTGAATCGTCAGAAGTTCTGGTCTATAAGAACGGTTTCGAACGGTATCACCTGGGCTCGGATGTCGTAGACATTCTGCTGAGCGTCGGAGTCCTCAAGGCCGGGTCGATCAAGCAGATAAGGTAATTTCTCATGTTTCCAGAAAACGATATAAAAACCATCTCACTCATCGGCATTGGCGCGATTCTGCGCCGCCGCCGACGCATGATTCTCGCGACTGCAGTTCTTGTATTCGCTGGCGTGGCAGGACTCACTTTCGCGATGCCGAAACGGTACGAGACCCGCATGAAAGTGTTGGTCAAGAACGAGCGCGCGGATATGGTCGTCTCGGCGGATCGCAGCGACACGTCTGATTATCACGGCGAAGTCAGCGAAAACGAAATCAACTCCGAGATCGAACTGCTCACCAGCAATAACCTGCTCCGGCAGGTTGTTATGAAATGCGGACTGGATCGTCTTCAACGAGCCGCCGACCCGTCAGTTGCAGCCGAAAAAGCGGTCAGGAAACTTCAGAGCGAACTTAAGGTGTCCCCCGTCCGTAAAGCCAACATCATTCAGGTGGAATACGGGGATACCGACCCGAAGAGAGCCGTTGCAGTGCTCTCCACGCTTGCGGACCTGTATCTTGAGCAGCATCTCAAGGTGCATGGCTCGCCCGGCACGTATGAGTTCTTCAAAGGTCAGGCGGGACGCTATGAAGACGCGCTGAAAGATGCGGAATCCAGGCTGGCCGCGTTTCGCAATCACGAAAACATCGTGATGCCGGACCAACAGAAGGATGTTACGCTCCAGAAGTCGGCTGAGTTTGAGTCAGCTCTGCGGCAGACCGAAGCAGCCATCAGCGAGTGCCGCCAGAAGATCGACGGCTTGCGCGGCAAACTCAGCGAATCGAAGCCCCGCGTGGTCACACAGGCCCGCACATCGACCAACCAGTACTCCGTCGAGCGACTGCACACGATGCTGGCCGAGTTGCAGAACCGCCGTACCCAGCTGCTCGCGAAGTTCCGGCCCGACGACCGTCTGGTGCAGGAAGCGGATCAGGAAATTGCGGACACGCGCGCAGCGTTGGACAAGGCTACTAAGCTGACCGGGTTGGAAGAGACGACCGACGTCAATCCGGTTCACGAGACCCTGGAGATCGATCTCGCGAAGGCGCAGGCAGATCTCTCCGGCCTCGAATCGCGTCGCGACGAACTCGCTCGTCAGACCGGAATCTACCAGGCTCGGCTATTGCGGCTTGCGAACGCCTCGGAACCGTTTGACGATCTGGTGCGGGAAAAGAAAGAAGCCGAAGACAACTACCTCTTGTACGCCAAAAAGACCGAGGAAGCGCGGATCGCTGAGTCTCTCGACCAGCAAAAAATTGCGAACGTAGCAATCGCGGAAAACCCCATCGAGTCGCATGTGCCAGCCAAGCCGAACGTGAGGCTGAATTTGGCTTTGGGTGGTCTGCTGGCCTGCTTGCTGAGTCTGGGACTGGCATTTGCCGCCGAGTACCTGCGCAATACCATTGACCAGCCAGCCGAACTCGAAGAACTGACCGCATTGCCTGTATTAGCTACGTCCTGCGGCGACTAGTCGAACATGTACCACGCTCATTTCAGCCTGCGGGAAGAGCCGTTCGGAGTCACGCCGGATCCGCAATTCTTCTATAGAACCGCTCAACATGCCGAGGCTGTCGCGACGGTGTTCTACGCCATCCAGCAGCGGCGCGGATTTGCGCTGCTCGCGGGCCCTCCGGGGCTGGGAAAGACCAGCGTTCTGTTCAGCGTGGTTCGCATGTTAAAAGACACTGCGCATATCGCGTACCTGGCGAACCCGTGTTACGACAGGTCGACCGTGCTCCAATCGATTCTTGCAAGTTTCGGATTGGAGACCGCCGGTTCTCCTGCGGCGAATCAGCAAGTCTTCTATCAATATTTGTTGAAATGTCGCCAACAAGGCAAGACCTGCGTCGTAATTCTCGATGAAGCCCAGGATCTGGATCGCGACACTCTGGAAGCGGTGCGCCTTCTTTCGAATTTCGAAACGCCCGACGGAAAACTGCTTCAGATCGTCCTTGCGGGTCAGCCCCGCATTCTGGAGACGCTGGAGCGCGCCGATTGCGAACAGATTCGCCAACGTATCAATGTGATTTCGCGCCTGGCTCCGCTGAGCCATAGCGAAGTCCGCGAATACATGGCCCACCGCCTGAAGACCGCGGGAGGCTCTGTCGGGGTTTTTACGCCGCCGGCGATCGAAGCCATTGCCACTGCTTCCGGGGGCGTCCCGCGCATAGTCAATACCATCTGCTTCAACGCGCTCACGGTGGGTTACGCGATGAACCAGCGTCAGGTCGGCTTGGAGCAAGTCGCGGAGGCATGCCACGATCTGGGGCTGCGTTATGAAGCTCCGGCTGCGCCGCGTCGTGAGACATCCGCGCCTATAGCTGGGTCCGGCATCGGCGCTTCGTTGGCTCTTACGCAAACTCGCCCGTCCCTGCGGCCAGCCTGTATTGCCGGCGCGATGGTATTGCTGGCGATCGGCGCTTTTGTACTGCTGGCATTTTAATCACTTCGTTTAACAGGATATTGATGAGTAGAAACGCTCTGATTTTTGAAAAAACGGCGTTGCGGCCGGCCGCTCCTTCGCAGCCGTGGACGGCGACGCCCACAGGCGATTACGCCGAACTGATTCATCTGGCTTTCCGCGATCGTTCAGCTCTTGCCGTCATTAATATCGGTCCTGGCCCGCGGGCTGGCACCGCCTGCGCGGGAATCGCGCGGGAGTTGGCCGCTTCCGGCCGGCGAACGGTTATTGTTCAGGTGAAACGCTTGGCCAAAGCGGACCGGATGCCGGCCGTCGCCAACTGTGTTCCCGGCGAATATCCGAATGTCTGGCTTTGGCCAGCCACGCCGGATGGCTCCGTCGAATTCTTCCACCGCCCAATAGCCCCTGCCACGGAATCGGAATGGCTCGGCGAGTTACGGCGTAAGTTCGACGCGGTCCTGCTGGATTGCTCCGGCACGGAGGGAGCCGGAGCGGCAGAGTTTGCTGTCAAAGCGGACGCTGCAGTTCTCGTCGTCGAAGCAGGCCGTACTACGAAACAGCAGATTCAGCGCGAACAAAGAGGGCTGAATGTGGCGGGTGTCAATTTGGTCGGCTGCGTTTTGATCTAGAGGAGATAGAGATACATGCGAATCGTTTCCATAACCTTACCTTTACTTCTGGCCGCGTCCGCTCTGTGCCAGACAGCGGGGTTCGCGGACCGCGACCCCCGTTATCGGCTTCAGCCGAGCGACGTCATAGAAGTCCATTACCGCTACACGCCGGAATTCGACCAGACGGTGACGATCCAGCCGGATGGATTTGCCGTTCTCCAGGTCGTCGGCGACGTCAAGTTGCAGGAACTCACGCTGGACCAGGCAAAAACCGCGATACTCGCGAAGGCCTCCGACAGATTGAAGGATCCGGAAATCACGCTGGCCCTCAAAGATTTTGAAAAGCCGTATTTCATGGTCGGCGGCGAAGTGACTAATCCCGGCAAGTTCGAAATGCGGGGGCAGGTGACGGCCATTCAGGCCATTGCAATGGCTGGCGGCTTCAAAAGCGCAAGCGCCAAGCACTCCGAAGTAATCCTCTACCGCAGGGTGAACGGCGACCTGGCCAGGGCCGAAATCCTTGACCTCAAAATTCTGATGAATCCCAAATCCGCCCCGGAACCGCTGGCGGACCTTCGCCCCGGTGACCTACTTGTCGTCCCGCAAAACAGGATCAGCAAAATCGAACGTTTTGTGAAGTGGACCAGCGTCGGTGCTTATTGGAATCCGCTGGGCCATTAATCAGGCCATAGATCTTTCCCTTTCACGGACAAGCAATGATTCGCGCGAAAAACTCGATAGCTACATGTGTGCAATTACTCCTGAACGCTGCCGCCGCGGCGGCGGTGCTCGCCGCGATCTTCACGGGGCTTAATATCCATCGGATGCCGAACGGCCTCGGCGACTTCCTGGCGATGCGGGTCACCGTCAAAAATGTGATCGTCATGGCATTGTTCGTCGCTGGCTGGACCGCCTCGTTCCACGCGTTCGGGCTTATTGGTATTTCGTCTCCACGCCGGCTCCGGACAGTCTTGTCTCGGGTAACCAAGGCAGTCTTATGCGCTGCGCCAGTCGGCCTGCTCGTTTCGCTCTCCACGGGGGCAACGCCGGTCGCCGGTGTGGCAGCCTCTTTCCTGCCGGTCGGAATTACGGTGGGGGTGGTCTCCCAACTGCTGGCGGGCGCGATCTCGCGGCGGATCGGCAGATCCATCATGGGTCTGCGAGAAACCATCATCGTCGGCAGCGGTCCGCGCGCGCTTGACCTTTTCGAGCATCTAAGCGCGCCGCAACGCAGCGGCGCCAAAGTGCTGGGTTTCGTCGACTCACCGAACGGTCACTCGGTGCCGTCGCAGGTTCGCGAGCGCATGATCGGAACGCTGGATGATCTGGAAGCCATTCTTACGGGGCGGCCAGTGGACGAGGTTGTCATTGCCTTGCCGGCCAAGTCCTGCTACGACCAGATTCAGACGACGATTACGACATGCGAGCGTGTTGGTGTAGAGGCGAAGTACCGCTCCGATATCTTCGAACTCGGCCTTGCGCGGCCCGAATTCCAGCCTGACGACCGGACCCCGGTCGTCAGCCTTAAGGTCGTGCACGACGACTTTCGCATCTTCGTAAAGCGTTGGATCGACATAATCGGCTCGGCGTCGGCCCTCATCCTCCTGGCTCCGCTGCTGCTGGTTATTGCCGCGGCGGTCAGATTCACCAGCCAGGGCGCTGTTCTGTTTGTGCAGGAACGATATGGCTTCAACCGGAGGCGCTTCCGGATGCTGAAGTTCCGAACCATGGTGCAAAACGCCGAAGCGATTCAGGACCAGTTGGAAGGCATGAATGAGAAATCCGGTCCGATTTTCAAAATCGCGCGAGACCCCCGAGTAACGCCCATCGGCCGCTTCCTCCGCCGGACATCCCTTGATGAGCTGCCGCAACTGTGGAATGTGCTGAAGGGAGACATGTCCTTGGTGGGCCCACGCCCCATGTCGGTGCGGGACGTTTCCCGCTTCGACGAGGCGTGGCTCATGCGCCGGTTCAGCGTGCGCCCGGGGTTGACGTGCCTCTGGCAAATTGGCGGCCGCAGCAACACCACCTTCACACGTTGGATGGAACTCGACCTGAAATATATCGACTCTTGGTCCCTGCGGCTGGATCTGTCAATCCTGCTGCGCACGCTGCCCGCTGTACTGCGTCACGAAGGGGCAATGTAAGGGGCCAATGGCAGAGCACGCAGCCCAATTCGGATCGGGAGCGGAATCGAAGAACGCGGCGGAAAAAGCGGCCTCGGTCCGTATTTCAATGCCCCTGTTGCTCCTGAGTTGGATTTTCTTGCTATTTCTACAGCACCACTTAGCGGTCAACTCGTTGGACGAACGAACTGCTGCCGAAGGTATGATCGCGAGCGCACAGGCGGGCGACATGCTTCATCAAGTCGCCAGCCTGCTTCTCGGGGCACTCGGCGTCTTTCTCCTGAGGGGTTCTAGGAGTCTTAGCCTGAGCCGCGGTATCAAGCCCATCCTCGTCATGTACGCGGCCTGGGTTTGCGTGAGTGCGTTTTGGGCTGATCAGCCGTTCGTCACCGCGCGGCGCCAACTTGGGTTCGGCATGGAAGCGCTGTTCTGCGCGGGTGTTGTGGCGCGCTTCGAATCGTGGGCACGTGGCGCTTTCATCGCTTGGCTCGCGGGAATGAATCTCGCGATTGGCTTCGCGAACCAGATTTATCGTGGTGGTTTCGATTTTCTCGGCGTGGGAGGGCGCTTTGCGGGTACCGTAGATACCAACGTGCAGGGCGCCACGCTTGCGGCCGCAGCGATTCTTGTCCTCTGGGGCCTGCCGGGTGTCAAACGTCTGCGGCGAATCGGGTTGGCGGTTGCCGCCGCGGCTTTTCTCGTGTTTCTGCTTCTCACGCGTTCCAGGACGTCGTTACTCGCGTTGACCGCCGCCTTGGCATTCTCCGCGCTGCTTTCGATCGCCCGCAGATGGTATAGGAAACCGACCGCGGCTACCATCGCTTTGGCGTTCTTTGCTGCTTCCATTGCGGTTGTAGGGGCTCTTTGCCCGGACTGGATTCAGCGAACGAGCGCCACCGTGTCGCACGCGATGCGCGAAGAGCGGGATGTCGGAGATGTCTCCGAACTGACGGGCCGCACCGTGATCTGGGAGGAGTGCTTGAAGTGGGCAGCGCAGCGCCCGGTTCTCGGCTTTGGATTCGGCAGCTTCTGGACCGCGGAAAGGGTGGAGGCCATAACGGAGGACATGCACTGGACCGCAGCGCATGCTCACTCGGCATACCTGGACGAATATCTCGCCTTGGGTCTTCCAGGCGCCGTCCTCTTCGCGGCGCTGCTCCTCGGCTGCCTCATTTGCGCGTCCGCGAAGTTCCTCCGGGGCGGGGACGAGTATGGACCTTGGGCCGCCCTGATCGTATTTTTCTGCATTCACGGGACAACGGAGTCTCTCTCGATTCTTCCTACTTTTCCCGGGTTCGCCCTCACCATCACAGTGTTGAGCATAGCTCTGCGCTCGCGCGCTAGCACTAATGGCTACGCCGCTATCCCCTCGCAATTGGAGGCTAGGGAGAACGCCATAACGGAGTACGATTCAGCCCCCGTCGGAAGCTTAGTCCTGCGTCTGGAGCCGTGGCGTTCGGATGCGCTCGGAGAGCGTGTGGGAATGCCCATCAGAACGAGATTTTAACTGGATTTGTAATGAATTTTGGAAATCATATTACCGTTGCGGTATGTACCTACAACCGTCAACATATGCTCGGCTCGGCCCTGCGCTCACTTCTCGAACTCACGCCTCCGCCCGGGCATTCATATGACATAGTCGTCGTAGATGATGCGTCCCCCGACGATACTGGGGCAGTCGTCGCGCAAGCGTCTTCCGGCGCCGCCGTCGAGGTCCGGTACGTGCGGCATGCCCGGAATGTCGGTGTGGCGGCGGCCCGCAATACCTGCGTCCGCCACGCGCGAGGCGCTTGGATCGCCTTTTTCGACGACGATCAGCTTGCTGACGCAGATTGGCTGGTAAATCTGAGGGCCACGGCCGAGCGCACTGGTGCTGATTGCGTTGCGGGGCCTTGCGTGCCCGTCGCTTCGGGGCGCCCGTTGCCGCTCAGTATTCGACGGACCGTTGGCGACAACCCTCTCCTGCGTCATCGTCGCCGGGGCGACAGCCTTGACCCGCGCCGATGGCTCAATCCAATGCCCACCGCCGTCGGGACCGGAAATGTCTTGATCCGAAAGATGTTGTTCGAGAAGATCGGGGCCTTTTCGGAGACGCTTCGCCGCGGGGAAGACATGGAGTTCTTCCTGCGCGCGGACCGCCAGGGGGCGAAGATCGTCACTGCCCCGGACGCGATCATCTACCACGTCGTGCCGGAAGACCGAATGACGCCCGAGGTTCTGCTATCGGCCGCTACGCGCGGGGGTGCGGTACGGGCCGAAGTCGAGCTTTCCGTGCTCGGCGTTCGAACCCCGCTCCTGTTCGCGTCCCTCCGCATAGCTCGCCTCATGATCTGGACCCTACCGCAACTCGTTGCGCAAAAGATCGTCGATGCGGGCTCCAGCCGCCTGCTGGGAACGCGATGCGCAGCGCGATTCTCGCTCTCTTATTGCAATACGGTGCGTCAACGTGTCCTATCGCATCGGCCGCAATAAATCTCCACGAATTGAACGAATAGAACAAACATAATGAAAAAGAATTACGACCTGACTGTCGGGCCGGTACGCGTAGATCGGGTGACAATCGACGGCGCCGCTGATCGTGTGATGGCGGAACTGCGCCTGCCCCGAACCAGCCCCGCCATCATCATGGCATCCAACGCGCAGTTCATCAATCTTGCTTGTGCGGAGCCTAGGTTCGCCGCTATTTCCAGGCGCGCTACCCTCAACGTGGCAGACGGAATCTCAGTCGTCTTCGCCTCGCGCTTGTTGGGGCGGCCGGTTCCTGGTCGGGTAGTCGGATTGGATCTGATGCTTCGAATCTGCGAAAAAGGAGCCAGCCGCTGCCTCCGGATCTTCCTGCTCGGCGGGTGTGATGGCGCAGCGGACCGCGCCGCCCGTGTGCTCGCGGCCCGATATCCCGGGCTCGTGATCGCAGGGACCTCCCGGCCTCCGATGGGGCGGGAGTTCGATCCGGACGTTGTCGCCGAAGTTCGCAGGCAGATCGTTGAGGCCGAGCCCGACATGTTGGTCGTATGCTTCGGCGCGCCCCTGCAGGAGTACTGGATCGAGGAGTTTGCGATGGACCTCCCACTGAAAATCGTGATGGGCAATGGTGCCGCATTCGATGTTCTCGCCGGATATTTCCGCCGTCCGCCGCTGTGGATTCAAAACATCGGATGTGAGTGGCTCTACAGACTTGCTGTCGAACCACGGCGGCTCTGGAGACGTTATCTTCTTGGAAATCTGTCATTTATCAACACCGTGTGGCGTACGTGGAAGTCGGAACAGACGGCGAGCGCTCTGCCTCAGGGTGGTTAGCGGTAAGCGGACTTCGCGACGAGCAACCCGCGGCCTCCGCAGGTGCGACGAACGCCATCCTTCATTTCCAGTGCACACCATATGAATGTTTGTATCCTTGCCGACAATTACTACAGGAGCAGCGGCGTGGCCGTTGCAATCCAGAGACTGGTTTCCGCCATGTACGGTTCCGGGATGGAATTCTATCTCGCGAGCGGCGGCGCGCCCACTGCGGGCGGAGTGACGCCCGTCGAAGACATTTCGTGGATGCCCGCCGGGCGTTATCGCCGGTTCGATCTGTTTCGCAGTGGCGTTGCGCTTGTCGCAGAGTCCGCACGGTTTGTTCGTTGGCTGAGTCAAATCCGCTGCGATGTGGTGCACGCTCACCACAGGCGGCTCGGCTGTCTTGCTAACATGCTGCGGCCAATCCACGGCGCTTCCGTTCTTTACACAGCGCACATTGTCCACAGCAAATCCCGGATTTTCTCCGCCTTGTGTCCGCCCACCGTTACTGGAGTGAGTCCTTCGGTTATGGATTACCTTCGCGCCCATACCAATGCGCGGGACCAATACTTGGCGTTCAACCCGTATCCGTTCGCCGTCTCAGATCCGCTCCCAAGGCGAATCGATGGGGAGATATGCTCCCGCGCAATTTCGGTCGGCCGTCTGGAGCCCGTGAAGGGCCACGTTCACCTGATCGACGCGTGGCGGATTCTCAGAAATCAGGGCGTCACCGCGACGTTGGACATATACGGAGAAGGCCACCTCAAAGCGGATCTACTCGCGAAGGTGAAGGCGGACGGACTGGAGGGGCTCGTCCGGTTTCCGGGGTATTGCGCCAATGTCCCCGAGCGAATTCGAACCAGCCTGTTCAATGTTCTTACGAGCAAAGAGGAGGGATTTCCTAACGTTGTGGTCGAGTCGGCCGCCGAGTCCGTCGCCAGCTTACTCACCGACGTCGATGGCTCCCGCGACACCGTTCCGCCAGACGTGGTCATGCCGAACAAGCTTTCCTTCGGCGATGTTCCGGCCCTCGCGGAAACCTTGGCGCGTTGGTTCGCATCGCCAGGCGAGGTGGTTAACGAGGGACGGAAGTTCCACACCTTTATCCGTGAGCGTGTGTCATTCGACGCGACTCGCGCGCGGTTTATGGAGATCTACGCCGCCGCGGCGCGTCGGATGCCGGCATATGGCGGCATCGCCCAAGTTCAGGGGGTTGAGCGTGAGCGCGCAAACATTGCCGGTTAGCGCCGATATCACGGCGGCGCCGAACGCGATTAAATGCACGCCCCCGATTAAGAGCTCTTCGGGTATTCTGTCGCGCGCCGGATGGGTCATCGGCGGCTATGGGATGTCGAGTGTTATCAGGATGACCTCGAACGCCGTCCTGACGCGACTGCTCGTCCCCGAGATGTTCGGCATCATGGTCGTCGTCAACAGCGTTCGCTATGGGGTTGAACTCCTGGCTGATCTCGGTATCGAACAAAATGTAGTCACGAGCAAGCACGGCAACGAACCACTCTTTGCGAATACCGCCTGGACGCTGCAGATTTTGAGAGGCGTTTTTCTCACCCTTGTCTTCCTTTGTATCGCGTCTCCGCTCGCGACGTTCTACCGGATCGATCGCGGGATCATGCTGGCCATAAGCCTGGCTCCGCTTGCCAACTCGCTGGCCTCGACGTCGATTTTTGGACTGGTCAAGAATCTCGACGTGAAGAGGCGCAACCTGTTCGAACTGAGTTCTGAACTGCTCGCGTTCTTTGCAACCCTAACTCTCGCGTTTCTCACTCGAAGCGTTTGGGCGCTGGTTCTCGGAGCTCTTCTCTCCCTATCTATCCGATCCGCCCTAAGCTTCCTTTTGCCGCATCCGGCCCACGGGTTCACGCTTCACTGGCCGCACGTCAAAGAGATTGCGCGGTTTGGAAAGTGGATCCTGCTGTACTCGATTGTCCTGTACTTGTCGACAAACCTGGACCGCATCTATCTAGGCAAGGTGGCTCCGCTGGCGCTATTGGGAATGTACGGCCTGGCGCGCACGATTTCCGACCTTCCGGCAACGCTGGCGTCGAAGGTCAGCTATCAGCTGGTCTTCCCGTTATTGGCCGGCGCAAGGAACAGAGGTGACGGCGAACCGGCCGCGGAGTTCGCTGCCACACGGAGAAAATTCGTCCTCGCGGGAGCCGTACTAATGGCCACGGCGATTTCGTGGGCGGATGTGGCTGTAAGAGTTGTCTACGACGCAAGGTACGCCCAAGTCGGATGGATGCTGGCCTCCTTGCTTGCTGTGACGTGGGTATCCGCGCTCTCCAGTCTTAACGAGGCCGTGCTGCTTGGACTTCGGCAACCTGTGTACAACAGCGTAGCAACCGGGCTCAAGCTCTTTTTCGTTGGCCTTGGCGTCCCCGCCGGATATCTACTGTACGGCTTCCCCGGCGCGATCGGCGCAATCGCGGCCGGCGAACTTGGCCGTTATTTCTTGGTCGCCATTATCCAGCGCCGATTTCGGGTTTCCGTCATCAGGCAAGACGGCGTCGCAACCGCCACGATGATTTGCGCGGTGATCGCGTGGTTGATCTGCCGCCACGCCCTGTCGCTCGGCAGCCCTTGGGATTCCGCTTTCTCATGGGGCCACGCACGCTGAGTACCGGTGAGATTTTTGACGTAGGGCGCGAGGCGCTCCGCGTCAGGGTCTCAATGCCAACCTCCTGAGCGCGAGGAGGCCCGCCGGCCACTTGGGCACGGATCACAAGATCGCGATGGTAGCGGCGATCGTCGCTACCACGACACGCTGAAACTTTCAGGGCAAACCATAACGCTTACCGGAAGAACGGGCAGACTCCCTAGGTTGGCCCAGCAGCTTCCGGATGCCTGGGTGCCTTTGCCAGTCTGATATAATCAAAAATACGCTTTTGGAGCAAAGTAATACCATCTAGATGGTTTCTCGCGCGTTTCTCTTAAAGCTTGCTCCTTGGTGGGTCATTTGCCTTATCGTTCTTTCCTTTCTCCCAGGATCAACGAAGACTGCAATCGGAACAACGAATCCCCCTTCCGCTATGGCCGAAGGTCGCCCCGTCCTTCCGCATAGGCTATTCCACTTCGCAGCCTTTGGTTCCACAACTCTACTGTTGATATTGATCGCGGAGACGCCCTCACAGGAGGCGCTCGCCGCTGTTGGCGTGGCGCTCTTGGGGGTCATCCTGGAGTGCGGGCAGTATTCCTTACTGAAATTGTGCTTTCTTGAGTGGTGGGATATTCGCGATGACGCGATAGCCTCCTTGGTCGTCTTTCTCTGCACACGCTGGCGAGGGATACGACACACAATTCTCCAACTCCCGATTTCATAACAGATTAACCCTCCTGCGGTTCTCGAGTTTACGGAAGGTCGCATGCGTAATTAGCGTTTTCGCGCAGTAAATCTCCAACAGTTCGTGATATACTCCCCAACACTTTAGGCCAATTTCACGTCGGTTTCGCGCACTTTTGTAGTATCGGACGCCGCGAGTGGATAGTTTCGTCGAAACCTCGCACGGCTTCCGGGCGGGAATTCGAGCGGACCATCCGCTCGGACCTAAAGATTTCGGGCTCCAATCCGATAAGAAAAGCAGCCGTCGGCCGGCTCAAGAGGCGGCGGCGCTGAAAGAGGAGAACACGAACATGCTCAGACTCACGCCGCTTCTCGTAACACCTCTTATTTTCTCAGGAGTAGCCTTCGCTGGCCATACCACCAGCGACGGCTCTCTCACCCTGGGTGTCGCCGCAACCGGGACGAGTTCAGGGAACACTGCGACGAGCCCTGTCATCTGGGACAAGTGCTCATATCGGCCGATCTGGCAATTGGTCCCAAATCCCTGGGGAGTGAACTCCGACGCCGTCGGTTCGATTCAGATGCAGTACGCTGCCAACGGGTCGGTCGTTACAACCGTCAACCTGTCGAACCTCGTTTCCGCGGGCGTCAATGGGTACCCTTTCCTTTTTGTCGGACATGATCCGTATGGTGACCACATGGACGGGCAACCCCTTACATTTCCGCTGCAGCTTGGCGCCATGACTTCGCTGTTCGTGGATGTCGATTATTCTCTGTCAATCGCGGGCGCGGCGCCTGGCGACCTTAACGTCGGATTTGACGAGTACCTGATTCCGACATCCGGATACGCCAGCGGATTGAGCGGCGCAGTTGAGATCATGGTCCTGCCGTACTTCAAATTCTCATGGGCTCCCGCGGGACATTTTGTCGGTACCGTGACCGAACCGGTATTTGTAAACAACAAAATGGTCCTCATGGTTTTTAACGAATACTCGACGGGAACGGGCCCGGGGCATGAGATCCTCTTCTTTCCGCGTGACAGTCAGATCTCATCGGGCGATGTAAGGTTTAATCTGCTCGATTTTCTGAATACTGGAGCAGCTACCGCGGGAGTCAGTTCCAATTGGTTACTCGCCGGTGTCGAGTTTGGTACGGAGTTCGGAAATACGACCGCAGCGACGTATACGTTGACCACCAAGAAACTCCAGATCGATCAGGAATTCAGTAACGGCCAATAGCCTGATGCGCAGAAAAGGGCGGGCCTTGGTCTGCCCTATTTCGCGAATGCCGGGAAATACAAGATTCATAGACGAATCCCGTGAGTTTCAGAAGTCTACAGACGACCGCAGTTTAGCCTTTTTGCCCAGCACGCTCGATAACTCAAGTTGGCTCCCGCCTGGAACCGATGCCAGAATCATCATCGGAAGCTGGCGCGTCCGTCCTGAACAAACCGAACCGAATCAGCCAGCCCGCGATACCTTATTGAGCCCCAAGCCCGATACAGACCAGCCCGCACAAAATCACCCCGATCGCCCCGATCTTCCCCACGGTAATCGGCTCGCCAAAAAAGATTTTCGACCAGAACAGCGTGAGGATATAGCTGAACGAAACCATCGGATACAGCACCGAAAGCTCGCCATGCTTCAACGCAATCAAAAACGGGACGCTCGACGCCACGAACAGCGCAATCCCGATCGCCAGCCGCAGGCTGATCAGATGCCGGATGCCGTGCTGTAGCTTGCCGGCGCCCATTTTCAGAAACACCGCGCCGAACGATCCGATGAACGATGCCCCGATCACCAGAAGCATCGAACTGACCGGCGTCTTCACTGCTTCGCCCTCGTTGGCTGACTAGCCTTACCCAGCAACCCGACGCCCAGGATAATCAGCGCGATGCCAGCGCCCTTCCACGAGTTCATGTGGTCCCCGAAGAACCGCATGGAAAGCAGCGCCACCCACACGTAAGAGAGCGCATAAACCGGCCACAGCACCGAAAGTTCTCCATCCTTCAGGGCCAGGATCAACAGAAGCGCGTTACAGGCGTGGAAACAGAAACCGACTACCAACGGCAGGTTCCCCAGGATCGCCGCCAGAAGTGAAAACGGATGCGACGGATCGAACGCGGGAAACGAATGTAGCATCCCGACTTTCAGCAGAACCTGCGCTGCTGAAGCGAAAAGCGTACAGCCGACCACCATATACAGAGGCTTACGCGAGTGATGGGTCACGAATTTTCAAGGATAGCAGCGAAGGTAACTGCGAACCAGATCCGTCATTCCTTCGTAACCTCCGCTATGAACGGTACGAAACCCCCGGAACAGCGTGGCTTTATCGCCGAATGGGCCGTGACCTTCGTGCTCCTTCTTTTCGGCACGACCACCCTCGCCCAAGCCTTCGTCATCCCCACCGGATCAATGGAGGGAACCCTTCTTGTCGGCGACCACGTCATCGTCGATCGCCTCGCCTACGCGCCCGCCGGTTCCGTGACCCGTCATACGCTCCCCTATGAAGACGTCCATCGCGGCGACATCATCGTCTTTCGCTATCCGCTTGACCTCAACAAGAACCTCGTCAAGCGCGCCATGGGCCTGCCGGGGGACCGCATCCGCCTGGAAAACAAGACAGTCTACCTCAATGGTCACCCGATCGCCGAGCCGTACGTGATCCACAAGACGAACTTCATCTACCCCTATCGCGATACCTTCCCCGCCGGGGCCTGGCCGAACCTCCGGCCAGAAGCCGCAGCCATGCTTGCGGCCAACGTCCGGAACGGGGATCTTGTCGTCCCGCCGGACGCCGTGTTCGCGATGGGCGACAACCGAGACGAATCGGACGACAGCCGCTTCTGGGGTCTGGTACCGCGCGAAAACATCGTCGGAAAACCGCTGCTCGTGTATTGGTCGTACGACGCTCCGAGCGAAGAACTGACGGACCCGTCAGTCAACCTCCCACACGTGTTCGATATCGCGATCCACTTCCCCACGAAGACTCGCTGGAGCCGAACCCTCCGTTTTGTGCGGAGTTATCCGGTACAGTAGCCGCGACCCCGGTACAATAGAAAAAAGTGGAAAGTTCAAAGACCGTAACCGCGCCTCCCGCGGATACCGAGCCATCGCCCAAAGGGAAGGCCGAACCGCAACGCGGATTCATAGCGGAGTGGACGGTCACCATCATCCTTCTCCTGTTCGGCACCACCACGCTGGTGCAGGCTTTCGTCATTCCAACGGGTTCCATGGAGGACACGCTGCTGGTCGGCGATCACCTCCTGGTCGACAAACTCGCGTTCGCGCCGGGCGGAGCGGTCACAAAGCACATTCTTCCGTATGCCGATCCGAAGCGCGGTGACATCATCGTTTTCCGCTATCCCATGGACATCAAGCAGACCTTCGTGAAGCGTGTCATGGGCGTTCCGGGCGACCATCTGCATCTGGTGAACAAGCAGGTTTACCTCAACGGCCACGCGCTCAACGAGCCCTATGTCGTCCATAAACTCGACTACATCGATTCCTACCGCGACAACTTCCCTTCGGACCCGAACACCCCACTCTTTCCGCCCGCTCAGGCAATGCTCGAGCACAACGTCCAGGGCGGCGATGTTGTCGTGCCGCCCGGCTACTTCTTCGCCATGGGTGACAACCGCGACCAGTCGCTCGACAGCCGCTATTGGGGCTTCGTCCCGCGCGAGAACATCATCGGAAAGCCGCTCGTCATCTACTGGTCGTACGAAGCAAGCACCGAAGATCTCTCGAATCCGGCGGTCACGATTCCGCACCTGATAGACGTCATCATCCACTTTCCGACGAAGACGCGCTGGAGCCGCACTCTCAAGCTGATTCACAGCTACCCCGTACAATAGCTTTCGGGCGATCGCCCGTTATGCCGAAATCCAAATACTACGGGCTGATCCTCGCCGGAGGACGCGGCACGCGTTTCTGGCCGCGCAGCCGCAGAAAGCATCCCAAGCAGGTCCTTTCCATTCAGGAAGAGCGCTCACTGATCCAGGCCACGGTGGCCCGCCTGGCCCCCCTGATTCCGCCCGAACGTCTCTGGATTCTTACCAATGACTTCGTCCGCGACGAGATCGCGAAACAGCTTCCCGGAATCCCTGGCGACCAGATCCTCGCTGAGCCCGTGCAGCGGAACACGGCGCCCGCCATCGGTCTTGCCGCCCACATCCTCCAGTCGCTCGATCCGAAAGCGGTGTTCGGCGTGTTCCCCTCCGATCACGTCATCGCCAACCCGAAGCGCTATCTCGCTCTCCTGCGTCCCGCCTTCAAGGCAGCGGAGAAGGGGTCCATCGCCGTTCTTGGAATCCAGCCCCGCTGGGCTGAAACGGGATACGGCTACATCGAGTTCCCGAAGCGTTCGAAGGCCGGTTTGGCGGAGTGCGTCGCGGTGCGGGCGTTCCATGAGAAGCCCGGAAGCGCGACCGCGAAGCGCTACGTCAAGGCGGGCAATTATTACTGGAACGCTGGTATGTTCTTCTGGAAGGCGAGCGCAGTCCTCGACGCGCTCCGCCTGTATCTGCCCAAAACCGCAACCCTGATCTCGAGCCTTCCGCCGTTCCGCAGTTCCGACTTCGCTGCCCAGCTCGCCGAAGTCTTCCCGCGCTGCGAGAACATCTCCATCGACTACGCCGTCATGCAAAGGGCGAAGAACGTGGTCGGGGTCGCCTGCGACGATTTCGGCTGGAACGACGTTGGAAGCTGGTCCGCCGTCTATGACCTCCTGCCTCGCGACGCAGCGAAGAATGCCGGAAGGTCCGAAATGCTGACCGCTGACTCCACGGGGAACTACGTCGACTGCGGCAAGAAGCTGGTGGCCCTGCTCGGCGTCAAGGACCTGATTGTCGTCGATACCCCCGACGCCCTGCTGGTCGCCTCCCGCAAGCGATCGCAGCAGGTAGGCGACATCGTCAAGTTACTCGAGGCGAACAACCGTCAGGAGTTGCTCTGAGTCGCCGCAGTCGCACCCATTGAGCGAACACTGCCGGATCGCCCAGCCAGACCAGCATCCACTCCGCCATCTCAGCTTTAGAAGCGTGCTTCGCCCGGTCCTTCGCACGGATCACCTCCGCGCGGCAGAACTTGCGGAGGTCGGGCCGCGCGGCATAGACCGCCGCAAGCTCGTTTAACGAAGTCTCCAGCTCCTCGGAGTCCTTATGGCGAACTCCCGACCACGGCGCCTCCGCCGGTATTCCTGACTTTCGAATATCCGATGGCGAAACGCCGGGAATCGCCGACGCGGCCACGAGCCACTCCGCTTCGCCGATTCGCTCCCATCCCTGAGCCTCTGCCAGGGACCGCACCCTTGCGGACCTACTTTGCGATCGCACGGTGATACTGCGCCACCGCGGCCTCGTGCTCGCTTAGCGATGTCGAGAAGTTGTGCCCTCCCGACCCATCCGCGCGCGCGACGAAGTACAGGTACGAAGAGTCGGCGGGAGTCAGAGCAGCCTGAATCGAGCTGATGCCCGGGTTCGCGATTGGCCCCGGAGGCAGGCCCGCGTGTTGGTAAGTGTTGTACGGGTTCCGGCTATCCAGATCCGATCGATGGATCACCCCGGTATACCGCTTCTCGAGCAGAGCCGCGTATACCGTCGTCGGATCACAGTCGAGCTTCATCCCGGTGCGCAACCGGTTCGCAAAGACGGACGCTACCCGCGGGCGCTCTTGCGGAAGCCGCGCCTCGCGCTCCACGAGCGACGCCAGCGTGACAGTGTCATGCACGTTCCCCTTCGCATTCAGAGCCTTCCAGCGGGTTCGGAATTCGTTCGTCATCTGACGGCAAAGCTGCTGCCCCGTCGAGTGCCGGTAGAGCCGGTACTTGTTCGGGAAGAGATAGCCTTCAAGAGTCTGCGCGGCCGGGTCCAGATCCTGGATCATCGCCGGATTCCGCGCCGCGGCCAGGAACGCAGCCGAACTGAGCGCTGGCAGCCGTTCCTTGTTTTCGAGCTTGTCGATCGCTCCCGCAATGTCGAACATGTTGTACCCCTCGGGGACCAACAGCTCGACGTAGAAGATATCGCCCCGCGCGATCCTGCCATAGACCTCGAGCGCCGACGCAGCCTTGTCGAACTTGTACTCGCCGGCCTGAAGATGAGTCCGCCGAAGCGCCCGCGCCGCGAGAAACTCCCACTGGCTGCGGATCACGCCTTTGTCCGCGAGCGCCGCCGCCATCGCGGACGTCGATGTGCCGCGCGGGAACTCAACGAATACCGGCTCCCCGAAGCCCTGGTAAGACTGGTTCAATCGGTAGCCCACGTACCCCGTCGCCGCCAGTCCGACCACAATGACGGCCGCGAGCGCTCGAAGCAGGATCTTCACAGATCTCCTCGCATATCCAGATATCCCTGCAGCAGCAGGACTGCGGACAGCTTGTCGATCGTTGGCTTCCGGTCCGAGTTCGCAACGCCCGCGCCGCGAATCGTCCGCTCCGCCTCCCGGCTGGTCCACCGCTCGTCCCGGAACTCCACTGAGATGCCGGTCTTACGCTCCAGTTCGCGCGCGAACTCGCGCGTGTAGTCGCCCTGTCGTGAGGCGTCGCCGCTCATATGCAATGGGTCTCCGATCAGGAACAACGTCACGCCTCGGTCGGCCGCGAGTCTTCGCAGGAACTCGATATCCTCGCGTCTTCCCCGGCGCTCGAGCGTATCGAGACCCTGAGCCGTGATGCCGAGATCGTCGCTGATGGCGAGTCCAATGCGCTTCTTCCCAAGGTCGAGCGCCAATACGCGCGCCGCTTTGCTCAAACCCGCCCTTCCACGATTCGATTGTATTTCCTGGTCGTGCTAGGCTCGGAATCGGAGCACGGGTGGTCCCCCAGACGCATCTTGGCGAGCCGCTGGAGAGAGCAGCCGCCCCGACGCGAGGTTACGCGTCAGCCATCATCGCCGCAGGCGTCATAATCGGCGTCCTTTATTGGGCCCGGGTAGTCTTTATTACCGCGGCGGCTGCCATCATCACGGCGCTTATTCTCGAGCCGTTCGTCGTGCTGCTGGTGCGGATTCGCTTTCCGAGAGCGCTGGCGAGCTTCGTCGTGTGCGTTGTCGCGCTCCTCGGCGTCTATCTCGCGGGTCTCGCCGTCTACAACCAGGTCACCGGAGTAGCCAGCGACGTTCCGGCTTTCAAAGAGCACCTCTCGGGGTTTATCGGCGGCGTGTCGGACCATATCCAGGCCCTGCAGGATTCGACCGCCCACCTCCTGATACCTGTTCGGAAAAACGCGGAACAACCGATCCCTCCCCCGCCGGCGAACGTGCGCAAGAGCCGCAAAATCATCGCTCCGCCGGTTCCTTCCCCGCCAGTCCCCGGAGCAATTCCGGAAGTGCGCATCCATAACGACCGCAATCCCGTCTTCGACTACATCTACGGTCAGCTGGGCACTCTCTATCAGGTTGTGGCGATGGCGTCTTTCGTGCCGCTGCTGGTCTACTTCATGCTGAGCTGGCGCGATCATGTCTACCGCAGTTTTCTGCGTTTCTTCGAAATGTCGGACCGCGAAACGGTGGCCCGAGCCATTCAGGGAATCGCGGGTATGACGCGCGCGTTCGTTGTCGGCAACTTCATGCTCGCGCTCGTACTCGCCGCGATCAGTTCCACCATGTTCGCGGTGATCCGCCTGCCATATCCGTTCCTGATTGGGGTCGTCAGCGGCCTGTTGAGCCTGATCCCTTACGCCGGGCTGGTCCTTGCGATTCTTCCGCCGGTCCTCGCGGCGCTCGCGACGGGCGCTCCCACTGCGACTCTCCTGATCGCCGGCCTGATTGTCATCGCGCTGCATCTCGTCGCCCTCAACGTCCTGTATCCGATCGTTGTGGGAGCGCGGGTCCATCTGAATCCGCTGATCGTGACTTTCTCCCTGATGTTCTGGGGCTTCCTGTGGGATGCCGCTGGCCTCGTGCTCGCGATTCCGATCACCGCCGCTTTGAAGGCCGTTTGCGATAACGTGGAAAGCCTGCGAAAATACGGCCGGTTCCTCGGAGACTGACGACCTGACTGCGCTGCTGGAACGTTTGAAAGAGCGAGCGCGCTCGAATCCGCGCCGCATCGTGTTCCCTGAAGGCGACGATCCCCGCATTGTCGCCGCTGCCCGGCGCCTCAAGGCGGAACGCCTGCTGGAGCCGGTACTGATCTCGGCCAACACGGTGCTGGGTGTTGAATCGATCTACCCGGCGAGTTCTCCGCTCCTTCGGGAGTGCGCCGCTTACTACGCGGCGCGGCGCGCGCCGAAGGGAGTCACGGAACTCGAGGCGGGCGCCATCGCGCGCAAGCCTCTCTACTTCGCGGCGCTCATGGTAGCGCTGGGCCGCGCGGATGGCTTCGTCGGCGGGGCGGTTAACACAAGCGCTGAGACCGTTCGCGCGGCGCTGCACGCCATCGGCGTCGCGCCGGGCATCGAAACCATTTCGGGCGCGTTTTTGATCGCGCATCCGGACCGCCGCTTCGGCGCTTCCGGCGTCATGACCTTCGCCGATTGCGCGGTTGTGATCGAGCCGAGCGCTACGCAACTGGCCGATATCGCGATCGCAGCCGCTCGTACTACGCGGCGGTTTCTCGAAGTCGAGCCGGTCGTGGCCATGCTTTCCTTCTCGACCAAGGGAAGCGCGCCCCATCCTTCCGTCAACCGAATCGCCGAGGCCCTGCGGATGGTGCACGAACGAGCGCCGCAGCTGGAGATCGACGGCGAGCTTCAACTCGACGCCGCCATCATCCCGGAAATCGCCGCATCGAAAGCGCCCGGTTCGGGCGTGGCGGGCCGCGCCAACACGCTCGTATTCCCCAATCTCGCAGCCGGCAACATCGGCTACAAGCTGGTGGAACGTCTGGGAGGCGCCGCGGCCATCGGCCCCATCCTTCAAGGGCTCAGTAAACCTGCCAACGACCTCTCACGCGGCTCCGCGGTCGAGCACATCTACAACACGGCGATCCTGACCGCCTGCCAGTAAGCTAACCCTCTTCGCGGATGCGCACCCGTCGGCCCTCAATGATCACGCGGTCCTCGACGACCAACTGAATCGCCTGGGAGTAGATTACGTGCTCCTGGAGGAGGATGCGGTCTGAGAGCGTTTCAACCGTGTCGTCGTCGATCACCGGAACCGCTGCCTGGATCACGATCGGGCCTGAGTCGAGAAACTCGTCCACGAAGTGGACGGTGCATCCCGTGATCTTGACTCCGTGCTCCAGCGCCTGGCGCTGCGCATCGAGTCCGGGAAACGCGGGCAGCAGCGACGGATGTACGTTCAGCACCCGATTGGGAAACGCCCGCACGAAGTCCGCGCTAAGCAGCCGCATGAATCCGGCGAGACACACGAGATCCACTTCATGGGTGCGAAGTTCGTCGATCAGCAGCTTGTCGTAGGCCTGACGGTCGAGGCCCTGTGATGGAATCACGCGCATCGGGATGCCCCGTTGCCGCGCGATCTCGAGTCCCGGAGCCGAAGCCTTGTTCGAGATCACGATCGCAATCTCAGCATCGAGCTTCCGCCGGGCGATGCTGTTCGAAATGGCCTCGAAATTGGAGCCCCGGCCCGAAATCAGAATGCCGAGCCGCACTCAGCGGTACTCCACTCGGCCCTTACCACGCCGCTGTTTCACGATCTCCCCGATGACCCACGGCCGCTCGCCGATTCTCGCCAGCGCGCGTTGAGCCGCGGCTGCCTTTGTCGCCGGAACAGCAAGAATCATTCCGACGCCGAGATTGAACGTCCGGCGCCAGTCATCGGTCGGAACTTGACCGATTTTCCGCAGCATCTCGAACAGTGGCGGCGTCTGCCAGCTTCCGGTATCGATCGAAGCCGCGAGCCCCTTCGGCAATACGCGCGGAAGATTGTCGGTGATTCCGCCGCCGGTGATATGGGCAGCCCCGGAAAGGACTTTGGCGCGAGCCAAAGCCCGAATCGCTTCGAGATAGCTGCGGTGTACGCGCAGCAACTCATCCCCGAGGAGGCTGCCGGTCTCTTCGATCTTAGATTCGACCTTCAGCCCCGCAACGTCGAATAGCAGCTTGCGCGCCAGCGAGTAGCCATTCGTATGCAGCCCGGTCGAGGCCAGCGCCAGCAACGCATCGCCCGCCTTCACTTTGGCGCCAGTGATAATCTTGTTCTTCTCGATTGCGCCCACGATGGCGCCCGCAAGGTCGTACTCCCCGTCCGCGTACATCCCCGGCATTTCCGCCGTTTCACCGCCGATCAGAGCGCAGCCATTGGCTTTGCATCCCCGGGCGATGCCGGAGACCACCTGCGCTGCCACGCCCGCCTCCAGACGGCCCACGGCGAGATAATCGAGAAAAAAGAGCGGGGAAGCGCCCTGAACGGCGATGTCGTTGACACAATGGTTAACGAGATCCTCCCCGATCGAATCGTGACGCCCCGTGGCGAACGCGATCTTCAGCTTGGTCCCGACTCCGTCGACGGAACTAACGAGTACCGGGTTCTTCATCTTCGGCAGGGCAAAACAGCCGCCGAAGGAACCGATTTCGGTCAGAACTCCTTTCGTGAACGTGGCGCGCGCCATCTTGCGGATGGCGCCGACCGCGCGGTCCGCTTCATCGATGTCGACGCCGGCGTCGCGATAGGAGACTTTTGTAACCATTAGGAAGGGAAACGAACCAGTATAACGAGCGCCCCGACGATCACAGGCAGTTGGATTAATATGCAGAGATGCGTTCGGGCCAACCCGCCCGCCCATAAGGACAACATAAACCCAAGATGAACAGAAAGCTTTCGAGTATTCTGCCGGTGGCGCTGGCGATGGCATTCGTCGCGGGCGCTTACGGCGCCGAGACCGGAGCCTACGCGCTGAAGGACGCGAGGATTGTGCGCGTTTCGGCTCCTGTGATCGAACACGGCACGGTGGTGGTACGGGATGGGCTGATCGAGGCCGTCGGCGAGAACGTCACGGTTCCCGCGGACGCCTGGGTGATCGACTGCAAAGGACTCACGGTCTATCCGGGCATGATCGATGCTTTGAGCAACTGGGGCCTGACTAACAGCCCGCCGCCTGTTGCCGCCGCGGCCGGAGGACGAGGAGGCCGTGGTCCGGTCGCTGCTACGGTGACCGCTCCCGTTCCGGCGACGGTTACGGTTACGACAACTGGTCCGGCGAGAGGCCCGGAGGACCGCCCGTCAAACGTCGCCTACAGTAAGGCGGCTGATCAGATCTTCCCGAACGACCGTAACATCGAGTCAGCTCGCAACGGCGGATACGCAGTCGCGATCACTTTCCCGGGCGGCAACATCTTCGCGGGGCAGGGAAGCGCAATCAGCCTTGCGGGCGAGCGAGCAGGCGAAATGGTGATCGTCCCTTCTGTAGGTCAGATGATCACGCTCACGAATCGCGGGTTTGGAGCCGGCTATCCTGGCTCGCTGATGGGCTCAATAGCGTACGTCCGGCAAATCTACCTCGATGCCGATCACTACAAGCTTGCGAAGTCGATTTACGAGAAGCATCCCCAGGGTCTTCCGCGGCCTGCCTACGATCGCACGCTGGAGGGCGTGCTCGCGAGCGACCGCGTGCTTTTGCCCGCCGAGCGCTCCGTTGAGATTGAACGCATGCTGGCATTCGCCAGGGAAATGAAGATGAATGCCATTCTCTACGGAGGTCATGAGGCGTGGCGAGATATCGACGTGCTGAAGGCATCGAATACGCCTGTGCTGGTGAGCCTGAAATATCCGGTCAAGGCGCCTGATTCCGACCCCACGCTGGAAGAGCCTCTGCGCACGCTTGAACTGCGCGATAAGGCTCCTTCAGCCGCCGGCGCGCTGGCAAAAGGCGGAGTGAAGTTCGCGTTCTATTCGGATGGCGTATCGACTCCTCGGGATCTGATGAGAGCGGTCAAAAAAGCCATCGACGCCGGGCTTTCGCAGACCGATGCGATTCGGGCATTGACCCTTTCCCCCGCGGAGATCTACGGACTGAGCGATCGTTTGGGCAGCGTTGACAAAGGGAAGATCGCCGACCTCTTCGTCGCGGACGGGGACATCTTCAGCGGCGGCAAGGTGAAGTACGTGTTTGTAGACGGAGTTAAGTTCGAGCCGCCGGACGAACCGGCGGGCGGCCGAGGGGGCCGTGGCGGGCAGGGCTCTGCTCAGGGAGGTCCGGTTCAATGAGAAGGCTCGCGATATTCGTACTTATGTCCGTCGCCGCATTTGCGGCCGATCCACCGGTGCTGATTCAGAACGCCACGATTCTGACGATCACCAACGGAACCGTCAAGGGGTCGATCCTTCTTCAGAACGGAAAGATCGCGGCTATCGGCGATAGGGTCATGGCTCCTCCGGGCGCGACCGTGATCGACGGCGCCGGCAAGTACGTGATGCCCGGCATCATCGATTGCCATTCGCACATCATGGCCGAGGCGATCAACGAAGGCAGCGTGTCAGTTTCCTCGATGGTCGGAATTCCGGATGTTCTGAATCCCGAAGACATCGCCATCTACCGTGCTTTGGCGGGCGGCGTGACGACCGCCAATATCCTGCACGGAAGCGCCAACTCGATCGGCGGCAAGACAATCGTGATGAAGATGCGGTGGGGCAAGGACGCCGAGGAGATGAAGTTCGAGGGCGCGATGCCGGGAATCAAGTTCGCGCTCGGTGAGAACCCTAAGCGGGCAGGTAACCCGGCTGGTGGACGCGGCGCGGCGCCCACTAATGCACGCTATCCGGCGACCCGCATGGGTGTGGAAGATGTGATCCGCGAAGCTTTCAACGATGCGGTCGCGTACAAGGCAAGCTGGGATCTGTACCGCGCCAAGACGGCCAGGGGCGAGGTTGCCATTCCGCCCGCCCGGGACCTCAAGCTGGAGCCACTGGTTGAAGTCCTGGAAGGCAAGCGGCTCGTTCATGCGCACTGCTATCGCCAGGATGAAATCCTGATGCTGCTGCATGTCGCCGACGATTACGGATTCAAGATCCGCACGCTCCAGCACGTACTGGAGGGCTACAAAGTCGCGAAGGAGATCCAGGAACGCGGCACGGGCGCCTCAACGTTCGCGGACTGGTGGGCGTACAAGATCGAGGCCAACGACGCGATTCCGTATAACGCCGCGATCCTCACGCGTAAAGGCGTGCTGACCTCGCTCAATTCCGATGACGCCGAACTCATGCGGCATCTCGATAAAGAAGCCGCCAAGACCGTGAAGTACGGCGGTCTCACCGAGACGGAAGCTCTCTCGCTGATCACGATCAATCCCGCCAAGCAGTTGATGATTGATAAGCGCGTCGGTTCGCTCGAAGTAGGCAAGGATGCCGACGTGCTCCTCTACGACGGCCATCCGCTTTCGAATTTCAGCAAAGTCACCAAGGTCTGGATCGACGGTCACGAATACTTCGACCTCGATCAGGACGTTGAAGCAAGGCCGAAGAAGGAACTGGAGAAGAAGGCCCTGATTCAGAAAGCCGCCGCTGAGAACCGGTCGTTCGGAGGCGGGGGCGGACGCGGTGCGGCGAACAACACAGGCGGTGAACCTAACGCCGCGCCTCAGGGGGTACCGCAGCAATGAAGGCCGCTCTTCTGTTCGCTATCCCGGCGGCGCTGATTGCTGCGCCCGGCGCTGACGATTCCTTCGTCCTCAAGAACGCGACCGTTCATACGATGGCGGGCGCCGAAATCCAGAACGGATCGGTTGTTGTTCGCAACGGCAAGATCATCGGCGTTGGAAAGAACCTCTCGGTTCCGAAGGATCTGAAGGTGATCGACGCCAAGGGCATGCAGGTTTACCCAGGGATGATCGACGCCGCGACCCAAGTGGGCCTGATCGAAATCAACTCGATCCGTGAGTCCGAAGACACCACGGAACTCGGCAAATTCAACCCGCAATTGGTCGCGCTCACTGCGGTCAACCCGTCGAGTGAACACATTCCTGTCACGCGCGTCAACGGCATCACGACGGTAGCGGCGACGCCGGAGGGCTCACTGATCGGTGGCCAGGTTTCCTTGGTTCATCTCGATGGCTGGACGACGGACGAGATGGGCATCAAGCCGCACGCCGGCCTGCAACTCCGGTTTCCCACGATTGCCCTTCCGGGAGGGCGCGGAGGGGGTATTGACGCTGACCCGTCGAGCCCGTTCGCGGCGGCCCGCAGTTACACGACGCTCAAGCAGGCCTATGACAAAGAGATCGCGGAACTGAACGAATTCTTCGAAAGCGCTCACCGTTACAAACTGACGAAAGACGCGAAAGCGCCGGGATTCAAGCCGGATCTGAGACTGGATGCGATGATCCCCGTGATCGAAGGCAAGGAGCCTGTTCTGGTCGAGGCGCGCCGCGAGCGTGATATCCGCGACGCCATCGCATTCGCGGATAAGCAGAAGATCAAAATCATCCTGCTGGACCCGGCTGAAGCGTACAAGGTCACTAAGGAGATCAAGGATCACAACATCCCCGTAATTCTGGGTCCCTCTCTGGCCTTGCCGCTTACCGAAGACGGCAACTACGATCAGGCCTATAAGACGCCTCTGGCGCTGCAGAAGGCCGGGATCGAATTCTGCTTCGCGACTCTGACCGGCGGCTCCAATCTTGCCTCGCGGAATCTGCCATACCAGGCGGGGCAGGCAGTGGCGTTCGGTCTGTCGAAAGAGGACGCCATGAAGGCTGTGACGAAGAACGCGGCGGATATCTGGGGCGTCGGCGATCAGATCGGAACTGTGGAGGAAGGCAAATGGGCTGACCTCGTTGTGACGGACGGCGACCCCCTCGAAGCTCAGACTCAGATCAAACTGCTCTTCATCAAGGGCAAACCGGTCGATCTGGACAACAAGCAGAAAGACCTTTACGAGAAGTACCTGAACCGGCCGTAGTCAGCTTTCCAGAAGAAGAGTTACCGGACCGTCGTTGATCAGCGCAACTTCCATGTGAGCCTGAAAGACGCCGGTCCGGGTAGTCAATCCCGTTTCGCGAATCCGTTCCGTCACGTATTCATACAGCTTACGCGCCGCTTCGGGCGGCGCTGCCGCATCGAAACTGGGACGCCGGCCCTTGCGGCAGTCTCCGTACAGCGTGAACTGAGAGACCAGGAGCAGTTCGGCCTTAACCTCGAGCGCGCTCAGGTTCATCTTGCCGTTCGCGTCCTCGAAGATCCTCAGGTTGACGAGCTTGGATGCCAGGAAGTCGGCCTGAGCCTTGGTATCGGCCGCAGCGATCCCGATCAATACAAGCAGACCGGCGCCAATCGAGCCGACTGTCTCGTTGTCCACACGAACGCTGGCGCGCGAAACACGCTGAACGAGAAATCGCACCTAATCGCGTTTGGACCCGACCCTGCTGTAGTCCCGTGCGCCCGCTTCGGGCACAGCGCGCAACTGGGCGTCTTCCAGGCGCTTCGTCTCCTGCCAGGTGTAGACCATCCGGCTGATGACCGTGACGTTCGAGAGGACAGCCAGGACCCACAGCACGTGCGGCATTCGATTAAACAGCGCGCCGATGATGATCAGAACCACTCGTTCCGGGCGCTCCAGAAAGCCCACCTTGCAGCGCGGAATCGTGTTTTCAGCGCGCGCGCGGGTATAGCTGACCATCACCGTGCCGGTCATGACGATCGCGGTGAGGACCACATAAAAATTACGGTTGATCGATGCGTAATAGACCAGCAGGCCGACAAGAACGCCAAGATCGGAGTAGCGATCGAGAACCGAATCGAAGAATCCGCCGAACTTAGTGACGCGGTTGGTTTCGCGCGCCACCCGGCCGTCCACCATGTCGAACAGCCCGGCGCCGATCACCACGATTCCGCCCCAGCGGAAGCTGCCTGCCGCGAACAGGACTGCCGCCCAGATATTGATCACCAGCCCGAGAAACGTGAGCAGGTTGGGTGAAAAGCCCAGAAGCGCAAGTCCCGTGACAATCGCCCCGATAATCTTGCCGAAGAATTTGCCGATTGCGCGGGACGCCGTCATTCGCTACTTCGCCAGTTCGTGGATCGTGATCAGTTCCAGGATTTCGAGTTCCTTCGCGCCGCCGGGCGTCTGCAGCTTCGCAGTATCGCCTACTTCTCTGCCCAGCAGCGCCCTGCCAATGGGCGAACCGGTCGAGATCTTGCCCGCCGCGGCGTCCGCTTCTTCACTGGTGACCAGGTGATACGTCATCTGTTCGTCTTTTTTGACGTCGAGCACAACCACCCGGGATCCGAGACCGACCTTGTCATGGGGAATCTTATTCAGGTCGATCATCGCGATCTCCGCCAGCCGCTTCTGCAACTGTCCCAGTCGCGCGTTGACGAAGCCCTGCCGCTCTTTAGCGGCATGATATTCGGCGTTTTCGCTCAGATCTCCATGAGCCCGCGCCCTCAGAATCTCCCGCGGCAGCTCATTGCGCAGCTCATACTCCAGCGCAGCGATTTCTTCTTCCAGTTTCTTGCGGATATCGAGCATGAAGACAAGGGAACCCTTCGGTTCATTATATCGACACAACACCCGGGGTCAGCTTCGCGTTCGTAGTAGTAAATACGCGCCCGCCAGGGCAAACAGCGCGTCTGGCGACCACGCGGCGACCTCAGGCGGAAGATAGTTCACATTCCCCATCTGCTCGAACAGCTTCACAATACCGAGATATGCCATTCCAATGCCGATGCTGATTCCGATTCCCGCCATGGCGCCACGGGTACCGACCATGAAGCCGAAAGGGACGGAAATCAGAGCCATGATCAATCCGAAAGCCGGAACGGAGAACTTCTCGTAGTACTGCACCTGGAGCTTTTGAGTATCAAAGCCACGGTTTTGCAGGTATCGGAAGTAGTCGCCGAGCTGCTTATAGTTCATCTGTTGGTTCTGCTGAACCGGGATACGGAAGTCATCCGGCGCTTCGGTAATCTCGGGAAAAGTCGTCGCTATGAAATCGACGTGATTGCACTCCTCGATTCCGCAGACATCGCGAGCGGTGCCTTGCTCCCACACCCACTGGCGGATATTCTTCTGCCACCGCGCCCGATTGGCGCTGATCTCGCGCGTGAGATGGAAAGTCTTCGGATCGATTTCGAATACGTACGGCTCGATCATCATGTTTTCCGAGGCGTCGAAGCCGCGAACATAAAAGATCCGGTAATCGTGGATCAGCCACTTCCGCTCAGGATGGAGATAGGTCTGGTGCGGGCGGCCTTTGATCTCGTTATGGATGTTGTCCTGAATGCGGTTGGCAGTGGGAATCCATGAATAGTCGGCTGCGAAGAGAGCAGCGCTGAGGAGCCCGCTCATCATCAGCACGGGCATTCCCAGGCGGCGAACGCTGATTCCGCACGCCTTAAACGCGGTGACTTCATTGTTCTTCGTCATGACGCCGAAGGTGACCAGGACCGCGAGAAGGACAGCGACCGGCATCGTAGAGTAGATCAGCAGCGGGGTGAGGAACAGGTGATAGGTGGCGACGCGCGACATCGGAATGTGGTGCTGCACGACGTCGCTCAACAGATCGAAGAACGTATAGACCTGCATCATCGTGACGAAAGCCGCCAGCCACAACACGAAATACAACAGGAAATTGGAGAGGACGTAGCTGTCCATCAGTTGAAACAGCACGATCCGCATTCCCGCGGCTTTGATCTTCGGAACTCTCTTCTTTCGTTCGAATCTTCGAGCGAGCCCCGCAAACCATCCCGCCGTGGCGCGGCGGACAGAGCCGATCAAATCGCGATCGCCGGGCATTTCCATCCGGCCGATGAGAAAAAGACCAGCGGCGCCGAATAGCCCATCCGGCGTCCAGGACGCGAGTTCCGCCGGAATGGAGTGGGATCGCGCCAGACTCGTCAGGGTGATGTAGCCCAGCCAATAGCAGAAGAACGAAAGAAAGATACCCCAGACATATCCGGCGGAGCGTCCGCCCTTCCGAGACGATGCCCCCAGAGGAATACCTACCAGAGCGAGCATCAGGCAGGCTACGGGCAAGGCGAAGCGGCCGTGCAGTTCGATTCGCGCGTCGATGCTCTCCTGCGATTTGCGGGGCTGAGCTTTGATGAAGGCCACAAGCTCTTTTGTGAGCATGTCGCGATAAGCTTTCGCCTTCTTTTCCTGCTGAGTGTTCTGGGTAAGGACGGTCGAGCCATAGGGCGCGCGTGAGTGATAGGGGGCTTCGTGCACGCTCTGGTCTGTGAGCGTCAGCTGGATGCGATTGTGTAGCGGGTCGGGAACGGCGATCGCCTCGCGCGCCATCGTAATCTTGGGACCGACTGGCTGGGTTTTGAGGGCGTTTTTCCGCTCATTGGGCGGCGTGAGGTCGGCGATGAAAACGCGCTTCCAGACTGTCGGACCAACGCTGTTCTCCTTGTCGTCGACATAGAGAACCGTGTTGTCGTTCGTAAACTGTTCCTGGAAGACTTGCGGAACCACGTCAGCGGTTAGCTGCGACGCGCCGACTTTGTTCTCAAGCTTGACCGCGGCGCGGATTGCTAACGGATTCAGCCAGACGGCGCACGCGCCGGAAATCAACATCGCGATGATAGCGAAGATGACCACCGGGGGCGCCACAATGCGCGAGGAGACTCCGCCTGAGCGCATAGCGATCATCTCGTTGTCGCTTGACATGCGGCCGAGGCCGATCAGAATGCCGACGAGGACGCCGAACGGCATACTCAACAACAGAACCGGCGGCAGCGTATAGATGCAGAGTTTCAGGAAAACGACGCCATCCCCCGTGCGCACAAGCAACTCAAGGAGGGGCGCGATGTACTGCAGGAAGATAATGAACGTCGCGAGAGCCGTTGCTAATAACGAACTGGCGAGGATTTCCCGGAAGACGTAGCGCCCGAGAATCTTCATCGTAACGAGGACGACAAGGCGGGCGGCGGCGCGACGGGCAGCTTAGGTAATTCGTCGTCGATCTTGGTCAGTTCGAGGTCATCAATGAGAACGGACGGAGCGACAACGGTCACTTCCGCCGAACTGGCTCCGAGGCCGAGCAGCGCGAAGGGCGCGCCGTTTTCCAGGTAGTTGAATTCGACATTGTCGTCGCCAGCCGCAAGGATGTCTTTGAGCGACCGGGCATTCAGACCACGCAGGCGGACACCGCGGATCAGTTCCTCATGCCCGTCCGTATAGAGCCGGTAAACGTGCAGCGGCAGGCTCACGGCGCGTCCCGAAGATCCGGCGGCGGCCAGGTTGCGGCGAGCTTCATCCACCGTCGCCGAAGAGGGGAAATCCATTCGGCGCACGATGATCCCGTAGCTCAATCCGCGCTGCTGGCAGAGATCGATCATTTTCTTGCGAAGGTCCTCGATCGAATTCGTCTCACGAGCCTTGATGATCAGATTGGTCGGGACCGCGGCGCCGCTGGTGAGGCGTGAATGTCCGTTCGATTCGCTATAACCGCGGACGGGTTCGCGCGTGCGCAGGAAATCCTTCAGGACGCCCTTTTCCACCAGAGCCACTTTCTTATCGGCGACGCCTTCGTCATCGACTTCCTCGTGCCCGAACATAGGAGCGGACGGATCGTCCGTCACGTCGAAAAATTCGGGCATGATGCGCACGCCCCGTCGGCCCTCGAGTTCCGTCGCCGTGATCTGATTCGGCGCGCCGGGGGCCGTTACGGGCTTGCGGGCGATGTGCAGATTGCGGCCGAGAACCTCAGCCATCATCTGCGCCGATGCGACGCCCTCGAAGAGGATCGGACCGGAATAGTTATCACCCATTGGAGCCGCCGCCATCTGGACAACGGTGTCGCCAACTGATTTCGCCGCTTTCTGAAGCTCGGCTTCGGGAATCAGCTTGTCGATGTTGTGGGTGTAAAAGACGCGCGCGTCACGGACGATCATGCCATCGCGAGATTGCGCGGAGGCGCGGATCTGCACGGAGCCGACCTGTTCCGGCTCGCGGATTTCCGTACCTTCCGAGTTCACGAACCGGTGGAGTCCGTCCACGACGCTCAGTTCGACCAGAGAAGTGCGCAAGGCTGGATACGCGCTGAAGACAGTGGAAACGCGCCGGACTTCATCCTTCCAGGCCTGGTCGTTGAAATGCGCGGGCTGATATTCGTGAATCAGGCTGAGTTTGGGAGCGATAGAGAAATCGGGAAGTTCTTCGCTTACCGTAACGCTTCGCAGCGCCGAACGCTTCCGGGCGATCGATTGCAAGCTGCCCTTATAGGCCGAATCGGTGGCCAGCCAAAGGAATTGACGGATGGCGAGCGGATCGTCATCGAGGGGAAATCCTCTCAGGTCGTATCGCGCTCCGCCTCCGAAGCCGCCCGCGAAGTTTGTGTTGTCGAATTTATAATCCCCGACGCGAATGCGGACGTTCGGCACACGAAACGTGTTCGTGTTGGCCGAGATCAGCGCGCCCAGCATGGCGGATGCTGTCCATGAGTGGATGTCGTCAATCGAATAGCTGACGAAGTATGGCTTGTCGAGCTGATTCAGTGAGAGACTGGTGGCCCGCTTCAGTTCCGTCTTCATCGCGTTGAGGACGGGATCGGGTTGCTCGGCGGCGATGATGAGCGTCGCTCCGGCGAGCAGCGCAATAACAATGTTTTTCACTCAGAGGCTCCCTTGAACGGAGAAGGCAGCAGCGGCGGCAGGTCCTGACCGGAACTCGTCTTTTCGATTTCGATCTCGGAAATCAGGATTGCGGGCGAAACGGCGGAAACCGGAACGCTTCCCGATTCGGCGCCGCAGTATCCGTTGAACACTTCGGTTTTGTCAGAGGTCGCGAGGATCTTGGCGAAGCTCGCGAGGGGGGTGCCGACGATGTCCGCGCCACGGATCAACTGATCCGGGCGGCCATCCGCAAACACCTTGTAAACGATCACCGGGATTACTTTGAAAGCCTGGAGACCAGAGCGCTGGGTTGTCGTGAATCCCCCGGTGATGTCGGCGAAGTAGAGGCCGTAGGGTTTGTTCTGGCGCTTGATCTCGTCGATCAGCATCTGGCGCAGCTTTTCGTCAGAAACAGAACGCGTACTGGAAACGATCAGATTCGACTGACGCGACACGACTTCCATGCCCGGCTGACGGCGACCGTGTCCGTTCGAATGATTGAAGCCTTCAATCGGCGAACGCGACATGAGAAAGTTCTTCAGGACTCCGTTTTCGACAGCTTTGACGGGCTCTCCCTTTACTCCCTCGTCGTCATATTCATACCAGCCGTTCAGGTCCACACCTGAGATCTGTTTGATAGTCGGATCGAAGGTGACGGAAAGAAAGTCGGGCAGGATTTTCTGTCCCACCGATTTCGTGAACGTCTGCCCCTCAGCTTCGTCCTTCTGCCGGTGGCCTTCGATTCTGTGCCCGAAGATCTCGTGGAAGAATACGCCCGACGCGCGACCGGAAAAGATCGCCGGTCCCACGAAGGGTTCGGCCGTCGGCGCGGTCGTCAGGGCTTCGACATGCTCGCCGATGGTCTTCACGGCCGCCCTGACTACTTCGGGCGAGGGCAAACCGGATGGCTCGAATGCCTCGAAGGTCTGAAAGTCGGAGACGTCCATGCCGTCTTTGGCTTTCGCGCTGGCGGAAATCACGATGCGCGCGAAACCGCGCCCCTGCTCGATCTTTGTGCCTTCGGAGTTTACGATATAGCGGTTATCCGCCTGCACCGATACGCTGACGTTCGACGAAAGGAGGTCAGGATAGCTCCGAAAGTCGCGGGACCAGTCGCGTACGGACTCTTTCCACTTAGCGTCATCGAAAGTAGCCCGGAAAGGCGCTTCGGTGTGCGCGTACGCCTCTTCGCTGGAAAAATCGTTCGACTGATCGCGGTCAGCCGCTTTCACCTGCTGGTTGGTCTTGATCCGGATCAGGCGGTCGGCGGCGGCGCGATATACGCGGTCCGTCTCGAGCCACATACGCGAACTCAGGGCGGAGGGTACATCTTCGATCGCCACCGGCGTTCCCGAGGTGAACTGAATTCGCTCGCCGCGCGCGCGCCGATAGTTGTCCATCTTCTCGTCGCCGACCCGAACGGTAACGTCAAGATACCGGTTGCGCTGATTATCGGTCGAGTTCAACACGCCGAGCGTGGCGCCGACTTCATGGGTGTCGAGGTCGGTCACCTCATAGGCCATAAAGTAAGGGGAGGGATCGGCCTTCTGTTTGAGGGCCTGGAAGTTGCGCTGCAACTCCTGGCTCATCGTGTCGAGAAGGACACTCTCCCCGGCTCCGAAGGCTGTCGCCGACAAGGCAAAAAGCGCCGCAAGGCGGAGTGTTTTCACAGAATTTGACGATAACACGCGATTTAATGAGGGGTATCTATAAGACGACTCTGGCGCCGAAGTGGTTTCGAAACTGCTACTTCGAGGCTGCGGTCCCGGCGGGGGCGCTGAGGGTTGGAGTCGAAACCCGGAACTGAAGGATAAAGTGGCGCATCAGCTTCTGGCCGGGATCCATCGTGTAAGACATGGCCTCTTCAAGCGCCTTCTGGTTGTCCCATTTGTCGTGCGCGATGCGATAGCAGGCGATTACAGTGCCGGTGCGATCCGCTCCGCGGCGGCAGTGTACGAAGATGGGCCACTTCGTGTCGTCATCCAGCAGCTTGAGAAGCTTGCTGATCTCGTCATTGGAAGGAGCGTGATGGCCGTCGAGGGGCATACTGATGAAGTTGAGCCCGTGATCCCGGGCGAGCTTCTTTTCGACCGCCTCCGCAACCCCTTCGCCGCGCAGGTCCACTATGGTCTTTACGCCCATTGAGGCCAGAGATTGATATCCCCAAACCGCGGGTTGCGCGCCGCGATAGATATGCTCGTTGACCTGGTGAAAATTACGAAGACCCGGAGGCGACGGCTGTGTCCGGGCCCATGCGGAGACCGCCGCCAATAGCAGTAACGCGCGCCGGAGACGGACAATCACCCCACCGCTGTTGCAGTTCTGTAACCAGAGGTAGACTTACTGCTTTTCGGCGATCTTCGTCTTAGCGCTTTCCAGCTTGTGGGAAACCTGAGCCAGTTCTTCAGGATCCTGATCGCTCGGCGCAGCCGCCTTCAGCCCGGCGACGGACGCTTCCCACTGCTGAATCGCCTCGCGTAGCTTGCCCTGCTTGAAGTAAACCTCACCGAGATGATCGTGCACTGTGGGATCGTCGTTGCCGATTCGGTCGAGCGCCTGACGCAGTTCGCCCGCCGCCTGATCGAGCCGGTTCTGGCGATAGTGAACCCAACCGAGGCTGTCCAGGAAGGCGCCGTTGCCGGGCTCGATATCGAGCGCCTTGGAGATCATTTGCTGGGCTTCGTCGAGCCTCACTCCGCGATCGGCGAACATGTAACCCAGGTAGTTGAGCGCTTCGGCATTATTCGGATCCGCCTGCAGCAGCTTGCGGAACTCGCGTTCGGCGTCGTCGAAGCTCTTCTGTCGCTCGAACATCGCGCCGCGCCGGAAAATGATGGCTTGCTTTTCGGAGTCCGTGGTGGAGAGCGTTTCCGCATGGTCCAGCGTCTTCAGCTCATCGCCGAAGCGCTTGCCTTTCTCCTGAACCACCGACATCATGATCTGAACGTCCCGGTCCTTATCGGCGTTCGGCATCGCTTTGAATTCACGAAGCGCCGCATCCGTTTCGCCGAGGTCGCCGAGCAGGGAAGCGTGCTCAAGGACTACCGCGCGATCCGTCGGATACTTCTTGAGAGCCGCGTCAGCCGCCTGCCTGGCCGCTTTAAAGTCCTTTGCGGCCACATAGACATCGACAACTTTGGCTTCCACAGTCGGACCCGTGCGGGGATCCAGATCGGAGATTTGCCGAAGAGAAGAGATCGAATCCTGGGTTTTGCCAGTCGACTTTTGCCAGTCGGATAGAGTGCTCAGGAACTGGATACGCTGGCCGCGTTCCGCGTCGTTGTATTGCGACTTTTTGGTCTGGCTAAGCACGCTTTCGAGAACCGTGATCGCCTGAGCTGTCTTTCCTTCCGAATCGAGCAACTCCGCTTCGGCGATCTTTACTTCGGGGCCGCTGCTCAGGGCCTGAACCTTCGCCAGGGTGGCGTGCGCGTTGGCGAAATCGCGCTTGTGCCGGTACAGATCCAGCAGTTGCATCTGGAGTTCGACGTTCTTGGGATCGTCAGTTGCCAGGTCTTGAAACGCCTTCAGAGCTTCGTCCGCACGATTAGCTTCGAGCAGCGAGGCGGCGTAATGTCGGCGCACCTGAATGTTGTCATTCGTCAGCGGCAGGGCGATTTTCCATTCATCGGCCGCCTTTGAGAACTGCTTGTCGTTCTCGTAAAGCTCGGCCAGCGCGGTCACTTTCTGCACGTCCGGATTTTTTTCGGCTGCCTGCTGCAGGGTCGCGATGGCGTTAGCCGTATCCCCCCGGTCGGCGTAAACGGCGGCGAGTCCAGTCAGGGCGTCGTCATCGTCCGGGGAAACGGCCAGAATGGCCCGGTAAGTCTTCTCGGCGCTGTTGTCGTCTTTTGAGACCCGATAAAGGCGCGCGAGCATGGACAGACTCTCGGTATCTTTGGGATCGATCTCGGCAATCTGCTGATATTCGGCGAGAGCCGACTTCAGCATGGACTGATCGATCTTTCCCTGTTCCGGATCGCCGATCTGTCGCGCGTAGATTCGCGCCAGAATCTTATGGGCGTTGGCGTTCTTCGGATTTGCTTTAATCAGGTCGTTGGCGAGTTGTGTGGCGCGCTCGAGCTGGGTCGTCTGGACATAGAATTCCGCCAGCTCTTCACCGATATAACTCGACCCCGGGTCGAGCTTCATCGCCTGTTTGTAGAAGTCGATGGCCTTGTTGACGTATTCGCCGCGATTTCCGTACGCGCCCGCCAGTTCCGCGTAGAGATGCGCCATGGCGAACGTGTAATAAGCGTTCGAATGGTCCGCGCCCTCAGTAACGGGCGGCTGAACCGCGGCCCCGGTTTGGCCATACGCGGGAATTGCGCCCACAGCGCAAATCAGCCCGGAGAATACAATTCCAACGCGCGCGTAACCCGTCATCAGTGTTAGCCTTCCTTTGACTCGCGCAAGACCGCCGCGCAGCCAACGAGCCGCTCCCGTGCCCTGTCCGTCATTATTGTATAACGCCAGGAATGGATGAACCGTTGCGCGGAATGCGCTCGCTGGTTGTGATCGCAGGCCCCACCGGGTCGGGTAAGAGCGAGCTTGCGCTTACGATTGCGAAGCGCTTCCGGGGCGAGATCGTCAATTGCGATTCCGTACAGGTTTATCGCTATTTCGATATCGGCGCGGCGAAGACCCCCGTCGCGGAGCGGCGAGGCGTTCCTCATCATCTGATCGACGCGCTGGATCCGGACGAAACCTTCACTGCCGGCGAGTTTTCCCGCGTCGGACGAAGGCTTCTCAACGAAATCTCGGACCGCGGGCATCTGCCCGTTGTCGCCGGTGGGACCGGTTTCTACATCCGCGCGCTGATCGATGGCCTTGCGCCGGGGCCCGAGCGCGATGAAGCCCTGCGCGATCGCCTGACTGCGCGGGAGCGCGGGGGGCCCGGTTCGCTGCACCGCATTCTGCGCCGGTTCGATCCCCGGACGGCTGCCCGCATCCATGCGAATGACGTTCCTAAAACCATGAGAGCGCTGGAGATCTGCCTTAAGGCGCGCCGACCGGCCACAGAAGTATTCGAGGCTGGCCGGGACGCCCTGGAAGGCTTTCGGGTCATGAAGATTGGTCTGTTTCCGGATCGCGAAGCCTTGTATACGCGTCTGGAATCGCGTCTGGAGCAGATGTTCGCCTCCGGGCTGATTGACGAGGTGGGGGCGATACTGGCGAAAGGATTTCCGGAGAGCGCCAAGCCTTTCGAATCAATCGGATACAAGCAGGCACTCCAGACGATCCGGGGCGAGATCTCGCCGCGCGACGCATTGTTCTACGCCCGGCGGGATACGCGGCGATACGCGAAACGCCAGATGACCTGGTTCCGGCGTGAGCCCGGGCTTCAGATTCTTCGGGGCTTCGGTGACGACCCGGAGATCATGCAGCGCGCGAATGAGTTGATCGCCGAATTTCTTGCGGATCGCGGCTGCTAACCTGAAATCGTAGTGAGGTGTTTCTCCCTGTCCTGCGCCGTTCTGGCGCTGCTTGCTTGCTCCACTCTTTCGCGCGCCGCCGATACCGTAGCTGTGCTGCCGCTTTTCAACGTGAATCAGGCGACGGCGCCGAACCTGGATTGGGTCGGCGAAAGCGTCGCCGAAACTCTGCGAGAGTCGCTCAGTTCCTACGGAATGCTGGTGCTGGCGCGCGAGGACCGCGAGGAGATCTATCATCGATTGTCCGCCAGGCCCGGCGCAGTCCTTACCAAGGCGACCGTGATCAGGATTGGCGAGTCGCTCGACGCCGGTCAGGTGATCTACGGCGATTACGATGTGGGCGTTGATGACACCGGATCGCGCGGGCTCAAATCCCGCACGCGGATCTCGATCCGCGTCATCGATCTCAAGAAGCTGAAGGAATCGCCCACTCTGGAACAGGTAGGCCCGCTGGAGAACCTCAGCCAGATGGAAATGAACCTGGTCTGGCTGGCGATTCACCAGCTTGCGCCGAATTCCGCTCCGGCTCAGGCGGAGTTTCTGCGGGACCGGCCAGCGGTGAAAGTCGAAGCGATGGAAAGCTACGTTCGGGGCCTCATGACCGCCAACTCGGATCAGAAGATCAAGCTGTTCTCACAGTCCGCGAGACTGGACGATCGCTTCTCGGAGCCCGCCTTTCAGCTGGGCCGGCTTTATTTCCAGCGGCGCGAGTATAAGACGGCCGCCCCGTGGCTCGCCAAGGTCTCGAAGACCGATTCGCATTATATGGAAAGCGCTTTCCTGCTGGGAATCTGCCGCTATCAGGACAACGATTTCGATGGAGCGGCGCAGGCTTTTCGGATGGTTCTGGCCGAGCTTCCGCTCAATGAGGTTTACAACAATCTTGGGGCCGCGCTGTCACGCCGGAATGATACCGCGGGCGCAGCAGACAACTTTCGCAAGGCGCTGGAGGGAGATCAGGCGGATCCGGATTACTGGTTCAACCTGGGATTCGAATTGTGGAAACAGCGCGACTTCGCCCAGGCGGCCGAGAAATTCCGCGCAGCCCTTGATCGTTCCGCGAACGACCAGGAGGCAACCTTCTTTCTGGGGCGCTGTCTGCGTCAGGACGGCCCTCGCGCGGGAGATCCCCGAAGCGACGGGCGTGAGCGCATCAAAACGACGTTCGAAGACTCCGCTTTCCGCCAGCTTCAGGCGGAACTGAGAAGCAAGCAGCCGAACTAAACGGAAGTCGGCCGCGAAACGCCGATTGGGCGCCCTGCGTTACAATTCCTGTTGCAACCAAGATATTCCGCCCTTTTGGCGGTCGCCCTGTGCGCGACCGCACTCCAAGCCCAGAATAATCCGACTTACCGATTCATCACGAACCTGGGAAACATCGATGTAGTCCTCACGCCGAGCGTTGCGCCGAAGACCGTCGCCAATTTCCTCAGTTATGTGAACGCCGGATATTACAACAACACGATCTTTCATCGGTCCGTGCCCGGATTTGTCGTGCAGGCGGGGGGATATCAATACTTCCCGAATCAAACGCCCAACGTGGTCGCGATTCCCCAGAGCCCCGCAATCCCGAATGAATTTAACGTCACGAATGCGACCGGTACCATCGCGATGGCGCTGGTTTCGGGTAATAGCAACAGTGCGACCAGCCAGTGGTTTTTTAATCTCGCCAACAATGGCACGAACGCGAACGCGCTTGACAGCCAGATGTTTACGGTCTTCGGGCAAACCAACGCGGCGGGAATTAAGGTCCTCAACCTGATCGCGGCTCAACCGGTTTTTGACTACAGCGCCACTTATGGCAGCGATTTCAGCACGCTACCGCTCTCCGGCGGCCAGACCGGCACGTTCATTGTCGTTCAGTCGATTGTCCCCGTTCCCACCATAACGTCCGCCGGCTTTCTGAGCGCGGCGAGTTACGCGCCGAACAGCACGACGGGAATCTCCCCCGGAGAGATTCTTACAGTGTTCGGCGAGGGCATGGGCCCGTCGCAGCTTGCGACTTTTACCGTACCTGCGTCGGGTCCGATCGCGACGAACCTTGCCGGGACTCAGGTCTTCTTTAACGGCCAGGCCGCCCCGCTGATTTACACATCCAACGGACAGCTCAGCGTAATCGCGCCGTACAGCATCGGAGATCTCCCGACCGTATCGGTCTCGATGTCCTACAACGGGATTCAGTCCGGCGCGCTGAATTTTCCGGTTAAGGCAGCGAACCCGGCCATCTTTACTCTGAATGCTTCCGGCTCCGGTGATGGCGTGATTGTCAAATATCAGGGTTCCTCGTATACCGTCATCAGCGCGTCTTCTCCCGCATCGCCCGGCGACGTTTTGACTTTATTCGGCGAAGGTTATGGCGCCGCTACAACAGGAAGCGCCGTGCCCGACGGAACGATCGTCACTTCGACTCTGCCGGTTCCCGCAAATCCGACTACGCTGCTCATCGACGGCAACCAGGTCACCACTTCGTATGTGGGCGGCGCGCCATACGAGATCAATGCCGTTCTGCAGGTCAACTTCACGGTGCCGCAGTTGGCGCCGGGATCCCACACGATCCAGCTCAAAGTTTCGACGCCGAACGGCGATCGGATCAGCCCGTCGACGGTCACGATCCAAACGAAGTAGCGCGTCAGAATTCCTTTCGATCCACCAGCCCGTCGATCTTCAGATCGATAAGATCGCGACTGCCTCTCAGTAAGAAATCGCGTACGTTGATCAACACAAATGACGGGGCATCCGCCGCGATTCGGGCATTGATATTCCGAAACTCGGGGCGCGCAACGTCCTCCAGAACGAATGCCGGCCTGTGGTCTTCGCGTTCGGCGCTCACATCGACCCCGTCCATCCGGATGCCGCTCGCATGGCGGATGAAGAAAACCCACGCGGGCAGAAGTCCGAACATGGAAGGCTCGGGATATTCTTTCTCGCGCTCAGGCGTTGCGAACGGTTCTCTGGGAGGCACTCCGCCGGCGCCGCGGAAGAAGAACGTGTTCACCAGGTCCGGCGACTGCTTCGCCACCTGATTCAGCGTGAGCCCGCCCTTCGCGACGATCCGTATATTGTGGAACGTCACGTCCTCCACATCGTGTCCGGGAATTCCGCTAATGATCGAGGGGTAACGCGCATCCGACCTATACGCGGTCACATTGCTGACAGTGATGCGCCGAATTGATCCCACGGCCACGCCTTCGGGCGCGCGCATTCTGCTGCCGAGACGGAAGAAGAACGGCGCATTGGACACCTCGCGCATCGTAATGTTCGAAACCTCGATGTCCTCGATGTGCGACCCATCCACGGATTCGAACGCCAGACCCCGCGAATGATCGAACGCGACGTTCGTGATCGTGATGTTCCTGAAATCGCCTTCCGATTCGGTTCCGATTTTGATACGCCCCGTGGGGCCATCGCGGTCGGGCGGCGGCGTGGAAGAAGGCTTGTAGGTCGCATCGAGCAGGGACCCGAGATCGAAGCCGCTCACCAGGCAGTTCGCGATGGTCACGTTTTCGGTGGGCCGCGCGGAGCCGAGCGCGTGCGTTCCTTTCAGAACGATAGCGTCGTCGTTGGGCGAGTTCACGCTGGTGTTCGAGATCCGCACGTTCCGGCAGGAGTCGATATCGATGCCATCACGATTCGTGTCGATCGTAAGGTTGTCGATCGTAAGGTTGTCGACGCCGGTTGCCAGAATCCCGAAGTGCCCGCCGTAGTAGATCGTGAAATCGCGCAGCGTGACGTTGCGGCACTGCTTGAGCGCGATCGCCTTGTCCCCTGCGCCGCCCCGCTCGCGCACGAGGGCTTTGCCGGAAATCATCCCGCCGCCGGTGATCGCCACGTTGTTCAGGTTCTCGCCCCAGATAAGGCTGTTGCGCCAGTGCGAGTGCCCAAAATCCTGATAACGGTCCCATGCATTCGGTTCGGGAGTATCGTATGCCGACCCTTCACTGCTTGCCTGAAGAATCGCCCCGCGTTCCAGATGGAGAGTGATGTTACTGCTCAGCCGGATGGAGCCAGTGACGTATGTTCCCGGGCCGATCTCTACGGTGCCTCCGCCAGCCGCTGCGGCGGCCTCAATCGCTTTATTGATGCCCGCGCTGTCGAGGGTCTTGCCGTCGCCTTTGGCGCCGAACGTCCGGACGTCGAAGATCGCTGCGCGCGAGATGGCAGCCTGTGCGAGGAGCGCAAACAGCGCCGCTCTTGCGATTCTCATCGACTGATATCTTATTTCGCGGCGCCGCGCAGGCCCGCCCATCAGAAACGCAGCAGAAAATTCTGGTAACGCGCTCGGATTTTCGAAAAAGCCATTGAAGCGAACGCCCAACTCCTGAACTGTGCGCGACGCGGTGCAGCGGTGCCTCGAGTCGGTGCGCAATATTTTCATATACTGCGCGCCCGCGTTGACTTGATCCCTGTTCAGCGATGTGACATTAGACGCGGTTCAGGATTTCCGGTTTGGCGCCACGATTGCCTCACTCGTTCCGGAAGGAGTCGCAACAATGCTTGGAACGCTGCTGATCATCATCCTGATCCTGGCCCTCCTCGGATCGCTTCCGACTTGGGGCTACAGCCGTGGCTGGGGCTATTATCCCAGCGGCGGACTTGGATTAGTTTTGCTGATCCTTGTAATTCTTCTCTTGATGGGCAGAATCTAAGCTCTGCATAAGAGTTTTCCTTAACTTTCGGCATTTCGGGCGCACGGTGAATTGCTGTGCGCCTACTTGCTTTCACCACTCCTCCTCCACCATAATGGGCTCAGGGCGTAATCTTACGTTCCCGATGGAGCTTAATTTGGCCGTCGAAGCCTCTCGCTCTTCTCTTGTAGGTGCTCTCCTTCGCACCGCGGTTCCCGACAGCAGACAATCCGTAGTTGAATTTCTTCGCGGCTTATCGCGAGATGAACTGGAGTGCGTCGCTGAATTTCAGGGAGCCTGTGTGCTGGAAGGGCAGGTTGTCAGGAGTGTCAATCCTTACCGCCTGATGGCGGATTTTTTCGAGCCGAGTGTCTCGGAACGCTGGTTGAATGCGGATGACCGGGCGCATAAGACCTTCGTAGTGCTGGAATGGCTGGAACATACGCGCGGTTCTTACTGCACGCGGGTTCGGTCCTCGGTCGCCGATTCGCTTCACGCCGCCTGACGTTCGGCCAGACGCTGAGAGTTTTCGCCTTCCCTCAGACTGAATGGCTTGCGCCCACGCGAGCCACTGATCATTCCATTCGCGGCCATCGGGGCCGGGGTGGCGTTGGCCTTTCGTTTTTCTTTCACTCCCTTTAGCGCTGTTATCGCCGCATCTTCGCTTTTTCTTCTCGCGTTCGTTGCGTGCCGATTCGGCAAAATCGCGTTCCTCCCAGCTCTGGTTTGTTGCCTCGTTTTCGTCGGAATCGTTCTCGTCGCCGCGCGTCCGTTTCCCAAAGCGCCGTCTCTTTCGGTTCCTGATAACGTTCCCACAATTCTGGAGGGCTGCGTTGTGGAGCCGGCTTTGGTCGCGGCGGACCGCGAGCGGTTCACTCTGGAACTTGCGCCTCAGGCGCGCGCTCAGGTTTCCCTCTTCTCAAAGCAATCGGAGACCTTCCCGGCATTGCCGTACGGAACAAGGATTGAAATCACCGGCAAGGTCCGCCGTCCCCATAACTTCCGAAATCCGGGGTCATTCGACGATGTTCACTACCTCGCGCGCCAGCGCGTTTACTGGATGGTCTCAGCTGACGCAGGGACCGTACGCAAGCTCGCGGGGAGTTGTGGGGACTGGTTTCCGCGATTCCTCTTCGCGATTCGGTCCGCCTCGCTCGATCGACTCGACCGCCTGTATGCGGATGACCCCTATGCGAACGGGATGATGCAGGCGATCCTGATCGGCGCGACCGCAAAGCTCGATCGCATGTGGACAGAAGACTATCGGTCCACGGGAGTCTTTCACGCGCTTGTAATATCCGGTGGACATGTCGCCGTGATCGCGGGCGTCATTCTGCTCTTTCTCCGCGCTATGGGAGCGCCCCCGACATTCGGGCTGATCATTACATTGTTGGTAGCGTGGCTATACGCGGGCATCACTGGCTGGCAGGCCCCTGTGCTGCGCTCCGCCGCCGGCATGACCCTGTTCGGGATTGGACGCTTCTTCTATCGCGACGGAAGGCTGCTCAACGTGCTCGCCGCGGTGGCCTTAATCTTCGTCATCGCCGATCCCGAGCAACTGCTGGATGCGAGCTTTCAGCTCTCTTTCTTATCCGTAGCCCTAATCGGAGCCTTTGTTGTCCCGGCGCTTGATGCGACATCCGGTCCACTTCGGCGCGGTTTGGAAGATCTGAACGATCTGCGCCGCGACATTCGCCTTGAGCCGAAGACCGCGCAGTTTCGAATTGAGCTTCGGCTTCTCACCGAGGCATTGCGGCTCGTGTCGCATGCCCCGGAGCCCGCCGCTCGGCTGTTCGTTTCTGGCGCAGCGCGGTTTTGCCTGTATTTCTGGGAGATTCTCGTCACATCATTTTTCATTCAGATCGGGCTCGCGCTCCTCATGGTCGTCTATTTTCACCGCATTTCGATCTCGGGGCTTTCAGCGAACGCGATCGTTGTGCCGGTGCTCAGCGCTGTCGTGCCGCTGGGATTTCTCGCGATCGCGTTTCAGTCGCATGCTGTTGCCGTTCTCTGCGCGTGGCTGTTGTCCGTTGCCCGATGGACCGTGGGATTTCATGCCCGATGGGAACCCGGCTGGCGCATTCCAGCTCCGCCACTGTGGCTGGCGTCGCTTTTTGTGATCGCGCTCATTGTGGCGGCGCTGCGCGGTTCGGCGACGCGTTATCGCGCCGCGGCGTGGGCATTAGCCGTAATTGCGCTTGTTGCAATCCTCGTCCATCCCTTTGCGCCTTCGATTGAAAAGGGGCGCCTCGAATTCACCGCTATCGACGTCGGTCAGGGCGACAGCCTTTTTCTGGCGCTCCCGGACGGCAAGACAATACTGATCGATGCCGGCGGCATTCCTTCGTTCAACAGGCCGCGCAAATCGGCGATCGACATCGGTGAGGATGTAGTCTCGCCGTATCTCTGGTCCCGGTCGATCAAGCATCTCGATATCGTGGCGATGACGCATGCTCACGAGGACCACATGGGCGGCATGAGCGCCGTCCTGCGTAATTTCAGGCCTCGCGAGCTGTGGGTGGGAGCCACGCCTGAGAGCCCGGAATGGACCACGGTTCGCGACGCCGCCGCGCGCCTGGGCATCACGATTCGTCCCATGCGCCAGAGCGAACGGTTCTTGTTTGGCGGGGCCGCGATTCAGATTCTCGCGCCGGATACATCGTATGTTCCCGGGCGCGCCCCCGCGAACGACGACTCTCTGGTAATGCGCGTGGACTTCGGAGCGACCTCATTCCTTCTCACGGGCGACATGGAGAAGCGAATCGAGGAGCAGCTCTTCTACGCGGGGCGCCTGCGTCATGCCGATGTCCTGAAGGTTGGGCATCACGGCAGCCGGACGTCTTCCACCCCTGATCTGCTGGATACGGTCCGTCCCGCTTTTGGAGTTATTTCAGACGGTTTCGAGAACGGATACGGCCACCCGCATCCCACAACGTTGCGGGCGCTCGCCGACCGCCACATCACCGTTTATCGAACCGACATCCAGGGCCTCGTGCGGATCGTCAGCGATGGTAAAAGGATTCAGATTGATTGAGCCCGCGAGTACGTTGGCGTTTGTCGGCGGGTCAATTATGAGAGATCATTAATCTAGACCGCAAGGAGAATACATGGCAACTCTTCTGGAACAACTACGAGCAATGACCGTCGTCGTGGCCGACACCGGCGACATTCAGTCGATCGAGCAGTTCAGGCCTCGGGATGCGACGACCAATCCTTCCCTGATCACCTCCGCGGCCGAAATGCCCCGATATAAGGAAATCGTCGACGGCACTCTGCTTCAAGCCCGGAAGGAACTGGGCGATAACGCCGACCCGAAAAAGGTCGCCGCCCTCGCGTTCGATCGCTTGGCCGTCGCATTCGGCGAGCGCATTCTGCAGATCGTTCCGAGGCGCGTCTCCACCGAGGTGGATGCGCGGCTCTCGTACGATACGAACGCGACAGTAGCCAAAGCCCGGGAAATCATCGGGCAGTATGAACACGCCGGGATCCCGCGGGATCGAATTCTGATTAAGATCGCCTCGACATGGGAGGGAATCAAAGCAGGCGGAATCCTCGAAAAAGAGGGAATTCACTGCAATCTGACCCTGATGTTCGGGCTGCATCAGGCGATCGCATGCGGTGATGAAGGAATTACTCTTATTTCGCCGTTTGTCGGCCGGATTCTCGACTGGTACAAGAAAGACACTGGCCGTGATTACACGCCGCAGGAAGATCCTGGCGTGCATTCGGTAACGACGATCTATAACTACTACAAGAAATTCGGCTATAAGACCGAGGTCATGGGCGCGAGCTTCCGCAACATCGGCGAGATTACCGAACTTGCGGGCTGCGATCTGCTCACGATCTCCCCGGCGTTACTGGCGGAACTCGACAAGACTGAGGGCGAACTGCCGCGCAAGTTGGATCCCACCAGGGCGAAAACCCTGGACATCGAACGCATCAATGTGGACCGCGCCACGTTCGACAAGATGCACGCCGCCGACCGCATGGCGCACGACAAACTCGCCGAAGGTATCGAGAACTTCTCGAAGGCGCTCGTGAACCTGGAAGCCATGCTCGCCAAGCGGATCACGGAGATGGAACCCGAACTGGCTACGGTCTGATCTGCAAACGACTTGCAACTCTTGGGCGCAGCAAATGCTTGATCAGCATGCTGCGCCCTTTATTTTTTGCAACTGATTTGCATTTTTCTGTTGACACAGCAGTGCCTTCGCAGCTACCCTGAATCTTAACGCGGACCGAATCGGTCCGTGATCTCCAGGCTGTCTGTCCACCTCGATTCTGATGCTATTGCCCATTGCTGACGTACTTTCCGCGGACGAGATCATCGCGGCGCGAAATATCCTCGACCAGGCCGAATGGGTCGATGGTCGAGTTACCGCTGGCCATCAGTCCGCCCGCGCCAAGGACAACGCGCAACTGCCCGAGGATTCGGATGCCGCGCGCCGCCTCGGCGAAATGGTTCTCGGAGCGCTGTCATCGAGCGCTCTCTTCATCTCCGCGGCCCTGCCTCTTCGGGTGTTTCCGCCGCTGTTCAATCGATATGCGGGAGGCCAGTCGTTCGGCACGCATGTGGATAATGCCATCCGGCAGGTAACCGGCACGGGCCACCGGATTCGGACTGATCTTTCCGCGACGCTGTTCTTTTCGAATCCGGATGAATACGACGGAGGAGAACTGGTTGTGGAGGATACGTACGGCGTGCAGAACGTCAAGCTTCCTGCGGGCCACATGATTCTGTACCCGGCAACCAGCCTGCACCATGTCCGGCCCGTGACGCGCGGCGCGCGCGTCGCTTCATTCTTCTGGATTCAGAGCATGATTCGGGAAGACTCGGGCCGCACGCTGCTGTTCGATCTCGACACCGCAATTCAGAAGCTGAACGTCGATCACCCGAGCCATCCTTCGGCGGTTCAACTGACCGGCGTCTATCACAATCTGCTGCGTCGCTGGGCCGAGCTTTAGGCGATTACTTTCCGGCCGAGCAGTCTTTGCCGCTTTCGGCGAGTCCCCAGGACATCGCATTGTCCAGCAACTGGATCACGAGAGGCTCGGCATAAGCGAGGCCGGAATGCCACAGGGCTGAATAGACTGCATGGCCCTTCTCGACGCAGTGCCACCAGACGAGTGGATGATCCGCGCCCATCGTGGCGCGTCCGGGGCTGTAGGTCTTCTCATCGACAGTCGCGAGAATATGAAAACCAGGCTTACTCCGCGGGCTCTTATCGAACGCGTACCATTCCTCGGAACGATGCCACGTCTCCGGAAGGCCTTTGGTGATCGGACTCTTGCGATCTTCCACATGGATATCGGCGGGCACAATCCCGGAGTGGACGATGAACTGCGCGCCAATCAGGGTATCGATATACCATTTCCAGTCCGCGAGCGAAGTGTGGCCATGGTTCTCCACCGGGTCGCCACCCGAGCCGTGAATGCCGAGGAATGAACCGCCGTTTTCGATCCAGTTCTTAAACGCCGTCCGCTGTTCCGGAGTAAGTGGGTCGCCGCTCGTGTTGTTCCAGATCACGAGCTTGAATTTGGCAAGCTGATCTGGATTCATGACGGCCCCGTTTTCGGTGACGAAATACGGCCAGCCGCGCTCCTTCGATATGGCCGCCAGCGCCGCGTTTGAAGCCTCGATCGATGCCTCTTCCCGGAAGCCCGAGGTCTTGGAAAAAATCAGAATTCCGCCTGGCTTCAGGTCGGCGGGAAGCTCCGGCGGTTCCTTATCGTAGGTCGCGTTCTGAACGAAACCCGCGGCGGCTCCGCCGAGCCCGTTGCGGCCGGGACCGGGCCCTCGGCCGCCCTGTTGTTGAGCCGGCGCGGGTTGCGGTCCTGGTGCTTCCTGTGCCCCAACCAGCGCGGCGGCGGCAAGAAGAATCAACGCGAGTTTGCGCAAGATGTCTCCAGTAAGCCTTACCAGTCGATTACGGAACCGTCGTCCGGATCGTAGCGCGTCAGATACTGCTGCGGTTCCCCGACCTGAGCGCGCAGTTTGTCCTCATCGATCGTAATGCCGAGGCCCGGGTCCGTCGGCAGTCCGCGGTACCCATTCTTCACAGGCGGCAGCGGCTTCGCCAGCAGATTGGCGTGCTCCATGTCGCCACGTTCCTGAATCAGGAAGTTAGGAATCGATGCGGCAACCTGAAGGCTTGCGGCGAGCGAACACGGGCCTTGCGGATTATGCGGCGCGATCGGCGAGTAGTATGCCTCCGCCATGCCCGCGATCAGACGTAGTTCCGTGATTCCCCCTGCGTAACAGACATCGGGCTGCAGAATCATCGCGGCGTGCTTCTCGAGAATCTCCCGGAAACCCCATTTCGTGAAGATGCGTTCGCCAGTCGCGAGCGGAATGTTGGTCTTCTTCGCAAGCTCAGCCATGATGTCGACGTTAAGTGGCTGCACGATCTCTTCATAGAACCAGGGCTGATACGGCTCGAGGGCTTTGATCAGCAACGACGCGGTGGGCGGCTCGACGGCGCCGTGAAAGTCAATCGCGATGTCCACGCCAGGGCCGTACCGCGTTCTCAGAGCCTTAAATCGCTCGGCGACTTCATCTACGAATTTCTGCCCTTCGATGTATTTGAACGCCGCGCGGGAGGCGCTGGGCGCCACCTTCATCGCGTTCACGCCGGTCGCCTCGCTCACCGTGCCATAGACGCGGATTCGATCGCGCGTGGGGCCGCCGAGTAGCTTGTACACCGGCACCCCATAAACCTTGCCCTTGATGTCCCAGAGCGCTTGGTCGATGCCGCTCTGAATGGCCGTCTTGATCGGACCGCCGCGATAGAAAGACCCGCGCTGAATCGCTTCCCAGTGGTAAACGACGCGGTTGGGATCCTGACCGACGAGATACCGCCCCACTTCGAGCGCTCCCGCGGCGCATGCCTTGGCATCGTCCTTGAGCATTTCGCCCCAGCCGACAATCCCGGCGTCCGTCGAGATTTTGACGAACACCCACGAGTTCTTGAGAACGAACGGCTCGATTTTGGTGACCTTGATGCTGTCGTTCGGCCCGATGGCGGCGGCATCGGTTCGCTCGGCTGTAAAAAAGGCGTCGAGGCCGGCGATCCCACCGAGAGCGAGAGCTCTGTTGAGAAAGGAACGGCGGCTAATCGGGTATCGGGGCATAGGACGTACCTTCGCCGTCGATTCTATACCGCGCGTCTCAATCGGCTGCCGGGTCCTGCTGCGAACTCTCGCGCTCGCCCGACTTAATCGTCCCGCTCGCAACGCGCTTCCGGCCGCTCCGCTCGCAAATCCACGACCGTTCGCGCCGCCCTCTCGGTGCAGGGAGTTGAGTCAGTTCCGAACGCCGAACGCCACACAACAACTGTGCGCATCCACAATAGCGGAGTAGGCAATCAGCTGCGTCGAAAGCGAAGCTGAATGCCCTTTGCGGAGATAGGGGCCGAGATAAGCGTTTTTGCGGAAGTAATCTCCGGTGTCGACGGCGGCCTGCTTCGAGTGCAGCCGGTATTGGCCACCAGCCGCCACACATCCCTATCTGGATAAATCGCCTTCTGCCCTTACTGTCGGCCGTTGACAAGTCGTTCCGCGCTCGCCTCATCCGGTAAGCTATTCGGATCGCGGCTAAATGTCCTACCGAGCATCCACTAGACGGACTGTGACGAAAGTGAGGTCGTCATCGAGATCTTCGTCCCGGCCCCGCGCCGCCCAACGTTCAACCTCCTTAAGCAGCCGGTCAGCCAACTCATTGGCCGAGCCGTTCTTCTCGGCTTCGAGAAACGGCCGTAGCCGTTCGCTTCCAAACTCCGCGCCCTCCGGATTATTGGCCTCAGAGACTCCATCCGTGTACAGCAGACAGCGATCACCCGCGTCCAGCTGCACTTCGACTGACGTGTAGTTCGCAAAGCTGAACTTACCCAGAAATAATCCGTTTTCGGCCACCTCGCGGATACCCGGTGAGGTTGTGCCCCACATAAGCATGGGCGGATGTCCTGCGCCCGCATACGTGAGTTTCCGCTTCTCCATATCCACAAACGCATAGGCTGCGGTGACATAGTGGTGCTGGAATTTGCCGCACAGCGCCTGATTCAGCCCGTGCAGAACCCTCGCCGGATCGTCGGCGTGCCCCGATTGGGCGGCCAGAGCGATTTTCAGCATCGATGCGATCAGCGCCGCGGGCATGCCGTGCCCCGAAACGTCCGCTACGAGAATGCCCACATGCTTGTTGTCCACAACGACAAAATCATAAAAATCACCGGCGACCGAAGCCATGGGAAGGTAACGAGCCGCAATGTCAAGTCCGTCGATCTGCGGCGCGGTCTCGGGCAGAATGGACTGCTGGATCAGCCGCGCGGTTTCGAGTTCCTTCTGGATAGCTGACAATTGCTGCGCCAGCTTCTCGCGCGTTTCACGCAGCGCGAGATGAGTCTGGACCCGCGCTTTAACTACTGCCGGAGAGAATGGCTTGTGAACGTAATCGACCGCGCCCACTTCGAACCCGCGCGTTTCGTCTTCCGCCTCCGTCTGGGCGGTCAGAAAGATTACGGGAATCTCGCGCGTGGCCGGGTCGGTCTTCAGTCTGCGGCACACTTCGTATCCATCCATCTCCGGCATGACCACGTCGAGCAAAATAAGGTCCGGCTTTTCGATGGCGGCGGCGATTGCCAGGGCCTTTGCGCCATTGGTTGCGACCTTTGTCCTGTAAGTGTCTTTCAACGCGCCGGTAATCACGCTGATATTGAGCGGCGTATCGTCCACCACGAGAATGAGTTTCTGTTCGGCCGTCATGATCCCTCAGTCGAGTTTTAAGGAAAGTCGATCAGCGATTCCGGATACGGCGCGCAGCGCTCCCGCGTAATCGAAGTCACCGACCATTCTGGTGAGGGTTTCGATTTCGGCCCGGCTCAATATCGCGGAGAAGCTGCCTTCCGCCTCGGCGATGAACTCGGCGGCTTCGCCGTCATCCGCTTCCAGCAGCTTTTTCAGCCGTGACAAAGGCTGCACGACAACGGATGGATCCCGATCGCCGTTGGGTGTTGACTCGACTTTGTCCGCTGATGGAAGCGTCCTTTGGATTGCGGCCACGGCGGCGCAGAGCATTGCGTCCATCTCACTCAGGGCTTGCCCAATGCCGCTCTGCGTCCTGATGGCATTTTCGGCGCCCCCGGCCGCGGCGGACAGCGCGTTGGCCCCCAGATTCGCCGCCGATCCTTTGAGCGAGTGCGCGATTCGTTGGGCCGTGGCGGAGTCCTGCGCTTCGAGCGCCGCGCGTATTTGTCCCGTCGCGCCCGCTTGCGATTCCGCAAATCTCCGCAGAAGCGACACGTATCGCTGGCGGTTGCCGCCCGTTCGCTTGAGCGCCGTTTGCGTGTCAATCCCGGGGATCTCCAGCGGACCGGAGTCCCCGGGAGGTTTATTCGCCGTGATCACAGGCGCAACCGCGGCGTTCGGAGCCGCGGGGCGCGCAGGAATCCAGCGCCGCAGCGCCTCAAACAGCTGGTCCGGATCGATAGGTTTGGCCAGGTGATCGTTCATGCCCGCTTCGAGGCACTTTTCGCGATCGCTGGCCATCGCATTGGCGGTCATTGCGACAATGGGCAGGTCCTTGAATTGGGGCTCTTGCCGGATGAGGCGGGTGGCTGTCAAGCCGTCCATCACCGGCATTTGCATGTCCATCAGGATGATGTCGTATCTGCTCTCGTTGAGCATCCGGATGGCTTCTTCGCCGTTTTCGGCCGCAATCACCGTAATGGGAGCTTCTTCCAGCAGCCCTTTGGCGACTTCCCGGTTGAGTTCATTGTCCTCGACCAGCAAGACGCGCGCTCCGCGGATGCTTTCCAGATTCAGTTCTGCCGGCGTGTCGGCGTGAGCCTGTGTGTCCGCACCCGTCCCGATACTCAGGACCTGCGCCACAGAATCGAACAGCATCGACGGCGTGACCGGCTTGATGAGTATGCTCTCGAACGATGCCGCCTCCGCCTGCCTCATCACCTCTTCGCGCCCATATGCGGTCACCATGACGAGGTGCGGCGGCGACAGATTGGGTAGCGCGAGAATACGACGTCCCGTCTCAACGCCATCCATGCCTGGCATCTGCCAATCGACGAAGGCCGCGTCATAGGGCTCACCGCGATCCGCGGCCTGCCGCGCGAGTTCGATGCCCTCTGGTCCCGAAGGCGCCTCATCCACGTGGAAGGTCAGATTTTGCAACATGCCTGACAGGACCTCGCGCGCCTGCGCGTTGTCGTCGATCACTAATACTCGTCGGCCGCGCAGGTCCGGCGTCATCACCTGCCGTGTCTTACCTTCGCCCTTGGCCAGATAAGCGGTGCACCAGAACGTACTGCCTTCACCCACGTGACTGGTAACCCCAACGTCGCCACCCATCAACTGGGCCAGCCGTTTGGAGATCGCCAGGCCCAAACCCGTGCCGCCGTGTTGACGCGTGGTTGACGCATCCGCCTGCTCGAACGCCTGGAACAAACGACCCATCTGCTCCTGCGACAAGCCGATGCCTGTGTCACGGACAGAGAAGCGCACCAATTGTCCTTTGTCGCCCGCCTCCTGCACGCGCGCCGTGACGACTATCTCGCCACGCTCGGTAAACTTCACGGCGTTGTTGCAAAAGTTGATCAGGATTTGACCGAGCCGCAGCGGATCGCCCCTGGGATGCATGTCGACTGCCGGATCAATCTGAAAAATCAACTCCAGCCCCTTTGCCGACGCCTTTTCCGTAATCAGATCGCTGACGTTTTCCAGAACCCTCTCTAAATCGAAATCGATGCTTTCGATGGTGAGCTTGCCGGCTTCTACTTTTGAGAAATCCAGGATGTCGTTGATGATGCCGAGCAGGTGCTGGCCTGACTGCTGAATCTTGCGTACGTAGCCTCTCTGCCGATCGTCTAGGCCGGTTTTTAAGGCGAGGTGCGACATCCCGATGATGGCGTTCATTGGCGTGCGGATCTCGTGGCTCATGTTGGCCAGGAAATCCGATTTGGCCCGGGTGGCGGCTTCGGCCGCATCCCTGGCGACGGCCAGCTCTGCTGCCTGCGCCTGGGTGCGCTCCAGCAGGTCCTGTGTCTTCAGGTTGGCGGCCAGAATTGTGGTGTTTAAAGCCACCGTCGGCAATAGCGCATCGAGCAATGTCCGCTGCCGTTCCGAGGCAGGGGCCGCGGTAGCCAGCTCGATCACCGCAATGGCAACTTCCTGGTGAATGACCGGCAAAAAGAATACGCACGCCGGTTCTACCGTTCCTACGCCAGTTGCGATCTTCAGCGGCTTCTCGTCTGAGGCCATGATCTTCAGGCTTCGCCGCTCCTCGGCAGCCTGGCCCACCAGTCCCTCGCCCAGGGCATATTCGCGAGGTTGTATCGCAACATCGGCAGCAAATGCGCCTACCCGGGTAAAGCGCGTGTGGGCTTCATTCCCTACGTAGAAAGCGCCAAAAAGCAGGTCGAAGTTTTCTGACAGGCAGGACAGCAGCGCATCGGCGAAGGAGTTGAAGTCTCCCGCCAATTGCAGCCGGTGCGTCATGGCGGACACCTGGGCCTGGATCCAGGCGTGAGTCTCCCGTTCACGCGCCGCGACCTGCAACGTCTGCAAGGCGCGGCTCATCTCACCGATTTCGTTGGGACGATCGAGATTCCCGACCGGCTGATCGAGCCGCCCTTTTGCGACATCCAGGATACGGCTGCGGAAGGATAAGACCACCTGAACTACTTCGGTGTGAACAATCAGCAGCGCAATCGCGAAGGAGATCAACAAGCCTAAAGCGATGACCAGCCAGGTAGTTCTGATCGTTCGAATCGTGCTGTTCGCCAATTCCCCGGCTTGCTGATCGACGCGGTTTTGCGCCGACTGCTGCAATCCCAGCATCGCCTTGCGGGTCTCTGACCATTGCGGGTCATAGACCTCGCGCATGAGCTTCATTGCCTTCTCATTCTGCTGGGCCTGAGTGGCTGTGCGCACGGGACGGGAGTCGGCGACCTCCTGGCTAAACAGCGCCGCGGCGGCATCAATGTTTGAGGTCAGGTCTGGGCTCGCGCGCCTGGCTTCGTCAATAGCGACGTGGAAATCGTTCACCGCCTGCTCGATATCCCCATCGATCGCAATCATCCTGCCGGGATCGTGTTCCGCGATTTCCTTGTAAAGAAACAAGCCGAGCTTGTTGTTGTGCGCCTGAGCGAGGGTCAGGTTCTGGAGAGCTTTGACGTTCTTGTCGAGCAGACCGCGGTAACGGGCATCGATGTTGCTCATCCGATTCGAGGAATACGAGACCGCGATGATCACCATGATCACGAGGGGCAATAAAGCGATGAGGACTTTCGTGCGAATTTTAAGGTTTGCTAGAAGACCCATCTTTTTGTCTCTCGGCGGTGCATCGGTCGGCATCCGTCAACGCAGGACCGAATTGCGAGTTTGGTCAGAAAACATCCCGTGCTCCGTTCAAACCATTGACGGCCTGCTCCGCGAGCGGATTCATTCAAAACTGCTTTGATCCGGCAACCGGCTGGTCCGTTGCTCCGTTAAAGGACTGTCTTGTAAGTTCGGCATCGTGCGATGCCGGGCTCGGCAGTTTCGGCGGCTGCACCCAGAGTTTCGCCATCTGCTCTGCCGCCCTCTGCAGCTGAGTTGTTGAAATGGTCTTCCGGCAAAATTGGGCGATTAGGAAGCGCGGCGCGAATCCGAGCAATTCTGGCGGCGGCGCCTCGATGTCATTGATGTCAGTCGGTCGCGCCAATATCAGTCGTTGGCGCCGCCTGTTCTTTCACAATCAGCTTGTCTACGGTCAGTTCGCCGATCGACAGCTTGTCGATTCGACCATTGCGAATCGCGAGTCGTCCGATTGCGATCGCGCCAATCGCAAGCGCCCCAATCGCAGTAGCGCCCGCCGCGAATCCGACCAGCGCAAGCCCCGTGGGAGGCGGCGCCTTCTCAGGAAGCCATCCATTCGAGCGATTTTACCAACAGCCCTGTGCGGTATCATTAAGATTACTAATCAACAATCTCATAAAAATAAATTTGCTTAATCTTCGGCTCGCCCCGATAATGGCTGTGGAGTACCTTCCAACTATGAACAATCGCGTCTGGATCTTCGATACGACGCTCCGGGACGGCGAACAGTCGCCCGGTTGCAGCATGACCGTACCCGAGAAGCTGCAAATGGCGGCAAAACTGGTC
>DATFSM010000024.1:0-205961 GCA_035262625.1 Bryobacteraceae bacterium
GGTCTGAGGCGGAGCCTCGCTGGTGTCCTGCTTCCGAAGTGCCTGTACTAATCCGGCAGCCGAAAACCCACAGGCTGAAGCCTGTGCCACCATCGTCTGGCTCGACCACCTTCCTGCCAATAGGTAAAGAGATTTCAGAAACATCACGCTAGTGGAGTTGTCTGAGGCCGGTTTGTCAGACTTGATCCGGTTGCGGCGCTGCCCATGATGGTCGGGCGGCGGCGATCAGAAGGCGCGACCGTTCAGCGCAACGTCTTCCAATACGTCTTTCACGGCCGACTTCACGGCGTCTCGAACGGTTTCTTCGAGTTGATCGCCATCCACCGCAAGGTCTACTTTGCGCCCGGTAAGTTCGACAGATACGCTTTCGACTAAATCAGAAACCGGAGGCAGTTCACGCGAAACCGCTTTTGCAACCTTACGCGCCAGCTTTTCACCCGGGATCTCGGTGATGGCCGCTGCGGGCAAAGCAGCCATGGCTTTCCAGTCCTCCTCAAAGACACCGGCGATCCGGCTGCAGATGCCCGCGTCGGTCACAATCAGCCCGACCTCCCGGCGCCCGTCAAGCTCGATCGCGCGCAGACTCTGGCTTCCGATGAAGACGCGCTTGTTGTCGCAGACAATGACGCGGGCGTGGAGCCGAGGCTGCGCAAGTTGATGGGTTGGGATATCTACTGCGCCCCGGCGGAACCTGCCGAGAATCCGGATATCGACTCCCGCCTGGGAGCGTTTGTCCAGAAGGCGGACCATTTCGCGGTCGCGCAGACCGGGGTCATAAATGATGAGGCTCGATTTCGCGCTCTCGATGAACTCGGCAAGTTCAACGCGGGCGTTGAAGGGGCTGACGAGGAAGCACGGATCCTGCGGCGAGTAGGGCTGCCGGGTCGAATCGGCATCGAACAAGCGCATCGCCTCACGAACAATGGGCGGTTTGGTCGTGATGAGGCCGAAGCTGCGGCTGCGATCGATGTCGAGCCGCGTAAAGTTGAACGCGAGCACGTAAAGCACGCGCCGATCGACGATCATCATTTTGCCGTGATATCGAACGAGGTCATCGGCGGTGCGCGCCACGAGAACACCTGCGGCGAGCAGGCGGGCTTCGAGTTCACGCAGATGATGCTCTCCCCCGCGATTGGTCCATGCAATCAGCGCGCGGACCATAACGCCGCGGCGAACTGCGTCGACGAGGGCCTGTTCAATCTCCTTGCGGTCGAAGCGAAAGATCAGAATGTCCACCGAGGAGTGCGCCTCGGCGATGCCTTCGAGCAAAGGCGCGATCCCGTCACCCGGTTGAATGATCAGCCGCGTGGAGCGAGATCGAGAACGGCGTTTCCGGCTGCTTTTGATGGCGCGACTTCGCATTCTGGCACCACGCTTGCACTTCTATTGCCGAGTTTTGAGAGGAAAGGCCGTTTTCGGCCGTAATCGATACATGAAACAAGGACTTGCGTTGATCGCGGCCGCCCTGGCGGCGCACGGAATCGCCACCCTGGCGGCGTCTCCTGCGAAGGATCCCAAAGTAAAGACTCAGGCGGCGGAAGAAAGTACTCGCGCCGGGAAGCCGGCACTCTGGGTCGAGCCAACCGATATCGAATCCCGCGATCTTTATCAGGGCCCTGGTCCACGGGATCGTATGCCAACCGCTGATACGGTCTTTACTTTCGAGAAAGAAGACCTTAATGGGACCAATCCGAAATACGTCATTCGTGACGACAAGGGAAATAAGTGGAAGGCCAAGCTGGGGGATGAAGCGAAGCCTGAAACGGTGGCGACGCGCGTCGTGTGGGCGGCGGGTTATTTCGTCGACGAAGATTATTTTCTGCCCGAGATTCACGTGAAGGGTGTTCCGTCAGATCTCAAGCGCGGACGAAAGCTGATCGGCGCGGATGGAACGATGCGTGACGTGCGGTTGAAGCTGGAGTCGAAGGGCCGCAAAAAGATCGGCAACTGGGAGTGGAAGAATAGCCCATTCGCCGGGTCGCGGGAACTGAACGGGCTTCGGACGCTCATGTCGCTGATCAACAACTGGGACCTCAAAGACGTAAACAACGCCATTTTTCGGGAAAAGACCGATGATGGAACGCGCTTGTTGTATATCGTTTCGGATCTTGGCGCCAGCTTCGGCTCGCCGCGATTCGATGCGGGCTATGCCCACGATAAAGGCGATCTTCCGGACTATCAGAAGAGCAAGTTTATTAAGAAAGTAACCGACACCGAGGTCGATTTTGAAACGCCTGGCGAACCTTCGAAGGCAGTTATTCTCAATCCGGCGCAGTATGTCAAGCGGCGCGAGCTCGTCTGGGTCGGTGACCATATTCCGCGCGCAGATGCGAGATGGATGGGCGAACTGCTGTCGCGGCTTTCGGCGCAGCAGCTTCAGGATGCTTTTCGTGCGGGCGGTTATTCAACGGAAGCAGCCAATCAATTTGTGACTGTGGTTCAGGACCGCATCGCGCAGCTCAAGAAGCTGTAGCGAAAGTTAAATCCGGGATTCGGAGACGGCCGGGATTTCCTCATCCCGGCCGAATTGCGTTTCGTACAGTTTCGCGTACAAACCGTTGCCTCGGAGAAGGTCATCATGACGCCCGCTTTCGACAATCGCGCCGTCGGAGATCACGAAGATATTATCGGCGCGGCGAATTGTAGAGAGGCGGTGCGCGATCACGATGGTCGTGCGATTTGTCATCAAGCGATCGAGGGCTTCCACCACGAGCCTTTCGGAGGAAGCATCAAGCCCTGAAGTTGGCTCATCGAGAATCAGGATTGGCGTATCGCGAATGACTGCCCGGGCAATGGCGATTCGCTGGCGCTGGCCTCCAGACAACGTAACGCCACGTTCGCCGACCAGCGTATCGTAGCGTTCCGGCATCTTTTCGATGAATTCGGTAGCGTTCGCCAGTTCGGCGGCTTTATAGATCTCGCCGCGTGTCGCGGTCGGCTTGCCATAAGCGATGTTTTGCCACACGGGCGCATGGAAGAGCACCGTTTCCTGAAGGACGAAGCTGACCTGCTCACGGAGGGATTTCAGCTTGAAACGACGGACATCAAGGCCGTCCATTTTGACTGAGCCGGAAAAGGGATCGTAGAAGCGAGGTATGAGGCCGATGAGGGAGCTTTTTCCGGCGCCGGTGGGGCCAACGAGCGCAACCACCTGTCCGGGCTCAATGCGCAGGCTGAGGTCCTGGAAGATGGGCCGTTCTCGGTCGTAGCCGAATGTGACGTGATCGAATTCGATCAGTCCGCGAACGCGGGGCGCGCGAATCGCATGGGGCAGGTCTCGAACGTCGCCGCGAGTATCCAGAGTCTCGCGAACCCGTTCGAACGCCACAGAAGCTTTCGAATAGGAATCGCTCATTTTTGAGAGCCCCTGCATCGGCTTGTACATCTTGCCGAGGTAGAAGAAGAACAGAACGAGAGATCCCGCGGACAGCGCCCCCTCAAGAACCTCGTGCGCGCCGAACCAAAGAACGAGGCTGGTACCCGCGGCGACGATGATTTCCACAAAAGGAGCGAGGCGAGCTTTGATGCCTCGTGCGCGCAATGCGATTTCGACGCTTTCGAGGCTCTGCTCTTCGAGGCGGCGCTGTTCGTAATCTTCTCGCGCGAACGCCTTCACCACACGAATGGAGGTCAGAACTTCCTGAATGGTGGAGACGATTTCGCCTTCCTTGCGGCGTACCTCGCGCGAAGATTTTTTGATCAGACGCGTATAACGGAACACTACGGCGAATAGTATGGGCGCAATTGAGAGCGCGACGAGTGTGAATCGCCAATCGATATACAACATCATGGCGACCATACAGATCAGTGTCAGGGCCTGAATGATGGCATCGAGCAGGTCTGACGTGATGAAGCCTTGAATCGTGTCGATATCGCTGGTTACGCGGCTAACCAGATCGCCCGTCCGGGCCTGATCGTAAAACGCCAGGGACAAGCGCTGGACGTGCGAGTAAACGGTGCGCCTGAGATCGTGCATCACCCACTGGCCAACCGTTGTCGTCCCGCGCTTCTGCGCGTAGGAGCATAGCGCTCCGATGGCGGCGATCGCGATGCCGCCGATGGCCGCCGCCCTGACGATAGAGATCGGATCGGAACCGCCCATCCAATACATAAAACGGCGGAGCATCGGAGGCAGCGGCTTCGTCTTGACGACGTTATCGAGAACGATTTTGAGCGGCCACGGAGAGAGAAGATCGGCCAGCGTCTCACCGATGGCGGCAATCAGGGCCCCGAGAAGCGTGAGGGCGTGCGGGCGCAAGAGTTCGCGGACCATGCCCGCTCTGGAACCATCTGCAATCTTCAAAGGAACTCCCGCCGGTGAAGAAAAACATACGGCACCATTTGTGGGGCACGCGGCTGTCCACCGTCAGGATCTTCACACTGACCTGGCGCGAATGCTGGATTGCCGAACCACCAGGCGCGGTTCCAGCAGGATTGTCTTCGGCTTTTGTGGGGATTTGGCTTCGATCAATCCAAGAGCGAGTTTGCCAGCGCGCTCTCCGATGGCCACGCTGTTCTGGTCTATGGAGGTTAAAGGCACGCGGAGAAAATCCGCATGGCGGATATTACCGCTTCCTACCACCGCGACGTCTTCGGGGATGCGCAAGCCGGCTTCGAGCACTGCCTTCATCGCGTTCAGCGCGGCGGGATCGTTAAAGCAGAAGACGCCGTCGGGAGGATCGTCAAGCGCGAGCAACTCTTTCATCGCGGCATAGGAGGGATCGTCAGATGCATCGCCCGTTTCATCAAGGGGGCGGATGTACTCCGGGCGGACCTGCACAGAGTGTTTCTCGAGAGTGCGGCGGTATCCGTCGAGGCGACCGAGCGCAGGGCTCAGAGCAGTGGCGTAAATAAAAGCGATGCGACGGCATCCGCACTGGATCAGATGCTCAGTGGCCATCATGCCGACCGACTGATCGTCGACACCCACGAAGTTCGCGGCGAGCCTGTCGATGCGGCGATCGATGAGGACGTAAGGAATCCCCTGTTCCTCGATGCCTTTGAAGATGGCCTGATCGGAGTGGGTTGTGGCGACTATCAGCGCGTCGACGCGGCGGGCGAGAAGTTGTTCGATTTCCTGGCGCTCAAGCTCGGGATCTTCTTCGGATGTCGCGATGACCAGGCCGTAGCCGTTCTTGCGAAATACGTTCGTGAGACCCTTAGCCACCTCGGCGAAGAAAGAATGGAGCAGCCCGGGAACAACGAATCCGACGATAAAGGAGCGACCGGTGACCAAAGCGCGCGCCGCAAGGTTCGGGCGGTAGTTCAGGTCGCGCATGAGCTGAAGGACTTTGCCGCGCGTTTCTTCGCTGATGTCGTCGTGGTTGCGGAGGGCTTTGGACACGGTAACTACCGACACCCCCAGTTCGCGCGCGATATCCTTCATGCGTACTACTGCCATAAGCTGGATTGTAACTAAGAATGGCGCTGACTCTTTTTTTCTGGCTCCTGGCTAACTGGCCGCAGGCCGCCGGGCCGAATGGCTCCTGGAGCGTTCCGGATGCGAAGCCTCCCGCGCATTGGAGCGTTGCGCGGAACGAGCATATTCTGTGGCGGGCGCCGCTGCCCAACGGCGGGCAAAGCGGAATTGCCGTTTGGGGCGACCGGATCTTTCTCACAACCTTCCCTCCCTATACGCCCGGCGCGCCGAAGAAGAGCACGACGATTCTGGGCCACGCGATCGACGCGAAGACCGGGAAGATTCTATGGTCGGTGCGATTGGAGGGATCGGTTCCGAGCCCGATGATGTACGCATATAGCGACTCAACTTCTCCGACGCCGATCACCGACGGAACCCATGTCTGGTTCTTCAATGCGAGCGGCGAGATGGGCTGCTGGGATTTCAACGGTAAGGAGATCTGGCGGCGTTCTTATAAGCCGTGGGGCGAGCCGTATCCGTTTAACAAGCAGCATGAGCCGATACTGGCGGGCGATACCATCCTCAATGTAGAACCGCTGGATGATCCGGGAGCGAAGCCGGGGTGGAATTATCTGCGTGGCATCGATAAGCGCACCGGAAAGACGTTGTGGGTGGCGGATGACGGGACGACCACTTATGCGACCTCCGTTTTCGGACGAACCGCTGATGGGATTCCGGCAGTTCTTACGGGGCGGGGCGGGTGGCACGATGTCCCGGAGAGGCCGGTCGGTCTGAGCCTGATCGACCTGCGGCCGGGGAGCGCGGGAAAGACCCTGTGGCGGTTTGTCGCAGATCAGGGAACAGAGGCTGCCCCCACCTGGCAGGCATTGTATGTGCTGCACTGGGATGCGAAGTACGCGTACTGGTTCCGGATGAATCCGGAGGAGTCGCATCTGGTGATCGACAGCAAAACCGGAAAGCTGTTGCGCGAACAATCGTTGGTTCACAATGTCGACTACCGGCAATGGGATCCCTCGGCGTCACGGTATGTGACGCATCGCAACGTCAATCTGCGCGAGACTGCGGAACTGGCCCCGGCCTATCGGCAGAAGCCGGGCGAAGTCATCCGGGTGCAGCCCGCGTGGCACTGCAACATTGTCGTGAATGGCTATCATTACTTCCTTGTAAGCACCGGACACCGGCGGAACTCAAAACCGCCCGCAGGCAGGGCAGGTCCTTCGCACTCGATTGGCCGGGTGAACGTTGAGACGGGAAAAGTGGAATACCTCGAGTTGCCGGTAACCGTCATCCGCAAGCCTGGCGAGCCGGACCAGAAGGTATACGGGACCGCTGTGCGCACCAAAACGGAAGATGTGAATGGCAACGACGTGGCCGACGAGGATCGTTCGCGAACCGATGGGTGGGAAATCCCCGCGTTCTGGGGAAGCCCGGTCGCGCTGGGCGGCAAAATTTATTTCACGACCATGCTGGGCATCACGTACGTGATCGATGGCGGCGCGAAAGAGCTGGACGAGAAGGCGGTGCTGGCAATTAACGATCTTGGGCCTTCGGGCGAGACCTGGAGCCTGAACACGCCGAGTTACAGCGACGGCCGCCTTTACCATCGCAGCCTGAAGGAACTCGTGGCGATTGGCGATCGTTAGGTATCGCGGACGCTTCGCGCCGTCGCCGACCGGGCCACTCCACTTCGGATCGCTCGTGGCGGCAGCAGCGAGCTACATCGATGCGCGCGCGAATGGCGGCGCGTGGATCGTTCGGATGGAGGATGTGGATACGCCGCGATGCGCGCCTGGCGCGGCCGCGAGCATTCTCAGGGATCTGGAACGATTCGGGTTCGAGTCGGACGAGCCTGTGATTCACCAGACGCAGCGAACGGCGTTGTACGGCGCGGCTCTCGAAGAACTGAAGCGCGCGGGGCTGGCATATCCCTGCGCGTGCTCCCGGAGAGACGTGGGAGATGCGCCGTATCCCGGAACCTGCCGTGATCGGACTCCGGATTTGAGCAGGCCTCATTCGTGGCGGGTGCGCGTGAGCGATGAACTTGTGCGGTTCGAGGATCGGCTTGCAGGATGGCAGAGCCAGAACGTCGCGTCGGATGTGGGCGATTTCGTCGTGCTCCGCGCAGACGGATTGTTCGCGTATCAGTTGGCTGTCGTGGTGGATGACGCGGAACAGCAAATCACAGATGTCGTTCGCGGCGCGGACCTGCTCGATTCCACGCCGCGTCAGATCGTCCTTCAGCGGATGCTGGGCTATCCGCAACCACGATATCTGCACACGCCGGTCGCGACCAACGCGGCGGGTGAAAAACTAAGCAAGCAGACCGGCGCGCCTCCGCTTGACGAGCGGGAAACCGCCAGCGATTTGAGGAAGGCGCTTCGGTTCCTCGGGCTCAATGCGCCCGCAGAGGCGGACGCTGAGGAACTACTGCGTTGGGCGATTGTCAGCGGTTGGCCCAGCGCCATGCGGTATCGACGATCTGATGAAGATCCGAATAGCGGGGCGTCCACTTAAGCTCTGCGCGAAGCCGTGTGGAATCAGCCACGAGAGAGGGCGGATCGCCGTCGCGCCGGGGCCCGAACTGGTAGGGCACTTTGCGTCCGGTTACTTTCTCAACAGTCTTGAGGACTTCGATGACCGAGTACCCCTGACCGGTTCCGACGTTGTATTTCGCCGACCGGGCTCCGGAAGCCAGGGCTTCGACCGCGGCAATATGAGCGTTCGCGAGATCCGTGACATGGATGTAGTCACGGATGCAGGAACCGTCAGCCGTGGGGTAGTCGTTGCCGAAAAGCGTGACCGGCTCACCTGTTTTGACAGCGCGGAAAAGAAGAGGGATGAGGTGCGTCTCCGGTTCGTGGTCCTCGCCGGCGCGGCCTTTGGGATCGGCTCCCGAAGCGTTGAAGTAGCGGAGGCAGACGCTGCGAATGCCGTGAATCTGGTCGAACCACCGAAGCAGGTGTTCGACCATGACCTTGGATTCTCCATATGCGTTGACCGGGGCGTACGGCTCGGATTCCGGGATCGGCATGCGCGAAGGCATGCCGTAGACCGCCGCCGTCGATGAGAAAACGATGTTGCGAATGTTCGACTGCACCATGGCGGTGAGGAGCGAAAGTGAGCCCGCTACGTTGTTCCGGAAATAGACTTCCGGAATCTTCATGGATTCACCGACTGCGATGTAAGCAGCGAAGTGAATGACCGCGGCGCATGGCGCCTCGTTCATGATCGCGATTAAAGCATCCGTATCGAGAAGATCGACCACACGAAGCCTCGCCGGGTCAACCGCCTCGCGGTGGCCACGCGAGAGGTTGTCGACGACTACAACATCGTAGCCGGCATCCAGGAGCTGAAGCGTCGTATTCGAGCCAATGTAACCGGCCCCGCCGGTCACCAGAATTCTCTTATGGGATTGTGGCACCTAAGGCATTGTAGACCGCACGTAAACGATCACTCCGTTGGTGCGGGCAATCTCATGATACTGAGTAAACCAATTCCGTAATTCCGGATAATTCTGAATCGCAAGATTGGGATTGAACGGACCGAGGCCATCGAGCACGACATCAGGCATGGAGCGGGCCAGCTCCAGTCGGGCTTCGCGCGTTCCTTGCGTCAGTACAACAGTGGACTGAGTGAGATGACGATCAGCGGGAACGCCGGTGAGCGCCTGACATTCGAGATATTTCGTGGCAGGCTTGAGGCCGGTATAGACGTAGATTTCGGGACGATAACCCCAGACGTAGAGAGTTGCGGTTCGGGGAACAGCCGAGTTTACGATGCGGGATGCGGCGCGACTGTCTTCATCGAGCGCGAGGTCACTCCAGTGGTTAAGTGAGAGGTAGCGCGGCGCGAAGCGGACCAGCGGAATCACGGCAGTGAGGAGAACGGCGGCGAAGACCAGCTTCGAGCGTGATTGCAGGACACAGAGACCGCGCGCGGCCGGGATGAGAAGCGCCGGCAGCAGCAGGAAGAAATAGCGGGGGAAGAATCTCCAGCCCACGACTACGCCGATGTAGGACAGCGCGATCCACGCGGCCATCTTCCATCGGCGATCCCGCAGCCACCAAGCGATTACGCCAATCACGATGACCGCGTGAAAGCCCAGCCAGTTCGCGGTGCGGACAAGTCCATTAAAGATTGGGCTCGCTACGACAGGCGAAGCGGCGTAAAGGGCGGGCCAGCGCCAAACCTGATCGATGTAACCGGGCCATGCGCCCGCCGCCGTGAGGTAAACGAGAACAATCAGGCTGGGGATGGCGAACCCGGCGATCAGGATCAAAACACTCGGCCATACAAACAGCGCACACGCGGCCAGCACGAACATCGCTTTGGCGTTGAACAGGAAGCCGAGTCCTGCCGCGATCCCACTCAGAAGGGGCCTGCCGCGTATCGCGAAAAAGACCGCGGCCAAATGAGGAACCAGAAGAAGAAGATCGGCAGCGAGCGGCAGGACGGCGGAGTGCGTGTCAAAAGTGAGAAAGAACGCCATCAGCGCGGCTGCTGCATAACCTTCGCGGCGTGTCCACAGCGACGATGAAAGCGCAAAGGCCAGCACGCAGGCGAGGAGATCGTAGATGGCGCCGGCGATGCGGAGCACCGGGCCGATCGCGACTCCCCAGAGGAGATAAAGGGCGGGCACTAAGGGTGGCTTGTCGAACCAGATATCGCGGTAGAGGACGGCGCCGCGTTTCATTTGCAACGCTGCGGCGAGCGGCAGATCCTCTTCCGCCCACAGCACTCCCGAATGCCTCAGATGCGCTGCCAGAAGGAGGACAAACAGAGCTGAGAAGAACAGAGTACGCCGTGCGCCGGTTGTTATATTGGACGGAGCGGCAGGCGAAAAAACGGCGAATATGGACATTCGGGAACAGCTCGCGTATCTCCGCCGGACGATTGGGGAGGCCGCGGCGCGAGCCGATGAAAAGTATGGCACATCGCCATTTCGGCCAGAGATCACTCGCGCTGACTTTCCGCAAGAAGATATCCCGGCCGGACGGGGTTTTGTCGAGGATCTGCTGACTGGCGAAGTTGTAGAAAACACGCACGGCAAGCACTTCCAGACCGAAAAGCTATACGCGCGCCACAGGCGTCACGGAAGCTTCGATATTTCGGATCTGATAGGGCTCGCGCCGGACTATCTGTGCGCGCTTTCGGAGAGCGCTATCTCAGCATGCCCACCGACGCGCTGGGCGTTTCTCGATACGGAGACGACGGGACTCGCCGGAGGCTCGGGAACCTACGCGTTCCTCATCGGGCTGGGCAGCATCGATGAGCAGGGCTTTCGCGTCCGGCAGTTTTTCATGCGCGACTACGACGAAGAGGCCTCGCTGCTTCATTCGCTCGCGGAACATCTGCAGCGATTCGATGTGCTCGTGACTTACAACGGCAAGAGTTACGACCAGCCCCTGCTCGAAACGCGGTACACGATGAACCGGGCCCGGCATCCGTTTGCCCGCCTGGAACACCTGGACTTGCTGCACGGCGCGCGCCGGCTCTTCAAGCTGCGTCTTGAGAATTGCCGGCTGGTGAATCTGGAGAATCAGATTCTGGGCGTGGAGCGGGAAGGCGATCTTCCAGGCGAATTGATTCCGTATTGTTATTTCGAATATCTGCGGACGCGACGCGCCTTTCGGCTGGTATCGATCTTCCATCACAATCTGGTGGACATCATCTCCCTGGCGTGCCTGACCGGCGTGATCCCGGAGGCGTTCCGGGATCCCGAGAATGCGCGGGCAAGGCACGGAACAGATCTGCTGGGTCTGGCGCGATGGCTGCGGCTTTCGGGACGGCTCGAGGAAGCGCTCCGGCTTGTGAGGCGCGCGATTGAAATGGGCTTGCCCGACCGGCACCTTTTCGCCTCGTTGTTCGAAGCGGGAATGATCGAGAAGAAACTCGGGCTTGATGACGCAGCTGTGGTCACGTTTACCGACCTCTCGCTCTCGCCAAACCCGTTTCGCGCACGCGCTTATGAGGAATTGGCGAAACACTATGAGCACCGCGAGAAGAATTACCTGATGGCGCTCGAGTGCGTGCGCGCGGCGCGGAGGATGGAGGATACCGATGCGCTGTTGTCCCGTCAGGCCCGCCTGGAAAGACGAAACCTGAAAGCGCGACGGCAGCCGCGATTAGTGCGCTGAAAAGCGTAAGGGCCGCGAGTGCGGCCCCTTTTCACTTTCCTCTGGTTTACTGAGCGCTCTACGCGTGCGCCGGATCGGCCTTCTCGGGATTCATTTCCATCTCGGAGATGGCCTTCGCCGCCTTTTTCGCGTCGAACTTGCCATCGCGCGCGAGGCGTGACAGGCTCGCCACCACGATTGCGGGAGCGTCGATTTCGAAATGCTTGCGGAGGTATGTGCGATTGTCGCTACGGCCGAAACCGTCCGTACCGAGCGAAACAAAGCGGCCAGGCAGCCAGGGCGCAATCTGGTCCTGAACGACCTTCATGAAATCCGAGGCCGCAATGATCGGGCCTTCAGCGCCTTCCAGAACGGACTGCACATAGGCTTTCTTCGCCGGTTCCGCCGGATGGAGGCGATTCCAGCGCTCGGCGCCGAGCGCCTCACGGCGGAGTTCGTTATAGCTTGTGACGCTCCACACGTCGGCCGCGACGGAATACCTCTCGGCCAGAATCTGAGCGGCCTTCAAAGCCTCGTTCACGATGGGGCCGCTGCCGAGCAACTGCACGCGCGCCTTCGGCTTCGCCAAGTCAGACTTCCGGAAGAGATAGATACCCTTGAGGATTCCCTCTTCGCTGCCTTCCGGCATGGCTGGCTGCTCGTAGTTTTCGTTGTAGGCGGTCAGGTAATAGAAGAGATCTTCTCGGTTTTCGTACATGCGGCGGATGCCGTCGCGAACGATGACCGCGGTCTCATATGCGAATGCCGGATCATAGGCGGCAAGTGTGGGTATAGTGCTTGCGAGCAGAAGCGAGTGACCGTCCTGATGCTGCAGACCCTCGCCCGAAAGCGTGGTCCGTCCGGCGGTACCGCCGACAAGAAAGCCCTTGCCGCGTGAGTCGGCGAAGGCCCAAACAAGGTCGCCAACGCGCTGGAACCCGAACATCGAGTAATAGATGTAGAAGGGAATCATGTCCACGCCGTAATTGGCATAGGCGGTTCCCGCCGCGGTGAACTCGGCCATCGAGCCTGCTTCCGTGATGCCTTCTTCCAGGATCTGACCGTCGCGCGCTTCCTTGTAGGTGAAGAGGACGTCGGCGTCGTGCGGCTTATAAAGCTGTCCGCTCGATGCGTAGATTCCGTAGGTGCGGAACATGTCTTCCATGCCGAAGGTGCGGGCTTCGTCAGGAATGATCGGCACGATGCGCTTACCCACATCCGGCAGCTTCATCAAGCGCTTCAACAGCGCGACGAAGGCCATGGTAGTAGAGGGATGAGGCGCTTTGGAACCCGTGGCGAACGCTTCAACGACTTCGGCTGGCGGGGCCGTCGTCTGCGACGCAGCGGGCTTGCGGGCCGGCAGGTATCCGCCGAGCACACGGCGGCGTTCCTGCATGTAGGCGATTTCGGGGCTCGAATCGGGCGGACGATAGAAAGCCCCGTCGCGCGCGGCTTCGTCGGGGATTGGGATCTCGAAGCGAGTCCGGAAGTATTCGATTGCCTTCTCGTTGAGCTTCTTGTTCTGGTGGGTGGGGTTGCGCGCTTCGCCCGCCTCGCCCATGCCGTAGCCTTTGACGGTCTTGGCGAGAACCACGGTGGGACCGCCCTGATGGGCCATGGCCGCTTTGTAAGCGTTATAAACCTTCAGAGGATCGTGGCCGCCGCGATGCAGGTGAGCAATCTCGTCGTCGGTCATGCCCTCGACGAGCTTTGCGGTTTCGGGGTAACGGCCGAAGAATTCCTTACGCGTATAAGCGCCGCCCTTGGCTTTGAACGACTGGTATTCACCGTCCACGCACTCGTTCATTAACTGCACGAGCCTGCCCGAGGTGTCCTTAGCAAAGAGCGGATCCCAATCACCGCCCCAGAGGCACTTGATCACATTCCAGCCGGAACCCCGGAAAAGAGACTCCAGTTCCGAAATGATTTTGCCGTTGCCGCGGACCGGTCCGTCGAGCCGCTGCAGGTTGCAGTTGATGACGAAAATCAGGTTGTCCAGCTTTTCGCGAACCGCAACGCCGATGGCGCCGGTCGATTCGGGCTCATCCATCTCCCCGTCGCCAAGAAACGCCCACACTTTGCGGCCCGTCTCGGGGATCAGCTTGCGGCTTTCGAGGTAGCGCATGAAGCGCGCCTGGTAGATCGAGTTAATGGGGCCGAGGCCCATGGAAACCGTCGGAAACTGCCAGAAATCCTTCATCAGCCACGGGTGCGGATACGAGGACAGACCCGGCTTGTCGCGCAGTTCGTGACGGAAGTTGTTCAGATGATCTTCGCTTAGGCGCCCTTCAAGAAATGCCCGCGCGTAGACTCCCGGAGAGGCGTGTCCCTGAAAGTAAACGAGGTCGCCCGGCTGATCGCCGTAGCTGCCGTGGAAGAAGTGATTAAATCCAACTTCCACGAGGGTGGCGAGCGACGAATAAGTCGCGATGTGGCCGCCGATGCCGTCGTCATATTTGTTCTGGTGCGACACCATCGCCATCGCGTTCCAGCGCGTGAGGCTCTTGATGCGCCGCTCCAGCGCGCGATCCCCGGGGTAGGGCACTTCCTGGTCGACCGTGATCGTGTTGACATAGTCGGTCGTGGTTCTGAGCGGGACCGCGACGCCATTCACGCGGGCGCGTTCGGCGAGTCTTTCGAGGAGGAAGGTGGCCCGGTCCGGCCCCGATCCGTCCACGATTTGGTCTAGCGCCTCGAGCCACTCCGCAGTTTCGCGCGGATCGAGATCAACCGGACGTTCCGTGAGTTGTTGATGCATGGGTAAGCTCTTGTGTGGGTAAGTCCTTATTATAGGCGATGGCCCAATCCGGACGCCCATCCGAACTGGACCTTACAAATCGTTCCCTGATTGTAATCGGGCCAACATTCAGGCACTCCGCTATCCGGCGATAATGGAGGTGTTGTCCCTCTTAGAGGCCGATCGCATGGGGAGCACGCGCAAGCAGGCTTTGCGTTGTCCCGATTGCCGGAATACGACGATCAGGCGCAGGCGGCGATCTAAGTTTTCGCTGTATATTGCCAGTCTGTTCGGTTATTGGCCGTACCGGTGCGACGAGTGCGGTTCGCGCTTTCTGCTGTCGGAGCGAAACCTGCCTGAGCGGGGCTTCAGGCCGGGGCGCCGGGCGTAGCCGGGTCGCAGAGACGGATTTTCAAATCAGCTTTTCGACAATCTCGCCATGGACATCGGTGAGGCGGAACGGACGCCCCTGGAACTTGTAGGTGAGCCGCGTGTGGTCAAATCCAAGCAGCTTGAGCATAGTGGCGTGAAGATCGTGCACGTGAACCCGGTCCTGGACTACATTGAAGCCGAGCTCGTCGGTTTCGCCGAGCGTGATGCCGCGGCGCATACCGCCACCCGCCATCCACATAGTGAAAGCATTCGGGTGGTGGTCACGGCCATCGGTTCCGCCCTGCATCATGGGCGTGCGACCGAACTCGCCGCCCCAAACGACCAAGGTCGTGTCTAAAAGGCCCCGCTGCTTTAGGTCCTTCACGAGCGCGGCGGCAGCGCGGTCGGTGTCTTTGCAGTTCTGTGTGATGTCTTTGACGAGAGCGGAATGCTGGTCCCAAGCCTCGTGATAAAGCTGCACAAAGCGCACGCCCCGCTCGACTAGACGGCGGGCGAGGAGGCAATTGTTCGCGAAAGAAGGTTTCCCGGGCTCGGCTCCATACATTTCGAGCGTGGCCTTCGATTCCTTCGATAGATCCATCAACTCGGGCGCACTGGACTGCATCCGGAACGCCATCTCGAAGGAGTTGATGCGGGTCGAGATTTCCGGGTCGCCTGTCGCGTCGAGGCGCATTTCGTTCATCTTGCGGATGGCATCGAGCGAGTCGCGCTGCAGGGTGTTATCAACTCCAGGCGGATTCGAAAGATAGAGAACCGGGTCGCCGGAGGAGCGGAATTCCACTCCCTGGTAGACGGTCGGCAGGAAGCCGCTGCCCCAGCAGGAACTGCCGCCGCTGGGTCCTTTTTTGCCGGAACTGAACACGACGAAGGCGGGGAGATCGCGCGATTCGCTGCCCAGGCCATAAGTGACCCATGCGCCCATGCTCGGCCGGCCGAACTGCATGGTGCCGGTGTTCATGAGCAGTTGACCGGGCGCGTGGTTAAACGCGTCGGTGGTCATGGATTTGACGATCGCGATGTCGTCAACAACCTCGGCGAGGTGCGGGAGCAGAGGAGTCAGTTCGGCGCCGGACTTGCCGTAACGGCTGAACTCGAACTTCGGTCCGAGGAGCTTGGAATTCGGGTTGATGAACGCGGCGCGATAGCCCTTGAGCAGTTCGGGAGGCGGCAACGTGCCGTCGTACTTGCGTAGCGCGGGCTTGTTGTCAAAGAGTTCGAGGTGGCTGGGCGCACCCGCCATGAAGAGGAAGATCACGTTCTTCGCCTTCGGGGCGAATTGGGGCTGCTTCGGCGCCAACGGGTCTATCGCGGCCTGTGCCGGCTCGGCCAGCAGGCTCCGGAGCGCGACTGCGCCGAGGCCGACGCCGCACTGCTGCAAAAACCAGCGTCTGGCGATCTGATTCATCGGTTACTCCTTCGTGATCGTCTCATCGAGATTCAAAAGAACGCGGGCGAGCGCAGTCCAGGCAGCGGCCTGTGCGGGCGTGTCGTTCGCGAGAACGGCGGGGGCGAGCGCTGACGGATCGCTCCCCGGCGCGCTGAATTTCTGCTGCTCTTTTTCGAGAAGACCGAGCAGCAGTTTGGCTTCCTGTTCCGAAGGCGCGCGGGAAAGCAGGCGACGCATGGCGAACGTGAGGCGCTGGCGGTCGGTCGCGCCGCCTTCGTCAAGTGTTTTGAGAGCGAGGGCGCGCGCGGCATCCAGGAACAGCGGCTCGTTCAGAGTAGTGAGCGCCTGGAGAGGCGTATTGGAGCGTGCGCGACGTACGCAGGAACTGTCACCATTGGGCGAATCGAATACCTGAAGCATCGGGTAGGGCACGCTGCGGAACCGGAAAGTATAGAGCGCGCGGCGATACTCTTCAGGGCCTTGGGAATTGTTCCAGACCTTGGGACCATAGCTCGTGGGCGGCAGGAAGAGAAACGCGGGCGCGGGGGGATGAACGCTGGGGCCGCCGACTTCCGGATCGAGCAGTCCGCTGGCTTCGAGAGCGATGTCGCGAACGATTTCCGCATCCACTCGGAAGCGTGGGCCACGCGCGAGAAGCCGGTTGTACGGATCCCTGGCTTCGAGTTCGGGCGTGATCTTCGAGGACTGGCGATAGGTAGCCGAGGTCGCGATGAGACGTTGCATCGCCTTCACGTCCCAGTTGCGATCCATGAATTCGACGGCGAGCCAGTCGAGCAGTTCCGGATGGGACGGGGCAGCGCTCTGGGTACCGAAATCTTCGGCCGTCTCGACGATGCCGATCCCGAAATACTCGAGCCACATGCGATTGACGAATGCCCTGGCGGTGGTTGGGGAGTCGCGCGCGACGAGCCACTTCGCGAAAGTGAGGCGGTTGGCAGGCGCGCCAGCGGGCAGGGGATTCAGGAATGCGGGCACGCCGGGTGATACTTCTTTGCCCGGGTTCAGGAAATCGCCACGAATAAGCTGATGAGTGGCGCGGGCTTTCGCGCGCTCATCGAGAACAAGTTGGGAGGAACTCTCGGGATGCTCGCGCCAGAGCGTAGCGATAGCGTCGTTTTCTTCCTTCCATTCGGGCTGCGTCGCCCGCCAATAAGAGAAGACGGTTTGTTGCTGAAGCGGCGTACGTTGCGCGCGGGGAATGGCGAGAATCGCGCGAACAGCGGCGGGGAGTGGGTCGGCGACGGCGTCTTTTGCGTCCGTGATGGAAAGGCGGAAGCGGCCAAGATTATTGTTCTGATTGTCGTCGCTGTTCCAGCCGCCGGCGTTCTGGCGAAGATAGAACGTCAGGATCGTGCCGCCATCGTTCTGAATCGGCTCGGCGGCGTTGAAGACTGCTTTCCTCGGCTGATTGCGAAGACCAGGACCCGCGTCAATGCCCCACGCAGTTTCGTCCTTCCCGTCGATGGCGTATTCGATCGGGCCGGTAACGCGCTTCTTATTGGATTTATCGAAGAACATCGCTTCGAGCGGCGTCTCGGGCAGGTTGATATCGGCGGTGGCGCGCGCGATGGTAACTTTCGTCGACTTCTCCGGCGCCGAGGCGGGCGCGGCTTCGACGGTGAATTCGGAAAGCGCGCCTGTGCCTTTGATGGAACGTCCGGGTCCGCCCAGCGGAAGATTTGGATCCATCAACAGCTCGAGACGGAACGCGCTGATGCTCTTCATCGGCGTCTTCACGGTGAGTTTGACGGCGTGCTTGGTAGGCGCATAACCCTGTGCCAGCAGCGAACCATCTTCCTGCGGAATGTATCTTTGCCCACCGGTCGAGATGTCATCCACGTCCGGACGCACGACAGTCCATGCGGGCTGATTGTGCGCGACAGAATCCTCCCATTTGGCCATGCGGTCCTGCCAATCGGACGAGTGATGCTGCAGACTGGCTTCGATCTCACGCGTGCGGCGCTGAATTTCGGCGATCTTCATCTGCTGGGCGGGCGTGTATACGGCGACGTTCGCTTCGTTCGAGTTATTCAGGAACGCGAACATCCGGTAATACTCTTCCTGCGTGAGCGGATCGTACTTATGGTTGTGGCACTGAGCGCACTGGATCGTCACTCCGAGGATGCCCTTGCCGATGGCATCCATGCGGTCGAACATGGCTTCCATGCGGAACTGCTCCGGCTCGATACCGCCTTCCTCATTGATCATCGAGTTGCGCAGGAAGCCGGTGGCGACCTTCTGATCCTGCGTGGCGTTGGGAAGCAGATCGCCGGCGATCTGGTCGATGACGAATTCGTTGTACGGCAGGTTGCGGTTGAACGAGTTGATGACCCAGTCGCGGTAGAACCAGACGAATCGCGGCTTGTCTTTTTCGTAGCCGTCCGAATCGGCGTAGCGGGCGGCGTCCAGCCAATGGCGTGCCCATTTCTCGCCGTAATGCGGCGATGCGAGCAGGCGGTCTACTTGTTTTTCGTAGGCGTTGGGACTTTTGTCCTGGACGAAGGCGTCGACCTCGGCGGGCGTGGGAGGAAGACCGGTGAGGTCGAGGGAGACCCGGCGGAGTAGGGTGACACGGTCGGCTTCCGGCGACGGTTGAAGCCCTTCCGACTCGAGTTTGGCCAGCACGAACGCGTCGATCGGGTTGCGGACCCAACTGGCGTTTTTGACCGATGGCACGGCGGGCCGAACCGGGGGTACGAACGCCCAGTGTTTGGGCCGCTTGGCGGTCTCGATCCAGCCCTTGATCAGCGCAATCTGGCTGTCATCCAGCTTTCCGCCGAGCGGCATTCTCTTGGCGTCGCCGATCCCGGCTACGCGGCGATAGAGTTCGCTGTCAGCGGGCTTGCCCGGCGCGATCTTCGCAAAAGCCGATTCCGGTTTGTCGAGCCTCAGCCCTCCGCTCTGCAACTTCTCCGAATGGCAGGAGTAACAGTTCTTTTCGAAGATTGGCTGAATGTCGCGCGCGTAGTCCGGAGCGTTCTGTCCTTTGAGGCAGACCAAACCGGCAAGCGGCAACAGGGCCACAAATCCAGGGGCCTTGCGCATACGAATTCTGGTAACTACTTTATATCGGTCGGACCAATGGAGTAAACTATTGCGGTTCCCGGACTGGTATAACGAACGCGGCGGTATTGACTACGCCCTTGCGCTGAAACTGAACCCACACCTTATAGCTTGCCTGGCGGGGGAAGAAGACATCGAACTGGATCTCGGAGCCGGGGTTTGCATAAATAGGGTGTTCGTGGATGCTGTCCACCAGATCGTCGCTCACCGCGAGAAGGTGGCCCCATGCGCCGAGGTAAGGTTCAAGCCCTTCGCTCGGTTCCACACGGAAGAACATCATCGTCTTCTTTCCGGGAATCGGCTCGGGCGGGTCGAGTCTGAGGGAGACGCCGAGGTTTTCGGATCGCTTCGGGGTCATATCCGGCGCGGGATGCGTTAGTGCGGCGGAGATCGGTTTGTCGTAGCCTGCCGTGGTGATGTACGCAGGCAGCAATTGCGGCGTGCCGCCTGAGGGATAGCAGTCCGCGAGAAGGCGATAGACGCCCGGCGTCGGGAGGGTCGTGCGATATCGGAAAACGCCGTCCGCGCCGGCTTCGGGATGATCGTGGATGAAATAACTAAGATCGGCGCTCACAAGGAAGAGATGGAACAGCTTCTCGTGAACCAGTTCGAATTTCTCGGCGCGTTTGTCCGTCTTCGGATCGATGATCTCGAAGCGAAGCTCGACTGGCTTGGCCGCGGGGACCGCGGTCGGCAGTACGTCCAACTTGAGCCGATATTTCAGCGGCTGCTGGATTCCGGCTTCCAGAGCCATCCCGCAACGCGGGCACTTGCCCGGCGCGTTCGAACGCACGTCCGGATCCATCGGGCAGATGAACTGAACGGGAGGGGCAGGCGTCTGGGCGGCCGCGACCGCCAACATGCAGAAGACCGGCGCGAGGCCGCGCATGTTCTTATTATTGCGAAGGGTCGAACGGCCAGTGAGCCGTGGTCGAATAACCGCCATCGACAGCGATCACCTGGCCGGTGATGTAGTCGGAGCCGGGGCTTGCCAGGAAGACCGCCAGCGGGGCTACGTCTTCGGGTTTACCCAACTTGCTGTTGGCCTGCGCGCCTTTCAACCATTCCCGCATCGCATCGGTCTTCCACATGGACCGATTGAAGTCCGTGAGAATGAAGCCCGGCGCGATGCAGTTCACCTGAATGTTGAATTCGCCCCACTCGGCGGCGAGCGTTTTCGTAAGCTGGCCGATCGCGCCCTTCGTGATCGAATAGACCGACATGTATGGCAAGCCGACGAGGGTCAGCAGGCTTCCAATGCTGATCACCTTGCCGCCCCTGCCGCGCTCGATCATGCGCCGGCCGACGATTTGGGTCAGCTTCACGATACCGTGCAGGTTCGTGGCTAGCACGTGTTCGTAGTCTTCGTCGGGGAATTTTTCGAACCGGGAGCGGACATTGGTTCCGGCGACGTTCACGAGGATGTCCACATCGCCCGCTTCTTTAGCGGCCGCGCGGATCGATTCGGGGCTCTTCACGTCCATCTGCACGGCACGGCCACCGAGTTCGGCAGCAAGAACGTCCAGCTTGTCTTTCGATCGCGCCGCGAGAATAACATCCGCTCCGGCGTCGCGCATGGCGCGCGCGATCGCGAGCCCGATACCACGACTGGACCCCGCAACCAGGGCCGTTTTGCCTACAAGAGAAAAGGGATTCAAACGGCTATTCTCGCACTGCATCCTGATACTCTGAAAGGTAGTTATGAGCTTTTCCGAGTCCTTTTTCGCCGTGAAATTCGGCCTTTCACGTCGGGATCTGGAAAACTATCTGTCCGAAGCGCTATCGCGTGGCGGCGACTACGCGGACCTCTATTTCGAGTACCTCGCGACGAGTTCTATCAGCCTCGATGAATCGATCGTGAAGAGCGCGACCCAGGGAGTTTCGCTCGGGGTCGGCGCGCGGGTGATCTCGGGAGAACGCACCGGATACGCGTATTCGGACGATTTAAGTCCTGAAAAAATCCGGCACGCGGCGCAGGTCGCCGCTATGATTGCGGCGGGACCAGCGAAGGTGGATAAAATCCCGCTTGACGAAGGTCCGAAGCGCAATCTGTATCCCGTGCTCACGGCGCCGAGTGAGACCGCGTTTCGCGAGCGCGTCGAGCTCGTGCAGCGAGCGGACGGAGCGGCCCGAGCCTACGATTCGCGCGTATTTCAGGTTCAGGCGACCTATGCGGACAACCTTCGGCAGGTTCTTGTAGCGACAAGCGACGGTAATCTGACTTACGACCGTCAGCCGCTCGCGCGCATCGGAGTTTACGTCCTCGCGCGCGGCAAAGATGGCGCGCCACAACAGGGGCACGCGGGCGGCGGCGGCCGGTACGAGCTTTCGTGGTTCCAGAAAGAACGCACGCCCGAATATTTCGCCAACGAAGCCGCGCGCCAGGCGATCGTCCAACTCGGCGCGGCGGAAGCTCCCGCGGGCGAGCAGATTGTGGTTCTGGGACCCGGTTGGCCCGGCGTGCTGCTGCATGAAGCGGTGGGGCATGGACTGGAGGCGGACTTCAACCGCAAAGGCGTCTCGGCGTTTTCGAATCGTATCGGCCAGCAGGTTGCGAGCCCGTTGTGCACGGTCGTCGATGACGGCACAATCGGCGGACGCCGCGGCTCCCTCAACGTCGACGACGAAGGCAATCAGACGCAGCGGAACGTCCTGATCGAAAACGGCATTCTTCGCGGATACCTGCAGGACAAGCTGTCGAGCCGGATTCTGGGCGCAACGCCCACGGGAAGCGGCCGCCGGGAAAGCTACGAACACATACCCATGCCGCGCATGACGAATACGTTCATGCTGGCCGGTGAGAGCGATCCCGAAGAGATCATCCGGTCCGTGCCGCGCGGCCTTTATTGCGCGAACTTCGGCGGCGGGCAGGTGGATATTACGAGCGGCAACTTCGTCTTCTCCGCTTCGGAAAGTTACCTCATCGAAGACGGCAAGCTCACGCGTCCGGTGCGGAATGCGACGCTGATCGGCAATGGCCCGGAGGCAATGAAGCATGTCAGCATGGTGGGTTACGATCTGAAGCTTGACGAGGGCGTGGGCATCTGCGGCAAGGAAGGGCAGAGCGTTCCGGTCGGGGTCGGCATTCCGACGGTGCGGATCGATCGGATGACGGTCGGAGGAACCGCTTGAGCGCCGGGGCGCTCGACTTCGAAGCGCTCCCCGACATTGCGCGCGACGCCGTCCGGCAGGCGCTCCATTCGGGCGCGACCGACGCCGAATGCACCATCAGCGAGGGCTCCGAATTCTCGGCCAACGTCCGGATGGGCGAACTCGAGACCTTGAAGGAAGCGGGTTCGCGAGGCGCCGGTTTGCGCGTGCTGATCGGCAAGCGAATGGGCTCGTCGTACACGTCGGACCTATCGCCCGAGGGCATCCGGCAAATGGTGCGGTCGGCGATCGACCTCGCGGCGCTCACAACGGAAGATCCACATGCGGGATTGCCTGAGGCGGAAGAACTGGGCTCGATCGGAGGCGACCTGCAGTTGTTTTCGCCCGATGTGGCCTCGTTAGAAACGGAGCGCAAAATCGACGCGGCGCGCCGCGCGGAAGCCGCCGCCTTGGCATTCGACCCGCGCATCACCAATTCCGAGGGCGCGGCCTTCGATTCGAGCATCGGCGGGCGCGTGTTCGCAAATTCGCGCGGATTTTCGGGCGCCTACCGTTCCACTTATTGTTCGGTTTCCGCCGTGCCGGTGGCCGCGCAAAACGGAGCCATGGAGCGGGATTACTGGCACGCTCTCGCGCGGGATTTCGCCGGTTTGGGTGATCCCGAGAAAATCGGGCGCATCGCGGCGCAGAGAACCCTGCGCCGTCTGGGCGCAGTGAAGGTGGAGACCTGCCGCGTGCCCGTGGTCTTCGAACCGCGGATGGCTCGCACTCTGGTGAACGAAATCTTCGAAGCAGTAGACGGCCGCTCGATTTACAGGGAAGCTTCATTTCTGGCGGGCAAACTGGGCGAGAAGATCGCCGCTCCGCATGTCACGATCGTCGACGACGGAACAATGCCGCGTCTGTTCGGCTCTCAGCCGTTCGACGACGAGGGAGTTCCGACGCGAAGGACTCCGGTGGTCGAGCATGGAGTTCTGAAGAACTATCTGCTGAACGCCTACACGGCGCGCAAGCTCGGAATGAAGACGACCGGCAACGCCTCTCGCGGAATAACCGGCAATGCGGGCATCGGACATGGCAACCTGTATCTCGAACCAGGCGAGAAGACGCCCGAACAAATCATCAGCGGCGTAAAAGACGGATTTTTTGTGACCGAACTGATCGGAACCGGAGTCAACACGGTTACGGGCGATTACTCGCGCGGGGCGGTGGGCCTGTGGATCCGTAACGGCGAACTGGCTTTTCCGGTTTCGGAGGTGACGATCGCCGGAACGCTACAGGAGATGCTGATGGGCATCACGGACATCGGCAACGATCTCGAGTTCACGAGCTCTCTTTCGGCGCCAACACTGATGATCGGAGAAATGACCGTTGCCGGACGTTAAGATCTCCCCAGTCACCCTGGTGATGGGGCTGGCCGGAGTTCTGATTCTGGGCGCGCTTGGTTGGCTGACCTTCGGAGAAAAGCCCGCGCCCGCGCGCCCCCCGCAACTGACGCCCGAGGCTCGCGCTTATCTCGGGAACCTGAAGCTCTCCGAGGTCCACATGCAGGAGGCCGAAAGCTTCGCGCAGGGGCGGCTGGTCGAAATCCTGGGAAACGTCACGAACACGGGCCCGCGCGGCGTAAAGCTGGTGGAAGTGACCTGCGTCTTCCACGACTACGCGCGGCGCGAGGTCGCGCGCGAGCGGGTATTTGTGGTGGGAGGCTCGTCGGGCGGTCTCGCGCCCGGTCAGACGAAACGGTTCCGCCTGCCGTTCGATACGCTGCCGGAAAGCTGGAACCAAGTCATGCCATCGCTCGTGATCGCGCAGATCCAGTTCCAGTAGGTTCAGTCGTCCGCCGCGTCGGCGATTCGGTTGATCAGAGCCTCCACGGTGTAAGGCTTCCGCAGGAAACCGGTGAGCCCTTTACCCTCGAACCGTTAACCGTTTTCCAAGCGGGTACGCGCAAGAATCCAATCGCGCGGTGACCGGGCTCACATGGGATGGCGGCCCTGCGCGGCATTAAACAGCTTTGCTCAGTCGTCCTTTGCTCAGTGTCCCTGCGCCGTTGTGGTCCGGACTCTTTCCGGCTTCGTCTTCTCACCACCGACCTGCTCCTCTACCACCTGAGCGCGCAGGCTCTCTCGCTCAGTTTCCAGTAGGGTGTGCGCGTCCATGCGACCGAAGATATCCATCAACGTAGCGATCACGCCCGTCCAGCCGGTCTGATGGCTGGCTCCCAATCCGGCGCCGTTATCGCCATGAAAGTATTCGTAGAACTGAATCAGATCGCGCCAGTGGGGATCTTCCTGGAACTTTCGCGTGCCACCGTAGACCGGCCGGTGGCCATTCGCGTCTCGTAAGAACGTACTCGCGAGGCGCCCTTCGAGTTCTTTCGCGACCTCGAATAGCGTCATGTAGCGGCCCGAGCCCGTCGGGCATTCCACCTTGAAATCATCGCCGGTAAAGGCGTACATGTTCAATAAGCCCCGAATGATCAGGACGTTCACTGGCATCCAGACGGGGCCACGCCAGTTGGAATTGCCTCCGAACATGCCGGTGTTCGATTCGGCGGGCAGATACTTCACTGTATATTCCTGGTTCTCAACCCAGAACGAAAACGGATGGTCCAGGTGATAGCGAGAGATGGAACGGATTCCGTGCGGCCCCAGAAATTCTTTCTCATCGAGCATATAGCCGAGCACGCGCTGCAGCTTGTTTCTGTTGAGAAGGGACAGAAGACGCCGCCCCCGGTATCCGGCGAAACCCCCTTCGGTCGGCGCTATTTGGGCTATCAAATCCGGATGACGCTGCTTGAAAAGATCAATGAGTTTCATCAGGCGCGGGTAGCGGGTCGCGACATCCGCCTCGAAGAAAGTGGACGCGCAGAGCGGCAGGAGTCCCACCAGGGAGCGCACTTTCAGACGTGTCGCCTGACCGTTCGGCAGCCGCAACACGTCGTAAAAGAAACCGTCCTGTTCGTCCCAAATTTCGTCTTCATGCTCGCCGATGCGGTCCATGGCATAGGCGATCCAGACGAAATTCTGGAGGAACTTATAGGCGACCTCCTCATATATGGAGTCGTATTCGCAAAGAATCAGGGCCATCTCCAGCATGCATTGACAGTAGAACGCCATCCATGCCGTTCCATCCGCCTGCTCGAGCGTTCCGCCAGTCGGAAGCTGAGCGCTGCGGTCGAATACGCCGATGTTGTCCAGCCCCAGGAAGCCGCCGGCGAAGAGATTGTGCCCGGAGGGGTCCTTGCGATTGACCCACCAGTTGAAGTTCAGCGTTAGCGCCTGGAATGATCGTTCCAGGAAGCGGAGGTCCGCGCGGCCAAGAGCGCTTTCAATTCTGTAAAGAAAAACCGTCGCCCAGGCGTGAACCGGCGGGTTGACGTCGCTGAAGTTCCACTCGTAAGCGGGTATCTGACCATTGGGGTGGAAATACAGAGCGCGCAGCATGAGGAGGAGCTGGTCCTTGGCGAAATCAAAATCGACCAGCGACAGCGCCAGCGTATGAAACGCCAGGTCCCATGCGGCATACCATGGGTATTCCCATTTATCCGGCATGGAAATCACGTCCGCATTGAGCATGTGAAACCATTCCGTGTTTCGCACGCTGGAGCCGTTCGATTCAAGGAATGGATGGCTACTGTGCTCGATCAGCCAGCGCTCAAGGTCGAAATAATAGAACTGCTTGCTCCAGAGCATGCCGGCAAGCGCCTGCCGGTGCACGAGGCGTTCGTCGTCGTTCAGGGACCGGGGCGTGATCCGGTGGTAGAACTCGTCCGCGTCGGCAATCCTTGCCTCCACGGATCGGTCAAACCCCGCAAAGGCCGGAGTAATCTGTTTCGCGGCCAGCCTCAGTCGAATCACATGGCTTCCGCCGCTCGGGATGCTGACTGCGTAATGCGCGGCGGCCTTTGTCCCCGTCTGGCCGGGATTAACTGCCTCGCGCTCGCCCGAGACGACGTATCGATGGAAGGCGTCCTTCACATACGGGGACGGATTTCCCTGGCCCCAGAGCCTCTGTGCGTTGCTCTCGTTTTCCGTGAACATCAACTCGGGGCCGCCGTCGCAATATAAGTGATAGCTGCCGAGGTTCTCGTGGACAGCGTGAATGGCTCCGTCCGCGATACGCAGCGACGGCTTTTCCGTTCCATCGCCCCAAGACCACGTGTTCCGGAACCACAGCGTCGGCAGGACTCTCAGTCTCGCCGCTTCCGGTCCGCGATTGTGGGCCGTGATGCGGATGAGGATGTCTTCGGCAGACTCTTTCGCATATTCAACGAAAACGTCGAAGTACCGGTCGTCGTCGAATATTCCGGTGTCGAGCAACTCGTACTCGAACTGCTCGCGCGAACGGGCCCGGTTCGTCTCCACAAGGTCTTTGTACGGGTACTCACGCTGCGGATACTTGTACAGGTACTTCATATACGAGTGAGTCGGGGTGCTGTCGACGTAAAAGTAATACTCCTTCACGTCTTCGCCGTGATTTCCTTCGCTGTTGGTCAGACCGAAGAGGCGCTCTTTCAGGATGGGATCGTGTTCGTTCCAGAGAGCGAGCGCAAAGCAGAGTTGCTGCTGATCGTCAGAGATGCCGCCTAACCCGTCCTCGCCCCAATGGTAGGCGCGCGAACGCGATTGATCGTGAGAGAAATAATCCCACGCGTTTCCATCCTTGCTATAGTCCTCGCGAACCGTGCCCCATTGCCTCTCGCTGAGGTACGGTCCCCATTTCTTCCACGGGATACCCGCGTCGCGGGCGTCATTCAGACGTTTCTGTTCTGTAACATCGACGACATTTTTCATAACTTTGCGCTTCTTTCCCCTAGTGGAGCGCTGATGTTCCGCCGTGACCGCAGACGCAATTTTTTGTGTAGCAACTTGAAATCGAGGAGAAGGAGGTAGCGCCGTGCGGGGCGCGGCTTTATGTTTTGCCAATTCGCCGCGCGCGTAGTCGTGTTCACTATTGACCCATGCGCAATCAGTAACGATTGCTGGCGGAATGTCAGACGAATATCAGGCGGGGAGACGCCAACCGCGGATTCGTTTCAGGCATCTCGGGCGGTTCAGTCCTGGGAATTCGTATCTTGCATGATGAAATACGCGATTGTTGTACTGGTTGTGGAGAGTATTAAGAATTGCGTAGTTTTTTGCTATTGTCTGCCCTGTTTGTGGCCACCTCGGCATCCAACCTCCCGGCGCAGACTCCTCGGCTCAGCCCCAGAATCGGGGGGCTGACAACCTTCTACAATCAGTTCATTCCGCTACTCACAATCGGGGATGGCTGGAGTCAGAAATTCGTCCTTCAAAACGTGGACGGTAGTGCTCCCGCTCTGGGGTTTATCAAGTTCTACGATCAGACGGGCGCACCTTTGGCGGTAAATATCAAAGGGCTGGGTTTAACAACGGCTGTCCCGATCAGCATCGTGGCTGGAAACAGCATGGTCGTCGAGACGGTTCTATCCAGCGCTCCGTTGCAGATTGGGTGGGCCTCAGTGGCGCTTTCGTCGGGCGGCACGGGCGATTTGTTTGGCCAGACGCTCTATCGAAAGCAATATCCGGGCCTTCCGGATTTCATGTGCTCGCTGCCATTTGGGGCCGAGGGCTTTGAGAAAACGACAACCTACTTCGATAACACCAACGGAAATATCACGGGGATGGGAATTCTCGCCGCCCAGTCGTGTGACTCATCCCCGTATGCATGCAAGTCCAGCGTGCCTCTTCAGGTCACGGTCCGAGACATCAGCGGAACGATCATCAGCCAAAAGACCATTAGCCAGATGCCCGGATCGCTACGCTGGATGAACCTGGCCACCGACTTCCCCGAAACGGCGGGCCGGGTCGGCACTTTCGAAGTCGCCGTAGTGAATGCGTACTCAGTGACGCTGAACAGCGTGAGCATTCAGTTCGCGGGGAACGGAGCGTTCACGATGGTCGCTCCCTTTGAATCATAGAACCAGAACTGACACGGCCGATTGAGCGAAAAAAGGGGCGCGAACAAGCGTTCTTGCCCCTTGTGGGCGTCGGTCGGCTACTCGCCGCCGCCCGCAAACGCCTGATTTATGAGAGCTTGGTTGCGGGGGATGGATTTGAATCATCGACCTTTGGGTTATGAGCGCGCCGACAACCGATAACCTAAGAAACCAAAGGCACGAGTGGCACCTCAAAGAGCCATTGGCAGCTATTTGCGATGAGTGGAATGTTTCGTAATCAGCCACTCACCCGAGGCACGCCTTCGAGCGTTCCCCAGAGGCGGCATCTCGGAGTTCTAACCTTATTTGTATTGATAAGGGTATCGAGCACCCGACCGCGCGATACAGAAATATGGTCTGGCCCCTCGCCGCCCCATACCGCACGTTGGTAATTCGACGAGATCACGGGGTTTCGGCTACGGGCGCCACAAGCCTCCGCTGCAGCAGCAACGGCTGAATCGAGGGCTTTCCTTCGCGCCACCGTTCGTAAGCCGTCTCCAGATCCTCCGTATCCCCCTTCGAAAGGACCATCTGCCGGAATCTGTCGCCGTTCGCCCGCGTCAGCCCGCCATGCTCAGTGAACCAGGCAAACGCATCGTCATCCAGCATCTCGCTCCAGAGATACGCATAATAGCCAGCCGAATAGCCATTGCTCCAGATGTGCAGAAAGTAGCTCGATCGATACCGCGGCGGCACCGTTGGAATAGCCAGTCCCACCTTTTCCAGCGCCGCTTGTTCGAACGCATCCGGCGATTGCTTCGGCGCATCCGCCGGCAGCAAATGCCACTGCATATCGAGCTCCGCCGCGGCCAGCAATTCCGCTAACGCGTATCCCTGATTGAACGCCTGCGCCCGCCTCAGCTTCGCGGCCAGATCGGCGGGCATCGGCGCGCCGGTCTTGTAATGCCGGGCGAAGTGCGCGAACACTTTGGGATCGTCCATCCAGTGCTCGTTGAACTGTGAAGGCACTTCCACGAAGTCGCGCGGGATGTTCCCGCCCAGCGACGGGTACTGCACGTCGTTGAACATCCCCTGCAACGCATGGCCGAATTCGTGGAACATCGTGCGCACGTCGTCGTAGCTGATCAGCGCGGGCGCGCCCGGCGCGGGCTTCGGCAGATTAGCTACGTTGTACTCCACCGCCAGCGTCCCCATCAGCTTCGATTGCGGCGTAAATGCGCTCGTCCAGGCCCCACCTTCTTTGTTGTCGCGCTTGAAATAGTCGCAGTAGAACAGCGCAAGCGGCTTGCCATCCTTGTCCGTCACCTCGAATACGCGAACGTCCGACTGATAAACGGGAATGTCCTTTCGTTCCCTGAAGTGGATTCCATAAAGCTCGGTAGCTGCGTAGAACACGCCATCCACCAGCACCCGGTTCAGCTCGAAATACGGACGCACGGCCGCTTCATCGATATCGAACTTCGTCTTCCGTACCTGCTCTGCGTAGTAATTCCAGTCATACGGCGCCAGCGTGAAGCCGCCCTTCTGCGCATCGATCAGCGCCTGAATCTCCTTGGCTTCCCGCTCCACGTTCGCTTTCGCCGGAGGAGCCAGTTGATCGAGGAACTTCATCACGGCGTCCGGCGTTTTCGCCATCTGATCTTCGATCTTCCACGCCGCGAAATTGGGATATCCGAGTAGCTTCGCCCGCTCCGCCCGTAGCTTCGCCAGTTGCGCAATCGTATCGCGGGTATCGTTCTCGTCGCTCCGCTCCGCGCGATTCCAGCTCAGATCGAAGAGAGCCTGCCGCGTCGCGCGATCGCTCAGCGATTTGAGCGCCGGCTGCTGCGTCGTGTTCTGCATCGGCAGTGTGTAACCGGTCTGCTTCCGCGCATGCGCTGCAGCCTCGGCCGCCGCGATCTCCGCATCGGTCAATCCCGCGAGCGCCGCCCGGTCATCCGTATGGAACGCTGCCCCGCGCGCCGCGCCCAGCAATTTCCGGCGGAAGGCATTCGAGAGCACCGCCAACTGCTCGTTAATCTGCTTCATCCGCGCCCGGTCCGCCTCATTGAGCCGCGCGCCGGCACGCGTAAAGCTCTGCCACTTGAGTTCCACAAGGCGCCGCGATTCGGCATCCAGCCCCACCGCGTTCCGCTTCTGATAAACCGCGTCCACGCGCGCAAATAGCTTCGGGTTCAGAAACTCCGCATCCTGCAGGCCCGCCAACTTCGGTGTTTCCGCCTCCTGCACTTTCTGTAGTTCCGGATTCGTGTTCGCTTGCGCCACCGCGCTGAAAGCCCGCCGCACGCGCGCAATCAATTGGCCGCTCTTTTCGAGAGCCAGAATCGTATTCGCAAAATCCGGAGGCGCAGGATTATTAGCAATCGCCTCGAACTCCGTCAGCTTCTCAGCAATCCCCGCCTCAATTGCCGGCTGATAATCCGAGTCCTTGATTTTGTCGAATGGTGGCGCCTGGAACGGCAGCGTGCTCGCCCCGTAAAATGGACTCGACGGGTCGAGTCCGACCGTCTGCGCCGGCGCATGACACACGAGCGCAGCGCCAAGTATCAGTGGGAGCTGGCGTTTCATTGCAACCATTTGATTACGTTAGCGCAAAATGCGCTGCCAGCTCTCTCGGCATGCAATTTCGGGTTTCCGGGGCTGGCCGCAGGCCTCTTCCCTATCCGCGTCGTCGCTGCTCTGGTTCTGAAGTGCCATGCGTAGCCTGTTGCATCTCGCAAATTCGGCAGAGCGCACAGCCAGTTGTTTAGACAGGAAGAGTGCCCTCAGGCGCTCTCACCTGAAACGCTCAACTTAACGGACGATAAGAGTTGCGCCGAACCACGCGTGTTCCCCCGGCATTCCAAGGCCGTCCGGATGTAGGGGAGCCGTCGCGGTCATGGCTCGACGATACGGGAGCGCCGACAACCGTCCAATAAGGAGTTGATGCGCCATGCCAGCATTCAGACCACGATGAAGTTGAATCGAAGACGGCGCTAATCCCCAGCCACGCTGTCGGAGCCTAACGGGAGTTTTTGGGGAGTTTCCCGGCTCGCTCGTCATCCGCGCAACCGATTGAAAGGATTGGTTGCGGGGGATGGATTTGAACCATCGACCTTTGGGTTATGAGCCCAACGAGCTACCAGACTGCTCCACCCCGCACTCCTATACTATCGTGCGGGTAACGGTATCGTCAAATTTCAGCGGCTGGCCTGAGCGCGGCCCGAGAGTCTTCCGCGAATCTGGTTCATCACGTCAGTCGCGAGGAACGGCTTCCGCAGCACAGGAAAATCGTGCTCTTCGCAGATCGCCTCCTCCTCGGGCGCGAGGACCGAGCCGGTCATCATGATCACCTGAAGATCGGGCAGGTTCTGTTTGAGCTGTTGCGCGAGTTCCACGCCGTTACCGTCCGGAAGCATGTAGTCCAGCAGGGCCGCGTTGGGCTTTCGCTTTGCCACAATCTTCCGCGCTTCGCTCGCGGTTTCGGCGGGCATCAGTTCCCATCCCGACTCCGCCATCAGGCGCTCGAGGAATTGCAGCAGGTCGCGATTGTCGTCGACCAGCAGAACTGTGGGATGCGCTGGCGCGAGCGCTTCGCCGTCCTTAATCGACTGCAGCAGGAGCGCTTCGCGATTCGGCGCGACAACGACGCGAACCCTGGTCCCGGACTCAATCTGATTCTTCGCGACGAGCGTCGCCAGTGGCTGCGTCAGGTGCTTGTGGATCGTTCGCTTGAGTTCGCGAGCCCCGTACTCGGGACTGGTTCCGCGCTCGATCAGCCATTGCCTGGTTTCGAACGGCACCTCGATGCCGAAGCATCGGGATCCGAGACGCGTGTTCACGTGGTTTTGCAGATTGTCGATTTCATGATCTGTAATTGCCGCGAACGATTCCGCGTTGAGCGGCTGATACGTGATCACGTGGTCGATGCGATTGACGAACTCCGGCGAAAATTTTTTCCGCACGGCGACCAGAGCCACGTTCTGCAGCCGCGCGGTGACGTCCTCGTGCGCGGCGCCGGTTGTGGCCGACTGAAAGCCAAAATCCGGGCTGATCTCGCGCATCATCTCTTTCGCGCCCAGATTGCTGGTGAGGAAGACGAGGCTCTTTTCGAAGTTTACGACCGAGTTGTCGCCCAACCGCAGAATGCCGCGGTCGAGAACGCCGAGAAGCAGGCGCGTCAGCGACGGCGCAGCCTTTTCGATTTCGTCGAAAAGAACCAGCGAAAGCGAGCTTTTATCGCTCGTGACGGAGGTCAGCTTCTGCTGCGAAAGCATAGGCTGGGTTTCCCGGTGCCCGAGGTATCCCGGAGGCGCGCCAATCAGCTTGGCCACCTCATGTTCCATCTGAAATTCCCCGCAATCGACCTTCAGAAGGTTCCGCGAGCTTCCGTGCAGCGCCTCCGCCAGAGCTTCCACGGTCCGCGTCTTGCCCGTGCCGGTGGGGCCCAGAAGAAGGAACACGCCGACAGGGCGGTTTTCCGGCGAGAGGCCGGCCTGAAACATTTCGATATACGGGACGATAACGCTAATGACGTTTGGCTGCCCTACGACCTTAGAGGACAGAATCGATGTGAGGTCTTCCGCTGGCTCGGCCGTCTGCCTGCGAGGCCTGTTTCCCGACGTTGTTTTCGGACGATCTGTCATAACTGCCCACAGTATACGAGCGACACGCTCCACACCTGTTTATTCCCGCCATCCCACAGGGCAGAACCACACACTCATCTCTATGACATCTCTTGGGTTATTTCACTTTAAATTATTCCACGGAAAACCGTGAACCGCCCGTTTCAGGCGCCCAGGCGAAAGCGGCTGAGCGTGGCGTCCGCGATGCGCTCGCTCGCGTGTCCGTCTCCGTACGGGTTATGGATACGCGACATTTCCTCCCGGGCGCCCGAATCGTTCAGCAACCGGGAAACCTCATTCACGATGCGCGCCTCGTCGGCGCCAGCCAGCCGAACGGTTCCCGCCTCGACGGCTTCGGGACGCTCGGTCTTGTCCCGCATGACGATTACAGGCTTGCCGAGCGAAGGGCCTTCCTCCTGCACGCCGCCCGAGTCGGTCAGAAGAAGGAAAGCGCGGCTCATCAGGTCCACGAATGGCACATATTCCAGAGGGTCGATGAGGTGAATGCCGGGAACTCCCGAAAGAGTTGCGCGGACCGGACCGCTCACATTCGGATTGCGGTGCACAGGATAAACGATCTCCGCGTCGCCCCGGCGAGCGATGACGCGCAGGGCGCGGCAGATGTTTTCAAAGCCGGAGCCGAAACTCTCGCGCCGGTGCGCCGTGACGACGATCAGCTTCTTAGCTGGAGAGAGGAATCTCCAATCTCCGCGCGGCAGATCTCCCGAGCATAGGCGCTCACGAACCTGAAGCACGGCGTCAATGCCGGTGTTTCCCGTCACATGCACCGTGTCCTGCATGACGCCTTCGCGCATCAGATTATTCCTGGCGCTTTCCGTTGCAGCGAAATGCAGTTCGGCGAGTCTTCCGGTGACCACGCGGTTCATTTCTTCCGGGAATGGCTGCGACATGTCGCCAGTTCGAAGGCCAGCCTCGATATGTCCCACGGGAACGCGCGCGTAGAACGCAGCGAGAGCGCCGCACATTGTGGTGGTCGTGTCGCCCTGCACGTAGACGATATCCGGGCGGCAGTCGCTGTACACGGACTCGAGCGCGGCGAGAATACGCGAGGAGGAAGACGCGAGCGTCTGTCCGGGCGTCATGAGATTGAGGTCGTAATCGGGAACGACGTCAAAAACTTTGAGCACCTGATCGAGCATCTCGCGATGCTGGCCGGTGACGGCGACCTTGACCTGGAATTCCCGGGATCGGCTCCGCTGATGAAGAATCGGCGGACACATTTTGATCGCTTCCGGACGCGTGCCGAAAACGAATAACGTCTTCACCATGTCGGTTGGAACGCGCCTGACTCGGCGGGCGCGTCAGCGGTGCCGAAAAGTGATGCGTCCTTTGGTGAGATCGTAGGGGGAGAGTTCGAGCGTGACCTTGTCGCCCGCCAGCACGCGGATGCGATTGCGCCGAAGACGGCCCGCGAGGTGCGCGAGGACAACGCGCTCGTGTTCGAGCTGAACGCTGAAGAGACCGCTGGGGAACTTTTCGAGAACGGTCCCGGTAACTTCGATACTGTCTTCCTTGCTCATTCCACCTCTTCTGTGTGCGTCAGGCGCCCGGCGATCCGCATACGGGCGGCCCGCCATAAAGCAAGGCCGCCCTGACGCGGCATAACTACAGCGCCGAAACGTTCGAGGCCTGCAAGCCCTTCGGACCTGTCGTCACCTCAAATTCGACGCGCGCGCCCTCATCGAGCGAACGGTAGCCGGTCGTCTGAATCGCGGAGAAGTGCACGAACACGTCTTCACCGGTTTCCCGCTGAATGAATCCGTAGCCTTTGGCCGCATTAAACCACTTAACTGTACCCTTTTCTTTCATTCCAACCTCTTACAGAAATCCAGCTTCACGAAAATTTTGCGGGCCTCGAAACAAAAACGGGGCCGCCGCGGTTCTTGCCGCGGAGCCCCGTCAAATGATTTCGATTAGGACCAGCACCAAAGAATCGATCGGCTATGGGTTTAGTATAGCCTGGCGTCAACAATCGCCTATAAAGGCTAATCGGCACAAAAAATGCCATCCTTCGCCCCGGAGGTCTACACACACTTTCATGAAACAGTCTCTACCGATCGTCGCCATCGCGCTGGGCTCCCTGGTCGCGGGCGGATGCGCTACGAAGAAATATGTCAACCAGTCCATTTCGCCGGTCAACGGCCGGGTGGATCAGTTGAGTCAACAATCGAATCAGCAAGGCCAGAAGATTGACCAGACCGCGTCGAATCTGGAAAAGACCGATACCGAGCTGAGCGCGACCAAGGAACGCGCGATGACCGCTGACACCAAAGCCGGCGACGCGATCAACCGCGCCGATCAGGCCGGGCAAAAAGCCGATCAGGCAAATCAGCGTGCCGATCAGGTCGGAAAGGACCTCGGCGACCTGAAGGGCGTTGTCGCGAATCTCGACGACTATAAACAGGTTGCGGAATCCACGGTCAATTTCAAATTCGGCAGCGATCGGCTGGATGCTGACGCGAAGCAGCAGCTTGATCAGATGGCCGCCGGGCAGGGCCGGTATAAGCGTTATTTTGTGGCGGTGGAGGGCTTTACAGATTCGGTGGGCTCCGCCGAATATAACAACGCTCTCAGCCGTCGCCGGGCCGATGCCGTGGTGCAATACCTCGTGTCGCAACACAACATTCCGATCTATCGGATCCACATGATCGGACTGGGCAAGGACAGACCGATCGATGACGGGCGTACCCGCGCTGCCCGCGCGAAGAATCGCCGCGTAGAAGTGAGCCTGTTCAGCGCCGATCAGGGCGCGGTGGCGATGAGCGGAGTTTCGCAGGCGACCTCAGACGCTGCCCGTTCAGGCAACGCTCCGGCGCAGCAGTAAAAGCCAGCGGCGACGGCCACGAGAAGATCGAGCCCTCCCGGGCGCGCTGTGGGGCGGAACCATCCGCCCCACGGCCTCCTGCGCAGAGTAGGCAAAATTTACATAGATGCGCGTTGTAAAATCAAGAGTTAAAGATATTTTTTTCGACGATGCCGCACTTTTCCATTTCGCCAGCGTTGCTTCTGGCATCGTCGTCTCCGCTAAAAAATATTTCACGCGGGCTTTTCGACGATAGCTTCGCGGGAATCCACAGTCTTGGTTGGTTCGATTGGGCTCTGCTGATTCCGTACTTCGGCGTACTTGCAATTTTATCGATCTACGGCCTGCATCGCTTCGACACGATCTATACCTATTTCAAACACCGCCGGAAGGCGTCTTCAAAACCGCCGCGGAAATTTGAAGAGCTGCCGCGGGTCACGATTCAGCTACCTCTTTATAACGAGCGTTATGTGCTGGAGCGCCTGATCGATGAGGCGATCAGGATCGAGTATCCGCGCGAACTGCTGCAGATTCAGGTGCTCGACGATTCGACCGACGACACCCACGCCTTCGCCGAGGCGCTTTGCGAGCGCTACGCCAACATGGGTTATCCGATTGAATACCACCACCGGACCAATCGGGAGGGCTTCAAGGCGGGCGCTCTGCAGGAAGGGCTTAAGACCGCGACTGGTGAGTTTGTGGCGGTTTTCGACGCCGACTTCATTCCTCCGGCGGATTTTTTGACCCGCACCATTCATCATTTTGCGGATCCACGCGTCGGAGTAGTGCAGACTCGTTGGAGCTATCTCAATCGCGACTTCAACTTTCTGACCGAAGTTGAAGCCATCCTCCTCGACGGTCACTTCATTTTGGAGCACGGAGCCCGCTCGCGGGCGGGTTATTTCTTCAATTTCAACGGGACGGCGGGAATTCTGCGCGTCTCGATGATCGACGACGCGGGCGGGTGGCAGCATGACACACTCACCGAGGACTCGGACCTCAGTTACCGGGCGCAGGTAAAGGGTTGGAAATTCGTATACATCCCCGGGCTGGAGTGCCCTTCGGAGCTGCCGGTCGAGATACACGGATTTCAGGTGCAGCAGTTCCGCTGGGCCAAGGGACTCACCCAATGCGCCCGGAAACTTCTTCCCACGCTCTGGCGCGCGAAAATTCCATTTCGCATAAAGCTCGAGGCGTTCCTGCACCTCACGCCGAACATTTCTTACCCGCTGATGGTGGTGGTCTCCGCCTTGATGCTGCCTGTAATGATCGTTCGTTTTTACATGGGCGTGTGGCAGATGATGGCGCTGGATTTCCCGCTGATCGTGGCTTCGTTCTGGTCGATATCCGCGTTTTACGTAATCGCGCAGCGTGAATTGCACCCTAAGAACTGGAAGCGTACGTTTTTCTTCCTGCCTATGTTGATGGCTGTAGGAGTCGGGCTGACGCTGATTAACACGCGGGCGGTGCTCGAAGCGCTGTTCGGCGTTAAAAGCGGCTTCGTAAGAACACCCAAGTACGCGATCGAGGGGAATCAACAGAAGCGCCTCGCCGTGAAGAAGTACAAGCGGCGCAGCGGCTGGCTTCCTTATTTCGAGATCGCGTGCGGCACGTATTTCCTCTACATGTGCTGGTTCGCCATGGAAACCTACAATTACCTGACCCTACCCTTCCTCGCGCTGTTCGTCGGCGGATATTACTGGGCCGGTTTCGGCACGCTGTATCAGGAATATCAGGACCGGCTCCGCTACAATCGCCAGCACAAGCTGGAATTCGAGACGGCGCGATAGATCAGTGGAAAATCAGATCTCGCCTCAGGCGGTTCGGGCAGCCGCGGAACGTATTCGTCCTCTGGCACGCAGGACGCCGGTAATGACGTCGGATGCCGTCGACGAGCGGGCAGGCTGCCGCGTGTTCTTCAAATGCGAGAACCTGCAGCGGGGCGGAGCATTTAAGATTCGCGGCGCATCGAATCTGGTGCTCTCAATTCCGCCCGCGGAACGCGAACGGGGCGTTGTGGCGTTTTCATCGGGCAATCACGCGCAGGCCACCGCTATTGCGGCGAAGCACGTGGGGGCGCCCGCCACGATTGTCATGCCGGAGGACGCGCCGCGATCAAAAATGGAGCCGACGCGCGCCCTTGGCGCCCGCATCGTGACCTACAACCGATTCAAGGACGATCGTGAAGCGATCGCAGCGGAGGTACTTCGCGAAACCGGGGGGACGCTCGTGCCTCCGTTCGATCATCCGGCGATTATTGCCGGTCAGGGCACGGCGGCTCTGGAACTGATGGAAGACGTACCCGAACTTGACGCGCTCGTTGTGTGCATCGGAGGCGGTGGGCTGATCTCGGGCTGTTCGATCATCGCGAAGGAGATCAAGCCCGCGATTCGGGTCTTTGGCGTGGAGCCCGAGTTGGCGAATGACACCTGGTTGTCAATCCAGAAAGGCGAGAGAGTGACCATTCCGCCGCCCGACACGATCGCCGACGGGCTGCGCGCGCCCTCACCAGGCAAGTTGACGTTTCCCGTGATTCAGCGCAACGTGGAAAAAATTCTCCTCGTAACGGAGGCGGAGATCCGGGCCACCGCTCGTTTTCTGCTGGAGAGCATGAAGATCCTTGTTGAGCCGAGCGGGGCGGTCGCTGCGGCGGCGGCATTGTTCGATCGTTTACCGCGCGAACTCGAAAACGTGGGCGTCGTGATCTCCGGCGGAAACGTCGATCCGGAATTCTTCGCGAGCTGTTAGCGTCTCACTCCTGAGGCGGCGGACCTGCGTTCGGACCGCCGGCGCGGCCGGGACCACCCGGCCCGGGCCCGCCGCGTCTTCCCGCGCCAAAGCCGTCGCGCCTGGGCCCGGGAGCAGCGGGGCGCTCTGCCTGAAGCTGGTTCCACTGTTCCGGCGTCAGTACGTGGCGAATCGCGAGTAGGAAGCGCGCGTTCGCCTTCTCGAGTTCGGCGCGATCCTGGGCGATGCGATCAACTGAGGGAAGAATCTTCGCGTCGTCGAGTTGTGGGCCGCGCATCAGGCTGTTGAGGATCACTTCCTCCTTCTCGAGAGCGGCTTCGAGATCGATCAGCTTCAGCCGGCTCTGCTGAAAAGCGTCATCCATCTTTTTCTGCTGCTCGACCGTGAGGGAGAGCTTTTTCGCCATCTCGGGGTCGTCCCACCATTTCCCGGACGGTCCGGCGTTTCGGCGAAACGGGCTCGGCGCGCCCGGCGGCGGACCTCCGTTTGGGCCTCTCGCCGGAAACGGCTGTTGCGCCGAAAGTCCGGCGGCGAGGAGAAGAGCGCCTGTTAAGTTGCGCAGAGTGGTTTTCATTCGGTATTTCCCGAGTCGCTGGTGAGGGTCAGGGCGAGTGGCGCCATCGGACCGGGTACGGATTCTGCGACGGCGGTCTGAACGCGCTGGAGAAGTACTTCGTCCGAAACAGTGGGCGTCCTCGGCGCCGCCGGCGCATGGCCGCCGCGATAAAAAGGCGCGGCGATCAGCAGAAGCAACGCCACCGCGACTAAGGCTGGCCAGTATGCCAGTCGCTGTGGCTTTGAAAGGCGGAATACCGGTCGAAACGGAACCATCCCACGAACTGCGTCGGCGAAGAACCCCAGCGGTTCCGAAAGGTGCCGCGCGCGCGCCGCACAGTCCGGGCAGGAATGAATGTGATCGATCCACTCCCACGGCGTTTCGCCAGCGACGTATTCGACAATCTGTTGCTCGGTCAGATGACTCATTTCAATCCCTCGATTCGCGCGCGCACGCTTTGGAGAGCGCGAAAAAGATGAACCTTGACCGTTCCTTCCTTCATTCCGGTCGCAGCCGCGATTTCGAGAATGTCCATATCCTCGACAAATCGGAGCAACAGAACGGTCCGCTGCTTATGCGAAAGGCCGACGGCTGCCTTCCAGATTGTTTCGGCCTTTTGTTTCGCTGCGGCGGCTGCCTCGGGAGAATATGCCTGGTCCGCTATTCGTTGCGCCGCGGAACCGATGCTGAGCGCCGCCTTTGTGGCCCGCCGCCAGAACTTCAGCCGCTCGCTCGATGCGTAATCGCGCACCAGATTTACGGCGATCCGCATCAGCCAGGTTTTGACGCTCGACTCGCCTCGAAACTTCTCCCGAGCCTGATAGGCCCGCATCAGGCAGTCCTGGGTCAGCGTTTCGGCAGCGTCCTGGTCGCGCAGGGACGCCAGAATGAACCGGTAAATCGCCTAGCCGTGCAGGCGGACGACATCGTCAAAATCGGCGAGTGGCGCCGCGCGCTCTGGTACGCGGGAGATCGGCTCAGTGGCCAGAACAGTCCCCATCCGGTTTGTATAGACCCTGCGCGGCCGCCGGAGGTTTACATGGCCGCGGGGAATCCGGCATCCGGGCGAGAATAAATACGTGGCTTACAGCGAAAAAGAGCTGCTCGAACGAATCCGGCGGCTCGAGGAGCAGAACAGCGCCCTCCAGGACAAGCTGGATATGATTTGGGCGGTTCTCGCGCCGGACTACGACGTTGATGATGCGGACGAAGCCGACGAGCCGGAATCGACCAACCTCGTTCAGATCGACGGACTGGACGGCGGGAGGAAGCCCGGGGCGTGAACATCCGGCAGCGGATCTCCGCCATCCTCGCGGCCGAAGCAGCGGCGATCGCAGCGGTTCAGGTGACTGGAGAATTCGAACGCGCCGTGCTCGCGTTGCGCGATTCGGCGGGGAAGGTCCTCACGACGGGCATTGGCAAGGCGGGCCACGTGGCGCGCAAGTTCGCTTCGACGCTGTGCTCCACGGGAACTCCGGCGGCTTACCTGCATCCCGGCGAAGCCGCGCACGGCGATCTCGGTCTGGTCGGCCCCGAGGATTGCATCGTCGCGTTTTCGACCAGCGGGAAGACCCGCGAAGTGATCGAGATGATTCAGCTCGGGCGCCACATCGGCCTCAAGACGGTAATTGCGGTTACTTCTCATCCCGAATCCGAGCTGAGAGATTTGTGCGATATCGCTGTCGATATGGGCGTCATCGCAGAACCTTGCCCGCACGGACTAACGCCATCCGCCAGCATCGCTGTGATGCTCGCGATCGGCGATGCGATCGCGTTGACGTTGATGGAACTGAAGGGATTCACACGGCACGACTTCGGCCTTCGCCACCACGGCGGGTATCTCGGGCGCAAGGCCCGCTCCGATAACGAATAAAAATCAGACCTCGGATCGCGCGCGCCTCACTGCGGCTCGCCACTGGTCCATTCGCGAAGCGCGCTCGGATTCGGGCATCGAAGGTTCGAACCGGCGTTCCACTCGCCAGAAGCTTTCCACCTCATCCGCGCCGGACCAGACTTTTTCCGCGATGCCGGCAAGATAAGCCGCCCCGAGCGCGGTCGTCTCGACATCCACAGGGCGCACAACCGGCTTTCCGAGAATATCCGCCTGAAACTGCATCAGGAAATTGTTGACGGACGCCCCGCCGTCCACTCGCAGTTCCGCAATCGCTTGTCCGGAATCCAGCTCCATCGCATCGATCAACTCCCGGCTTTGGAAGGCGATGCTCTCGAGCGCCGCCCGCACGATCTCGGCCCTGCCGCTTGCGCGTGTCAGGCCGCTGATGGTTCCGCGCGCGTTTCCGTCCCAATACGGCGCGCCCAAACCGACGAAGGCGGGGACGAGATGAACGCCCCCCGTCTCGGAAATGCTCGCCGCGATCGCCTCCGTTTCACCCGCGGACGAAATCAGCTTGAGCGAATCGCGCAGCCACTGAACAACGGCCCCCGCCACGAACACGCTGCCCTCGACGGCGAACTGAGGATCGGCGTTGAGCGAGGAGGCGCGCGTTCCCAGCAGCCGGTGCTTCGATCGCGGCACGCGCCCGCCCGCGTGGGTCAGAGCGAAGCAGCCCGTCCCGTACGTATTCTTCGAAATCCCCGCGCGAAAGCACGCCTGCCCCGCAAGCGCAGCCTGCTGATCTCCGGCGATGCCGCTGATGGGAATCTCGGCGCCAAACAGGTCGCCCTGGATCGCTCCCACTCTGCCTGAAGACGGCGCGATCCTGGGGAGCATCGCCGCAGGTATATCGAAAATCGAAAGCAGTTCAGAATCCCACTCGCCCGATTCCAGATCCATCAGCATGGTGCGAGAAGCATTGGTGTAATCCGTCAGGTGAACCGCCCCGCGCGTCAGATTCCAGATCAGCCACGTATCGATGTTGCCGAAAAGATACTGCCCGTCGCGCGCTTTGGAACGCGCATCGGTCACGTTGTCGAGGATCCAGCGGATCTTACTCGCGGAGAAATAGGCATCGATGACAAGTCCGGTAGCGCTCTCGATGCGGCTCGCCGCGGCGGATCGCGCAAGCTCACGGCAATAATCCGCTGTCCGCCGGCACTGCCACACGATGGCCGGGCTGATCGGCTTGCCGGTGGCGCGGTCCCACACGACCGTCGTCTCGCGCTGATTGGTGACGCCGCACGCTGCGCAATCGTCCGGCCGTACGGCCGCCTGCGCAAACACCGCGCGGGTCGCCTGCATTTGCGCGTTCCAGATCGCTGCCGCATCCTGCTCTACCCAGCCGGGCTTCGGGTAATAGCAGTCGAAGGGAACAGACTGCATCGCGACCCTCTCACCCCGTTCGTTGTAGAGCGCCGCGCGCGCGCTTGTGGTTCCCTCGTCCAGCGACAAAACGTAAGACACCGAGTGATTATATTCCGCACCCTAATGGTCTTTCTTATAATGGAGTGACCCGACATGTTCTTTCGCCGCGAACGTCCGAAGAAGCTGACATTTGAAGACCGCATGGGGGCTGCTCGTTCAGCGGGCTTCCGCACGTCATCGGCGACCGGCGGGCGAACGCGCATCGAACGCGACGGGGTGGCTGCTGTCGCCGAGGCGGGAAACGAAGACCTTCCGCGCTTCCCCGTGCGCGCGGGCATCGTAATCGGCGACGAGATCGGAACTCTGACCGATGGCGGATTCCAGAAGTTCTTCATGACGCCTTCCGGCAAGCGCAAGCCCGCGCTCGCGGATGAACTGAAAGCGATCCAGAATTTCCAGGAAGATCTGCGCGAAGCCCTCGGCCTGGTCAGTCTCTATAACGAGTCGATGGGCACGGTTTCGAATCTGTACATTTACGATCGCGTGCAAGGCCGCGATAAGGGCGAGCACAAGCCCTGGCAGACCGCCCTCCGATAAGTCAGCGGGCGCGCGCAAGCCGTTTCAGCGCTCGCACGTTTTTCAGATCATCGCCTTCTTCATCAACCGGCGTTTCCAGGATAAATGGCTTATCGCGAAGCCTGGGATGCTTCAGGATTCTTCGGAAGCCGCCTTCGCCAATTTTGCCCTGACCGATGTTCTCGTGCCGATCGAGACGCGACCCGAGTCCGCCTTTCGAATCGTTGGCGTGAATCACCCGGACCAGATCGAGGCCCAACGCGCCATCCACGTCTGCGATCGTGTTCGCGAGCCCCTCCGCCGCGGAGATATCGAATCCCGCCGCGAAGAGATGGCACGTATCGAGACAATACGCAATCGGCAGATCGGTTTCACTCGCGGCAAGATCCCGGATCATCCTGAGTTCCGCGAAACGCGAGCCGATCTGACAGCCTCCCCCCACGGTGTTCTCGAGCAGCACGGTCAGCCCCGGAGCGCGGAAACCCCGCGCGGCTTCAGCAAGCCCGAGGACAAACCCCGCGATGCCTTCGTCGATCGACTGTCCGCGATAGTTACCCGGATGAAGCACCAGATACTCCGCGCCGATCGCCGCCGCGCGGTCGAGTTCGCCCCGAAAAGAGGCTATGGATTTCTCGCGCACCACCGGATCGAGCGTCGCGAGGTTCACCAGGTAATTGCAGTGAATCACAAGCGGTTCAAGATGCAATCGCGCCCGAGCCTGGCGCAACAGCGCGATATCGCTGGGATCCGGCGGGCCCGCCCGCCACATTCGCGGGCTCGCGGAAAAGATCTGGAACGTGTTCGCGCCCAACTCCCCGGCTTTAACCGCGGCATTTTCTAGCGAACGCGCCCGCGACGTGTGGATTCCGATTCGGCGCATCCGCGGTCAGAACACAAACCGTGCGATCGCGCACCCGGGCCAGGTAACGTGGGACTCAGAACTGCTCAACGGAGCCGGGAAGGAGAAGAATTCAATGCTTTGGACGATTTTCGTCATTCTGTTGGTTTTGTGGCTGTTGGGACTCGTAACGTCCTACACTTTGGGGGGATTCATCCACATCCTTCTGGTGATTGCGATCGTCGTGGCCCTGATCCAGATCATCTCAGGCCGCCGCGTCGTCTGATCGGTTTCGGCTTATTTGCGGGACCGCTGCGCCTGCGGGGAAGGGGAGCCTTGGGTCCGCAGCGCGCGGTTCAGAGCGTCGAGCGCCAAAGGGGCCATCACCCGATATCCTTTGGCGTTCGGATGCAGCCCGTCATCGGCCATGTCCGCGGTCATCTGACCGCTCGGATCCGCCATGGCTGAGTAGTAATCCAGATAGGTAAACCCCTCACGCCGGCAGTAATCCTGAAGCCAGGTGTTGATTTGCCTGATTACAGCTGGAGGCCGCGTCCTGGTCATCTCAAAACGCGCGTCCTCGCCCTTGTGATAATCGCTGACCGGAAGAATTGAAGCAAATACGGCGGCGATTCCATAAGCCTTAGCCAGATCGCCCATCAGGGCGAGGTTTTGTTCAATCGACGGCGGCTTGACGCCGCGAGCGATGTCGTTTGTGCCCGCGAGGATCAACACGGCTTTGGGCTTCAGGTCCATCACGTCCTGCATAAACCGCCCAAGCATCTGAAGCGTCGTCTGGCCGGAGATTCCCCGATTGACGAAATCGCGGCCCGTAAAATACTCGTTCAGTCTCCAGGAATCCGTGATCGAGTCGCCAAGAAACACCACTCGCGGGCTCGAACCCGCCGGCAGCAGTTTGGAGTCCGCTTCGGCATATCGGGCCGAACCCGACGGATCCGCATCCCGAGCCTCTGCCGCGCGCCGCTGATCCTCCAGCCACGCTCCAAATCTCGTGTCATATCGCTGCAGTCCCTCGTGCAGATCCGTGAACTGCCGCTCCGCGACTGCCGGGAAGGGCTCAGGCCTGGGGAACGAATCGGCCAGCGCAACATAGATGCCGACCTGCTTCCCGAACCGGTATCGAAGAGCCGCATCCTGGGGCGCCGCTCGCATCGACGCGAGCGTTCCGCCGGCTAGTTGCCGCAAACCTTCGCTGGCCTTCGCCAGTCCCGGCACGATAACGGCAGTGGATTCCACAAGCTGCGCGAGCCGGTCGGCCAACTGCGCGTCCGATACCGGAGTCGAATCCGCAGTCTGCGGCCACGCAGCTCCGGCCAGCGCCAGGGCTGCCGTAATCATTCCGGTCCACGCCGCCGCTCGAAGACCGGTCAGATGCACTTACTTCTCCTGTTTCCGCAGTCGGAACGTAATCGTGCCGATCGTGAACTGCAGCCGAACCTGCAACTGAACCGGCAATCTCCAGTCGTCGTCCGTGAGCCAGACATGTAAATGGCCTGCGCGTTTAAACAGCACATTGTCGAAAAGAAATACCTCGTAGCGGACAGTCTTGAACGTCCCCAACTCGGTCTTGACCTCCTCGCGTCTCTGCGATTCGATCTTGGCCTGCACGAATTTCTTGCCGTCGCTGATGGGAATCTGCGCCGTTTTGCCCGGCTCGAGCCGCAGATTCCGCAACACCAGAAGGCCGCCGACCACGTCGTGAACGCAAGCGGGGATATCAACTTCGTGGTTGATGACCGAATTTTTGATCAGATCCTTTTCTATGTAGCTGGCCTTGCGCGTTTGCGCGTCGTAAACCACCCGCGTATCCCGGCTCCGGTTTCCCTCGTGCGCGGATAGAAAGTAGTTCTGCACGCAGTAGTTCGGGCCGAGTGACGCGGTGTAGTCATCCTCCACCCGGAATAGTCTCGATACCAGCCCGGCCGATTCCAGATGTAACCGCAGTTCTCCCCCCGCGCCGGCATTGCTGAGCCCGGCCCAGGTAAGTGAAGCCGTGCCCGCCGGAATCAGGCGCCATTCGATCGCGTACTCCAGCTTCTCGTGAGGAGGAACTCCCGGCGGCGAAGCCGCCGCGGGCCGCGGCAGGTCCTGCGCGGTCAGCATCCCCGCCGCGAGAACGAATGTGAGGACCGCGCGCCGCCCGCCCATGAAGCCGTCAGTTTCTCACAACCGTCGCGCTACGCCTGGGCGTTCCGGCACAAAACGGCTGTCGTATCATTGCGGAAGCCGGAGAACCCATGCCGAACTCGGAAACGACGCATCGTCTCGCCACGCTCGCGCTGCACGCCGGACAGGCGCCGGATCCGACAACCGGCGCCCGCGCCGTCCCGATTTACAGCACGACCAGCTACGTGTTTCATGATTCCGAACACGCGGCGAACCTTTTCGCGCTCAAGGAGTTCGGGTTCATCTATTCGCGCCTGATGAACCCCACGAACGATGTCCTCGAAAAGCGCATGGCCGCGCTCGAGGGCGGGGCCGCCGCTCTGGCGTTCGCCAGCGGACAGGCCGCCATTACCGCCGCGATCCTCACAATCGCGCGCGCTGGCCAGAACATCGTCTCTTCCACCAGCCTCTACGGAGGAACCTGGACCCTCTTTTCCCAGACATTTAAGAAAATCGGCATCGAAGTCCGCTTCTTCAACCCGGACCGTCCCGAAGAGATCCACAAACTGGTGGACGCGAACACGCGCCTTGTGTACCTCGAATCCATCGGGAATCCGCGCAATGACGTGCCCGACTTTCAGGCCATCGCGGATATCGCCCATTCGCACGAGCTTCCCGTCCTGATCGACAACACGGTCCTGACGCCCGCCCTGTTCCGGGCTTTCGACTACGGCGCCGATATCGCCATCTACTCCGCCACCAAGTTCCTCGGCGGCCACGGCGCGCATGTCGGCGGCATCGTGGTCGATAGCGGTCGTTTCCCCTGGACCGCAAATCCGGCGAAATGGCGGGAATTCAACGAACCTGACCCCTCCTATCACGGCGTCGTCTTCGCTGAGGCGCTGAAGCCCTTGGGCAATATCTCGTACATCATCTACATGCGGACGCACTGGCTGCGCGACACCGGCGCCGCCATGAGCCCCTTCGCCGCCTTCCTTTTTCTCTTAGGGATCGAAACCCTCGGGCTTCGGATGGAGCGCCACACGGCCAATGCCCAGGCGTTCGCCGAGTGGCTGGCGAAGCATCCGTTAGTCGAGTGGGTAAACTATCCGGGATTGCCCGGCCATCCGCATCACGCCAACGCGAAGAAATATATTCCGGGCGGCCCGGGCGCGGTCGTCGGCTTCGGCATTAAAGGCGGACGCGAGGCGGGCGTTAAGCTCATCGACAAGCTGAAACTGGCCAGCCACCTCGCCAATCTGGGAGACGCCAAGACCCTGGTGATCCACCCGGCCTCCACGACCCACCAGCAACTTACGGAAGAAGAACAGGCGGCCACCGGCGTTCAGCCCGAATACATCCGCGTTTGCGTAGGCATCGAGGACATCGCCGATATTTGTGAGGATTTCGACCAGGCGCTGCGCGCCTCTCAATAGGGGTGATACAAAGGCGTGCCCGACAACACTGTGGTTTTTGCGAGAAAAGTGGGAATCGGATCCAGCGCCAAATCAGGCGGGCCTGAATCAGGATCAGTCGGAACTTCGTTTGGGGCCGATTCGATTCTGACTTATCTGACGGATCCGACGGGAACTCCTCCGCCGGGTTCCTGGGGCGCGGGCCGCGAGGCGATGCTCTGAACCACGCTTTCCACCCCATTAATGGCGGTGATCAGTTCTTCGTTGGTCAGAGTCTGCTCGACCGGTAGCGAAAGCACTTCACTTGCTGCTGCCTCGCTTATAGGAAAATCTCCTCGCCGGTAGCCGAGATCGGCGAAGCACTCCTGGAGATGCAGAGGAAGCGGATAGTACACCGCTGATCCGACTCCACGTTGCGACAGCAGGCTCCGCGCCTCGTCGCGGCATGTAATCCGAATGGTGAACTGGTTGTATATGTGGCGATATCCGGGCCTCTCGACTGGTAGGCTGAGAATGCCCGGAAATCGGCCCGCCAGCCGCGCCCGGTAGGCCGCTGCGTGGACCCGGCGGGTTTCGGTCCACTCGTGAAGGTACTTCAGCTTCACAAGCAGGGCGGCGGCCTGCAGAGTATCGAGGCGGGAATTGACGCCGACCATCCTGTGATAGTAAGTAGTCCCGCTGCCATGAACGCGAAGAAGTCGAAGCTGCGCGGCGAGGTCCGGGTCATTGGTGGTGATAACACCCCCGTCTCCCAGCGCACCGAGGTTTTTAGTGGGAAAAAAGCTGAAGCACCCGCAATACCCGAGAGTCCCGGCTTTGACCCCACCGCATTCGGCGCCGATCGCCTGTGCCGCATCCTCGATCACGGGTATTCCGTACCTTCCCGCGACTTCGTTGATCTCGGGCATATCGGCGCAGTGCCCGAAAAGATGAACAGGCATAATCGCCTTCACTCTTTGGAGAGCGGACTTGGGAAGGGAATCCAGATGAGCCGCCAACGCCGCCGGGTCCATGTTGAAGGTGGCGTGATCGATATCGACGAACACAGGCCGCGCGCCCGCCCTTGAAATGGATCCCGCGCTGGCGAAGAATGTGAACGGCACCGTAATCACCGAGTCGCCGGGTTGGACCTTCAGCGCGAGCAGCGGGAGCAGCAGAGCGTCGCTGCCTGAAGCGCATGCGATGGCGAATTTCGCGCCGCAATAGTCAGCAATTTGTTCCTCCAGTTGCGTGACCTCGCGACCGAGGATGAACTGCCCCGAATCAAGCACGCGGGCTATGGCTTCGTCAAGTTCGGCGCGGATGACGGTCGTTTGGCGGGCTATGTTGATCAGAGGGACGTTGGTGAGCATTTAACCGGGGCTGTAGACTCAATTTTAGATCGACTCAATTAATGCGGTTCAGGTGAGTAGCCTTTGATAGGCGCGCATACTTGCTGATGTCGCGCTGGTTAAATTCCAGAACTGTGGCGCGACCGGCGATAATTCCGCCAATTCGCGATCCTGCCACAAACCCCAATGATTACGACCGCGACACTACACTGAAGTCAGGGTGGCGGGCTCTGACTACATCGCGCGCCTGGCGCTGCTCGGATTCATTCTCGGGGTGAACGCTTTTTTCGCGGCCTCCGAGGTTGCCCTGCTTTCGGTTCGCGACTCGCGGTTACGACGGCTGGCGGAAGAGGGCCATCAGGGCGCGAAGACAGCGCTCGCGCTGCTGGCGCATCCCGAAAAGCTGCTGTCCGTAACCCAGGTCGGCGTGACCCTCGCGAGCCTGGGACTCGGATGGGCGGGCGAGGATACTCTCTACTCGCTGCTGCTCGCGCTCTTCCACCCCGTACTGACGCCCGCCAGTTCGGTGGTTCTTCACGCAGTTTGCTTTGTGCTCGCCTTCGCGGTGATGACCTACTGTCACGTCGTGATCGGCGAGGTCGTGCCCAAGAACCTCGCGATCGAGAAGGCGGACCGTCTGGCGGTAACCGTGGCTCCGGCGCTCGCTGTGGTATCGCGGGTCGCTTCGCCTTTCGTGAAGGTGATCGAGACCTCGGCCTCGACGATGTCGCGTCTGCTTGGCGCGAAGGCGGACCACCGCGGCGGCGGGCACTCGGCTGAGGAGCTGAAGCTGATTGTCAGCTCGAGCCGGTTCGCCGGGCATTTGCCCGAGTTGCAGGAAGACATGATCCACCGGGTGCTCGATCTCGAGAACCGGTCCGTGCGCGAGGTCATGCGGCCGCGGCACGACATTGTCTCGGTGCCGTTGACTGCGTCGCTCGACGAGGTGCTTGATGCGATGGTGTCGAGCCAGCACTCGCGGCTCCCCGTATGGGACGAAGCCCCGGAGCATATGGTCGGCCTGGTGATCTTCAAGGACATGCTCCGCATCTGGCACGATCGGCGGAGGAACATGCGCGAGAAGCGCCCCTCGTGGAGATTTGACCTCGCGCGCCTCATTCGCAAACCGCTCATCGTGCCGGAGACCAAGCCGCTGCTGCAGATGCTTGAGGAGTTTCGCGCCCGCCACGCCCATATGGCGCTGGTGGTCGATGAGTTCGGTACCATGACCGGGCTGCTGACCGTGGAGGACGTGCTTGAGCAGATCGTCGGTGAGATCGAGGACGAGTACGACGAAACCCCTGTCATCCCGCGTACCGAATCGGACGAACAGGAACTGGACGGCGCGACCACAATCCTTGATCTCGCCTCACTCCATGGCATCGAATTGCCAGTAAACGCAGGATTCGAGACAATTGCCGGTTACATGCTGTTCAAACTCGGGCATATTCCCGCCGTGGGAGAATCGGTCGCGATCGACGGCCGCTCGTTCACGGTGTCCGCGATGGACCGGAACCGGATCGCTCGCGTTCGCATCGAGAAGGCGCCCGAAGCGAATACCACGACGGAGCTCAAAGTTGCTGGGTCTTGAGCCCAGGGCGGCGCGGTATACGTGGACCGCCGCGATCCTCCTCCTCGGCCTCTGGGTTCTGTTCCTGATCCGGTCGACGCTGTTTATCTTCGTGATCGCACTGATGTTCGCGTACCTGTTGTATCCGCTGCTCGACGCGATCGAGCGGCGGCTCACCTGGAAGACCCGCACGCCCGCGCTTGCCGTCACATTCGTGCTTGTGCTCGGACTCCTCATCGTGTTCGGGGTGTTCATCGGACGGCATGTGGGCGCGGAAGCCGCCCAGTTGGCGGATCAGATCCGCAATCCCGATTTCGCCCGAAAGGTAAAAGAGTGGACCGTTCTCCGGGTACCTGTGGGCGCTCAGATTGTCGAGCACTATGACGAGATCCTGAGGATGCTGCCGTCGCTGAGTCTGCGAGTGCTTTCGGCATCGCGCAATCTGATCTATCTCATCGTTATTCCGATCCTGAGCTTCTTCATCCTCAAGGATGGCCGCGAGATCCGCGACACGTTTCTGGATTTCTTCGATGGCGCGAGGGAAACCGCGCAGGAGACGCTGCGCGACGCCCATATTCTGCTGCTTCAGTACATGCGGTCTCTCTTGTTTCTCTGTCTCGCGACGCTGATTACCTTCACCGTTGTTCTGAGCCTGATGAGCGTTCCCTACGCGATTCTGCTTGCCGCGGTCGCCTTTCCGCTGGAATTCGTTCCGCTGGTCGGGCCGCTCGCCGCGGCGGCTCTGATCATCGGTGTGAGCGGTTTCAGCGGGTATCCGCACGTGATCGGAGTCATCATCTTCCTAGGCGCCTACCGGCTGTTTCAGGATTACGTCCTTTCGCCGCATCTCATGAGCCGGGGCGTGAAACTGCATCCGCTGATGGTGATCTTCGGCGTCTTCGCGGGCGGCGAGATCGGCGGAATTCCGGGCGTCTTTCTGAGCGTGCCGGCGCTGGCGCTGCTGCGCCTCCTTTGGCATCACCTGCGAAAGCGGCGCGTGGTTTCGCGGCGGGAATCGGTCCTTCGGGCGTGAAGCGCGTATTTCTGACGCTGCTTGCGGCGCTTCCTGTCTCCGCCCACGTGATCAGCATGTCCACCGGCTGGGTGACCGTGAGCGGCAATCAGGTGGAATACATCCTGCGCATGCCGAAGTACGAGCTCAGTAATCTGCGCGACCCGGCGCGAGCAATCTTCGACAACATCCGCTTTACCAGCGGGTTCGAAACCGGTGCGGCGATCGGAGAGGAATGTCATGACGATCCGGCGTCAGCGAACTATCTCTGCGCCGCCACCTACCGGTTTCGGGCGCCTGTTGAGCGGCTAGGAGTCGAATGCTCGTTTTACCGAATCACCGCCCCGAATCACATTCACATGCTGCACGCGGAGCGCGGTGGTAAATCGGATCAGGCGATTCTCGATGCGGCATTCACCTCGGCCAAGCTTGCGTTCCGGCCTCCGACCGCGTTCGAGACCTTTGTTGAACAGTCCGCATCGGGAGCGTTTCGAACGTGGACCAACTGGGCTCAGATGCTGCTGCTCGCTGTGATCGCGCTGGCAGCGCGAACCCGGCGCGAAGCGCTGCTGCTGAGCGCAGCATTCATTGCTGGCGAGTGCGCCAGCACGCCGCTGATCATTCGGGCGGGATGGCAGCCCTCACCGCGTTTCGCCGAAGCCGCCGCGGCCCTCGCTTTGTCGTACCTGGCATTCGAAATTCTGGCGTTTCCCGCGTCGCGCGGGCGCTGGATGCTTGCGGTCCTGTTCGGCGCGTTCCAGGGCATGTATTTTGCAGTGTTCGTTTCCGATTCCGGATACCGGCAACCGTATGTCCTCGGTGGCGCGGCGTTCGCCGCAGCAATCATTCTTATGCTTAGCGCAATGGTCGGACATATCGTCCCCTGGCGGCGCGGCTCAATCGTCTTCAGGAGCGCCAGCGGCGTTCTGTGCGCCGCCGGGCTGGCGTGGTTCATAGTGCGGCTTCGCTCATAGACCGCAACTTCCGCGCGCTGGGCGCGTTAGTAAATTCAGAGCGATCATTTGTCGCATCTGCCGCTTATGAGTCGAGTCGCAATGATATTCTGGCTAATCCTGAGCCTGACCACCGCCAGCGCTGTGGCGCCGCGGGAAATGACCAGCGATCAGAAAGTTCTCCATGCGCTCAATCGGCTGACGTTCGGCGCCCGGGCAGCGGATGTAGAGGAGGTCCGCCGCGCGGGATTGCAGGCATGGATCGATCGTCAGTTGCATCCGGAATCGATCTCTGAAAATCCCGTGCTCGAGGCGAAGCTTGCGCCGCTCGACACCCTGCGCATGAGCCCGCGGGAACTGGTTCAGGAGTATCCTCCGCCGCAAGTCATCAAAGCGATGGCGGAGGGGCGCCTCCCGATGCCTGCGGATCCGGCAAAGCGCGCCACCGTTCAGAAACTGATTCAGCGCTACGAAAGGAAGCAGGGCTCCACAGATGACGCGGACCCCACCGCCGCAATCGAATCGCTGCCTCTGACCGTAGAGCAAAAGACAGTCTTAAAGAGCGGTTCGCCGGAAGAGCGACTTAGACTGCTCGAATCGGTTCCGCTGGAGCAGCAATGGGCCCTGCTCGACGCGATGCCCAGCGGCACGCGTCAAAAGCTCTACGCGAACGCGCCGCCGGAACTGCGCCGGCGAATCCAGATCTCCAACGGACCCTTTCAGGTGGTAAGTCAGGATCTCACAGAAGGCAAGCTGCTGCGGGCCGCATACAGCAACAGGCAGCTCGAAGAAGTTCTGACAGATTTCTGGTACAACCATTTCAACGTCGATCTGGATAAGGGTGCGGATCGCTTTCTTGTGACTTCGTATGAGCGGGACGTGATCCGGCCGCATGTCCTCGGCAGATTCAAGGACCTGCTGCTTGCGACTGCCGAAAGTCCCGCGATGCTGTTCTATCTCGATAACTGGCAATCGACTGGTCCCGACGCGCATCCACGACCCGGGCAGAAGCAGAAGGCAGGCCTCAATGAGAATTACGGCCGCGAACTGATGGAACTGCACACGCTCGGCGTGGATGGGGGCTACACGCAGCGCGACGTGACCGAGGTCGCGCGCTGCTTCACAGGGTGGACAATTCGGGAACCGAGACTCGGAGGCGGCTTCGAATTCAATCCTCGCCGCCACGACAACGGAGAGAAGCACGTGCTCGGCGTCGCTATTCCGGCGGGCGGGGGGATGGAAGACGGGCTCAGGGTGTTGGATATTCTCGCGCGTCACCCCTCTACGGCGCGCTTCATCTCGCGCAGCCTGGCAGTCCGATTCGTATCCGACAATCCGCCCGAATCTCTTGTCAAGAGAATGGCCGATGCGTTCACCGCTACAGACGGCGATCTGCGCGAGGTGATGCGCGCGATGATCAATGCGCCCGAGTTCTGGGATCCGGCGAACTTCCGGTCGAAGGTAAAGTCGCCGCTCGAGATGACGGTGAGCGCGATGCGCGCGATCAACGCCGACATCGGTTACACGTTCGCGATGAACGGCGTCATGACGCAGCTTGGGGAGCCTCTGTATCGGAAGCTCGAACCGACCGGCTACTCCAATCGAGGCACGGACTGGATGAACTCGGCGTCGCTGCTCGCGCGCATGAATTTCGCAAACTCGCTGGCTCGGAGCAGCATTAACGGGATCAGTGTGGATCTGTCGCAGTTTTCGGGAGATGCTTCGCAGATCGAGCGCCGGCTCCTTCTGACCGAGCCCTCCCATGACGCTCAGGAAGCGATACAGGCAGGGCTGGCGGAGCAAACAAGCTCCCTGCAGGGCTCTTTGGTTGCCGGGCTTACGCTCGGCTCACCCGATTTTCAACGAAGGTAGCAGCATGTCCTTTTCACGCAGGATCTTCCTCCGAAATTCGGCGCTCGCGATGGTGGGCGTCGGTTCCGCTCCGTTGTGGCTCGAGCGAGCCGCTTTCGCGGCTGACGCGACGCGCCAACGGAAGAAGACGCTCGTGGCGATCTTTCAGCGCGGCGCCGCAGACGGATTGAACATCGTGGTTCCGCACGGCGAGCGGCGTTATTACGATCTCCGGCCGACAATCTCGCTGCCGCGGCCAAACGCGGCGTTGGCGGGGGACTGCGTGGTCGATCTCGACGGCTTCTTCGGTCTGCATCCGGCGCTCGCGCCGCTCAAAGCTCTATGGGATCGCAAGGAGCTCGCGATTGTGCACGCGGCAGGCTCGCCGGACCCGACCCGTTCGCATTTCGATGCGCAGGACTACATGGAGTCCGGTACGCCGGGGATCAAGACGACCGGCGATGGATGGCTCAATCGTGCGCTTCCGCCGGAGACCGCAAAGCCATCTCCCGTCCGCGCAGTAAGTCTCGGTCCCGTGCTCGCGAGAGCCGTAAGCGGCGCAAACAGCGCGGTGGCGGTGGAAAAGCTCGACGATTTTACAGTTCGCGATGCCGCGGCTTCGAAGGTCTTGCAATCGATGTATGGTTCGACGCAGGATCAGATCCTCGGCGGGACCGGACGCGAAACATTCGAGGCGGTCGCTCTTCTGAAATCGATCCAGCAGACTCCGTATCAGGCCACGGGTGGCGCAGTCTATCCACGCGGCCGCTTTGGCGGCAGCCTGAGCCAGATTGCGCAGTTGATCAAGGCCGACGTCGGCGTAGAGGTTGCCTTCGCTGATATCGGCGGGTGGGATCACCACGTGAATGAGACGGGGCCAAAGACATCAAGCGGACAACTGGCCACGCGGCTCGGAGAATTCGGCTCCGCGCTCGCGGCGTTTTACGAGGATCTGGGCGATCGTATGGCAGACGTCCTGGTCGTGACTATGTCGGAATTCGGCCGCACCGTCAAAGAGAACGGAAACCGTGGAACCGATCACGGCCATGCCAATGCGATGTTTGTGATGGGGGGATCCGTAAAAGGCGGCGCAGTCTACGGAAAATGGCCGGGACTGGAAGCCCACGAGCTATACGAACAGCGTGATTTGGCAGTCACGACCGACTTCCGCGATGTTCTCGGCGAGGCCGTTTACGCGCACCTGGGAAATCGATCGCTTAAGACTGTTTTCCCGAAGTATGAAGCATCCCCCGAACGATTCCGGAATTACCTGAAAACGTAGGTTTGGCGCCCCGGGTGCTCATCCCCGCACCAAGTGGAGGGGATTTGCACATGGAACTACGTTCTATAACCGCCCTCGGCGCATTAGGGTGTTGCGCGCTGGCGGCTCATGCTCAAACTTATCAACGGCGCGCGAACCTCGTGGGAGGAGGCCGCGACTTTGGGCGCTGTTCCGTCGAGATGATCGTCGACGGGGCAGCCGAGATTCAGATTCGCGGCGATAACGCGACCGTGAAGAATCTGCGCGGCCAAACACCGGAACTACGACGTTTCGAATGCTCGGCTCCGATGCCGACGAATCCGTCAGAGTTCCGGTTCAACGGCACGGAAGGGCGCGGGCGGCAGGATCTCATAAGAGAGCCGCGGGACAACGGCGCTGCAGTGATCCGTATTGAAGACCCCGAAGGCGGGGCCAATCGATACGCGTTCGAGCTTACGTGGCGGAACGGATTTGGTCCGATGAGCCGCGGCGGCTATCCCTACGAGGGGAACAACGGAAACTCCGCCGGCGGCGGCTATCGCAGGTTTACTCGCGACCAAGCCATCGAGGCATGTGAGGACTCGGTTCGAACCGAAGCCGAACAACGATATCGAACCGGCAATGTCACTTTCCGGGAAACTCGTATCGACGATCAGCCAGGGCGATCGGATTGGGTATTGGGCACCCTCGAGGCACGGCGTCCCGGCGCGCCAGATCAGATATTCAGGTTCTCGTGCTCGGTGAACTTTGATTCCGGACAGATCCGTCCGGCGCAGATCGATCCGCTATACAGCGAAGGCGCGCCGCCGCTGAATTCCGCAGCCGTTGAGAGCTGCAAACGCGCCATCGGCGCGCGAGTCAGCCGCGACGGTTATGGCAGCATCGATTTCGGAGATGTGAGAACCGAGGACAGACCGGGAAACACCGACTGGGTAACGGGCGACCTGCGAGCGACGGGACCCTACGGGCCGGAGCGGTTCCAGTTCTCATGCAATGTCGATGGTCGCGACGGAAATGTGCGTGCGATCGATGTGAGCACGCGGCAGCGTTAGGACTCCGCCCGAGGTTTCATCATGGGCGCGCTGAAGGGCACGGACATGCGGAGGAGTTCCTTAAAATCGGCCGCTCTGTCGGGTTGGCCGCTGCGCTTATAGTGCACGGCCAGCGCCCACGCGCACATTCCCGGCATCAGGCCTTGCTGTTTTCTCGCTAATTTTTCCAAACGAGCGATCCGTTCGGCGTCAGGATCGTCGGCGATTGTATGAATCACATCGTCCACCGCCTGCAAGCCGCCGCCTTGCTCGCGTTGCGAAAGTTCCCTGGCCTGCGCCGCGAGAGCAAGGGCCTTGGGATAGTCCGTCTCCTCCAGCATCGCGAGCGTCGCCAGAACGTAGATCTGATGCCCGCGATAGGCGGGCGTCGTGGCGTCCCAATCCACCGCATCCAGCTCGGAGCGGGCGCGATCATATTGACCGAAGAAAGCGGCCGCGAGCGCGGAGAGATAGGCCGCGGCGGCATCCGCATGCGGGATGCGCCGAACACTGCGGTGATAGTGCGCGATGATTCGGTCCGGGGTACGGTCGCGTAGTAATATGCGAACGCGATAGTGCGCGAGCATCACCGCCAGAACGCAGACAGCGAGCGCGGTAAAGACAATCGCGATGACGACGTAATTGCCATTTCTCACACTGCCGATTACGCCGACAGCAATGATCGCCAAAAAAAGGGCCGCGACGATATAGAGACTGAGAACGTTGTTTCTGGCGGGAGCCACCAGTCAAACTATAGCGAAGCCCTTTACTGAACCGGCGGCAGGGCGTAATAGCCTTTGCGTACCTGGACTTTCAGATCCTTTTGATGAGCGTGCAGGTCGATCCTGCGGTAGGTGCCGTCCTTGGTGGAATTGGTGGGCGTGTACCCAATCAGATACTGGGTACGCATCTCCTCCTGAATCTGCTGGAAAACGGAATCGAGAGTGTTTTTCCCGCCCACGGCGAACATGCGGCCACCGGTTTCCTCGGCCATCTGCTTCAGGACACCCTCACCCCGGTAGCCGATGTTGAAGCCGCCATAGAACTGACGATCCACATAGAGAATTCCGTAAATGATCGCATCGGCTTTCTGCGCGGCTTCAATTGCGGACTTGACGTTCAGGGTGCTGCCCTCGTCTTCACCATCGGTAATCAGGATGATCGCTTTGCGTCCGACTTCCTTTGAGAGCATGTCGTTCGCGGCCAGATAAACGGCGTCGTAAAGCACCGTGCCGCGCGAATGGGACATGGTCGGCACCGGGCCCGAATTCATGCCGGAATAGCCAGCGTTGAGCTTGAGCCTGCCCAATCCCTCCTGGAGCAGATGGGGAGAGCCGGTGATGTCCTGAAGCAACTCGGAATCCGCGCCGAAGCTGATCAGGAAAGCCACGTCCTTTTTCCTCAGGACGCTCGAGAAAAACGCTGCCCCGGCCCGGCGCTCGGTTTCGATGAGGTTTCGCTGACTTCCTGAAACGTCGATCAGGAGTCCGATCGTCAAAGGCATATCGGTCTCTTTGCTGAAGTATTTGATGGTCTGAGTTTTGCCATCTTCGGCAAGATCGAAATCAGCCTTTTCGAGCGTATTAACGAGCCCGTTTTGCTTATTGTGGACCGAACAGTAAAGGTTAACTACATCGACATCGACTTTGATGGGCTCGCCCAGATCGTCGGCCGATTGCTGACTGGCGGGCGGTTGCTGCGCTGTCGCATGAATAAACAAAAGCGGCAGGAGGAGCGCCCCCGCGGCGATTGTCAGGCAAGCCTTCGTCATAGACTGATTGAGTCGACGTTTCGCGGCTGAAGAGTGTTTCACAATGCGCTCCGTCCTTAAGCATCTCAAAAAAGATCCGGTGCTGGCGAAGATCATCGCCCGGACCGGCGCTTACGGAATGCAGTACCGCGAGCCCGGTTTCGAATCATTGGTTCGGTCGATCGTTTACCAGCAATTAAGCGGGAAAGTGGCGAGCGTGATCTTCGGCAGGCTGCATGCAGCCGCGGGCGAAGAGCAACTCACACCCACGGGCGTTATGAAACTGCGGCCGCAACGAATGCGAAAGCTGGGTCTTTCGGCGCAGAAGACCGAATATATCCGCGAACTGGCCAAGCACACGCGCAGAGGAAGCATCGTTTTCGAGCATCTGCCGAACCTTGAAGATGCAGCCGTGATCGAACGCCTCACGGCCGTTAAGGGCATTGGGGTGTGGACCGCCCAGATGTTCCTGATGTTCGCGCTGCGGCGGGAGGACGTGCTGCCGGTGGCCGACCTCGGTATCCGAACGGCGATGAAAAAGGCGTACGGGCTCCAGGACCTGCCGAAAGCCGCCGAAATGGAAGAGATCGCCAAGGGCTGGAAGCCGTACACTTCGATCGCGTGCTGGTATCTTTGGCGCAGTCTTGAGCAAAAGTGAGGATTCGCGGTGTTGATCCCGCTCGTGCTGCTAGCGGCGACGACACAGCCGAACAGAACGGTCCCCACATTCAGCCGCGACATCGCTCCCATCTTCTTCCGGCGCTGCGCGAACTGCCATCACGAGGGTGAGGTCGCGCCGTTTCCCTTGCTGACCTATGCGGATGCGAAGCCCCGGGCTCGCCTGATTGCCGAAGTCACGAGGCGCGGCGCGATGCCGCCCTGGCAACCGGTTGCGGGTTACGGGCATGTCGAGGGCGAACGGAGGCTGCCCGTGGCGGAAATCGCGTTGATCGGCAGATGGGCCGCAGAGGGCGCACCGGAAGGTGACCGGAAACTTTTGCCCAAGACTCCGGTGTTTGGCGGCGGATGGGAACTCGGTAAACCCGACGTGATCGTTGAACTGCCGAAGCCGATGGTGATTCCCGCAGATGGCCCCGATGTTTACGAGTGTTTCGTCGTCCCCATGAATGTAACTCGGACTCGCTACATCCGGGCGGTCGAGTTTCGGCCTTCAAACCGGCGCGTGGTTCACCATGCGCTTCTGTTCGCCGACGCGAGTCATATCCCGCGGGAGCCACGCTATCCGTGCTTCGGAACCATCGGGTTGCTCCCCACGCTTGGCGTTGGCGGGTGGTCACCGGGGAACGGCCCGATCCGAGTACCGGCAGGGGCGGCTCTACCGTTGCCGGCGAACTCGAGGCTGGTGGCTCAGGTCCACTATCATCCGGACGGCAAACCGGAGCAGGACCGCTGGCAGGCAGGTTTCTATTTCACCGATGAGGCGCCGGTGAAACGAGTCATGGATGCGGGGCTGGCATCACGTGAGATCGATATTCCTCCCGGAGACGCTCACTATGTGGTCCGGCAACATCTGACGATTCCCATTGCAGTGGATGCTGTTGGCATCATTCCGCATGCCCACTTTGTTTGCAGGGAGATGAACGGTTGGGCAATTCTTCCGGATGGGCGTAAGAAATGGCTGCTGAAGATTCGCGACTGGGATTTTAACTGGCAGGATCAGTATCGATACGCCACGCCGATTCGACTGCCCGCGGATACGAGGATCGAGATGGAGTTCATTTACGACAATTCGGCGGCGAATCCGCGCAATCCACATTCTCCGCCGCAGCGTGTGGTGTGGGGACCCGGCGTAAACGATGAAATGGCCGGGTTGCACGTTCAGGTGATCCCCGTTCACATGGAAGAAGCGCCGCAACTGGGACAGGCTCTATGGGGCGCGGTTATGAGATCAGTGGGTGGGCGCTTCTATACCCCGCCCCCGCAGTAGCGCGGCACGGGAGCGTGCCCGACCAGGGCAAGCGACGATGCGAAACCTTCGGGCCCTTCGATATCTACGACATGAACGTGCGGCTCCGGCAATTCCCATAGAGCCCCGCCAACGGCTTTGACGCGAGCCTCACGCCGGGACCAGACGTGGAACAGCCTTTCGACGGAATCCGGAAGATCGGTCTCCCCGATGCGGGTGAGAATCTTTTCGATCTCCACATCACGGCGGATGGCTTCGAGGTCAACCCCGACGGGTACCGTACCGCTTACTGCGATGAGAGCCCAGGCGCCAGCGTGGGAAAGGTTGAACTCGATACGGTCGATGACGGGTTTTCCGTTGTGTCCGAAGGTAAAAGTGAGGTCGGCCGGCGGTTGGTTCAAATAGCGCGCGAGAACCGCTCGCAGCGCCGACCGGGCGTTGCTCCAGCGCCGACGGTCGTGCTCGAACACGAATCGCGCCGCGCGGGCGCGTTCCTCGAGATTCAGGAACAGCGGCCGGGGTTCGTCAAGCGCGATCCTCCAGATATCGACGCGATGGGTTTCCGGAATAGCGCTTTTCATTTTAGTGTGTGCGCCACAATGGGAATTTCCCATGAAATTCTGGTTCGCGTTCGCGCTCATAACGCCTGTCGTGTGGGCGCAGCCGTCTTCGCCTCAACCCCCGGCGCAGCACGAGGCAATCGTGGTGACTGGCTCCGCGGAGCCCACTCCTCTGAGCGAGGCAGACCGCGACATTTCTGTGCTCGATCTGCCGAAGAAGCAAAGACCGTTGTTCGACAACTGGTTCGATTTGCTGAGGCTCGACCCCACGCTCGACCTTCAACAGCGCGCGCAGGGCGGGTTTCTCGCGGACCTATCCATCCGGGGCGCGACCTACGGACAAACGTTGACGCTTCTCGATGGAATACGGCTGAATGATGCGCAGACAGCCCACTTCAATCTCGATTTGCCCATTCCGTTAGAGCTCGTCTCTAGTGTCGAAGCGCTGAAGGGGTCGGGATCGACGTTGTATGGGTCCGATGCGATCGGCGGCGTGGTCAATGTTCGGACGGCTCGCTTCGAGCGTCCGGAACTACGTTTGATCGCCGGCGCCGGCAACTTCGGGACGGACGAAGAGCACGGGATCGCGTCGTTCGGCGGCGTACGCTATTCCGAACAACTCGGATTCGCTCGGGACCGCTCGACGGGCTTTGCGCCGGACCGCGATTACCGGAATCTTGCGCTCAGTTCACTGAGTTCCGCGAGGTCGAGGCTGGGAGAAACAAGCCTTCTGCTGGCTTACAGTGACCGACCTTACGGAGCGGACGAGTTTTATGGGCCTTATCCCTCATGGGAACGCATCAAGACGTGGTTCGCTTCGGGGCATCAGAATATCGGGAATAATACGGAGGCGGACTTCGCGTACCGGCGGCACACTGATCTGTTCGTTTTGTTCCGCGATGCGCCTCAGATCTATACGAACCGCCATGCGCTGGATAGTTGGCAGGGCGGGATTCGGCGGCATGATGATCTTCCGCTTCACGCAACCTTGAGCTATGGCGCAGAGGGGCTGGGCGATTCGATCAACAGCACGAATCTCGGAGCACACAGCCGGGCACGGGGCAGCGGATATGTGTTTTACGATCTGCGAGCGGTGGGGCGTTTTTCGCTTTCAGCGGGCATCCGTGAAGAAGTTTATGGGACCGGTCAGGTTGCGACGAGCCCGTCGCTGAGCGGCGGGGCGTGGCTCTCGGCCCGTTTCCGGCTGCGCGCGTCGGCAAGCCGGGCATTCCGGTTGCCGAGTTTCACGGATCTCTACTATTCGGACCCGGCAAATAAGGGCAATCCGAATCTCAAACCGGAGAGCGCGACAAGTTACGAGGCTGGTCTGGATGCGTATCTGCGGTCTAACCTGCACGCAAGCGTGACGGTGTTTCAGCGGCGGGACACAAATGTGATCGATTACGTTCGCACGGATGAGAATTCAGCGTGGCAAGCCACGAATTTCGACAAGCTGCATTTCACGGGCGTGGAAGCCACAGCTCAGTACGATCCTGGCGAGGGACAGAGTCTGACCATGAGCTTTACGGCCCTGCGCGGATTCGATGCGTCGCCCGAGACGCTGATGAGTAAGTATGCCTTTAATTACCCGGTGCGGAGCGGAGTCGTGGAATGGCGAGGGACGATCGCGAAACGAATTGCCGCGCGGACTAGGGTCGGGGTTGTGGAACGGCTCGAGCGGGGTCCGTATGCGGTGTGGGATGCCTCGGCGTCATACAGCGAAGGGCGTGTGCGGCCGTTTGTGCGGTTGACGAACCTTACAAATACGGTATACGAGGAGATACCGGCTGTCGCGACCCCGAAAAGGGGAGTGATCGGCGGCGTGGAAGTCGTCCTGTCTCGGTAGGGGTGTTACCGCGCCAGCTCATCCACAAGCATGCTGGCAGCTTTCGCGATGAAGAGGTAGCCGGAGTTGTCGGGCGACCAATCTATTTTCGGTATCTCTTCGCACCAGATAGCCATCGCGACCGGTCCGGATTTCGAATACACGATGCCCACATCGCTGCGCAGGTGATCCAGCGCTCCGGGCTTATCCGCCACCTCGATGCCAGCCGCGTCGAAGGTACGCGGAATGCCGTCGCGCCAAATCTGCTTTTTCATGATGCCGAGTATTTCGGCAGAAGCATCCCTATCGACGATTTCGCCTTTGTAGAGGCGATCGAGAAGGTTCACCATTTCCCTGGGAGTTGCCACGCCGATTCCGAACTTCGCGTTCGTGGGATCGCGTCCGGCATCGCTGACGCCTTCCGGACTGGACCCTTTCATGATTTTTGCGAAGCGATCGCGTGTCTTTGATTCCGAGCTTTTCGAGATAAGCGTTGACTTGATTGGCGGAGACATGATCGAGGACGAGATTGGTCGCCGTGTTATCGCTCAGCAGGATCATGTAGCGGACCAAGTCGCGCAGGTGGATTTTTGATCCGTCCGACATCTCCTGAAGAACGCCCGAGCCGCCCACTTTGCTCGCGGGCGTGAGTTCGGACGTGTCGGTCCAGCGGGCTTTGCCGTCATGGACGGCGGAATAGACGCCGATCAGAATCGGCACCTTGATCGTGCTAGCCGTGTTCACACGATTCGATCCGCCGAAATCGTATGTCGCGCCGGTCTTCAGATTCTTCGCGTAGATCGAGACGCGGCCGTCGAAATGGGCGGAGAGTTCGCGAATGCGATCCTGGGCGGCCGCGAGCAAGGCGAGAAGGAGCGTTAGGACAACGGCACGAGACATACAATCGCCTGCGATTCCGCGGAGCGGCCTTCGCCGACCGGTCCCACGCGCTCGGCTGTTTTGAATTTCACCGATACCGCTTCCGGAGAAAGGCCCATTGCGCTGCTCAGAGACTCGCGAATGGTTGACCGATGGTCCTTCAGTTTCGGGCGCTCGAGAATCACAGTGGAATCTACGTTCGCTATACCGTACCCGGCTTCAGCGGCGAGCGCGCACGCGTGCTGGAGAAACCGCAGGCTGCCCGCGCCCTTCCAGCGCGGATCCGTGTCCGGGAAATGCATGCCGATGTCGCCTGCGGCTATGGCTCCGAGAATCGCGTCGGTGATGGCATGAGAAAGAACGTCTGCGTCCGAGTGGCCTTCGAGGCCGAATTCGCTCGGTATCGCCACTCCGCCGAGGATCAGGGGTCTTCCGGCGACGATTCGATGCGTATCCCAGCCCTGGCCGACGCGAATTCCGGCGGGCATCAGCGGCGCGCGGCCTCGTGCTCGAAGAAGAGGCGCGCCAGATCCATATCGTTAGGACGAGTGATCTTGATATTACGGTCGCTGCCGAGGACGACGCTGATCTCCACCTGCTCCAGGCGCTCGACCAGGCTCGACTCGTCGGTGCCGGTGAAATTGTCCTGCCGCGCCAGTTCGAAGGCGCGCCGCAGAATATCGAATCGGAAAACCTGAGGCGTTTGGGCGAGAACGAGACGCTCGCGCGAAATGGTTGAGCGTACTCTGGCGCCGCCCGCCTGGGCGCCGCTTACCTGTTTCACTGTATCAACGGGGACGATGCCGACAATGGCCGCGCCAGTCGCCTGCGCCTCTTCCACAACTCGGCGGATCGTATCGAGATCGACGAAAGGGCGCACAGCGTCATGCACGGCTACGAGATCCGTATCGGAATCGAGCGCCGCGAGGGCGTTTTCCACCGACTGCTGCCTTGCGTTGCCGCCCGCGACGACCTTCAGGCTGCCGAGCAGCCCCCGACCTTCCGCGCGGAGCATGTCGCTCACCCACTCGACATCGTCTTCGCGAACCGCGACGACAATATCGTGCACGAGAGGCGACGCGACAAATTTGCGCACGGTATGCACCAGAATCGGCGCACCCTCGAGCAACATAAACTGCTTGCGGCTGGTTCCGGTTACCTCGGCGGACGGCGAAGGCTGGGTCCGCTGCATTCGCGTGCCAAGCCCGGCCGCGGGCAAAATGACGGCGAGTTTCACAGATCAGCTTTCTCCGACTGCCTGCTCACGCCTGGCTGGGCGTTCGGCGCGCTCAACCGGAGCGGCCTGGGCGCGCTCGTCGTACTTGCCGAAAATCATCTTGCCCGCGGTGGTCTGAAGCACGCTGGTGACGGAGATGTCGATGGTCTTGGAAATCATGCGTCGCGCATTGTCCACTACGACCATCGTACCGTCATCCAAATAGGCAACGCCCTGGTTGTATTCCTTGCCTTCCTTCAGGATGAATACGCGCATCATCTCGCCCGGCAGCACAATCGGTTTCAGCGCATTCGCAAGTTCGTTGATGTTGAGAACTTCAACGCCGCGAAGGTGCGCAACCTTATTGAGGTTGAAATCGTTCGTCACGATCTTGCAGCTGTAGAGCTTGGCCAGTTCGATCAGCTTCATATCGACTTCACGGACCTGCGGAAAGTCTTCGAGAACGATTCGCACCGTTATATTCGACATCTTCTGAATGCGCTGGAGAACATCGAGCCCGCGTCGTCCGCGATTTCGCTTCATGGAATCGGCTGAATCCGCCACCATCTGAAGCTCATGCAGGACAAATTGCGGGATGACCAGAACTCCACCGAGAAAGCCGGTTTCGGCGATATCCGCAATCCGCCCGTCGATGATCACACTGGTATCAAGAATTTTGTGGTCCTGACGCGGATCCGTCTCGGTTCCAAACACTCCGCCGAGAGCCCCGAGATTCAGTAACTCGCCTTTGGCGGCGCCGGTCACGGCGCCCACGTAAATGCACAAGAGCAGACAGACTATCTGAACGAAGTGGAGTCCGGGCGAACTCTCGGAACCGATGCGTCCCAAAACAACACTGACCAGAGCGGCGCAAATAAGCCCGACGGAGACGCCCGCCGCGATTCCGATGAGACGTTTCAGACTGGCGCGCGCGATGCGCGTTTCGAGAACAATAGCGACGACGGCGATCAACGCTCCAACCAGCGCGGCGATCCACCACGGTCCGCCCTGAGGCCGGAAATAAGCCGCGGCTGCGACAAAGATGGCGACGAAAATGGCTCGAACAAGGATAAAATCCAGCAAGCTTAGAACCCCGTTGGATGAGAGGGAATTGTACCACCCGTAAGAGGTTTTAACTCTCCCAAAAGAGTAGGTATCAATTCACTGACGGTGGGGTGAATGTGGACGGCGCGCTGAATCGTCGTATAGGGCTTCTGCACGTACATCACGTCCAGAATGCAATGGATCGCCTCATCGCCTTCCACGCCGAGGATCGCGCCGCCGAGGATTGCTTTGGTCTCGGCGTCGACCAAGACCTTCATGAACCCCTGCGTTTCTCCTTTCTCGACGGCGCGGCCCACGCGGGTCATCGGACGGGTGGCGATCAACGCCGGGCGTCCGGACTGTCGGACCTGTTCTTCCGTCATACCGGCGCGGCCGAGCGGCGGGTCGGTGTAAACCGCGTAGGCTTCGATGCGGTCGCTCACGCGGCGGGGATCATTGTCGAGGAGATTGGCGGCGACGATTTCGTAATCGTTGTAAGAGGTGTGGGTAAAAGCGCCTTTTCCGTTGCAGTCGCCTAACGCCCAGACGCCGGGGACGCTGGCGCGGAGTTGGTCGTCCACAAGGATATAGCCGCGTTTGTCAGTTGCGATGCCGGCAGCTTCGAGGCCGAGGTCGTCGGTGTTTGGCCTGCGGCCCGCGGCAAGCAGCAGGTGCGATCCGGAGACTTCCTTTGTTGCGCCGCGGCTTTCGACAGTGAGGCGGAGTCCGTCGGCGGTTTTGGCAACGCTTGTACAACGGGTATCGAGGAACAGGTGAATCCCCTCGCCCTCGAAGATTTCTTTGACGCCTTTGGCGATATCTTCGTCCTCTCGAGGCATCAGGCGGGGACCCCGTTCAATGATCGTGATCTGGCTGCCGAATCTCCGGAACATCTGGCCGAATTCGAGGCCAATGTAGCTTCCGCCCAGAATCAGGAGATGCGTGGGCAGAAAATCAACGCTCATCATTGAGCTGTTGGTCAGGTAGGGGACTTCGCTAAGGCCTGGGATAGCTGGAATAACGGCCCGGGCGCCGACATTGAGGAAGATGCGTTCCGCCGTCAGACGTTCCGCGCCCGCGGAGATCTCGTGGGCGGATTCGAAACGCGCATGGGTTTCGTACACCGTGCAATTCTTCAAGGTCTTCAGGGAAGACTCGACCCCTCGGTTCGATTCGCCCGAGATTGCGTCCTTACGCGCTTTAATCCGACGCATGTCGACGGTGACAGGCCCGGAAATATCGACTCCGAACTCCGCGGCGCGCCTCGCCATATGCGCGGCTCGCGCACTCGCGACCATGGTCTTGGTGGGAATGCAGCCCGTGTTTACGCAGGTACCACCAAATTTGCCTCTCTCGATCACCGCGACCTTCATGCCGGACTCCGCGAGGCGCCGCGCGAGCGACGGGCCCGCCTGTCCGGTCCCGATTATGATCGCGTCAAATCGAGTACTCATTGAGACTGAGCGGGTTCATGCGTCGTCAGTACCGATGGTATGTTGCCCAGACCAAAATATCTTTGCTCGATGGTACTGTCCTTCACCTGGGCGATGCGAAAGCCGGAGGGGTCGGGGCCGATGGGCATGCCCGCCGGACCGGTGGTGATCATTTCAAGATCACCGTCACGCCCGTAGGAATTGCGGTGATAATGGCCGGCGAAAACGTAGCGAACGCCGTATCGGCGCAGCAGGGCGAGAAGGCGCCGGCGGGTTTCGATCGGAATGTTGAAATACTGATCCGGCTCATCCGGCTTTTCGAGGAAGAACGGAATGTGCTGGAAGATTACGACGAGGTCGTGTGCAGCTTTCGCTTTCGTCAGTTCGGATTCCAGCCAGCGTTCCTGTTTCGCCGCTTCGTCGGGGACGAGGCCTGGGGCCTTGAACAGGCTGGAGTTCAGCACGATTCCATAGAGCGAACCCTCACGAAAAGAATAATAATCCGGCCCTATCTTTTCGCGATAAAGAGCAAGAGACGACGGCGTGGGGTCGTTGGCAACGTCGTGGTTGCCAGGAACGCTGTAGAGGTGAATCGCGCGGTCCAGCTTTCCATTGATTCGCTTGTATTCGGCGATCTGGGCGGCGTCACCGGTTTTGTTGACCAAATCGCCCGTAACAACGACGAACGCGGGATGGAGGCGGTTCACATTTGCGATGGCAAACTCCCAGTTCGCGGTTTCCTGACGGAAATCAGCGTCCTTCGTGTACATGCCGAACTGCGGGTCGGAGGCCTGGATAAAGAAAAGGTCCGCTGCGAACGCGGGCGCGGCGAGGAGCGCGATCAAAGCGAGGCGTTTCATGACTCCTATTTCACGACGATGTTGACGAGCTTACCGGGGACCGCGACGAGACGGACGATATCCTTCCCGGCGACCAGCGACTGGACTTTGTCATCATCCAGCGCGGCGACTTTCAGTTGCGCCGCATCGAGTCCGGGCGCGACATGGATGCGGGCTCGTAGTTTGCCGTTGATCTGGATCGGAATTTCGACTTCCGCTTCCTGCGCGAGATCGGGATCAAAGTCGGGCCAGGCTTCTTTCAGGATGGGCCCTGCGTTGCCCTGCTCTTCCCACAACTCCTGCGTCACGTAGGGAGCGAAGGGCGCGAGCATCAGAGTCAGAATCCGAATCGACTGCGACATGGCGGCGGCCGATATGCGCGATTCTCCGGCGTAGAGCTCGTTGACCAGTTCCATCATGGCCGCGATGGAGGTGTTGAAGTGCCACCGAGTATCGAAATCCGCAGTGATTTTCCGCAGTGTCTGATGCAGCTTGCGCAGAATTCCCGCGTCGGCCGATCCGTCGCCTCCCGGCGCGCCGATGTTTCGGGTCGCGAAGCGGTACACGCGCCCCAGAAAACGGTAGATGCCGTCGACACCCGCGTCCGTCCAGTCCATGTCCTTTTCCGGTGGAACGGCGAAAAGCGCGAACAGGCGAGCGGTATCTGCGCCATGCGCGTCGGCGACACGATCGGCGTCGACGACATTGCCCTTTGACTTGGACATCTTGGCCCCGTTTGCGATCACCATTCCCTGGGTGAACAGCTTGCGGACGGGTTCGCTGTTGCGAATCAGGCCGATGTCGCGCATTACTTTGGTCCAGAAGCGCGAATAGATCAAATGCAGGATCGCGTGCTCGACGCCGCCGATGTACTGATCGATGGGAAACCAGTAAGCGATCCTGGCGGGATCAAACGGGCCGCTGGAATTCTTCGGGTCGCAGTAGCGATAGAAGTACCAGCTCGAATCGACAAAGGTGTCCATCGTGTCCGTTTCGCGCCGCGCAGGCTGTCCGCAAATCGGGCAGTTGACGTTGACGAATCCGGGAACTTCGTCGAGCGGTGAGCGCCCCTGCCCGGTGATCTCGATGCGCTGAGGAAGCAGGACCGGCAACTGATCGTCGGGGACCGGCACAACGCCATGCGTGGGGCAATGAATGACCGGGATCGGCGTTCCCCAATAACGCTGGCGCGAGACACCCCAGTCTTTGATGCGGAAGGTGACTGCGGCCTTGCCGAATCCTTCCTTTTCGGCTCGGGCGGCCATACAGACGCGCGCTTCCTCGCTCGTCAGACCGCTGAAGGGTCCGGAGTTTTCAAGAACGCCATAGCCTTCCGACGCTTCCTTCATGGTCGCGGGGTCGGACAGCTCGCCATCGACCGGCCGGATGACGGATCGGATCGGGATGCCGTATTTCCGGCAGAATTCAAAGTCCCGTTGATCGTGCGCGGGTACGGCCATAATTGCGCCTGTGCCGTAACCCATCAGCACGAAGTTGCCGACCCACACCGGAACGCGTTCGCCGTTAAAGGGATTGATGGCGTGAAGGCCCGTGTCGAAGCCTTCTTTTTCGATGTCGCCTGGTCCTTGTTGAGCGCGCGCATCGATCATGCGCTTGGCGTGGGCTTTCATCTCCGGGGACAAGCGCGAGACGGCCTCGTGTTCGGGCGCGAAGATCATGCACATCGCGCCATAGATCGTGTCGATGCGGGTCGTAAACACGCGCACCGGCCCGAAGCCTTCTACTTCGAAATCGACCTCCGCGCCTTCGCTGCGGCCGATCCAGTTGCGCTGCATCGTGAGCACGCGCTCGGGCCAGCCACCCTCTAATTGCGCGATGTCTTTCAGGAGTTCATCAGCGTATGCGGTTGTGCGGAGAAACCACTGTTCGAGCGCACGCTGTTCGACTGGGGTATCCTCATGCCGCCAGCAGCATCCGTCTACAACCTGCTCGTTCGCGAGCACGGTGCCGCATTTCGGACACCAGTTCACCAGCGCCTGCTTGCGGTAGGCCAGACCCTTTTCCAGCATGCGCAGGAAGAACCACTGATTCCAGCGGTAGTACTCGGGCTCGCAAGTGGTCACTTCGCGGTCCCAATCGTACGAAAACGCGAAGCGGCGATGCGTGCGCTTCATTTTCTCGATATTGCCGAGCGTCCACTCGCGCGGAGGCCGATGATTGGCGATTGCGGCGTTTTCGGCGGGCAGCCCGAACGCGTCCCATCCCATGGGGTGGAGAACGCTGTAGCCGCGCATCCACATGTAGCGCGCCAAAGCGTCGCCAATGGAATAGTTGCGGATATGCCCGATGTGAAGCGCGCCACTCGGGTAAGGAAGCATTTCGAGGACGTAATACTTGGGCTTTGAGGAATTTTCCTCCGCCTTGTAAAGCGGCTCGCCTTCCCAGCGGTCATGCCATTTCAGTTCGATCTGCTTGTGGTCGTAAGTCTTCTCGGGCATTGCGATGCGGTAAAGACCAGTTTTGCAGATGCCTACCGGTCTATGATTGTGCCAGGACCTCCTGCACGCCGATTCGGCTGCTCCTACACTCCACATGACGGACCACCGGTACAGCCGCCAGATCAGATTTGCTCCATTTGGGGCGGACGGCCAGGAGCGACTGGGGAGGGCGGCGGCAGCGATCGTGGGATGCGGCGCCCTCGGTACGGTACAAGCGGCACTACTGGCGCGAGCGGGCATTGGACGGCTGCGGCTGATCGACCGGGACTTCGTCGAAGAGAGCAATCTGCAGCGGCAGATGCTTTACACAGAGGACGACGCGCGCGATGCGATGCCGAAAGCCGAGGCGGCGCGAAGGCATTTGCTCGAAGCCAACTCGCACGTTGAGATCGAAGCCGCGATCGCGGATCTTAATCCCGAAAGCGCCGAAGACTTACTGGGCGGCGTAGACGTGATTCTCGACGCGACGGACAACTTCGAAACGCGATTTCTGATCAACGACTATTCCGTGCGTGAGTCTGTCCCATGGATCTATGGCGCGGCGGTGGGAAGTTACGGCATCGCCATGCCACTGCTCCCGGGCGAGACGGCATGTTTCCGGTGTATCTATCCCGAAGCCCCGCAGAGCGCGCAGCCGACTTGTGAGACAGCCGGGGTTCTGGGTCCCCTGACCAACCTGATTGGCTCTTTCCAGGCAATGGAGGCGATGAAGATCCTCGCGGGCAGACGGGACAGCGTACGAAAACGGATCTTTACGGCTGACCTCTGGAGCGGACCGGTTCGTGAAATCGCTATGCCCGAACGTAACGCCGAATGCGCCACCTGTGCGCGCCAGGAGTTCGTGTTTCTCACAGGACGTAAACGCGCGCCGGTGAGCCTCTGTGGACGTAACGCCGTCCAGATTCACGAACACGCGCGACCGCTGAATCTGGCTGAGCTCTCAGCACGGCTTAAGGGCCTGGGTTCGGTGCGACAGAACGAATTCGCCCTGCGATTCCATGACGGCATTTACGAGGTGACCATCTTCGCCGACGGCAGAGCGATCGTCAAAGGTACAACCGAGCCCAGCATCGCTCGCGGCGTTTATTCACGCTATCTGGGTAACTAATTTCACCCTTCAACGTAGCTAAGATATTGTTAACAAATAAGATGCGGCTTAGTCGCCAAGCAATTTTCCGTTCGGATCATAGTATTATGAGGCGTAAGCCGCGATATCTGGTACGTGATAGTCCTGGTTTCCGAACTACTCTCTGTACAGGGCGCAAATTTCATGCTAAACATGTTGGTGTAGTGGCTGTGGAAACGGTTTCGCCTAGCTTCAGCGGTTTCCGTCGGCTCTCCGTATAAGCATTCCAGATTTAAGAGCGTCAGGACTCCCCGTCCGTACCAGACGCAGAAAGATTAACAGGAGTTTTGATTCCGCATGGACTCCGACCGCAAGTACCGCCAGCGTGGATATAACGAAAGCAGCGCGCCCGCGGGTATTGGCAACGGTAACGGGCACAAACCCAAGCCAGTTGGTCCACGACCTCCCCTGGATATCACGGGTCCCCGCCTGCCGCGACTCGTTCAGACTGTAACTGCTTCACGTTGTTACAGCTGCGCAACGGCGCTTCCGCAGGGCGTAGACTTCGATGGACCATGTCCGAAATGCGGCGCTCAACTGCATTGCTGTAAGCAGTGCTCCCATTTCGAGCCCTCGACGCGCTTCCAGTGCACGAAGCCGATTCCCGTCCGCATCGCAATCAAAGACCAACGAAATGAATGCGCTTCGTTCTCGCCTCGGGTGACGGTTGCGCGCGAAATGACGAATAGTCAGAATGGGATGCCGAGAGCCTCGGTGCCCGCCACCATTGCTCCACCTCCGCGAAGCGCCAACGACGCTCGCGACGCCTTCGCGCGCCTGTTTAAGAAATAGCTGTCAGCCTTGGGTGAGCCGCTTCCGTAACTCCGCTGTCACGGCGCGATGGCAGAGCAGGCAAAGAGTGCGCATATTGGATAGGTTGCACTGTCCGCCCCCTTCGGCTACGGGCACGATGTGATCAGCGTCCCAGAGAGATTTCCTGCTACCCTCTCTCAGACCCCATTTCTTCAGGAATTGTTTACGCGCAGCATAGTCCAGTTTTCGCAGGTCGCGCCGGAGAGCGATCGTATCGGCGCCGCAGTCCGCACAGACGCCCTTATCGCGATGGAATACCTGTTCGCGTAGATAGCCGGGGTCGGTGCGCATCTTCCATTCGTGAACGCAGGAATCCGAGCAGAATGTTCTTCTGCCTTTGCTCACTTCCTGGCGACACCATCGGCAAAGGGGTCGTCCTGATGGGCTTAGTTCCCGGTCGGCCGGATTAAGCCATCCGCCGGACATGGTCCTGGCGGGAGCGCTGGCCGGTTTCATTGTGGTCGGACGGCTCCAAATCCGAAATGGGATTCCATCACCTGATTGCTTTCATTCACGATAGCGGTCGCGGCGAATCCCGCCGCCCGCGGCGTTCCGAATCGAAGATCGAGCAGAGCCACGCGGTGGCCGTTCTCAATGTTTGCGGCGGGCTCAATTACCCATAAGGGCCATTGAACGAATTCCAGGAGGCGCTGGAAAGGACGCGTGCGCAGAGCGGCCTCGACGGCGGCGGTGCGGGGCGCCTTGTAATAGGTCTCGGTGTCGGTACCCGGATGGAAGGTTGCACGCAGGTCGACCGGCGCCGTTACAAAAGCATTGCTGAGTTCCGCCACTCCCGTCCACATCAGCGGGTTCGCCGTCGGGAAGGCTCCAACGCGTCGCGGGGCCAAGCCGTTATACGTATACGCGCCTATTTCAGATACCGCTCGATCGTGAGCGACGCTGCGACCATAGTCGTAGCCGCCGAGGAGCAACAGAGCCGTCACGGCCCATCCGAGATTGCCCGCTTCCCCGCGACGTTCGCCGATCTCATTTCCCACGAGCCGGACCAGCGCGGGCGCGGCAACTCCCAGCAGCAGGACCGACCAAATAACGAGATCGATGATGGGTGTGAGATCCCAGTGAAACCAGCGGCCGGAGAAAGGAAGCAGGAGCCGAACGCCGTAGACGTTAGTCAGATCGAGGATAATGTGGGATACCACGGCAAGAAGCGCGATGACAAAGGCCGGTCCCCAGCGAACCTTCCTGCGCCCGAGTACGCGAACCAGTGCGACCCCGATCAGGGCCATCAGCGGTATGGCGATTAGAGAATGGGTAAGATTGCGATGGTAGTGAATGTAGGCCGCGCCGCCGAAGAACCAGGAAACGGCGTCGAAATCGGGAGCGTTCGCGGCTACCACCATGATCGCCGTTCCGCGAGGGGTCAGACGCCCGAATCCGATACGAGCGAGGAACAATCCAACCAGCGAATGGGTCAGGTTATCCAATCTGTGAGATTAGCGCGATGACCGGTTTTGTAAAACAAATCAACCGTTCGAACGGGGGCCTTCCCAAATACCCGGTTTTGGACGCGGTTCGATTGGAGTCTCTGGGCGTTGCAGGCGACCGGCACAATAATCCCTTAGTTCACGGCGGCCCCGAAAAAGCTGTCCTGCTGATTGCGGCTGAGTTTATCGAGGAGCTTGCGGCAAGGGGCTACCCGGTGGTCTACGGCTCACTCGGCGAAAACCTGACAGTGTCGGGTATGGATCCGCAATCCTGGCGCGCTGGTCAGCGCTATTCAGTGGGTGACGAAGCGATCATTGAATTCACCAAACTCCGGCAGCCGTGCCTCAATCTCGATGTTTACGGCCCATCGATTAAAGCCGAGCTGTATGACTCGTTGTGCGAATTGGGCGACTACAAGTCGCCGCGCTGGGCGCGCGGCGGTTTTTACGCCAGGGTGTTGAAGGCGGGAGTTATGATCGCGGGAGCGCCGGTGGAGTTACTTTCGGACGCCGCGTGATTCTCACGCGCGCAGTTCGTAACCGAGACTCTTCAGTCCTTCGACAATTCCATTCCGGATCGCGGCGATCTCGTCGGAAGAGAGCGTCTTATCTCCGCCCACGACCACCCGGAATGATACGCTCTTCATGCCGTCAGGCAGGGGCGCGCCGCGATATTCGCGGACGTATTCCACGCTTTCCGTCCATTCGCCACCGAAGCGGCGAATTTCCAGCTCGAGATCAGCCGCGAGTTCGCGTTCGCGGGCAATGATCGAAAGGTCAAAGGCGCTTGTTGGAAAACGGCGAACGCGGACGTAGCGCGCCCGATCCGGCGCCAATTGGCGAAGCAGCGTCAGGTCCAGATCCAACACGGCGGCTCGTCCGCCTTCCAAAAGTGAAGGATGCAGTTCGCCGATGCGTCCGATTTCCTTGCCGTTCCAGGCTATCGCGGCGCATCGGGTCGGGTGTTCCCATACCCGTGGATCGACGGGGCGGACATGCGCTCCGTGAGCGAGGCACTCCGCAACGCGCTTCAGCTCCAGAAATTCCGCGACGCCTTCGCCTTTCGAATAAATAGCCGCCATCAAGTGAGGGGCCTCGTCTGGCGTCGCACTGGAACCCTTGTGGATCTCGTGTCCGCTTTCGAAGATGCGGAACTCATCGAAGTGTTTGGCGTTTTCGAGTATGTTGCGGTAGATCCCCGGCAACAGCGAGGTCCGCATCAGGTCCTGCCCCGCCGCGATCGGGTTCAGTACGCGGACGTGATCTTCTACAGCGAACCCGAACCGGCGCGCTTCTTCCTCACTGATGAATGAGTAGTTCGAGACCTCGGTGAAGCCCTGCGCCGCTATCGCGCGCTTTACAGTCCGCAGGAAGTCACGTTCGGGTGGGTCGTAGGCCGGGGCACACGGAACGAGTGGCGGGACAGGCGTGATCGATTCGTAGCCGATCATCCGTCCGACTTCCTCGACCAGATCTTCGGGCAGAGCGATGTCTTTTGTGGCGCGCCACGAAGGAACGCTGACCGTGAGTGTTTTCGCATCGCGTTCGTGGCAGCCAAACTGGAGGCTTTCGAGAATGCGGCGGACGTCGGAGATCTCCAGTCGCATGCCCAGCTTGCGCGCAAGCCAATCCATACTCAGCGCGATTGACGACTGGGGCTTTGGCTGCGCGCGCCGGTCGGCCAGGCCGCCCAGCAGGCGAATGCCCGGTGAAACCAGAGGAAGCAACTCCAAAGCCCGTGCCAGTCCTCGAACGGTTGTTTCGGGATCCTGCGCTTTTTCGAAGCGCATGGAAGCGTCGGTTCTGAGCTTCAGGGCGGCGGAGGTTTTTCGGACGCTGGCGGCGTTGAAATTCGCGCTTTCGAACACGATTGAGGTGGTGGAGTCGGAAATAGCGCTGTCATCGCCGCCAATTACACCCGCGATAGCGACCGCCCCCGAGGCGTCCGCGATGACGAGATTGGCCTGCGTCAGGGCGTATTCCTCTTTGTTCAGCGCCTTAATCCGTTCGCCCTGCACCGCCGGACGGATACGGATGGTATTACCCGAAAGCTTTGCCCGGTCGAAAGCATGCATCGGCTGAGCGAGCTCCGCCATGATGAAATTCGTCACGTCGACGATGTTGTTGATCGGGTTGAGGCCGATCGCGGTCAGCCGCGCCTGGAGCCAAAGAGGCGACGGACGCACCGTGACGTTCTCGAACACCAGCGCGGAATAGCGCGGGCAGAGCGCGAGATCGTCTATCTCAATTTGAATGGCAGCGGATTCGGCGGGAGGGAGAAGATCGGCCTTCACGGGATCCCGCAGCGCCTTGCCTGTGATCGCCGCAACTTCGCGCGCCATTCCGTAATGGCCCCAGAGATCGGGCCGGTGCGTAATGCTCTTGTTGTCGATTTCGATGACGCTGTCAGGCTGAGGCATTTCCTGCGAATCGCTCAGCTCGAGAATGCCCGCGTGATCCTTGGCGATTTCGAGTTCCGACGCGCTCGCCAGCATGCCGTCACTTGCGACACCCGCGATCGTCTTGACCCCCAGTGGGACGTATATCGTCGTGATGCCCTGGCGGCAGTTGGGCGCTCCGCAGATGACCGTTTTCTTTCCGTACTTTCCCGCATCAACGATCGCCTTCGAGAGGTGATTGCTCCCCTGTACCGGCTCCACGGATTCCACGCGCGCGAGGGTCGCGCCCGCAAGGAGCACGCCCACATGTTCGACGCCTTCACATTCGGCGGTCTTTGTCGTGATCAGACGCTCGAGCGCTTCGGCGGGCACATCGAGGCCATCCACACAATCACGTATCCAGTTATATGAGAACTTCATCGCCGCCTAAAATTGCCTCAGGAACCGAAGGTCTCCGCTCTGCAGCCAGCGGACGTCTTCGATGGCGTAACGCATCATCGCGAGACGGGTCAGACCCAGACCGAAGGCAAATCCGTTCCATTCGTCGGGATCGATGCCGCTCATCCGCAGCACGTGAGGGTTGACCAGCCCGCACGGCAGCAGTTCCACCCATCCGCTCTGTTTGCAGACCGGGCAGCCGGGACCGCCGCATATGAGGCATCGAATATCGAGTTCGAAGCCGGGCTCGACAAAGGGGAAAAAGCCAGGCCGCAGCCGCACGGTGACTTCGCGTCCGAAGACCTCCGTCAGCAGCGTCTTCATGAAGTAAATCAGATGGCCTACCGAAACGTCGCGGTCGATCATCATGCCTTCGAGCTGATAGAAGGTATGTTCATGCGACGCGTCGACGGACTCGTTCCGAAAGACGCGGCCGGGCGCAATCATGCGCAGCGGCGGCCCCAGTTTCTCCATGCCGCGAACCTGCACGGGCGACGTGTGCGTGCGCAGGAGGTTGCCGCCTTCGAGCCAGAAGGTATCCTGCATGTCGCGAGCGGGATGATCGGCCGGGATGTTCAGAGCGTCGAAATTGTAGTATTCCGTTTCGACCTCGGGGCCATCCAGCACGCTAAAGCCGAGCGAACGAAAAAGATCCTCAATCTCCCACTGAATCTGAGTAATTGGATGAAGCTTGCCGGGGCGTGGGCCAGTCGCCGGGACCGTTATGTCGGTCCATTCGGATTCGAGACGACGGGCGAGCGCCTGGCTCTCGAAAGCTGACTTGCGCGTTTCATAGGCGGATTCGAGCGATTGTTTGGCAGTATTGATGAGGCGTCCGCGCGCAGCGCGCTCTTCGGGCAAGAGCTTGCCCATATCTTTGCTGAGCTGCGCGAGCACACCCTTGCGGCCCAACACTTCAACGCGTACGGCTTCGAGTTCCTCAGCGGTCGACGCGCGGGCAATGCGCGCGAGGGCGCTGTCTAAAAGATCCTGCATCGGTTAAGCCGCGGGCAAAAACGCCTGTTGCGCCCCGCCCAGCTCCCAGCCGAGATGATTCAGATAAAACAACAGCAAAGATTCGGGATACTGCCCGCGGAATTTATCAAGCGTGCGCTCCTGCCAGCCTTCCGACAGCCATGAGCGCGCATCGAGATCCTTTTCGAAGAAGCCTTCCTGATTCGGGATGCCAAGGAAATCGAGAACGCTCTTGATCATGTCGAGGTGAGCGATCAGAATCGCCTGCGAAAGGTCGGTGGCGAATTCTTCATCATGCGATCCGAGCCGCTCCCAGAATCGCGGCGCCGCTTTGCGAAGATTTTCCGTGTTGACCTTGGGCAGATGCGTGCGGGTCTTGAAGCGATCGTAGAGTTGATAAGTCCTGAGCTTTCCTATGGAAATACCGCGTACGAGGTCCCGCAGACGATCCTCGCCTAACTGCAGGAACACGTCGGAAAGGCGCATAAAAGGCCAGCGTAACACAGTGCGTTACAATAGCCCGTTTGGGCGAAAGTAAGGCGAATTTTCACTACGAATGAGTAACATCGTGATCCTCGGCGCGCAATGGGGCGACGAGGGAAAAGGCAAATTGGTCGACCTGCTCGCGAGCAAGTTCGACTACATCGTACGCTACCAGGGCGGCCACAACGCAGGTCACACGATTCTGATCGGCGATCGGAAGTTCGTGCTGCGTCTGGTCCCGAGCGGCATTCTTCATCCCGGTAAGACGGCCGTCATCGGGAATGGCTTGGTAGTTGACCCGCTGGCGCTGCTCGAGGAACTGGGACAGCTGCGCGACGCCGGAATCGACGTGAACGAGCAACTTCGGATTTCGAGCCGCGCGCATGTGCTTCTGCCGACCCACAGGCTGATCGAAAAAATCACCGAAGCCGCGCCGGGGAAGACTCCGATCGGGACTACGCTGCGCGGTATCGGTCCTTGCTATGAAGACAAGGCATCGCGGCGTGGGATTCGCATGGCTGACTTGCTTGACGCGCGGTATTTCAAAGACGCGGCCAGCGAGCTCATGCGGGACCACGTCACACAGGCGCGGGCATTTGGCATTGAGGACGGAATCGATATCGATGAGTCGATCAGCCGGTACGCGGCGGCTGCTGAGCGCATCCGGCCGCTTGTCTGCGATACGGCGCTGTTGCTGCGCGATGCGATGAATTCCGGTAGGAACCTGCTTTTCGAAGGCGCTCAGGGAACCATGCTGGATATCGATCACGGCACCTATCCGTTTGTTACGTCGTCGAGCGCCTGCGCCGGTGGCGCATGTACCGGAACCGGCGTACCGCCCACGAAGATTGACACCGTGATCGGGGTATCCAAGGCTTACATCACGCGTGTGGGCGGCGGCCCTTTTCCGACCGAAGCGCTGGATGCTCGAGGGGATCAGATTCGCAATCGCGGCCACGAGTTCGGCTCGGTTACCGGGCGCCCCCGGCGATGCGGTTGGTTTGATGCGCCTCTGCTTCGCTATTCCGCGGCGCTGAATGGGTTCGACACGGTTGTACTCACCAAGTTGGACGTGCTCGATGAACTCGCCGAGATACCGGTCTGTGTCGGTTATAAGGTTGGCGGCGCCTCAACGACCGAGATGCCGGCGACAGTGAGAGATCTCGCACGGGCGGAGCCTGTATACGAACTTCTGCCTGGCTGGCGCTCTTCGACGGAGGGTATTTCCGATTGGAGTCGCCTGCCAGCGGCCGCGCAACGCTATGTGGCGTTCCTCGAACAGGCAACCGGCGTCGAGGTGGGATGCGTGTCGACCGGACCTGAGAGAAATCAGACCGTTCGAAGGGCAAATTCGAGATTCGCCGCAGCTACCGCTTAATTTTCTGCTGAAAGTGGTATAAAGTTTGCACAAAGGCGGGTGTGAGACGCGTTTGCCAAGTAGCGATCATGCTTGTAGCGGCGACTCCCGCGAAGGCGCAGCCGCCTGATGTTCGCACGCTGGTTCGTCAATCCATTCAGAATTACGACAAATCGTGGCGTGCGGCGATGCAGTGGTCATACACGCAGACCGACGTTACGTATGTCGACGGTAAACAGGAAGTAGACGTCTCGTCGGTGATTCCGCTCGAAGGCACGCCCTACGAACGGCTGCTGACGAAGGATGGCCGTGCTCTCACTCCCGACGAAAAACGCAGGGAGGACGAGAAGTACGATCGGGAGTTGCGGCGGAGACAGGCAGAGTCGACAAGCGAGCGGAGCGCTCGTATTAGGAAATATGAGAAGGAACGCGCATTCCTTGCCGACCTCCCCAATGCCTATAATTTTAAGCTTCTCGGCGAAGACCTGGTGAATGGCCGCCCCGCCTGGATGGTGCAACTAACGCCGCGAGCCGGATTTGCGCCGACGACGCAGCATGGCAGCTTGCTGAAGCATATTGAGGGCGAGCTCTGGATCGACAAGAAAGATCTTCAATGGGCGAAGGCCGAAGCGAACGTTATCGATACGGTCAGCATCGGGGTAATTCTCGCTCGTATCGGGCCGGGAGCCCACATCACTTTGAGCTTTGAGCGTGTTTCGGATGCGTTGTGGTTGCCCAAAGACATCAATATCAAAGGCGAGGCGCGGGTCTTACTGGTCCACAACAAGGATCTCGACGAGCACCTGACGTTCGCAGAGTATCATTACCGCGGCGGAAGCTCAGCCGAAGAGGTCGCAAGCAGCACCCGCAATGGACGCAACCGATAGGCCTTAGTCTTTACCGTATTCTTCCAGAAAGTGCGCAATAGTGCGGATGCCGTCAAAGTAGTTGCGGATTTTGTACTTTTCATTTGGCGAGTGAAGCCCGTCATCCGGCAGCCCGAATCCCATCAGGATCGTGGGAATCTTGAGGTGCGTGGCGAAGTCGCCCACGATGGGAATGGATCCACCGGAGCGGGTAAAGACAGTGGGCTTACCGAAAATGTCGCTGAAGGCTCGCGCGGCAACGCGTATGGCGGGGTGATCTGGATTCACCATCAAGCCGGGACCCGCGCTGAGAACTCGGACCTCGCATTGAATCCCCGCAGGCGAGCTTTCCTGAACAAATTTCTTAACGGAAGCGACGACCTTGTCGGGATTCTGATTCGGTACGAGCCGGATACTGACCTTCGCAACCGCCTTCGCAGGAATCACAGTCTTCGCGCCAACTCCGGTAAAACCGCCGGCGATCCCATGCACCTCGAATGTAGGCCGCGCCCAGGTCCGCTCGAACACTGAGTAACCCTTCTCACCCGTCAGCGCAGACGAACCAACCTCTTTTTCCAGATACTCCTTCTCGTCAAAGGGAAGTTCGGCCCAGCTAGCTTTTTCTTCGGCAGATGGCGCTTGCACATCGTCGTAGATGCCGGGAATTTGAATGCGGCCCGAGGCGTCTTTAGCCTTAGACAGCAGTTCGATCAGCCCGAATACGGCATTCGGGGCTGCTCCGCCATAAAGCCCCGAATGAAGGTCGCGCGCCGGACCGCGCGCTTCGATCTCAAGGTAAACGAGGCCGCGAAGCCCGATGTTAAGGGTCGGCAGGCCCTCTGTGTACATTTCCGTATCCGATACAAGCGCGACATCGGCCTTCAGTTTCTGCGGATTTTGGCTCACATATTCCGCGACTGAGAGCCCGCCCACTTCCTCTTCACCTTCCAGCAGGACCTTCACATTCACGGGAAGCTTGCCGTGAACGGCATGCAATGTTTCCAACGCTTTCACGTGAGAGTACATCTGACCTTTATCGTCAGCCGCGCCACGGGCATAAAGATTTCCGTTGCGTTCGGAGGGCTCAAAGGGCGGGGTTTCCCATAGTTCCAGTGGGTCGGGAGGCTGGACGTCGAAGTGACCGTAGCAAAGGACAGTAGGCTTATTCGGGGCATTAAGCCAATCCGCATACACCAAAGGGTGACGCTCAGTAGCAATGACCTCGATGTTTTCCATACCGGAATTTCGAAGCTGTTCGGCGGCGAATTCCGCCGCGCGCCGCGTATCCGCATTGTGTTCAGGGAGCGTCGATATGCTTGGTATGGCTAGGAATTTTCTCAGCTCGTTCAGAAAACGAGTCTCGTTTGCGCGAACATATCGATCAACACCTTCAGACATATTTTCTGGACACCAGTGTACTGCGTCTCATTATTTACTTGTTCGCCGGACTAAGAATTGGGGTATGATTTCATATGAAATAAGAATTGCGTACCTAGTACTATGATGGGATCTTATCGTACCGGAGCCGGCGTGAGGCAAATTTAATTAGGAGAGCGAATGGCAGAGAGTATCAGTCAGATCATAGCTAGTCTTGAGAGGCAACGGGAGTCCATCGAGAAAGCCCTTGCGGCGCTGCGGGAGGTGGAAGGAGCCGCCGGGGCGCCTCGACGCGGGAGACCACGCGGATCGGGCGCTGCGCCAGCGACGAAACAATCGCGCCGCGGGCGCATTTCCCCAGAAGGCCGCAAGCGTCTTGCGGAAGCGATGCGCCGGCGGTGGGCGGTGAAGCGAGCCTCCGCGACGGCGAGGAAAGCCGCTAGAAAGAAAGCGGCCTAGGCTCGAGCGCCTCGTCGACCAGTGGAGCCTGCGGTTCGGCGCGTTCCTTCCTGAGAAACGCGCCAATGGCTCGCGTCGCCTGCCGGATTCGCTGCTCGTTTTCCACCAACGCGAATCGCACAAAGCCTTCGCCCATGGGACCGAACCCCACGCCGGGCGAGACCGCGACCAAGGCTTGCTCCATAAGAAGCTTCGAGAATTCCAGCGAGCCCAGAGCCTTGTACGGAGCCGGCAAAGGAGCCCATAAAAACATGGAGCCTTTTGGCTTCTCCACTGGCCACTCCGCTCTGCAGAGACCCTCCACAAGCACATCGCGGCGCCTCTGATACGTCGCCCGAATCTTGTCCGTGTCCGCGTCGCATTCTCTGAGCGCGACGATGGCAGCAATCTGGATCGGCTGAAACATCCCATAATCCAGGTAGCTCTTAATCCGCGCCAAGGCGGCGATCATTTTAGGATTGCCGACGCAGTAACCGACGCGCCAACCCGCCATGTCGTAGCTCTTGGACATGGAGAAGATCTCGACCGCGATTTCCTTCGCGCCCGGTACCTGAAGGATGCTCGGCGGCACATACCCATCGAAACCCAGATCGGCATACGCGAAATCGTGCACGATCAGCGTGCCGTGCGTTCGCGCCAGCTCGACAATCTCGGTCATGAAAGCGAGATCGACGCAGGTTGTTGTCGGATTGTGCGGAAACGAAATCAGCAGCATGCGCGGGGGCTTCAGCGACTGCCGATAAAGTTCTTTGAGACGTTCGAGAAATGTAGCCGCATCCGGCATGGGCAGCATGTGCGAATAACCTTCGGACATGATCACGCCGTATTGGTGAATCGGATAGGCGGGGTTCGGCGCAGCGACAACATCGCCGGGTCCGATGGTCGCGAACAACAGGTGCGCGAGCGCGTCCTTGGCGCCCATGGTGACGATGGCTTCTTTATCAGGGTCCAGATCGACGCCATGTTTGCGCTTATAGCGCTTGACGATCTCCTCGCGCAGGTGTGGGATCCCGCGGGACATCGAATAGCGGTGATTCCGTGGATTGCGTGACGCCTCGATCAGCTTATCCACTACCACCTGAGGGGTCGCTCCGTCGGGGTTTCCCATTCCGAGGTCGACGACATCCATCTGGGCTGCGCGCGCTTTTGCCTTCATCTCGTTGATCACGGCGAAGACGTACGGCGGCAGCTTCTTGATGCGATAGAAATCGTCGGTTACTGACATGGGGAACTTTTATTTTACGCGGAGACGTTGCGGTTAGCGAGAGGCGGAAAGAGGAGCGCTTTCGAGCGCGGCATGCACGATAAAGCGTTTGGGGGCTGAACCGAGATAGTAGAACGGATAGCACGTAATCAAGTGCAAAACAGCTTCGCTGGTGGGCTGCAGACTGTGCGTGTCGGTTGGCATGACAATCTGGGAGCCATCCACGCGATACCGGAACTCGTGTCCGTCGCGCTCCAACAGGACTTCATCGCCAGCCCGAATATCTTTCAGAACTCGGAAATGCGTATCGCGGTGTCCCGCAATCACGCAGTTGCCAGACTGCCCTGGCATAGCGCTTCCCTCGAGATGTCCTGGGCCACGCTTCAGCGATTCCGCGTCTGTCCCCTCCACGACATAAAACGTAGCATCCAGTCGAGGTATGGACAGCTTCGCTAGGGAAGAGCCTTCGGGAATGGCGCTCCCGGGCTCCCGGGAAGGGGTCTCGGTCCACTTACTCGCGATCTCGTTTTGGGCATACCGGGATTCCCAATAATCGAGAAGCCCCGAGGAGAAAAGAAATGCCCCGATCGCGACGATGATCCAGACGCAGGTGGCGAGCGCTCGGTATCTCATGCCATCATGACCAAAAAAAGGGAGACGCGGCCTCAAGCCGCGTCTCTCTCGTGTTGAAGTTTCGCTGCTTTCCTGCTCGCAATCCGCTCTTAGCCGCGGAGTTTGCGAATCAAGAATCCGGCGCCGGAAAGCATGCTGCCACTCAGCATGAGTTCCAGCCATGTGCCCGCAGTGTGCGGCATCTCGGGCGTAGGAGCCGGAGCGGGCGCAGGCGGAGGCGTGTTCTGGGCCACTACCTGCGGAGCCGGGGCCGGTTCCGGAGCGGGGGCAGCGGCTGGAGCCGGGGCTGGCGGAGGCGCACTCGCTGCTACCTGAGTGTTCTCCTCTTTCTGAGCGGTCTGCTGATACGTGGCCGCAACCGTATACGGTTGCATTTCTTCACGCTGGCGGGCCTTTACAGCCGGAGGCAGCGGGAACTCGTAGCCGTAGTTCTTGCCCTGTACCCAGACTTTGTCGAAGTAGTAGTCGTTTCCGAAATGGTGAAGAATTACCGAAGTTTTGTCAGGCGTGTTGTTGTCCAGGGTCGGAATGGTGAGGCTCGTCGCCTGGAGTTTCATGCCGTTATCCGAAAAGATCATCAGTACGCGGCTGTTTGTGCCGGCATCATCCATCTGACGGATTACATAGTGACCGGGCTGCAGAACGGTGTTGTTGATCGTTACGGCGTACGGAAGGTCCACCGTCACTTTGTCGTAAAGAGGACCTTGAGCGTAAGCGCCGATGGAGGCGATCGCCATACCGGCTGCAAGAGCGCCGGTGGCGAAGACGGTGTTCTTGAAAAGCATGATACGTTTGCTCCTGTTAACTTTCCTGAAGCGCCTTGGGCCTTTGAGCGGGGCGATCGTTTTGAGATTTCGCCATGGCGGCCAGGTCGCTCACTACGGACGAATTATGTGCAGTTCACATGCCACGACAATGACCAGACAAACGGCTTTGTGATGATACCTACAGCCAAACCGACCGCTCTCGGGTCAAAATCTCTTGTTTTTCTCCTTTTCTTCGCCTACGATAATCGTAAATGGCGCTCACTCGCAGGCAAAAGGAAGTCCTCGACTTCATCGCGGCGTATCAAGTGGAAAGGGGTTACAGTCCGAGTTACGACGAAATCGCTCAGGGACTGAATCTTGCGTCCATTGCGACGGTACATAAGCATATTTCTGCGCTCCAGACCCGCAACTATTTGCACCGAAGCCATAACCAGAGCCGTTCCGTGGAGGTAGCCCCGAAATATTTGCAGGAACAGCGCCGAAACCGCGAAAGACAATCGCTGGAGGTGCCCGTTCTCGGGACCATCGCGGCTGGGGCTCCGGTGGAAACCTTCGAAGATAAAGACAGCCTCAATTTCGGCGACTTTGTCGGGCAAAAACACACCTACGCGCTACGGGTGCGCGGCAATTCGATGATCGAGGATCACATCTGTGAGAACGACATGATCCTCGTGGAAGATACAGCGGACCCTCGCGACGGGGATATTGTCGTGGCGCTTGTGGACGGCGCGGAGACGACGCTAAAACGGCTTTACCGCGAGCCCGGAGACATAGTCCGGCTGCAGCCGGCGAATTCATCGATGAGCCCGATTCGCGTGCCTGCGCACCGGGTCCGCGTTCAGGGGCGACTGCTGGCCGTCTTAAGAAAGTACTGAATTAATTCGAAGAACGGACGAGATATTCCGCTTCGGCGCGGAGCCAGTCTTCGCGGGCATAACCGTGCTCATAGCCGCGCGCTTCCCAAAATCCGTAGGCGATTCTCGCGATTTGCTCGTGACGGTCTTCACCGATAACGCCTGCGACCACAGAGGGTTCCGTGGGTTCAATTATTTCCGTAGGTTCGATTACAGGATCAGTGGTCTGAGCTTTGCTGTGTTTGGCTGCGGCAGGGCGAGTGGTCCGGGGCTTTGCGGCGCGGGCCGGGGCTGCTCCCGCCGCCACTGAAGTTACAATAGACTGCTTTTTGGGCATAATAAGTGAACTCTCAGTATAAATCCGACCCGGTTACATCTTCACGAAAAAACGTTTTATGCGATCCATAAACGCTCTGGCGGATCCGAATATCGCGCTTCCAGTTCTTATTTTCGGCGCTTTCCTGATTTATGCAGAATTTCTTTTGCCCGGACGAATTATTTTCGGCGTCGTAGGAGCAGTGTGCGCGGCGCTGGCGGCGGCTTCGCTTGCGCAGCTTCCGCTGGATGTCTGGGGAGTAGCGTTGATGCTTCTCGGTCTTCTATGCTTCGCGCTCGAGGCGAAAGCCGGCGCGCATGGGGCGCTGGCGCTCATCGGCGCATGCTGTATGTTTACAGGCGCGCTGACAATCACGCGATGGAGCGTCGCTCTCGCGGTCACTCTTCCGTTCGCGGCCGTAACTACGCTTCTTCTTTCCATTGCGGCGCGCGCGAGGCGCAACAAAATCGCCACCGGGTCCGAGGCCATGATGGGACTGGTTGGAGTTTCGGTCGGCGAACTGAATCCCACGGGAACGATCTTTGTACGTGGGGAATATTGGGCGGCCAGCGCGCAGCGCCGCGTGGACGCATCGGAACAGGTGAGAATAGTGGGGATCAATGGTTTGACGCTCATGGTCGAATCACTGCCGGAGTCCGAGCGACGCCGGGGAGAATAAATGACTCTGATGCCCGTGATCGCAATCGCCGTGATCGCGATCTATTTACTTTCTTCGATCAATATCCTCGCCGAATACGAGCGCGGAGTGATCTTCCGGTTGGGACGGCTACTGCCTCAGGCCAAAGGCCCGGGCCTGATCTTCGTGTTTGCGCCCATCGACCGCATCGTACGCGTTTCTCTTCGCGTCGATACGCTCGATGTACCGCCACAGGACGTGGTGACTCGGGATAACGTCAGCGTGAAGGTGAACGCCGTGATCTACTTTCGCGTCATTGATCCGCGCCTCGCCATCGTTGAAGTATCCAACTTTCTCTACGCAACATCTCAGCTCGGACAGACGACTTTGCGTAGCGTACTGGGGGAAGTGGAGCTCGATGAGCTGCTGAGCAAGCGTGAAGAGTTGAACATCCGGCTGCAGTCTTTGCTGGATCAGCACACGGCGGCATGGGGCGTTAAGGTCACGATGGTCGAGGTGAAACAGGTGGACCTCGCCGAGCAGATGATCCGGGCCCTGGCGCGCCAGGCGGAAGCGGAGCGCGAACGCAGAGCCAAGATCATTCACGCCGAGGGCGAGTATTCGGCTGCGGAGAAGCTCGCCATGGCCGCGGAAGTGATTCAGCGTCAACCATCGGCCATTCAGCTTCGATACCTTCAAACGCTGATAGAAATCGGGGCGGAGAAGAACACGACTGTCGTCTTTCCGGTGCCTGTCGACCTTCTGCGTGGCCTCATAGGAAAATCGGAGTCATGAGCCAGGGCGACGAAAAAGAACTGATCCTCGGAAACAAACAGTTAGTCAGCTTGTTTTTCGTCGTTGTGGCCCTGTGCGGGGTATTCTTCGCGCTGGGCTACATGGTTCGGGGCAGCTCACTGAAAAGCTCGGCTGCCACGGCCGATAATCCGACGTCGGCGGCGGCACCTACCCCGGATACGGTGAAAAGGCAACAACCGGAGCCGCCCACTGCGGAGCCTCCGACCCCTGCGCCAGCGCAGATGGCCGAGGCTGCTGCGCCACAGACGCGTCCCGCACAGGATGTTCCCGCGACAACCGCGCCGGCGCCGGCTGTGCCCGAGGCGTCCTCAGTCGCGACGCCAGAGACTGGCGCAACGTACGTTCAGGTGGGAGCTCTGGCGCGCGCGGATGCGGAATCCACCGTACGGACGCTGCGCGAGCAGCATTTCCCGGCCTTGCTGGCGGCGAGTTCCAAGGAAGGGCTATACCGCGTTCTCGTCGGGCCTTATCACCAGACGACGGACGTTGCGGACGCCAAGGCCCGCCTTAAGGCGCTGGGCTTTGCGGACACAATCGTTCAAAAGCAATAATCCGTTCCAGTGAGAGTATTCCCCCGCCCAGGCACTAGTTGTACACGGGATGCTCTTGGACCACTGGGTGGGCGCGCTGTTTGTTCCCCTCGCATATTGGGTACTAATTAACGGCATTGACGATCTCTTCATCGACTTCGCGGCGATCGCCGGGTATCTGACGCTCCCGCGCGCGCCGGATGACAGCGAACTAAAAGCCCTGCCGGAACGCCCAATGGCCATCTTCGTTCCCGCATGGAAGGAACAGCGGGTGATTCGCAAAATGATCGAGAATAACGTCACCAAGGTCACGTATCGCAACGTGACGTATTTCATCGGCGCCTATCCGAACGACAAACCCACGCTGGCCGCCGCGAAAGAAGCGGCCCGAAACCACGCCAATGTTCATCTCTCGGTCTGCCCTCACGACGGTCCGACCTCGAAGGCAGACAACCTCAACTGGATTTATCAGAGCATGCTGAGGCACGAAAAGGAACACGGCGTTCGATTCGAGATGATTCTGATGCACGACGCCGAGGATTTCGTGGATCCTGACGGCCTCCACTGGATCAACTATTACGCGCGGTGGAACGATATGGTGCAACTTCCCGTACTGGCGATTTATACGCCCCTGAAGAAGTTCACGCACGGGGTCTATTGCGATGAATTCGCCGAATTTCAATATCGCGACATGATCGCTCGACAGAGGCTGGGCGGCTTTATTCCGTCCAACGGTGTGGGCACTGGGTTTTCGCGGAGAGCGTTGGAGAGCTTGGCGGAACGGCACTCCAACCAGGTTTTTGAACGCAATACCCTTACCGAGGACTATGAGACCGGGTTCCGCATCGCGGCAATGGGACTGCCTCAGATATTTATCCCGATATGCTTTCGAAACGGAAAACCCGTCGCAACGCGCGAGGAGTTCCCGGTAGAATTTTGGCCTGCGGCCAAACAGCGCTCTCGGTGGGTTACCGGAATACAGCTTCAGTCCTGGCAATTCCATGGCGCCAAGGAGACTCTGCGTTATTGGTATTGGTTCTGGCGTGACCGCAAAGGATTGATCGGAAGCCTGGTAAGCCCTGTTACGAATCTCATTTTCTTTTATGGCGTAGGCACGTGGGCGGAGGCTCGATTGTTTCACCACGTGTGGGGTCTGGGGCGCGAAGCGGCTTCGATCAGTTCGCTTTGCAGAGTGGGACTGGGGCTACAAGGCGCACACACTCTCTCCCGGATGCTCTTTGCAGGCCGCATCTATGGCGCGCTGCATGCAGTGACCGTCCCACCGCGTGTAGTCTACGCGAACCTACTGAACTGCTGTGCGACGCTCCGAGCCATTTTCTTTTTCGTTCGCGCAAAGATGCGTGGGGTTCCCCTCCAATGGGCGAAGACGGAGCATGCTTACCCTAACCAGGCCGCTCTCGTAGTGGATCGGCGCCGTCTGGGCGAAGTGCTGGTCGGCAATCAGTGGCTCACTCAGGACCAACTTGACGCGGCGCTTGCGACCAAGCCTCCGGAAAGGCGACTCGGCGAGCATTTGATGGAACTGGGGCTCCTCACTGAAGAGGACTTGTATTTGGCTCTCAGTCTGCAGAACAACATGCCCCTCGGCAGGTCCGGCATGGATCCGATCGTTCTTGCGATTACCAGAGCGCTGCCCGCCGCAATATCGAAACAATGGCGGGTTCTGCCATTCCGCATCGCCGGAGGTGAACTCCATGTCGCGGGACCGAATCTTCCGAACCAGGAGATGGAAAGCGCAATTCGGCGGTTCAGCCCGTTCGATTTGCGATTTCACCTGGTGACGCCCACCGACTACGAGGAACTCGCCCGGCAGTATCTTGAATAAGTGAGCTCAACGCGTACCGATCCGCTCTCTTACCTCGGCCGTCAAATCGAAGAATGGAAACAGGCCGGCTCCTATCAGCGACTCCGCGTGCTGCAGGGTCCGAGCGAGGCGGAATCGCGTTTCGACGGCAAGGACGTCATCAACCTCGCATCGAACAACTACCTTGGCCTGACGACCCATCCGAGGCTGATCGAAGCCGCTCTCGATGCGACGCGCAAATACGGCGCGGGCTCCGGCGCCGTGCGAACCATCTCGGGGACCATGGACCTTCACATGGAACTGGAACGGCGCATTGCGAAGTTCAAAAGTGTGGAAGCATGCGTGGTTTTTCAGTCCGGGTTCGCAGCTAATGCAGGCACGGTTTCGGCGGTTCTCGGACCGGAAGATCATATTGTTTCAGACCAGCTCAATCACGCGAGTATTATTGATGGGGCGAGGCTGTCGCGGGCGAAAATCCATGTCTTTCCGCACAAGGATCACCAAGCGGCGGGGCGGATTCTTTCCGAGCTGGACGGCGCTTCGGGACACAAGGTTCTGATTACCGATGGCGTCTTCTCGATGGATGGCGACATCGGTCCGCTGCCCCAACTGGTAGAACTCGCCGAAAAACACAGCGCAATCATGATGGTCGACGATGCGCACTCTTCCGGAGTGCTGGGGCGCAACGGTCGCGGCACGATCGATCACTTCGGACTGCACGGGCGAGTCGATATCCAGGTGGGAACGCTGTCTAAAGCAATTGGCGTTCTTGGCGGTTACGTATGCGGTTCGAAAGACCTGATCGAATTTTTATACCACCGCGCTCGGCCTTTTCTTTTCTCAACGTCGCACCCGCCGGCCGTCGCTGCATCCTGCATCGCGGCTTTTGAAGTGCTCGAAAGCGAACCCGAACGGATCGAGCAGCTCTGGGCGAATACGCGTTACTTCAAGCAAGGGCTGGTGGATGCCGGATTCGACACGGGTATCAGCGAAACGCCGATTACGCCCGTAATCGTGGGGGACGCGGCGCTCGCGCATCGGTTCTCGGCTGAGCTGTTTCAAGAAGGCGTCCTGGCCACTGGCATCGGCTTCCCTACGGTGCCGAAGGACAAGGCGCGCGTTCGAACCATTGTGAACGCGACGCACACGCGCCAGCAACTGGACCGCGCGCTCGATGCCTTCCGGAAAGCCGGAAAGCGTATGGGGATTCTTACCGAGGCGGCTCGGGACGGCCGCGCTCGACAAAGTTCTTAAAACGATTGATCTGTTGAGTGAGCACTGCATCGACCGGCCCAGCCAACGTATTCAGGCCAGCCGGAAGGTATCCGCCTACCGCGTAGGTCACATTGAGTTTGGTTTCGCCATTTTCCTCTGTGAAAACGAAGCTCATGGTCCCCGAAACTGCCATACTCTGCAGAGGCCCCAAGCCACCGCTGAAAACCAGTGACTTGCCGGGAATTGCCGTGATGACCTGCATATGGCGCACGGCGCCGTTGCCCACCTTTTCGCACCAGCAACCCAGGGGCTTGTCCTCAATGCTCATGTTGTGAGCGCTGCCCGAGAATGTGTGCTGCGAATCCCACCAGTCACCGACGCGCAAGAACTTGCTGTAGACCTCGGCTGCCGGAGCCTGAATGGTAATCGCAATTTTAGCGGTAAATCCGCCGGCTGCGGAATCGGCCACGGTGGCGAACATCGGCGAAGCCAGGAGGGCGCCGAAAGCGAGCAGGCAGGATGCTTTCATATTGCCTCTCAGTATGGCTCAACAGGGTGAATTGTACGATTGAATCAGATCCCTCATGAGTTCAGCAGCTATCGCCGGGCCGCGGAACCGCGCCCTGCGTTTTTTCGAGGCGACGATCGTGAAAAAGGCCGTAATGGCGGTGACGGGCGCGATTCTGTTCGCGTTCGTCACCGGGCACCTACTCGGCAATCTGCAGGTTTTTCTCGGTCCGGACCGCATCAATGCCTACGCCGCATTCCTCAAGGGCAATCTCGAACTGCTGTGGGGAACGCGCATTGTGTTGCTGGTAGCGGTTATTGCGCATATCGTCGCGACCGTGCAACTCGCGTCTCTGAAAAGTCAAGCTCGACCCGTCAGCTATGTGAAAAAGAAGAACGAACACTCGACGTTCGCATCGAGATCCATGTATGTAACAGGTCCCATGATTGCGGCCTTCGTGATCTATCACCTTCTGCATTTCACGACCGGCACGGTACACCCGCAGTTCTCCGAAACAGATGTTTACTCAAACATCGTTTACGGATTCGAGCAGTGGCCTGTTTCCCTTGCCTACATAGTCGCGATGGGTCTGCTGTGCCTGCATCTGACGCATGGAATTTACAGCATGTTCCAGACCCTTGGGGTAGCGCATCCGCGGCGCACGCCGCAAATCAAGACGGCCGCGCGGATCATCGGACTCACCTATTTCGCTGGATTCGCCGCCATCCCTGTGGCCGCCCTTACGGGCCTCCTCAGCGCTACGGGACCAATGCGGCTTTAAAGGATGATGAAACTCGATTCGAGGATTCCCTCGGGACCGATCGAACAGGCATGGGACAAAACCCGCTTCGAGATGAAGCTGGTCAATCCCGCGAATAAGCGGAAGTTCACCGTGATCGTCGTAGGCTCGGGGCTCGCCGGAGGCTCGGCGGCAGCCTCTCTGGGCGAACTGGGCTATAACGTCAAATGCTTCTGTTTTCAGGACAGCCCGCGTCGCGCCCACTCCATCGCGGCTCAGGGCGGCATTAACGCAGCCAAGAATTACCAGAACGACGGCGACAGTATTTACCGGCTGTTCTACGACACCGTTAAGGGCGGCGACTTTCGCGCGCGCGAGCACAACGTTTATCGTCTGGCGCAGATCAGCGTCAACATCATCGATCAGTGCGTGGCGCAGGGCGTCCCGTTCGCTCGCGAATACGGCGGCCTGCTCGCGAACCGGTCGTTCGGAGGCGCGCAGGTATCCCGGACGTTTTATGCTCGGGGCCAGACGGGGCAGCAACTTCTGTTGGGCGCATATCAGGCGCTCGAGGCGCAGGTGGATGCCGGGCGGGTTCGCATGTTTCCGCGAACAGAAATGCTCGATTTGGTCGTCGTGAATGGGGCCGCGCGCGGCATTGTGACGCGTAATCTCATCACCGGCGCGATCGAAACGCACGCGGCAGACGCCGTGGTTCTCGCGTCCGGCGGCTACGGTAACGTTTTCTATCTTTCAACGAACGCGAAGGGCTCGAACTGCACGGCAATCTGGCGAGCGCATAAGCGCGGGGCGGCATTCGCCAATCCCTGCTTCACGCAGATCCACCCGACCTGTATTCCAGTTTCCGGCGATTACCAGTCGAAGCTGACGCTGATGTCCGAATCGTTGCGAAATGACGGAAGAATTTGGGTTCCGAAGCAGGCGGGCGATAAGCGTCCGCCGAGTCAGATTCCGGAACCGGAGCGGGATTATTACCTCGAACGGCGTTATCCGAGTTTCGGAAATCTGGTGCCTCGAGACGTGGCTTCACGCGCGGCAAAAGCGGTGTGCGATGAAGGCCGCGGGGTCGGTGAGACTGGGCTGGGCGTTTATCTGGATTTCGCCGAATCGATCAAGCGGGTGGGCCGCAGCGGGATCGGGGAGCGGTATGGCAACCTGTTCGAAATGTACGAGCGGATTACCGGAGAAGACCCGTATCAGACCCCGATGCGCATTTATCCGGCGATCCACTACACCATGGGCGGACTGTGGGTGGATTACCACCTGATGAGCACGATTCCCGGCCTGTTCGTTCTGGGAGAGGCGAATTTCAGCGATCATGGCGCGAACCGACTGGGGGCGAGCGCGCTCATGCAGGGGCTTTCGGATGGTTACTTCGTGATTCCGTACACGCTGGGGAACTATCTGGCTTCGAGTAAGCTCGAAAAAGCAGACGCGAGCGCGCCGGAGTTCCAGACGACGACCGCCGAAGTGGAACAGCGGATCAAGCGCTTGCTTTCGATCAAAGGGAAGCGCACGGTGGCCTCGTTCCATCGGGAGTTGGGAAAGACGGTGTGGGACTTCTGCGGGATGTCCCGCACAGCCGAGGGCCTGCGTGTCGCGATTGACCGGATTCGCTCGCTACATGAAGAGTTCTGGACCAATCTGAATGTGCCGGGCTCTGAAGGCGATCTCAATCAACAACTCGAAGGCGCCGGGCGCGTGGCCGACTTCTTCGAACTCGCAGAGCTAATGTGCATCGACGCGCTTCATCGCAACGAGAGCTGCGGGGGGCACTTCCGCGAGGAGTATCAGACGGAAGAAGGCGAGGCGCTCCGGGACGACGAACACTACCAGTACGTCGCGGCGTGGGAGTACGGCGGACCTGGTGGTCAGCCAGCGCTTTATAAGGAGCCGCTCGACTTCGAGTACGTGCATCCCGCGCAACGGAGCTACAAGTGAATCTCGTTTTGCACGTATGGCGGCAGAGGAACGCCGCGAGCGAAGGCAGGATGGAGCGCTATGAGGCGAAGGACGTCAACGCGGATATGTCCTTCCTCGAGATGCTGGATGTCGTCAACGAGGGGTTGATCGCCGCGGGTCAGGAGCCGATCGCTTTCGAGCACGACTGCCGGGAGGGAATCTGCGGTTCGTGCGGATTCATGATCAACGGCGCCGCTCACGGGCCGGAGCGCGGGACGACGGTCTGCCAACTGCACATGCGCCATTTCAAAGATGGCGACGAACTCTACCTCGAGCCGTGGCGCGCTAAGGCTTTCCCGGTAATCAAGGATCTCGTAGTGGATCGCAGCGCGTTCGACCGCATCATTGCTGCGGGCGGCTATATCACCGCGCATACCGGCAGCGCGCCTGACGGAAACGCCGTTCCGGTTCCGAAAGAGAATGCGGATCGGGCCATGGACGCCGCGGCGTGTATCGGGTGCGGCGCATGCGTGGCGGCCTGTCCCAACGCTTCCGCAGCGCTGTTCACGGGCGCCAAAATTTCGCATTTGGGCTTGTTGCCGCAGGGGCAGGCGGAGCGCTCCCGACGCGCGTTGCGGATGGTCGCCCGCTATAACGAGGAGCTCTTCGGAAGCTGTACGAATATCGGCGAGTGCGAGGCGGCGTGCCCGAAAGAGATCCGGATGGAGAATATCGCCCGAATGAATCGCGACTATCTGAAGGCGAAGTGGAACGACCGCTAGCGTCGCGGCTCTAAACCGCAGTTCCCGGCGCTACGATATTGTGTTGGCCCGCGGACGATTTCTCAGACTTTTCATTGGCAATATGGCGTCAGGAAAGACGCGCCATCTGCTCACCGAAATCGACACTCTTCGCAAGTACGGCAACAAGAAGATCGCGGTATTCAAGCCACGCACGGACACGCGCAGCGGCATGAACACGATCAAGAGCCGCAAAGGGGAAGAGCACTCCGCGGAAGAGATTCCGCCGACCCACCCGCAGCAGATCTGGGAAATTCTGCGCACCCGCGAATCGGAAGCAGGATGCCGTTTCGAGATCATCGCTTTCGACGAGGTGCAATTCTTTCCGCGCGACTCGGGTTTCTTTCAACTCGTCCGAAACCTAATGCACGAAGGTTATGACATTTTGGCGTCGGGTCTGGCCTTCGATTTTCGCGGCGAACCGTTCGGATCGACGCCGGATCTGGCGATGTTGGCCGAGGACCGCTGCATGTGGATGACGTCCTATTGCACGCGATGCGGCGGCCGCGCAATCTATCCGCAACGCATTATCGACGGCGCGCCGGCCCACTACAACAGCCCGCAGATTCTGGTGGGCGGCGACGAGACTTACGAACCGCGCTGCGACGATCACTTCGTCCTTCCGGGGCGCACACTGCCCGGGTGTGAGGATGCGTCGCCGCAGAGACGCATCTGGTTCGACGCGGCGGAACTGCCGTGAACCTGGACCTCGTCGATATACGCCGTCTTGGAGGACGCGAGCTCTCTCCATTGCTGCTCGAAGAAACGGGCGAATGGAATCGCGAGCTCGACTGGGATTTTTCCAAATCGGCCGATCTCGTGCGAAAGTTCGCCGACTCGCGCGGACTCGGAGGCGCCGCCCTTATGAACCATGGCGAACCGGTTGGCTACGGGTATACGGTGCTCGAGGATCACAAGGGGCTGATCGGAGACGTTTATGTACGACGGGAATGGCGGGGGGGCGATGCTGAAATCCGACTCTTTCGCACGTTGCTGGATGGATTGATCGGAACTTCAGGGATACGCCGCATTGAGAGCCAGCTCATGCTGATTGGGCCGGAGGTGGCGAAGGCGCTGCAGCGCGAGAGGTTCGTCCGACTCTACGAGCGCCTGCTGATGAATCTGAATGGCGGCGTCCTTCCCCCAGGGAGGAATTTCTCCATGCACCGGTTCCGAATCGAGCCATGGGCGGACCATCATCACGACTCGGCGGCACGCGTGATCTCGCTCGCTTATGGCGGGCACATCGATTCACAGATCAACGATCAGTACCGAACGTTTGACGGCGCACGGAAGTTTCTCTACAACATCGTTCAGTTTCCGGGGTGTGGCGCATTTCACCGCCCGGCGTCTTTCGTGGGATTCGATCTGGCTACAGGTTGGGTCGCCGGTATGGTGCTGTCGAGCTTTGTCGCGGACGATGTAGCGCACATCACGCAGCTTTGCGTGACGCCGTATGTTAAAGGCTTTGGGCTCGGTTATGAGCTGCTGCGCCGCGCAGTGACGACGTTGCGGGTCGCGGGCGCGAAGCGGGTCAGCCTAACAGTGACCGGCGCGAACGAAGAGGCTGTGCGGCTTTATCGGCGCTGCGGGTTTCAGGAGGTTCGCCGATTCTACGCATATGTGTGGGAGGCTTACTGACCGGATTCCGCGGGCGGCGCGGCGAGTGTTCCGACACGCGCGGGCAGAATCGGCGGACGGACAGATTCATCCCGCCACCCAAACAGCAAGCGCGCAGCGGGCCCACAGATTCGTCCCTGACATGGGCCCATCCCGCACCTGGTGTGAAGTTTGGCCGCGCGAAACGAGTTGAAGGCTTGCAGCCGGCTGAACGGAACATCTTCGCAGCGGCAAACGATCGTGTCAGGGCGGGGGAGCTCGCGGATTTCGGGCCGCAGCGCGAAGCAGCGATCTATCTCCCGAGCGAAGCGGCGAGCTTTCTCCCGGCGCGGCGCCAGCTTCTGGGCAAGGTCATCGCGTCCCGCGGCAACTAGTCCTGCGATCTCGCCCTCGACGGCTGAGACTTCGGCGCCGCCGGTACCCGCGACTGAAGGACATTCGAGCAATGCGGCGATCTCGTTGTTCGCGACGAGCCCCCACGCGATTGCGGCATAGTCAACTTCGATGCTAAAGCGGTTATTGCCTTCGCGAAAATGCAAGCGCTCGACGCGCTCTTCGCCTTCGGCCGATTCGATCCAGCATCCATGTCTCTGTGGAACGCCGAGAAGCGCGGTCTGAAGGTGAAGGGCGTCGCCCGCTTTCGCGGGCCAACGCCACAGTCCGGCTGCGAAGCGAGCCACTGACGTGATGCTTGCCTGCTCGGCTATCAACACCACATTTGCGCCCTGTTTCCGAAAATACGCGGCGCCGGCAAGCAGCAGAGGACCGCTTCCTGCGACGGCGATTCGCTTTCCGCGAAGCGGGAGCCCCGATTTCGCGAGCGCCTGCAGGCCGCCTACGCCGAAGACGCCGGGGAGGGTCCATCCGGGAAAAGGCAAAAACAGTTCACGTGAGCCCGTGGCGAGGATGAGCTTGTCGTAGGAGAGATTCCGCGCGCCTGTAGCAGTCTCGACCAGCAGGGTTCGGTTGCCGCTATCGCCACTGACGACTCGCGCCTGACCTATGAAAACGGCCCCGGCCGCAAGCGTGCGTCCTTCTCCGCGCCAGATCTGTCCGCCTGGCGCCGGGTTATCATCGATCACCGTTACCTCGGCCCCGCACCGGACCGCACTGCCAGCGGCCGCCATTCCGGCGGGTCCGGCGCCGACTATCGTGATCATTCGGTTACGATCTCCATGCCTTCGCGAACGGCGATCTGGCAACTTCGTTGATGCGGCGAGCCGTCGATACTCACACGGCATTCAAAACAGATGCCCATTCCGCAGAGCGGCGCGCGGGCTTGTCCGGAGACGGACCTTCGGAAGGCCGTGTGGCCGGTGGCGAGAATGGCCGCGGCGACGGTCGTATGCGGCAGTGCCTCGAACGGCCGTCCATTGATCCGGATCAGCACCATTTTCTCCCGGGGTGGTATGGGGCGCGCGGTATGGCGCTTTCGCGGCCCAGGATCTCATCCGCGAGGAGACGAGCCGTCGCGAGCGAAGTGGAAATGCCCAGCCCTTCGTGCCCGGTTGCCAGATAGACATTGCGCAATCCGAAGGCGCGGCCGATGAGCGGAAGTTTATCGGGCGTCGCAGCGCGGAAACCCGTCCAGGCGCGGATGGAGCTGAGACTTTCGAGAGCAGGTATATATTCGATGGCGCGCTGCAGCATATTTCGCAGCATCGCTGATTCGACCGCGGTATCGGTCACGCCGAATTGGCGAGAGGATCCAATAAGTATCTGGCCTGTGCGTCGCGGCTGGGCATTGAATGCCACGGAATCCGCCGAGCTCGAATGCGCGCTTTTCAGATAGCCGAGTTCGATGAGCTGATGTTTGAGGAAGCCGGGATAGCGATCGGTAATCAGGAGATGGCCCTTGCGCGGGGCGACGGGTAGCTCGGGGAAGAGTTCGGTAATCGCAGAGCCGGTGGCGAGAACGACAGCTCCGGCTTTGATGTCTGCGCCATCCTCGAGGACTACGCCTCGATCGTCTCCGGAAACGACCTTTGCGCCCAGTAGAAATTTGGCGCCGGAGCGCTCGATGAAATGCCGGGCCGCGCAGGGCGGATAACACACAGCGTCGTTTCGCATCAGAAGGCCGCCCGCAAGACCGCGGCGGAGATTCGGCTCCGCGTCGGACAGTTGTCTGGCATCGAGGACGTCCACCGGAATGGCGCGTTCTTCATAGAATCGCCGCTTGCGATGGACTTCATCCATCTCTTCGGCATCCGCCGCCACCCAGAGAGAGCCACAGTCCATGTACTCCGCCTCGGCCGGAAGTTCGGCCGCGATATCGCGCCACAGGCGCTGGGAATAACTTGTCAGCGCGAATTGCGCTTCGGAGTCGTCCATCACCGCGAGATGGCCCATACCTGCGCCGGTCGCGCCGGCGCCGATGGGTCCGGAATCGCAGATCGTTACGCGCAGGCCCGCCAGCGCGAACTCGCGCGCGCAGGCCGCGCCAACGATCCCGGCCCCGACGACAACAACGTCAGGCAGCGGCATCGTTGCGTAAAATGATGCGGTGGCAGCCCCGCTTCAGCGCATTCATGTAATCGATTCTCACACTGGCGGCGAGCCAACGCGCGTGGTGATTTCGGGCGGGCCAGACCTTGGCGGCGGGACCGTTGCGGAACGCGCCCGTGTGTTCCGGGAGCAACACGATCATTTTCGGTCAGCGGTGGTCAACGAGCCTCGGGGCAATGACGCGATCGTCGGCGCTCTTCTCTGCGAACCGTTGGATCCGGCGAACTCTGCCGGGGTCATTTTCTTCAACAATGTCGGCGTGCTCGGGATGTGCGGCCACGGGACGATCGGCCTGGCCGTGACGCTCTCGTATCTGGGAAAGATCGGCCCCGGTACGCACCGTCTGGAGACCCCAGTGGGAACTGTTGAGGCGGTTTTGCACGACTCGGGTGAAGTCACCGTTAACAACGTTCCGGCGTATCGTTACAGGGCCGATATCGAGGTTGAAGCAGAGGGCTACGGGCGTGTGCGAGGCGATATCGCCTGGGGAGGCAATTGGTTTTTTCTGACGCACGATAGTCCCTGCGCGATCGTGGCATCGAACATCGAGCCGCTGACCGAGTTTACCTGGCGTATTCGGCAGGCGCTGGAACGCGCCGGGATCACCGGGGCGAGCGGAGGGCACATCGATCACATCGAGGTCTGCGGACCGTCGGAGATCGCCGATTCGCGCAATTTCGTGCTCTGCCCCGGTAAAGCATACGATCGATCGCCGTGCGGCACGGGGACGAGCGCGCGCTTGGCGTGCCTTCATGCCGAAGGCAGGCTGAGGGAGGGAGAAATCTGGCGGCAGGAAAGCGTGATCGGCAGCGTGTTCGAAGGCTCGTTCGTCGTGCGCGACGGCGCAGTGCAGCCCCGAATCAAGGGATCGGCCTTCATCACGGCGGACTCCCAGTTAATTCTCGACAACCGCGATCCGTTTGTCTCCGGTATCCGGATTGGACAATGAAGACATGCGGATCTCGCTTTTTTTAGTCCTTGCAATCGCGTTCTGCGCGGATGCGGCGGATACTCCGCCGAAAACCCGTCTGGCCGAAGTTCAGGACGTTCACCCGGCCCGATATAACGCCGATCTCACTCTCGATCCCGCGAAGGAAACGTTTTCAGGCTCGATCGGAATCCGGCTACAGGTAAACAAGCCAGCGACGACGATCTGGCTGAACCAGGAAAAGATCACGATTCAAAACGCAGTTCTGAACTCCGAAGGCATCGAACGGATCGCGCGCATAATTCCGGGAGGAGACGATTTCGTCGGGCTGGCGTTCGATAAGCCGGTGCCAGTGGGAAGCGCACTTCTCACCATCCGCTACACCGGCGAAATCCTGTCCAAGAACAGCAGCGGCATCTTCCGCCAGAAAACGGGCGGCGACTGGTATCTGTTCACGCAATTCGAGCCGACAGACGCGCGAGCAGCATTTCCGTGCTTCGACGAGCCCTCCTACAAGACGCCTTGGCAACTCACGCTGCGTGTACCCGCTGGCGCGACAGCCATCAGCAATACTCCCCCCGATTCCGAATCGACTGCGAACGGACTTAAGACAGTCGCGTTCAAGGAGACGAAACCGCTGCCGAGCTATTTGGTGGCCTTCGCGGTAGGGCCGTTCGATTTCGTTCGCGCTGGCACGGCGGGGCGCAACAAGATTCCGGTTCGGATTATCGTGCCCAAAGGACGGTCCGCAGAGGCGAAATATGCCGCCGAGGTGACGGCGACGATCCTTTCGCGCCTCGAAGATTACTTCGGCATTCCGTATCCGTACGAGAAAGCCGATCAGGTCGCGATTCCGGACACCGCCGGATTCGGCGCGATGGAGAACGTCGGAATGGTGACCTACGCGGAAAACATTCTGCTGGCCGATCCTAAGACCGATCGGATTGCGCGGCAGCGGGAGTACGCATCGGTGGCAGCGCATGAGTTGGCGCATCAATGGTTCGGTGATCTCGTTACAACGGCATGGTGGGACGACATCTGGTTGAACGAAGCGTTTGCCACCTGGATGGAGCGCAAGCTGATCGCGGAATGGAAGCCGGAATGGCAGACGCGCGTTTCCGACGTCGCGGACAAGCTAGGAGCCGAAGGCGAGGACTCATTGATCTCGGCGCGGAAAATTCGTCAGCCAATTCTTTCGAAGGACGACATCAACAACGCGTTTGACGACATCACCTATCAGAAGGGCGCGTCGGTTATCGGTATGTTCGAGAACTGGATGGGCCCGGAAGAATTTCGTAAAGGCGTGCAGAGCTATCTGAAGCAATACGCGTTCCGCGCGACCACCGCGCCGGAATTTCTCGATTCCCTGAGTACGTCGAGCAAGCGCAACGTGACCGCGGCGTTTACGACGTTCCTGAACCAAGCCGGCGTACCGATGGTTTCGGTGTCGCTGGAATGCCAGTCCAACAAAGCAGCGCTCAAGGTGGAACAGCAGAGATTTCTGCCCCTCGGCTCGAAAGGGTCGACGGATCAGAAGTGGCAGATTCCGCTTTGTATTCGTTATGGAACGGGTACGACTGGCCAGAACCAATGCGCTCTGATTACGGAACAGACTCAAACCGCCGCGCTGGAAAAAGCAAATGGGTGCCCAGCGTGGGTGCAGGCGAATGATCAGGCAAACGGATACTATCGAGTCGACTACCGAGGCGGGCTCCTGTCCGCGCTGGTCAGCGGCGATGCGCAAAAGCGGCTTTCCGCGGCGGAACGCGCTGACCTGTTGGGAAACGCGCGTGCGCTCGCCCGCGGCGGCAAAATACAGATCGGCGAGGTCCTGTCGCTGGTGGAGACCTTCCATGACGATCCGGACCGGTATGTGGTTCGAACGGCCATCGACGTTGCTCTCGAACCGCGGGCGCATTTGGTTCCAGAGAACCTTATGCCGAATTACAGCCGGTTTCTGCTAAAGAATTTCCAGGACCGCGCGCGGGAGTTGGGCTGGTCGCCGAAGCCCGGCGAATCGGACGACGTTCAATTGCTGCGCGCGCTGCTGGTGCGGCCGGTCGCGACATACGGTGGCGACACGGAGTTGGCCGGACAGGCGAGGGATCTCGCGAATCGCTGGTTCTCAGATCATTCGGCCGTGAATCCGAACATGCTCTCTTCCGTGCTCGGAACGGCGGCGTACTACGGAGACAAAGCGCTCTATGGGCGCATGCTCGCGGAGTTCAAACGCACGCAGGATAAGCAACTGCGGCAGACTCTGATCGGCGCGATGAGTGCATTCCGCGATCCCGCCGTTCTCACCGAAGGTATGAACGATGTCGTGAACGGGACGGTTCCGTTCCTCGAAGGTGGGGCGATGCTTTTCGCGGGGCGCAACGAGCCTGCCACGACCAAGCTATCGTTCGAGTTCATAAAATCACACTGGGATCAGATCGTGCAGGCGATGCCGACGGGCGGCGGATTCGACTTCGGATCCGTCCTGCCGGATACGGGCGCATCGTTCTGTGACGCGGCATCGCGCAGTGAACTGAAGTCGTTCTTCGAGCCGAGGGTCAATAAGTTTGTGGGCGCGCCCCGGACGTTGGATCAGGTGATCGAAGGCGTTGACTTGTGCATCGCCAACAAAGCGGCGCAGGAATCGGGCGTGGCGGCGTTTTTGTCGAAGTACTAAGCGAGGAACTCGACCAGTTCTTCCATTCGCGCCTGGAGTGAGTCGGGATCACGCGTCTCGCATTCCCAGATTTCGAACACGCGCCAGCCGTCGGCTTCGAGAGCGGCGCGATTGCGTTTATCCCGATCGCGGTTCGAGCGCCGCTTTTCAGCCCAGAAGTCCTGATTTGTCGCGGGCGCGGGCTTCCCGTATTTGCAGCGATGCATATGCCAGAAGCAGCCGTGGACGAAAACGACGGCCTTTCGCCGCGCGAATACCAGATCGGGCTTGCCAGGCAGGGATTTTCCGTGGAGACGGTACCGAAGACCCGCCGCGTGCAGGATCCGGCGAACGCGCATCTCCGGCGCCGTGTCGCGCCCACGAATGCGCGACATGTTGTAGCTGCGCTGTTCGGGCGTGTGGACGTCGGTCAAGCCTTTATAATGACGCTATCCGGTTCACCTTCATAGATCTCTTCGCTGGCATCGGCGGCATGCGGCTGGGATTCGAGGCACGCGGCGGGGAGTGCGTTTTCACCAGCGAGTGGGATGAATACTCGCGCAAGACCTATAAGGCTAATCTCCCGACCGATAAGCATCCGCTGGCCGGGGATATTACGAAGGTAATGGCGGAGGAGATTCCGGATCACGATGTCCTGCTGGCGGGGTTTCCCTGCCAGCCGTTCAGCGTCGCAGGGGTTTCGAAGAAGAATGCTCTCGGGCGGCCCCACGGATTCGCGTGCGAGACCCAAGGGACGTTGTTCTTCGACGTTGCGCGCATCCTCGATGCGAAGCGCCCGCGCGCCTTTCTGCTCGAAAACGTGAAGAACCTGGTTTCACACGACAAGAGGAAAACCTTCCGCATCATTCGCAATACGCTCGAAGAACTCGGATACCGGATCTCGTATCGAATCCTTGACGGAGGGCACTTCGTGCCACAGCACCGAGAGCGCATTCTGATCGCTGGATTCCGCGAACCGACCGGCTTTTCCTGGGATGCCGCGCCACTGCCCGTGTACGGCGCACAGCGATTGCGTCATGTCCTGCATGCGGAAGATGGTTCCGAGCGGGATGTCGATGAGGGCCGCTATTTGGACACCCACGGACGCGTGCACGAAAAGTATGTCCTTTCGGATAAGCTCTGGGCCTACCTCCAGGGCTACGCGGAGAAGCATAGGGCGAAGGGCAATGGTTTTGGGTGCAGCGTTTTCGCCGCCGACGATATCGCGCGCACTCTTTCGGCGCGTTACTACAAAGACGGCTCGGAGATTCTGATCGCGCGCGGAGAGGGTCGGAATCCGCGGCGGCTCACGCCCCGTGAATGCGCGCGGCTGATGGGCTTTCCCGATTCGTTCCGAATCCCCGTGTCGGACACACGGGCCTATAAACAGTTCGGAAACTCCGTAGTGGTCCCTTTAATCCGCTATGCGGCCGAACTGATGCAGCCGTGGATCTTTGAGACTGCGGCGGACGATGACCGGCAGGTCGGCCAGTATCCTCTCTTCGAGTCCGCCGTTATTTGAGCTTCTGCACGATTTCCAGCGATTTCGTTACATGCTGGTCCGGCGAAAGCTTGTCGGTGGCGGAGGAAAGCGTCGCAGCGATCTTGTGATCTTTGCCGATCACGAAAGTCACGCGCTCGATAAAGTCATGGTCGATGTCGGAGCCTTTTACATCCTTCATTCCACTCTTGACCGCCGTTTTCGTCAGATTGTACGAGGCAGCGATCTTGCCATCGGCGTCCGAAGCGACGGGGAACTTTCCAGCGCAGTAGTCCGGGTCCGCCGAAAACTGATTCAGGCGCGCGATGCTGTCGGCGGAAACGCCGATAATCGTGGCTCCGGCGGCGTCGAATTTGTCTTTATGTTCCGCGAACGTGTGAGCTTCCAGATCGCACCCGCGAGTATACGCGGACGGATAGAAATACACCACAACCGGACCTTTCTTCAGCGCGTCTTCCAGCGAGAAATGGAATTCCTTGCCGGCCAGTGATGCGTGAGCAGCGAAGTCGGGAGCTTTATCGCCGGGGTTGAGCGCAGCCATCAGCGGTAAGCTTATCAGCGCGGAAAGAGCCAGACCCAAAAGTACTCGGTTCATGCAATCGCCTCCTTGAACTAGCGAAGATATCACACCGATTCACCAGCCCATCTGGACCATTCGCTCCGAAATGATGAGGTCGTATTGGGTCATTCGCCCTGGCTTTCGGCGCAGGGGCGAAGGAAGAACCGAGGCGAGTTCAATCCCCTGCGGGCGGTCGAGCCGCCGCGCCGGGATGTGGAAGTAAAAGGCAGACGCGGCGTCGGCTCCGTAGACGCCCGGCCCCCACTCGATGACGTTAAGGTACAGTTCCAGAATTCGCCTCTTGGAAAGCAGCAGTTCGGTGATGGGGACGATCGTGAACTCGATGCCCTTTCGGATGAATGAGCGGCTGGTGGACAGGTAGAGATTCTTTACGAGTTGCTGCGTGATCGTGGAGGCGCCGCGGCTGCGGCCCTTGTCCAGGTCGTCCTGCACCGCAATCTCAACCTGCTTCCAGTCGAATCCGTGGTGTTGGAAGAAACGCGCGTCTTCCGCCGCGACTACCGCGTGCTGAAGCGCGGGTGAGATCTCTTCCATCGGAACGAATTTGTAGAGTTTGCGGTAAGGCTTTCGATGCAGTAACGAGTCTATGCGGCGTTCGGTCTGGACCGCGGTCGTCGGCGGGTTGATCCATCGCAACAAGAAAAGGCTCAGGATCACAGATGCGTAGAAAATAACCACGACGGCAAGGATCAGACGGACCAGTCGAGCGAGGATAGACCGCTTTCGCTGCCGATTCTTAGCTAAAGCCAATTTCCAGAATAGAGAACGGCCTCAGTTCCAGTAATTCCGGTCGAGGCTGCGGTATTGAATCGCCTCGGCGATGTGCTTTGCCGATACTGAGTCCGAACGGTCGAGATCGGCAACGGTTCTGGCGACCTTGAGGATGCGATCGTGCGCCCGCGCCGAAAGACTCATTCGCCGCATCGCCATTTCGAGAGTGCGCTCTCCCGCGTCATCCAGGGCGCACAGTTTGCGGATCATTCTGGTGGGCATCCGTGCGTTGACGTGGCCGCGCGCAGCCTGAATTTCTCGGGACTGCCGCACGCGGGCGAGCATATCGGCGGAGGATTCGGCGACTTCCGCTGCCCTGAGTTCTTTGTAGGGCACCGCAGGCACCTCAATCTGAATGTCGATGCGATCGAGGAGGGGGCCGCTGATCTTGCCCAGATACCTTTGGATAATCGCGGGAGTACAGCGGCATTCGCGCGTCGGATCGCCATAAAACCCGCACGGGCATGGATTCATCGCCGCCACGAGCATGAAGCGGGCAGGGAAGCAGAGGGTCATACTGGAGCGCGCGATCGTTACGGAAGCATCTTCCAATGGCTGACGGAGGATTTCGAGCACGTTCCGCGGGAACTCGGGGAATTCGTCAAGGAACAGCACGCCGTTGTGCGCAAGGCTCACTTCGCCGGGACGCGGCGCTCCCGATCCTCCTCCGATCAGTCCGGCGTCCGAGATCGTGTGGTGTGGCGAACGGAACGGTCGCACGCGAAGCAACCCGCCGCCGGGCAAGAGCAGCCCCGCGATGCTATGGATCTTCGTGGCTTCGATGGCTTCATCGAACGAAAGCGGCGGCAGAATTCCGGCCAGTCGCTTTGCGAGCATCGTTTTGCCGGATCCTGGCGGCCCGATCATCAAAACATTGTGATTCCCCGCCGCAGCGACCTGCAGGGCACGTTTCGCTGTTGTTTGACCTCGGACATCGCGGAAATCGTAAGCCGGATCAACCGCCGCCACGCATCCCTGCCGCGCATCAGACTGCGTGGGCGCGAATTCCTCGGGCCGGGTAAGGAGGGCGACCACTTCGGCAAGATGCTTTACCCCGAACACCCGCACCCCTTCGACCACCGCGGCTTCAGCCGCGTTCTCCGCTGGCAGAATTAGATTCTCAATCTTCTGCTCCCGCGCACAGACGGCTACGGAAAGGGCGCCCCGCACTGGCCGAATGGCGCCGTCAAGCGACAGCTCGCCCACGGTGATGTGCTTATCCAGGCCCTTGAAGGTCCCCATAGCGCCCAGAATTGCGAGCGCCATCGGGAGGTCAAAACCTGCTCCCTCCTTGCGAACGTGCGCTGGCGCGAGATTCACGGTAACCGCCTGGTTCGGATAACCGAATCCGGAATTCATCAGCGCCGATTTGATGCGTTCCCGGCTTTCGCGCACGGCAGTGTCGGGCATCCCGACCAGCATGAAATCGCGGGCCATCCCGCTGCGAAACAGGTCGACTTCGACATCCACCGGATGCGCGTCGATCCCGTACACGGCTGCGCTTCTCGTCTTAAACAGCGGCATGGCACGCGTCTCCCGAGCGAATCGTTCGCTATCTATGGGAGTGTCCGAATCGCAAAGAATTCTCAGTTAAATCGCCAGACTCGTACACTGGTCGATTGGTTAACGGAATCGCTCCCACAGTTACTGAAAGCGCCGATGAACTCGCAGGCAAATTCGCGGCGGCGAGGCCGTTCCGCCATGTGATTGTCGACGACTTTTTTGAACCTGGCCTCTGCGCTGAGCTGGTCGAGCAGTTTCCGCGGTTTGACCGAGGTCATTCCCTGAACGAATCTGGCCGGCCGGGAAAGAAATCCACGATTCAGGAGGTCCGCAGCATTGGGGCCGCCTATCGGCGTGTGGACCAGATTATCCGGTCAGTGGATTTCCTGCGTTTGATTGCCACGATCACCGGCATCGGGGAACCGCTTTACGACCCTGACTACGTGGGAGGCGGCACGCATGAGACTCTGCCGGGCGGGGAACTCGATCCTCACGTGGACTTTAACTACCATCCGCGCACGCGCCTGCACAGGCGGTTAAATCTGATTGTCTTTCTGAACCCGCGATGGGAATCGGAATGGGGTGGCTGCCTCGAACTGCTGAGCGATCCGTGGGATCGCGATCCGCAGCGCATCGTGCCCGTGGCGAATCGCGCGGTACTCTTTGAAACCACCGAAAGCTCCTGGCACGGCTTCGACCTGGTGAACCCTCCAGAAGGACTGGACATTTCTCGCCGATCTTTCGCGATCTACTTCTACTCGAAGGCGCGTCCTGCGACCCAAATGACGGCCTCGCACGGAACCTTCTACTATCAGCGGCAGCTACCCGAGCACATCAGATCCGGCAGAACGCTCTCGGAGGAAGACGCCAGGGAGATCCAGCGCCTGATCGATCGGCGGGACCATCAGATCCGATTTCTCTATGAGCGCGAGCTTCGCTTTTCCAAGCTAATCGAGGGGATCACGAACTCAGCGTCCTTCCGAGTGGGCCGCGCGTTCACGTGGCCCATTCGAATGCTGCGCGGCAAAAGCGCTAAAGCTGACCCAGTTCGACGGAATTGAAGAAAAACGATAGTTCCTGCGCTGCCGTCTCAGGCGCATCCGACCCGTGAATCGCGTTGCGTTCGATGCTTTCGGCATAAAGCTTGCGCACCGTTCCTTCGGCCGCGTTGGCGGGATTTGTGGCCCCCATCACTTCGCGAAGCTTTTTAACGGCGTCTGCGCGCTCCAGCGCCATCACGATCACCGGCCCCTCGGTCATGAACTTCACAAGGCTTCCGTAGAACGGCCTCTCGCGATGCACCGCGTAAAACCCCTCCGCCTGAGACTGGCTCAGCTTCGTCATGCGAAGCGCAACAATGCGAAATCCGTTCTCTTCCAGCAGGCCGAGGATCTTCCCGGCCTTCCCCGACGCAACGGCGTCAGGCTTAATAATCGAAAATGTCTTTTCCATTTATTTCAGTCGTTCCTGTATCTTTTCGCCGATCTGCGCGGGCGATTTGCAGACCGTGATTCCGGCCGCTTCCATCGCGCGGATCTTATCCGGCGCGGCGCCGGATCCCCCGGAGATGATCGCTCCGGCGTGTCCCATGCGGCGTCCGGGAGGCGCCGTCTGGCCGGCAATGAACCCGACCACCGGCTTCTTCACGTGACTTCCGATGTAGGCGGCCGCAGTTTCTTCCGCGTTGCCGCCAATCTCGCCGATCATGACGATCGCCTTCGTGTCGGGATCCGCTTCGAACATCTTGATTGCGTCGAGGAAGGTAGTCCCGATAATCGGGTCGCCGCCGATTCCGATGCAGGTCGATTGGCCGATTCCCAACTTAGTCAACTGGCCCACCGCTTCGTAGGTCAATGTTCCAGACCTCGAAACCACGCCGACATTACCTTCGAGATGGATGTGGCCCGGCATGATTCCGATTTTGCACTTGCCCGGCGAGATGACGCCCGGGCAGTTGGGCCCCACAAGACGCGACTTCTTCGTCTGCAGGAACTCCCAGGCTTTCACCATATCCACCACGGGGATTCCCTCGGTGATGCACACGATCAGCTCAATCCCCGCGTCAGCCGCTTCCGTGATTGAATCCGCCGCGAACGGAGGAGGGACGAAAATCACCGTAGCGTTGGCGCCCGTTTGCCTGCGGGCTTCTTCAACGGTGTTGAAGACAGGCCGGTCGAGATGCGTGGATCCACCCTTGCCCGGCGTGACACCGCCCACAACTGTCGTACCGTAAGCGATGGCCTGCGAAGCGTGGAAGGTGCCTTCCTTCCCTGTGAATCCCTGCACCATCAGCCGCGTGTTCTTATCGACGAGTACGCTCATTTGGCGCCTCCGGCGAGCGCAACGACCTTTTCGGCGGCGTCCTTCATCCCGTCAGCTACGGTGAAGTTGAAGCCGGATTCCTGGAGAATCAAGCGGCCCTGCTCGACGTTCGTACCTTCCATTCGAATCACGATCGGGGCCTTGATGCCGAGTTCCCGCGCCGCAGAAACCACGCCGTTCGCCAGCGTGTCGCAGCGCAGGATTCCTCCGAAGATATTAATCAGCACCGCTTTCACGCTGGGGTCGGAGAGCAGAATCCGGAACGCGTTGCGAATTTGCTCGGCGTTGGCGCCGCCGCCCACATCGAGGAAGTTCGCCGGGCTCCCTCCCGCGTACTTGATAATGTCCATAGTCGCCATCGCGAGTCCGGCGCCGTTCACCATGCAGGCGATGTTGCCGTCGAGCTTGATGTAGTTGAGCCCGAATTTGGAAGCCTCGACTTCCAGCGGGTCTTCCTCGGCCAGGTCTCGGAGGTCGAGCAGTTCTTTGTGGCGAAAGAGCGCGTTATCGTCGAAATTGATCTTTGCGTCGAGCGCGTAAACTTTGTTGTCCTTCGTGAGTATGAAAGGATTGATCTCAGCCAGCGACGCATCCATGTCGATGCAGGCTCTGGAGAGGGCCATCATCGCCTGAACAGCGCCAGCCGCGGCAGCCGAAGGAATGCCAATCCCGAATGCGAGCTTGCGCGCCTGATACGGCTGCAGACCGATGCCCGGATCGATCGCCTCCTTCAGAATCGCCTCCGGTGTCTTCGCCGCAACTTCCTCGATCTCCATGCCGCCCGCTGCCGACGCCATGAAGATGATCTTGCCTGTGGTGCGGTCGAGGACGATACCGAGGTACAGTTCCTTATCGATCGGCAGCGTCTCTTCAACCAGCAAACGCTGCACGAGCCTGCCCTCTGGCCCGGTCTGATGCGTCACCAGAGTCATTCCCAGAATCTTCTCGGAGATCTGGGAGACTTCGGCGTCCGTTTTGGCGACCTTCACGCCGCCGCCTTTTCCGCGTCCGCCCGCGTGAATCTGCGCTTTGATCACGACGCTCCCGCCGATCTTCTTCGCAGCCGCCTCAGCTTCAGCGACGCTGAACGCCACTTCCCCGCGAGGCACAGGGACGTTGTACCTGGCCAGAATCGTCTTGGCCTGATATTCGTGGATCTTCATTTATGCTGGAACTAAGCCCGGAATTTCCAACTCTAACATGACACTCGACCTGCTCCATCACGTCGCGCAGGGCGGCGTTCTAACCGATTTGGAGGCTGAAACGGCGATGCAGTCGCTGCTGACAGGCCAATCGACGCCGGTGCTTACGGCGGCCTTTCTGGCAGCGCTACGTGTGAGGGGAGAATCGGTCGAGGAACTCACGGGATTCGCTCGGGCGATGCGGGCCGCAGCGCTCCCGATTCGGCTGGAGCCGGAATATCGCCCATTACTCGACACATGCGGGACCGGGGGCAACTCCGCGTCGTCCTTCAATATCTCGACCATTGCGGCGTTCGTGGTGGCAGGCGCCGGCGTTCGCGTGGCGAAACACGGCAATCGATCGATCACCAGCAAATGCGGCAGCGCGGATATTCTCGAAGCGCTGGGCGTCAACACCAAGGCAACGCCCGAAGTCGTCGCGCATGCGATCCGCGAATCCGGCATCGGCTTCCTTTTTGCGCCGACCTTTCACAGCGCCACGCGTCATGTGCAGCCCGTGCGGCTGGAACTGAAATTCCGTACGGCGTTCAACTACCTGGGCCCGTTGACGAATCCATTGCTGCCTGAATTCCAGGTGTCGGGGACCTGGTCAGTCGATGCGGCGGAAAAAATCGCCGGCGCACTGGTTCGGCTTGGGCTGACGCGCGGTTTTGTCGTGCACGCTTCTGACGGTCTGGGCGAGGTAACCATAACGGGCCCGTCCACGGTGTTTGTGATCGACCAGGGCGCGTTTCATCAGACTCAGGTTACGCCCGAGGATTTCGGGTACGACCCGCAGCCGTTTGAATCCATCCGCGGCGGCGATGCGGAATTCAATCGGGCCGTGGCAGAATCCATTTTCGCCGGCGAGCGCGGGGCCCGAAGGGAAATCGTCGTCATTAACGCGGCGCTGGCTCTCGTTGCCGCGGGCAAAGCGCGGGATTACAGAGAAGGCGTGGAGCGCGCGGTCGAGTCCATCGATTCCGGCGCTGCCCGCGCGAGGCTCGATCAGTTGCGCGCGGCCGCTTCGCTGAGTATGGCGGGAAGCCGCTGAGCGAAGGCGGAACGCGCCACCACGACGTCGCAGCCGCTCTCCCGCGCCTGCGCAATCAGGTCGGTCTGGACATGCGAGACGAAACCCACCAGCATCGGGCCAGAAGCATTGCTCTTGATCGTCCGGATCAGATCTACCGGATCGATGGCTGCATAGTTGAGGTCGAAAATTACGACTGCGGCGTCAGCAGCTTTGGCTAACACCCTCTCGCGATCTTTGACGATTTCAACCGGGACTCCAGCCTGTTTTCCAGCATCGAGGATCTTCACCGAAAAGAACAGATCGTTCATCACGGCCAAGGCTTTTTTAGGCGCCACGCGCCCATTATCGCGGAATACACTGAATCCAGTCATGTCCTTTCGCGGCGTAGATTACCTTCTGATTGACTCGCAATTCTCGGAACAGGAACTTCTGGTCCGGCAGACTGCGCGCCGCTTTGTAGATGAACGCTTTCTGCCGCTCGCGCGCGACTGTTTTCGCGACAGCCGATTTCCGCGCCAATTGGTTCCGGAAATCGGCGAACTCGGATTTCTCGGCGCCAATCTACACGGTTACGGATGCGCCGGCATGAGTAACGTCGAGTACGGCCTGGTCATGCAGGAACTAGAGCGGGGCGATTCCGGGTTGCGCAGTTTCGTATCAGTGCAGGGCGCACTCGTCATGTATCCGATCCTGGAGTACGGATCTGAAGAGCAAAGGTCGCGCTGGCTTCCGCTGCTTCAGTCGGGGAAGGCCATCGGGTGCTTCGGACTCACCGAACCGGACTTCGGCTCCAACCCCGCGGGTATGCGGACCCGCGCTCTTAAGGACGGCTCCAGGTGGATTCTCAACGGCGAGAAGACCTGGATCACCAACGGCTCGGTCGCAGATGTAGCGGTAGTTTGGGCGCGCGCTGAGGATGGCATTCGCGGATTTCTCGTCGAGAAAGGGATGCCTGGCTTCAGCGCGTCGGACATTCACGGCAAATGGTCCATGCGGGCTTCCGTTACTTCGAGCCTCTCTTTTTCCGACTGCCGCGTTCCCGAATCGGCTCTGCTCCCGGGCGCGCAGGGACTGAAGAGTCCCCTCGCATGCCTGTCCCAGGCTCGCTATGGAATCGGATGGGGGGTGCTCGGCGCCGCGATGGATTGCTACGAGACCGCGCGCTCCTACGCAACGCTCCGGAAGCAGTTCGACAACAAACCGATCGCTGCGCATCAACTCGTTCAGGAAAAGCTCGCCGGCATGATCACGGAAATCACGAAGGCGCAGCTACTTGCGCTGCACTGTGGTCGCCTTAAGGATCAGGAAAAGCTCGAACCAGCGCACATTTCCATGCTGAAGCGGAACAATGTCGCCATCGCCCTCGATTGCGCGCGAGCCAGCCGCGATCTGCTCGGCGCGAACGGTATAACGGACGAATATCCTATAATTCGACATCTGTGCAATCTCGAAACTGTAAAGACCTATGAGGGGACAGACCACATCCACACCCTCGTTATCGGAGAACGCGTCACCGGAATACCGGCCTATAAATAGCGCCGCTACTGTGCCGGCGCTATTGTTCGCGGCAACGATCCTTCTCAGTGCGTTCCTGCTCTTCCAGGTTCAGCCTCTGATCGCCAAGCTGATACTGCCATGGTTCGGAGGGTCAGCAGCGGTCTGGACCAGCTGCATGCTGTTCTTCCAGATCGCTCTTCTCGGTGGATACGCATACGCGCATTGGCTGACGAGCCGCCCGGCGGGGGCCCAGGCGTTCGTCCACATCGGGCTGCTGGCCATTAGCCTCGCGGCGCTGCCGATTCTTCCCTCGGCGTGGTGGAAGCCTGTGGGCGCGGAAGACCCGCTGCTCAGGATCCTGGGACTCCTAACCGCCACCGTCGGCTTACCCTACTTCCTTCTGTCCTCGACGAGCCCCCTCCTCCAATCCTGGTACTCACGCGTGAACGGCGGCGCAATGCCGTATCGTTTTTTTGCGCTGTCGAACGCCGGATCGATGGTCGGGCTGCTCGCCTATCCAGTGTTAGTCGAGCCGACGCTCACAGGCCGGCAACAGGCATGGTCGTGGTCCATCGCGTATGCGGCGTTCGCGGTTATCTGCGCGGTGGTCGCGTTGCGGTCGAAGGCAGCCCATACCGAGGTTGCTCACGTAGAAGTTGAACCGATTCCCGCCCCCGCCTGGTCGGAACGCCTGCTGTGGGTGGGTCTCGCCGCCTGCGCCTCAGCGCTGCTCCTTGCGGTGACGAATCACCTCACTCAGAATGTCGCAGCCATTCCGTTCCTTTGGGTGCTTCCTCTCAGCCTGTACCTTCTGAGTTTTATCCTCTGCTTCGACAGCGACCGCTGGTACAAACGCTGGCTCTTCGCGCGTCTCGGCGCGGTAGCGCTCCCGGCGATGGCCTACGCAATATCAGAGGAGAGCACGATTAATGAATTGAAGATCGCCGTCACTTTCTTTTCGGTAGCGCTTTTTGTCCTGTTCATGGTCTGCCACGGCGAGCTTGCCCGGCGACGTCCCGCGCCTGCGCACCTGACTTCGTTTTATCTGATGGTTTCAATCGGGGGAGCTATCGGAGGATTGCTGATCGGCTTTGCCGCTCCATACTTCTTTAATGCTCTCTACGATCTGCCAGTGGTCGTTTCGCTCACCGGCTTTGTGCTGCTTTATCTTTTGTGGCGCGAGCGCGGCGTCGGAACGTCGGACTCATCTCGATTCCTCAACGCCCCGTACGACAAACCCGTCGTTCTGATTCTGGTCGCGGGTCTCACCGGATATGCCGGTTGGCGGTTCGTCAGCGGAAGATTCCTGCACGGGACCGCCTTTCTCAGTTCTCAATACGACACGACCGTACTTCTCTCACTCACCGCGGCGTTGGCCGTCTATCTCCTCTGGCGCACGCGAGGTTCCGTCGATGACAACCTGATCATGTTCGCAGTCGCCGCGGGTCTGGCGTTCGGAATCACGGGCTTTCTGGCGCGCGACACCTGGAAATCGATCGGCCATTCGCGCGTGCTCGCCCGCAATTTTTATGGCGCGCTGGTCGTTTACGACACCGAAACCGATGGCGACATGGGACCGGTGCGAGTCTTGCGCCACGGAACCATCGACCACGGCGAGCAGTTCCTCTGGCCACAGAATCGCCGCTATCCGACCACATACTACGCACACGGATCAGGCGTCGGGCTCGCGATTCAGACTCTCCAGCTGCAAGGGCCGATGAGCGTCGGATTGATCGGTCTCGGCGCCGGCACCCTCACCACTTACGCTCGCCCGGTTGACAAATACCGCATCTACGACATCAATCCGATCGTGCAGAAAATCGCGGAGACTCAATTCACGTTCCTGCTCGATTGCTACGCACCCCACCGAGTGGTCCTGGGCGATGCGCGGCTTTCGCTGGAGAGCGAAAAAGCACAGGACTTTGATTTGCTTGCGGTGGATGCTTTCTCAGGGGACGCCATTCCGGTGCACTTGCTCACTCGCGAGGCCTTCGCGCTCTATTGGCGGCGGCTGAAGCCAGATGGCGTGCTCGCGGTGCACGTGTCGAATCGATATCTTTCGCTTGCGCCTGTAGTCGCGTTGGGCGCTGCCGAAGATGACAAAACTGCGCGAATCGTAAATTTCGAAACCGATGACCGCAACGACAAAGAGGAGTCGGACTCCGATTGGGTTCTGGTTACCTCGCGTCCCGGCTTCTTCGAGCAACCCGAATTGAAAGTAGCGAAAAGGATCGATCCGATACCCGGTCTCCGTATGTGGACCGACGACTACAGCAATCTGTACAAGATTCTGCGTTAGGTATCCCGTTTATTAAGCCAGAGCGCCGCCATAACGGCTTCGCTCGATCTCTGCGTTAAATTCGCATCCAATCAGAGCGATGGCTGCAAGGAGGTACATCCACGAGAGCAGCGCTATGCTTGTTCCGACGCTGCCATAAAGCAGATTGTAGTTCGTGACATGTTTGACATACCAGCCGAATCCCAATGTGGCGAGCAGCCAGAGAACAGTCGCCATGATGGCGCCGGGCCATACGGCCCTCCACCGTTGTTTGCGGTAGGGGCCGTAGTAATACAGAATGGCGGTCAGGCTTACAGTCGCCCCGAATGCGACGCCATAACGCATAATCCGCGTAAAGATCTCCCATCCGCCAGCGAGTGGATTCAGTAAAGGATCGACCTTCAGAATGCTGAGCACCACTTGCTCGGCCTCGCCGCCGAAAAGAATCAGCGCAGACGCGCCGAGCAAGGGAATCACCGAAAAGAATACCAGTGCGATCCCAATTCCGATATGCCCGAATATCGACCGGTTACGCGGAACCCGGTATGCCGCATTGAATCCGTCGATCAGGCTTTTGATGACGCTCGAAGCCGCCCACAGGGAGAGCGCGAATGCCACAACAAGTAGCGCAATAGGGCGCTGCCCTCTGTAGCGGAACTGCGCCATCACAACGCTCTCGGTCCCAGGCGGAAGAATCTGGGCGAGAAACTCCTCCATATTCACCTGGACGTAACTGGCGCCGGTCTGTACGAGTATCGTCGCGGCCGAAGTCAGCACCGGAAAAAACGACAGCAGCGCCGAGTAGGCCGCGCCTTTCGCAATTCCGAATAACCCGTCGTCTATTGACGCTACAAGCGTTCGGCGCAGCAGGAAAGGCAGGTGCCGCAGGATTTGGCGCACAAACCTTTAAGGTAGGACAGGCGCCATCGCCTGTCCATAGATCAGCAGGGCAACTTCAGACGGAAGTGTGCGCCCGCAGCCTCGCCATCCTCAATCCACATGTCCCCGCCGTGATCGAGCACCGTCTGCCGAGACAACGCCAGACCGAGCCCAAGGCCCCCCTTCCCCGACGTCGCGAACGGCTGAAACAAACGATGCCGCACGTCGGCCGCGACGCCGGGCCCTGTATCGTCTACGCGCACGAGGACGCTGTGCCCGTTTCGTACCGCAGCGATCTCGATGCGCCCTCCGTTCGGCATGGCTTCGATCGCGTTGCCGATCAGATTTAGAAACACGCGCTCGATTCGACCGGGCTCGGCGGGAAGTTCAATCACCGGATCGACTTTCACGTCAATCCGGACATTACGCTCCTCCGCTGCCGGAGCCTGCGTTTCGACCGCGGCTCCGACCAGTTCGGCCAATCGGCAAGTCTCCGGCGCCTGAATGCGCCCGCGCGAAACGTCGACGAGCTCCTGAAGCATGTCCTTAATCGCGCGCGATGAACGATAGATGTTGCCCGCAAGACGATGGAGTTGTTCCGGACTAAGCTCGCCATCCATCATCATTTCAGCGCCGCCATAGATCGCCGCCAGCGGATTCCGCAGGTCGTGCACGATGGAACTCGAAAGCCTTCCGATGGTCGAAATCCGTTCCTGCCGGATCAGCTCTTCGCGCGCGTCCTGAATGGAGCGGGACATCGCATTGAAAGTACGCGCCAGGCGGCCTATTTCGTCGTTATCGACCTCGGGCACGCGCGTCTCATACTTCTGCTCCGCGATCAACGCAGCCGCGCGATCCAGTTGCCGAATCGGCTTCAGAATGCGCCGCGCGAGCAGCGAACTCACGCCAATGCCTGCAATGATCGCCGCAATCGCAATCATTAGCAGCTTGAACTCGAGCGAGGCAAGATCGCGCTTCACCGCATCGAAATTTTGGACGATCAGCAGATCCCCGGCGGGCGCTCCGGAAAGGTCGCTGAGCGTGCTTCCGAAGACCGCATATTCGCGATCCGGTAACTCCAGGCGCTGAACGCCCGATCCCCTCCGGTACCTCTCAGCGATGCCGCGCGTCGCCGCCGGCGCGAGCGTGGACGCGACTGGCTGGCCGCCTTCGAGAAATACGAAATCGCTGCCGCCAGTGCGTTCGCGAAGCTCCGTCGCTACGGCGTGATCCACGGGAAAGCCGGCTACAAGCACGTCGATGAGCCCCTGGCCGGCTCCGCTCTGAACGTACACGGGCGTAATCACGAGTTCATAAAGCCCGTTATCCAGCGCCGAAAACCCCGCCGACTGCGCGGGAAACCGCGGTGATGCATCGCGTACCGCCTCCACGTTCCGCCGCAGCCCTCGTGGTCCGCCGAGTGACGCAATGACTTCTCCGCGCGGATCAGTCACCAGGAACATCGCGTCATTGGACTTCGACACCTTGGACCAGATTTCCGCTGCGGTGTCCTGTATCGTCGCGCGGTCATTCGTTTGAAACGCCGCGCGGACATACTGCATGTTGCTCAGCACAAGACTCACCTTGCTGAGCAGATCGGCGCGCGCCTGCCACAACGATTCGTAGGCGCGGAAACTGCCCTGCAGATTCGCCTCGAGGTTCTGCGACAAAGCCGCTCGCGCCTGCGTCTGGACGAAGTAGCCCGCGGTCGCGAGCAGCAGCGTAATCGCGATCGATGTCGAGATCGTGATTTTCCAGAGCAGGGAGGACGAATGGGTCATCGGGTCTTTCCGGGATAAGCCACTTGGTCGTCGGGAGGCGGCGCGTACTCCTTGCCGTATTTGTTTTTGTGCGGTATGGGCAGATAACCCGCCTCGGAGACCGTGATCGGCGGAAGTTTTATAGGCGCATCGGTTGCCAGAACCCGCTGCGAGAGCTGCTGAAGAGTCTGTTCGGTTGCGCGCTCGTGAAACACGTTCAACTCGTATGAACCCGGCGGGACGTCGATCGAAAACGAGCCGTCCTTCGTCGTCTCGGTGAAATAAGACGTGCGCAGCACCAGAATGATCGCGGACATCGATGGATGAATATTGCAAAAGACGCGCACCACGCCCGTGCGAGTAAACCGAACCGATCGACTTGAACCCGGCGGGTACAGACCCACATCAAAGATCTGCCCGTTGAAGCTCGAAAACGCGTTGTGGAAGATCGGATCGAAATTCGGAAAGTCAACGGTCGTACCCGCGACGATAGTCAGCAAGTGCGGCGTGAACGATTTGCCCTTCTGAACCATCGTGGCGTGCTTCGCGGGAGGCGCCGACGGAGGAGCGCCGACGGGCGTCAGCGAAACGACGACTCCCGAGTAGTCCCCGCGCTTGCTCACGGCCTCAAGGCGTGAATCGCGCAGTATGACGTTACCCGAAATCGGGATGGCGCGAGCCCCGAGCGCCGCAACGCTAAAACAAATAACCCAGCGCCAGATCATAGTGATTATTCAGCCGTGTGCCCTGCGCAACATAATTCGTACGGGCCTGCGCGATTTCGAAGGCAGCCAGTACATTAGGCGCAAGTTTGTAGATCACGTTCCCGGCATAGGTGAGATTTCGCGAGATGTTTCCCGTCGTGAATCCCTGGCTGTGATCCGATTCCTCTCCGCCATAGAAATGGAACGACAGGCGCGGCGCGGCGAAGACCGCGATCTGGCCCCACGCGCCGTTCGCGTGCACAGGGAGTACGGTTCCATCCGTCAACACCGTAAAGCCTTGGCGAAGCGCACCAAGACCGGCGGCGTTGTCCCCGTGAAAGAACGCCCCGGTAATTTCCACTTTGCTGATAGGCCGCGCGAGCCAATCGAGCGTGAACAGGCTCGACGATGCCGTGGTTCCGGCAACGTGGCTATCGCTTACACTGAACCCGGGCGCCACCTCAAAGCGCCGGTTCTCGGATCCCCTAAAGAACTCAAAGCGTCCCTGGTACGCCGGCCGCGCGCGTTCCAGGCTGCTTGCGTAAGCAGGCGCCCCGTTGATCGGATAAGATTCAGACGTCTGATACAGTCCGGCCTGCGCTATAAGTCCGGAGTCTCCTCCGAACTGAACTCGTTGCTCGATACGCGCCTGCGGCTGCCAGAGCCACAGATTGCCGGCGTCGGATAAGGGCGACAGACCAACCTGCGCCAGAGTGACGGGTTCGCGAGGCGACACGATCGGTTTATCCTGTCCTACTGATATCGTCGTGGCGCCCCATCTCAGGTCGACCATCGCGGTGCGGATTCGAAACAGGTTGTTACTCGCACTCGCTGTGCCGCCCCAAAAATCCATATTGAAAAACCCGGAAACTTTCCCGCCGCCCGGAAGTTCAGGGCCGTTGAACTTCAAGCCCAGTATGGTCTGCCGCAATGTCGCCCCTGTCGTGGCCGCCCCGGAATTCGCCGCCGCGCCGAGCGGATACTGGAATCCGCCGCTATACTCGCTGTTCATGAAGGCGTTAAAAAGCAACATGCCGGTCAGTGTGACCGGCATTTTCTGAGAAGCTTCCACCTTCGATTGAGCCATTTCCGCCGTGCGCGCCTCCTGAACGGCCATGCGCTCCGGCAGTGGGGCTTCTTCCGGCGGCGATGGCGTCGATAGAGGCGCGGCCGCGGCGCGAGGCTCCAGTTCATTCCGCAATTCGTGGATTTCGGCCAGCAGTTCCTGGTTCTGCTTTTCGAGCTGATCCAGCCGGTCCAATATCTTCTGCATGTCCGGCCCGTTCTGCGCCTGCAGCGCGAGCGGGGCCAACAGAATCGGAAGCAAGCGGAGTTTCATATCAGTTGCTCCAGTTTACGGCGTACCGCCGAAGGCGAATAAGGCTTGGAAAAGAATGCGTTCGCGCCCTCCGCTAACGCGCGCGCGGGTAAACGCGGATCGCTGTCGCCGCTGATCAGAATGATTGGCAGATCCGCAAAACGTGGTTGCTTCCGGAAGCTCCGTATCAGGTCGAGTCCGTCATATTGCGCTAAGTGCAGATCCGTTACCACCGCTGCGACGTCGATTCCGTCGGCGAGAGCAGTCGCGAGCGCAGCAGTCGGACTTCGCGATACCCGCGTCTCGACGCCGGGGATAGATTCCAGCGCAATCTGCAGGGTCTCCGCGCAGGGCTCGCTGTCTTCCACGATCAGAATCAAACGCGACATAGCCTAAGGCAGGAATCGGTAGCCGACCTTATGCAACGTAAGAAAATGGCGCGGACAGTTCGGGTCGGCCTCCAGCTTCTGCCGCAATCTCACGACGTGCGCATCCACTGTGCGCGTGTTCGGAAACGACTCGTACCCCCACACGGAATTCAGAATCATGTCCCTTGAAAGTGGACGATCCGGGTTCTGAAGAAAGAACGTTAAAAGGTTGTACTCGGCGGGCGTGAAGCGAACCTCCTGGCCTCGGCGCGTTACCACGCGCCGTTCCAGATTTACTTCGACGTCCGCAAACGACAGCACCTTGTGCGGCTCTGACGGGGACCGCCGCAATACGGCCCGAATGCGCGCAAGCAGTTCGCGCGTCCCGAACGGCTTGACGATGTAGTCGTCAGCGCCGATTTCGAGCAGCAGCACCTTGTCGATCTCTTCGCCCACTGCGCTGAGCACGATAATCGGCGTCTGTACTCCCGAACTACGAAGTTGTTTGCAGACTTCGACCCCGCTGATATCAGGCAAGCGCAGGTCGGTGACGATTAAGGCTGGCTTCGCGAGAATCGCGTGATCCAGCCCGCTCCTTCCATCCGCCGCAAGGATCGCCTTAAATCCCTCTCTTTCGAGAAGGACTCCGATCGTATCGCGCAGGCTGTCGTCGTCGTCGATGACGAGAATGGTATGCATCGGCGCCCCGATTTTAACGCGCTTGAGAGCGGCGTGGGGTTGAGGGGGCCCGGTGGCGGCCGATATTTACAACGTTTTTACAGGGTGCGCACGCCCGACACTAATCCTGACTAAATAGCTCTGCCCGATTCACTCGTTCGCCCTTAAACATGACGAACGAGACGGCTTCCAGCGCTTTCGCATCCTCGAGTGGATTGCCGTCAACGATCAACAGCGTCGCGTCTTTGCCCGGTGTCACCGAACCGAAACGGGCGTCGGCGCCAAGCGACCTCGCGCCGTTAATGGTAGCTGCGCGGAGTGCAGCGCTCACAGGAATTCCCGTCTGCGCCCAGAGTTCTATTTCCCTTTGCGCCGTCGGCCCATGGAACACGAGCATGTTGCCCGCATCACTGCCGGTAACAAGCGTGACGCCCCCTCTCCAGGCCCGAACGAGGTTATCTCGCGCAATATCCATGTCGATGGGATACCCTGCCATCGAGGCGCGCGTTCGTTTTGCATCAGGCGAATCGATCATCGAACGCGTAAGCGTCAGGATCCTGGCCGGAACCGCCTGCTGAACGAGCGATCGATTCAAGGCATCCAGCTTTCCCGCGGCGAATTCCCGCAGTCCCTCCGCCGCGCTCAGCGTTGGATCGTACGTCACTCCGCTCTTTGCCATTTCATCGAAGATTTCGTTCGGAATTCGCTCCTGAAAGGAACCATGCTCGATGCCGTTCGCGCCCGCGTTCAGCGCATCTTCCACGTCTTTTACGGAACCGGTGTGAACAACAAATCGAAGTCCGTTCGCCCGCGCGGCTGCCCCGATTGCGTTGAGAATCGCCGGATCCATGCGGTTGAATCTCGCTTCCCCCGCGCCCGCCTCCATAATCGCCTTGATCGCATTGACGTGATCCGCCTTCAGGGCATTCACCGCATGTGTAGCTTCATCCGGGGTGTGCGGCGTGCGCAGGAACTGCCCCTCCGCCCGGACTCGCATGGAATCCGGCAGCCCGCGAAAGTACTCTGTCCCATGCCCGCCTTCCGTAGTGAACAGCGGCCCGGCGAGAAAGAACTCGGCGCCCAACCTCTCCCCGCTGTTGACTGTCTGGCGGACTTGCAGCGCCGCATCGAGCATGTCGCCGAGACTCTGCACCGCGGTTACGCCGCAGTAAAGATACGCGGCGAGTTCCCGTTCGAAAGCCCTGGCCGGATCGTAATTCCTGTAATCGTCTAAACCTCCCGACGGCCCGAGATGAATGTGCACATCGACCAACCCGGGTAGAACGGTCTTTCCTGCCGCTTCAATCGGCTGAGCCTTAACGTCCTTAGGATCGGGAATGTTCCCGTCATAAACCGCGGCGATTTTTCCGTCTTTCACGAGCACCGCGCCGTTCTCGATGATGGTGCCGTCGGCGACGAAGATGCGGGCGTTGCGAATCAGCGCAGTGCGCGCGCGGTCCAGTTGGCGATTGAGAACCTTGGTCTTGCGGACGTTGTCCTTTGCGTACGCTTGATATCCACCGAGCCCGATAAACGGCAGCAATACCGCAATCAGCCAGAGCTTGGCGGCGGGTCGCAGCTTCTCTTCTTTTTCCCAACGAAAGAGCTTCACGCACAGGAGCAATCCAATCGCGCTGGTCAGCGCAAGCGCGCCCACGGCTTGCCAGTTCGCTGCCAGCGATTCACCCCGGAGCAGAATGCCCTGAAGCCCCGTGACGAGATAAGTCGCCGGGATGAACTGCGTCGCGATCAGCAACCAGTTAGGGAACATAGACGCGGGGAAGGTAGCGCCGCTGAGAAAAAGCATCGCCATGTAGACGATCTGCACGAGGATCCCGCTCTCCTGCATCGAATTCACGGTCGACGCGATGATCAGCCCGATCGAGCGGGTCGCCACCACTCCCAACGCGACGAATATCAGGACTGTGCCGATATTCGCGGGCATCTTCATCCCATATCGCATAATCGCCACCATCAGCATGAGAAGTACGTAGGGTAGGTACACGATAAGGCCCGTCACCGTGGAAGCGACCAGCAGGGGCAAGGGCGTGATCGGCGCCACTTTATAGCGGCGCAGGATGTTCGTTTCCCGGTCCTGCACGGCGCGCATTCCCGCGCCGAACAGGCCGTTCCCCAGGATGCCGATCACGGTTACCATCGTGACGACCTCGAGAATCGCTCCCCCCTGTTCGGCGTGCGCAGATTGGGCAAAGATGAAGAAAAAGGCGAACGGCATCAGGTAATTGAAGAAAATGACCATGCGTTGGCGAAACGCAAGTCTGATGTCGTTGCGGATCAGCGCCAGATAGGGCTTCATTCAGTCGCGGAGCCTCTTCCCGGTGATTTCGATAAATACATCTTCCAGCGACGGCTTGCCCAGATGCACGTCCGTAAGATCGAAGCCGCTCTCGTCAACCCATTTCACGATTTCGACGAGCGTCCTCGCCGGACGCCGCGAGGTTATGGTCAGACGGCGCCGGTTCTCGCTGAGCTTTGGCCCCGAGGCTTCTGACCAAACCGGAACGGCAGCCAGATCCAGCTGCTGAGAGCATTCGATCTCGATGGTGGAGCCGGTCGAACTTTTCTCCATTAATTCGCGCGGCGTGCCGATAGCGATGACGCGGCCCGAGTCCACGATGGCGACGCGGTCGCAAAGGCGTTCCGCTTCCTCGATGTAGTGCGTTGTCATGAGGATCGTGCGGTTCTCGCGTTTCATCTCTTCTATGAGGGCGTGAATCTCAAGGCGCACCTGCGGATCGAGCCCCGTCGTCGGCTCGTCGAGAAACAGCAGCGCCGGATCGTTGATGAGTCCCAGCGCGAGCGCCAGTCGTTGTTTCTGTCCGCCGGAGAGCGTGGAATAGAAAGCTTCGCGTTTCTCCCAAAGCTGCAGCCGCTTGAGAAGGTCATCCGGGCTCACCATCCGGCTGTAGAGCGCGCCAAAGAGATCCAGCGCCTCAGAGACACGCATTTTGTCCGGTAGATTAGTCGCCTGTAAACAGACGCCGATGCGGTCTTTGAGCTGCAGCTTCTGCGTATCGGGATCGAAGCCCAGTACCTTTACGTCGCCGTCCGTTCGTTGCCGGATGCCCTCGAGAATCTCGACTGTGGTAGTTTTTCCCGCGCCGTTCGGTCCCAGAAGTCCAAAGACCTCGCCGCTCTGAACTTCGAAATCGATCCCCCTGACAGCCTCGACCTCACCGTAGATCTTGCGCAGTCCGCGAACCGCGATCGCGTTTTGGCCCATGCTCGTTCAGGTTAACGAAAGCGATGTCAGCGCGGTTCGACAATTCCCATCTGCTCCCCCGGCGAGCTGGTTCTAATCCACCATTACTTTTGGTGGCGACACCTGTCGGAACGCCGCCCGGGTTCCCATTCTGTTTGAATACAAAGGGCTTCGCATTTGGCGCCGAGCCTGCAAAACGTAAAAGTATGAAACTTCTACCGGCAGTTATGACAATCGCCTCCGTAGCCGGTTTGCTTAGCGCGCCGGTGTGGGGCCAGAATTATCCCCCGCCTCCTCCTCAATATCCGCCGCAGCAATACCCGGCTCAGCAGCCTCCGCCGCAGTATCCAGCTCAGCAGTACCCACAGCAGCCGCCGCAGCCATATCCGCCGCAGTATGGTCAGCAGCCTCCTGCCTATCCGCAGCAGCCACCGTATTTTCCTCCGCAACAACTCGATGCGATGACCGGACGTATTGCGCTCTACCCGGACCCGTTGCTGGCCCAGGTTCTTACCGCCGCGACGTTCTCCGATGAGATACCCGATGCCGATGGTTGGGCGCGAGGTCACGCGTATCTGAGCGGAGGCGACGCGCTGGCGCGCGCGATCCAGGACGATCGACTGCCCTGGGACCCCAGTGTTGTCGCCCTGCTACCGTTTCCGAGCGTACTCGACGTGATGGCCGGCGACATGAACTGGACGCAACAGCTTGGTAACGCGGTGTTGGCCGACCGCGGAGCCGTGATGGACTCCATTCAGCGTGAGCGCTCGTTGGCGGTGAACTACGGATACCTGCGAACCAACAATCAGGTGCAAGTGCTGACCCCGGCCCCGGGTAACATCCAGATCGTGCCCGTAAATCCCGCATTCATCTATGTGCCTTACTACGATCCCTACGTTGTGTACGCGCGTCCGCGGCCCGGATTCTTTGTGGGCGGCGCGATCTCTTTTGGGCCGCGCGTAGTCGTGGGCGCGTTCGCGCCGTTGGGATGGGGCGGCGCTTCGTTCGCGTGGCGTTCGCACGCCATCATCGTGAACAACAGGCCTTGGGTTCGAACATGGGCGGATCGGCCCGTCTATGCGCGCCCGGCGGTCCGGCCACGACCCGCGTACGAGCGGCATGAACTCCACGAGTATCGCGCTCCCGAACATCATGACGACCGGCATCGGTAACAGATCTGCGCGCCTAGGATGAAGGGGGAGCCCTTTAGGGGCTCCCCCCGTTGTCGTTCAGGCGACTTTTCGCAGCGGTGGATCCAGTCGCCGGCGCTTCAACACCGGCATCTCGACGACAGTCGGTGTCCGTCGCGGAGGCGCGCCGCGCACAGCCCCTCCGAAATATTCATCCAGGGGAAAAAGCGAATAAGGCCGCAGTTCGCGAAGAACGCGCCCGAGCTTGGCCTGAATTCTGTAGACCTCGTGGAAAAAATCTCCCCGATTCATTTTGAGTTGGCGGCAGCATAATTTCCAGTCGGCCCCCAGGAGAAAGTGAAAACGGAAGAGTTTGTGCTCCGACGCTGTGAGGTTTCTCCTCGCGACGATGCAAAAGTCCGCGATATACTCCTCGTCCCTTCTGCCCCACGCCAGTCGCTGCTCCTTCCCGTTGGTGTGCTCCATCCGCGTTCGGGATATGTGCTTTTCGGTTTTCACGAGATAGCGAAACCTGTGATAGCAAGCGCGAAAAATCGCCCTGAATACGCAGTTGCAAGGGGACGGCGCCCCGGTGTTGCCGTTGTCCCGCATTCCAAAACCCAGGCAATGCGTGCACGTCTCTTTCGCCAGACCGAGTACTTCCGACCTGTTCCATTCGAATCGGCTCAAAAATTCCTCCAAGCAACGTTGTAAACAAACGAAGCGTACATCTTTATACATATCCGCCGGCGCGCATTTGATAGAGAAATGTTCCGATTCAGAATTCTACGTGGCGAGGCCCAACTTACTCTGAACAAAGGAAATTCCGCCCGGCAACCAAATATGATTCCTTTTTAAGGTATTATTTGTCACGCACCCTATTTCTCTGAGAAATAGGGCTAACGGGCTATACCCAGATGATGAGCGAACTATACGAGCGGCTCATCGACGCCGCGCGGCAAAGGGTGCGTTCCGGGGCCATGACCGAGCGCGGCCTGGCGCGTCTTTGCGGCATGTCCCAGCCCCATATGCACAATGTTTTGAAGAGCTTCCGGTCTTTGTCCATCGAATCGGCGGATCGGCTTCTGCATGCGCTCGACTTGACTATTCCGGCCCTTTTATTCTCGCTCGACAGAGAAACCGACGCCTCGATCCGAATTATTCCGATGCTGCGCGCGCGGATCGGAACCGGAGCAGCGGCGAGTTTAACGGCATTCCGAGGATTTATGCCGTTTCCATCCGCGCAGGCGGCCTTGCTGGTCGATCCTGTCGTGGCGCAGCTGGGTCCTGACCTTGTAATGCCTGCAGCGCTCAAGCCCAATGACTATGCGCTTCTCGACCAGAATCCGCTGCTTCGTCGGAATCCCGGCGGCGGCGGCATCTGGGTAATTGAGGAAAACGGAATTCTTCGCCCGCGGTACCTAAAGCTCGGAGGAACGCGCATCTACATCGCCGACGAAATTACGCTCCGCGATCCACCGAAATGGGAGCCCGTTTCGCTCGAAAGGCGCGACATTCGTGAAATCGTCCGCGCCAGGATCGTCTGGATCGGGCGCAATCTGCCGAGGGATTAACGCGCGGCGGCCTTGTAAACCTCCAGGACTTCACGCGCGGTGCGATTCCAACTGAAACTCGCCGCCTGCCTGCGGCCCTTCAGCACCATGTCTTGGCGAAGCGCGTCGTTGGTCAGCACTTCAATAATTCCGCGGGAAATATCAAATACATTTTCGGGATTGACGAGCATTGCCGCGCCGCCCACAACCTCGGGCAGAGACGCCGCAGCGGACGAGATCACCGGCGTGCCGGAAGCCATGGCCTCCAGCGGTCCGAGACCGAAGCCCTCGTACAACGAAGGGAACACAAAGGCCTGCGCCTGTTCGTAAAAAATCCGTAGCGTGTCGAAAGGAATGAACCCCAGGAACCGCACGCAATTCTCCACACGGCTGTGAATTACCGCCCTGCGCACGTTCGGATGTCGCGAAATCTCATCTCCGATGATAATCAGGCGAAGATCCTTCCAGGCGGGATACTGCTCGAGGGAACTGCGCGCGACGGCGAATGCCTCGATGAGGCGAGGTATGTTTTTCTGCGGGCGAATCGAGCCCGCGTAAAGTAAAAAGGGATATCGGATCTGGTATCGCTCAAGAATTCGCGATCGGTCATCCGATGAGTCACGGCGTTCAAGGAACTGCGGATCGGGCGCGTTGTAGATCAGCCGGATCTTACCGCTGACCTCCGGCACCAGATTGGAAACGTCTCGCTGCGTGGCCCCCGAAACGGCGATGATACGCGACGCGCGCAGAAGTCCTCGCTTGAGGCGGTATTCGCGGGCGGCATGATGCACTCCCGCCGCGTCGTCAAAGAAAAGACTGCCCAGATCATGAACGGTTACCACGTAGGGCCGCGGCATCGGCAGCGGGACCCTGTGAAACGGAATGTGCGTGATCGCGGCCCCGAGCCGTCTTAGCAGGCCGGGCAGTTCGATGTGATCCCACAGGGAGGAGTCGCGCCGCCGGTAAGTAATGGGTCTGAAGGTCGGCGGAAGGTCGGCCAGGAGGACCGAGTCCTCGGGGGAGCAGATCAGGCAATATTCATGATCGTCCGAAACGCGCGCGAGCGCATGAAGAAGATTGCGGATGTATGTGCCGACGCCGAAATCGCGGATGCGCCGGACATCGACCGCGATCCGCACGAGCCTATGCCGATTGGCGGCCCGATTGTTTCCGCCTCCATGCGTAAAGCGGAAAACGCGAAGTCAGGGCCTGTACCCGTTCGCGAACCGATGCGATCACGGGCTCCGAATCGATATCGTTCAGGACTTCCGCGATGCATGAGGCGACCTCCCGCATCTCTTTTTCTCCGAAGCCGCGGGTTGTGACGGCAGGGCTGCCGAGCCGGATTCCACTGGGATTGAGAGGCGGGTTGGCGTCGAACGGGATGGCGTTTTTGTTGACGGTGATGCGAGCGCGATCGAGCGCATTTTCCGCTTCCTTGCCCTTCAGTCCCTTCGAGAAGACGTCCACGAGAAGCAGATGCGTGTCCGTGCCTCCGGATACGACGCGGAAACCCTCTGCCTGAATCCCCTCCGCAAGGCTCTGAGCATTGACGATGACCTGCTTCTGATAATCGACGAACGAGGGCTGCAAGGCTTCGAGGAAGCAAACCGCCTTCGCCGCGATCACGTGAACTAACGGACCGCCCTGTACTCCGGGAAACAGGCTTTTGTCGATAGCCGGGCCGTACTTCTCTTTCGCCAGAATGATGCCCGCGCGCGGTCCCCGGAGGGTCTTGTGGGTCGTCGTCGTGACAATGTCGGCGTATTCGCACGGGTTCGGATGCAGTCCCGCCGCCACGAGCCCGGAAAAATGCGCCATATCGACCAGTAAAATTGCGCCTACCGAATCCGCGATCTGACGAAATTTCTGGAAATCCCACTGCCGCGGATAGGCGCTGCCGCCCGCGATGATCATCTTCGGCTTGTGTTCGTCGGCGAGTTTCGCTACGTGCTCGAAGTCGACGCGTTCGTCCTCGCGTCGGACCTGATAACCCACAACATGATAAGTTTTGCCCGAAAAATTCAGTTTGTGGCCGTGCGTCAAGTGGCCGCCGTGCGCGAGGTCGAGTCCCATGATGACGTCGCCCGGCTGGATGACCGCCGCGTAAGCTGCCTGATTTGCCTGGGACCCTGAGTGCGGCTGGACGTTTACATATTCGGCGCCAAACAGACGTCGGGCGCGCTCCCGCGCCAAATTCTCGACCTCGTCAGTAAACTCGCAACCGCCGTAATAACGCTTGCCCGGGTAGCCCTCGGCGTACTTATTCGTGAAGACGCTGCCGGTCGCTTCGAGCACAGCTTCGGACGTGAAATTCTCGCTCGCGATCAACTCCAGTTGACCGTGCTGGCGTTCGGTCTCCTGCTGGATCAGCCGATAGATTTCGGGGTCGGCATCGGCAAGCGGACGCGCCATGAAGTCATTCATAAGGGGAACTGTGAGTTTAACATCCGCATCCGAAACGGCCTGTCCCGGAACTCCGCGCTCGCGAAACGCAATACTATATTGGGACGTCAAATTTACAGTAAATTTATGCGTTTGGTGCGGACAGCATTACTATTGAGCGTGGTCGCCGGAATCCCGGCCTGGGCTAATCTTCCGACTTGGGACACCAGCGGCAACAGTCTGCTGAACGGAACCTATTATTTCCGCGAGGTCATCTACGTCGTTGGCGATAACGTGGGCGATCTCAGCCAGCAACTGGCTGTCTTCGGGAACATCACCTTTAACGGCGCCGGTGGATATACGATCTCGAGCGCGACCGTGAACGAGTGCGACACTTCTTCCGGTTGTGGTCAGCAACCGCTTTCGACCAGCGGCACTTATTCGTTCGCATCCAACGGCTACGGATTTTTCACTAATCCGCTCTCCTCGAGCGGCGCGACGTTCACCAACTACGGCTTGATCTCGAACGGAATCCTGATCTCAAGTGCGACCGAAGACGGCTTCAATTCCCTCTTTATTGCAGTGCCCGTCGGGACGCCGGCCGTTGCCTCCTCCTTCCAGGGCGCGTATCAAATAAGTGGATTTATCCCCGGTAGTCCCTCTACAGCCGCAGATGTGAGCTTCACGTTGAATCCCGATGGCGCGGGAAACCTCGGCGTCGTCAACATGACGGGATATTTCGGCGGCGGTGGATCCACGACGTACACCCAGAGTTCACCCAACGTGAAATACACATTCAGCAACGGCGCTGGCGTCCTCGGATTTCCAGTCTCCAATACCGCAAACTTCTATTCGGGCCAGGAGTACCTATACATTTCACCCGATCACAACTTTGTGTTTGGCGGTTCGCCCAACGGATTCGATATGTTTGTGGGCGTTAAGGTCACGACAGGAAGCGTCAACTTCAGCGGGCTCTACTATGAGGCGGGTCTCGACGAGGACGCCTCGCAGTTGAGTTCGGGGGGGTTCAGCGCGCCCGATACTTTCTATGGATCTTTCAATGCAGCGAATGGGGCCATCGTCGGTCATCAACGTCTGTTTAGCCCTCTGTTCAATTCAGTACCGGAAGGGTTCACGTTTGCGACGAGTTACCCCTCAACCATTACTAACGGAACGTACACCGATTCTTCCAAAACGACGCAGTACGCATTCGCCAACGGCGGCGCGATTCGGATCGGGTTCGGCATCGGGCCCCTTCTTGGAATCAATGTCTCGCTTCAGGCTCCGACGATGTCCGGCAATGGCGTTTACCTGAACCCCAACGGCATCGTGAATGCGGCGAGCTTTGCCCCGTTTACGGCTGGAGTTTCGCCGGGCGAATTCATTGTGCTTTACGGAACCGGATTGGCCAGCGGCAACGCGGTCGCGTCGTCCCTTCCATTGCAAACCACGCTGGGCAATGTGCAGGTGATGATCAACGGTATTCCAGCGCCGCTCTTTTATGTCACTCCGAACCAACTGGCGGCCGTGGTTCCGTTCGGCGTGGGCTATACGCCGCCGACCGGAACTCAGCAGATCGCCACTATCCAGGTGATCAACAACAACGTAGCGTCGAACAGCGTATCGCAATTCATCAATCTGACTACGCCCGGCGTCTTTTCACTCACCGCGAACGGACTAGGCTATGGCGCAATTGAGCACGCGCTGACCGGCCAGGTTGTCAATGCCGCGAGCCCAGCGCAGCCGGGTGAAATCGTTTCCGTCTTCATGTCGGGTCTCGGTACGACCCTCCCCGCTGGCACGGACGGAGCCGCCCCCGCCCAGTTGTCGAATACTGTCCAGACGATTTCGGCGTACGTCGGTGGCAATGCGGCGACAGTGGCATTTGCAGGCCTGGCCCCGTCTCTTGCGGGAGTCTATCAGGTCAACCTGACAATCCCGTCGAACGCGACGGCTGGCGACAATGTGCTGGAAATCCTGGGGCCCGATTCCGATAACTATCAGGCCTTAGTCGCGGTAGGCAATGGAACCACGAATACCTCGGCGATCTCGGGAGGGCAACCGCACGCTCTGAGCGTCAGAAGCCACCGCGCCACGAGGCCCGTTACAGCCCTGCAGCGTGCCGCTCCGTGCTTCGTCACGAACCCGGCTTGCGGCGGCGCGGCGAAGTAGCTTTTTTACTTCCCGCCCTTCGATTCGTGGTATTCCATCTCGGTGTTCAGCGCCCAGATGTTGCTCTTGTCGATGCGGCCTTCGATGATGTTATCGACCGCCGTCATCGCCGTTAGCATCGAGTGGTCCTGATTGTTGTACTTGTGCATGCCGTTGCGGCCTACCAGGAACAGGTTCTCGAAATTGTTGACGTAAGCTTTGATCTCATCGAAGCGCTCGTACGCGCCGAAATAAGCCGGGTAGGTCTTCGGGACCCGGATGACGCAGGCGTCGAGCACGTCCGCGGGATCGATAATTCCGATCTTCGCCATTTCCGCTTTGGCGAATTCGATCATCTTCTCGTCTGAATACTTCCAGATTTCGTCCGTCTCGTAGCAGAAGTACTCCAGCCCGATCCACACGTTCTCGGGATTCGCGACCAGATAGGGACTCCAGTTATTGAAGATCTGCATGCGCCCCACCTGCACATCCGGCTCCTGGATATAGATCCAGTTGTCGGATAGCAGCTTCGCTCCCTGTGGCGTGTCTTCTTTAATCTTGAGTTTGCGGAGCAGCACGCCCACTGTGATGAAGTCGCGATAAATGAGGCCATCGCTGAGTTCCATCACCTCTCGAGGAACTGGAGCGTCGAGGCAGCGCATGAGTTCCTTGATCGGCATTGTGGAAAAGAAGTAGTCCGCTTCGATCGTTTCGCGCTCACCCGTTTCGGCGTTGAACGCCTCCGCAGCGATCACGCGGAACCCGTTCGTGCGAAGCTTATCGACTTGCCAGCCGGTTTTTACGACCGCACCCCTTTGTTGAATGTCCTCGGCGACGTATTCCCAAAGCTGACCGGGGCCCAGCTTCGGATACATAAACTTCTCGATCAGCGAAGTTTCGGTCCCTTTCTGAGCGATATCGCCTGCCGGTTTCGAGGCGAAACGTTTCTTCAGAAAGTGGCTGATGGCCTTCGTAATGGAAAGGCCCTTGATCCGCTGCGCCCCCCATTCCGCGCTGATCTTGTCGCACGGAACGCCCCATACCTTTTCCGTGTAGGACTTGAAGAACGTGAGGTAGAGTTCCCGGCCGAATCGATTTACGAGGAACTGCTCCAGCGTCTTCTCGGGCTTCACCTGATGAACCAGACTCTTGCTGTAGCTGATCCCGATTTTCACGGTTCGCGCGAACCCGAGTTGCTTCAGCGTCTGTGAACTGAGCTGAATTGGATATTCGAAGAACTGGCGCAGGAAGTAGATTCGGGACTTGCGGTTCCGGATCAGCATTACGCGGTCGCAGTGGTTTGCGTCGGGACCGGAGGCGGCCGCGGCGAATTCGCGCTTCTGGCCTTGGTATGCCAGGCTGTGGGACGCGCCACTGCCGTTCGATTCCACCGGCATCACGCGCATCCACCACTCCATCACGCGGTCCGATTTCGAGAAGAACCGGTGGCCGCCGATATCAATGCGGTTGTTCTTATAGCGAACCGTGCGCGAGATTCCGCCCATGTACTCGCTCTTTTCGAGTACTACTGGCTGCACGTCGCTGCGATTAACGAGTTCGTACGCGGCAGTGAGGCCGGCGGGACCCGCCCCAATGATCAAGGCCGTTCTTTGTTTCATGACGTTAGTGATGCGTGGGAGGAACGTAATCGGCCGGAAGCGCCGCGCCCTCACCGAAGAAGTACTGCTCCATCTGCTGAATCAGAAATTCCTGAGCTTCCCGGGTACCAAGGTTCAGACGGTACTCGTTCATCAGCATTTTCATATGCTCAACCCACATGCGCCAGGCCTCTTTCGAGACGTTTTCGTAAACACGCTGGCCCAGCGGGTGCCCCTCAAAAGGAACTTCGTCGAGGCCTGGCATCTCGCGCTGAAATTTTACGCAATACACCATTCTCGGCGCGGGGGCCGACGAATTATCCATATTGGGTCAGGATAGCAACTGAGCGCTACAGGATGACTTGTCGCGGGCGCCAGGTCGGTTAAAAGCAGACCCGTTTAGACCCCGGGAGCCGGCGGGCGGCGCTTATGCCAGTCAGTGCGGCTCTGAAATTCCCGACCGATGGCAAGAAGCGTGTTCTCGCTGAATGGGGGCCCTACTATCTGGAGGGAGACTGGCATTCCTCGAGAAAATCCGCACGGTAGCGAGAGCGCCGGCAGGCCAGCCAGATTGCCGGCCGGTATCAGGCCGTTCATGCCCGGCGATGAGGGCCTGGCTGGCGGCGCGCCTCGGTTTCCGCTGCCATCGAGGGGCTCTGAAATCGGCGGGGCGATCCCGTAGCGGCCCGGGGCGATAATCACGTCCACATCGGCGAACAATTCGCGGAATTTCCGCTTCAGCAGAGAGCGGATCCGCATTGCCTTAAGATAGTCCTTCGCGGGAATGTCGAGACCGGCCTTGAGCCCTTCGATCTGCCGCGCGTCCACCAACTCGTTTACCTTGCCGCTGGTGATCAGCTGTTCGAATATTGACGAACCCTCAGCCGCAACGACCGTTCCGGCGAGCGCCCCATGAGGGAAATCCGGAAGCTTCGCCTCCACCGTTTTCGGCCCCAGCGATCGAATCGTTTCCAGGGCCGCCTCAATGACCGGCCGCATCTCGGGTTCGACCCACTCCAGATCGACCGTGGCGACCCCGGCCTTCAGATCGCTGAGTTTGCGGGCGTATTGCGGCGTGTAGTAAAAGCTCTTTCCCGCCGAACCCGGATCGTTCGAATCACCCCCCGAAATCGCCTGGAGCACGAGCCCGCAGTCCTCCGCGCTCCGGCACATCGGACCGATTTTGTCCATGGTCCAGGAAAGCGCCATCGCTCCATGACGGCTGACCAGCCCGTAGGTCGGGCGCAGGCCCGTAATACCGCAAAAGGAAGACGGCGTCAGGATCGAGCCTGACGTCTCGGAACCTAACGCGAACGGCACGAGACCCGCGGCGACCGCGCTGCCCGAGCCGCTCGAAGATCCGCCGGACCACCGGGAACGATCCCACGGGTTCAAGCCCGGGCCGAAAAGAGATGCGTTCGGAAACCGGTAGCTCGGTCCGCCCGCGAGTTCCACCATCGCGAGCTTTCCAATCAGAACCGACCCCGTCTTGTCGAGCTTCGTCAGCACCGTCGCCGTTTCGTCGAGAACCTGCGAGGCGAACGGTTTGGCGCCCCATGAGGTAATCTCGCCGGCGACCGAGAGCAGGTCCTTTGCGCCGAACGGAATGCCCTGCAGAGGCCCCCGGAAACGCTCCCGCTTCAGCTCCGCATCGACATCTTTCGCGCGTCTCACGGCGGATTCCGTAAGCGGCAGCGCGACCGCGTTGTAGCGTGGGCCGATCTTTTCCAGCCGCTCGGCGAATCCCTTCACCAGCTCGACGCAGGTGAACTCTTTCTTGCGGAGGCGGTCGTTCAGCTCCGTGATGGTCGCGAAATAAACGTCGTCGGTCATGCCCGGAACTGGAAAGCAGGCTCCGTTTCGATGGGAATCTCGAACTTCGCCAGCGCCTCGGCGTTTCTTCGGTTAGCGTCGCGCACCACCTGGGCGATGCCTTGGTCCGGCGGAGGCGGCGTCTGGGCCTGGGACGTCGCCGCCGCGACTGTGGCGACGGCTGTCGCGCCGAGTTCTCGGCGGGTGAGTTTCATGGCTTCTGCTCCGAATACCGCGCTTCCAGCGCATCGAGCGCAGCGGTTTCCATGGCCGACCGCGGCGCCGTCTCGCCGGTCCACAATTCGAATTGCCGGACGGCTTGTTCGATGAACATCTTGATCCCGGGCACCACTTTTTTGCCCTGCTCACGAGCATGCTTGATCAGGATGGTCTCGAGCGGGTTGTAGACCATGTCGAAGATGATCTCGCCGGGGATCTTTCCGTTGAACGGGCACTCGTCGATATTCGGCCACTGACCCACTGGCGTGGCGTTCACGATTACGTCGAAATTCCGCATTAGCGCCTGTTCGTGCGAGATCGCGTCGGAATTGCACGCCCGCGCCAAGGCGCGCACGCGGTCCGGATTCCGTCCGGTGATCGCGACCTTGGCCCCCGCTCCGGTCAGAGCGAATGCGGCCCCCCGGGCGGCGCCTCCGTTGCCGAGTATCAAAACCGATGCCTTGGCGAGTGGAAGAATTTTCGAAAGCGGCCCCGAAACCGCATCCGCATCCGTATTCAGGCCGCGCCATTTGCCCGCTTTACGGACGACGGTATTCACTGCGCCGATTCTCTTGGCGAGAGGATCGACGTAGTCGAGATAGCGCATGATGCGGCGCTTGTGGGGGATCGTCACGCTGAAACCCGAGAGAGGCAGCGATTCGGCGAACTGGAAAAAGTCGCGGAGTTGATTGGGGCTGACCAGCAGCGGGACGTACACCGCATCCATGCGTTTCGACTGAAATGCGCGATTGTGAACATGCGGCGAGACCGAATGGCGCACCGGGTCGGCAATGACGCCGAAGATCCGCGCGGTCTTGGTGAACTTGTCGATTCGGTATAACGAACGCAGCTGCCGGGCATTGATCTGCCCGGATGCGGTGCCTTGGGCCCGCGCCGGCGCCGCGTAAGTGAAGACGGCGCCCAAGGCTGTCGACAGTACACGCGAGGGGAATCCGATTTCGCCCATGGAGAGCGTGACCAGCGGGATCTTCGGGCTCAGCCTGCTGGCCGCCAGAATGCGACCGGTATCGCTCGGCTTGCGCGAAGTTCCGACGAGTTTATAGACGTCGGCGGGAATCTTGCACATTCGCTTGAGCACCGGATCCAGCGGCGGGGTGGTTTCGAAATGGTGCCACGAGACGATCAGGTAGGCCTTCGTGCGAAGTTCGGCGCACCGATCCGGAACCATCTCTGCGCTTTCGATCTCTACGTCAACGGCGCGCGCTCCGTTCTGAATAGCGAGATTCAGAATGCGAAATTGCTCTTCGATGCTGCCATTGAATTTTCCGTGATTCTGGTGCCGGCGGCACGTAGCCAGGATGGTGCACGACGGGTACTTCGACAGAAACTGGCCGATCGCCTGAGCGCCCTGCGCCGGGTCCGGGAGATAGTCGAGCCGGAACTCCAGGAAGTTCTCGCCCGCTTCGGCTTCGCGGGTCGCCTGCTCCAGTAATCGGGGGATGTCGGGTAAGCCAAGCGCGATACAGATACGTGGCAGCGCGCGCCTCTGCGTCATTTGGATCATTAGAATAACAGGTGCGTTGTGGGGGAGTTGTGGCCTTCGATCGGCAGGAGAGCGTCGGCAGCATGGTAAATTAGAGTTTTGCCCGCCTTTGGTCCCCATCGTCTAGAGGCCCAGGACATCGCCCTTTCACGGCGGTAACGGGGGTTCGAATCCCCCTGGGGACGCCACCTTCCGGAAACTCAATTCTTCGCCAGTTCATTGATTTCGCGGTTTTCGATCACGCCTCTGCCTTGCCCCTTAGCGGCAAGCGCCCTGCCCGACCACCCCGGTCGCGCCGAACAACAGACCTCTCATCCGCACAGCTTTACGACGAAGTTTTCCATCACCGTGCGGTCATCCGGCCGCGCGCTGCGCAAGTCGCGGTCCGCTTCGAAAATGAGCTTCAGCCCCTGTTCCAGTTGCGTCGAGGAAAATTTCGCCGCGGTGGCCCAGACCTGTTCGGCCCGTGAACCCCACATCGGGATCCCGGATCGTTGAAAATGACTCTGCACCTGCTGCGCGCTCCGCAGATTAGCCTCTTTCGCCGCCAGCGCCGTTCGGAACTGCGTGCCCAGAAACGTCAGGGCGAGCGGCAGATACTCCCCCTCGCGCACGAGGGCATCCAGCGCCGCCAGCGCGCGCGGGCGATCGCGCCGGCCCAGAGCATTCACAAGCGCAAAAATGGTGCTTTGTCGCGCGTCGGGAACAAGCAGCGACAGTTCGTCCGCGTGGATTGGCTTTCCATAGGTGGCGAGCTTCTCCAGTTCCACCGAGATGCGCGCCATATCCGCGCCGAGCGCTTCCACCAGGCTCTCGGCAGCCGCGGGATCAAGCTGCACTTTCATTGAGCGCGCGATCCGGTCGAGTTCCCCGCGCGCTTCATCGGGCGTGAATTTCCGGAATTCCACGACATCCGGAATGGCCGCGAAAAATTTCCTTGCTCGCTCGTTTTTCGCTTTGTCATCCCCTTCGAAGTCCCACCGGGACGCTTCGAAGACTATCGTTACGCCGGGGGTTGGGTCCTTTACATAGGTATCCAGAATCCCCGAGTCGGCCTGTCCCGCGGCAACTCCTTCCTCTTCGTCGTCGATGGAGGCAGCGCCTCGACTGGACCGGGGCAGGGCCGATTCCGCATTAACGACGAAGATTAGTCTCTCGGATGCGAACAACGACATCGCACGAGCATCATCGATGATCGCCGCCAGGGAACCTTCAGCCGCGTCGAATGTCTCCGCCGCCGCTGCGGAAGCCGCAGTCACAGCCTCCCGGCATCTCTTCCGGTGATATCCTTCTTTGCCAAGGAACAGGCACACCGAGGGCATTTCGCCGCGCTTCACGCGCCCGAGGAACTGCGCAGGCGTCATCTAGAAATTCTCGAGGATTGCGCTGACCATGGCGCGCGCCACATCGCGGCTCAGACGCTGAAGGGTAGCCTGGCTTTCGTCGATGTACTGATTGGGGATGACACTGATCTCGTAGCGATCGAGGAACTGAAAGTTCGGCCGCGTAAACAATACCTTGCCGTCCTTCCCCACCAGCTTCATCTGAACCTGAACGATCACCTGCGCGCTTGCGCCGCGGCCCGTCACAGGATCCGAAAGCGTCGCATTCGAGAACATATTCACCACGCTGCCGTATAGGATGGCGTCCGCCTTTTTCGGGTCAGCGACGATCGTGTAGCGCGTGCGCGAGATCAGCTCGCGCGAAACCGCCTCGGCCATCATTCCCGCGAGTTTGTACTGCACCGTGACATTCCCGAACTGCGGAACGGCGATCGTGTGGATTTCCTTCGGCAGAAGGTTAGCCTGACCGCCGACGTGATATCCACACCCGGCGAGGCTCGCGAAGCTGAGCGCGAGAAACCACCGGCGCGTCGTCAAGCGACCTCCGTGGCGATCAGCGCGGCGCTTTCCGCCGCGATTCGCAGATTGTCGGCTGCGGCCCAGATCCACACCGCATTGGCGGTGTTCCGGTCGGGCGTAATCGCGCCAACAGCGATCGCGGATGCGCCCGCGACCCCGACATTGCTCGGAGCCTCGACATCCCCGGCGCGTAGGTCGAACCGGTCGCCGGAAAGGGCCTCTTCGACTTCTTCGGTCGTGGCGCTCTCTTCGAAATCCACCCAAAACGAGAACGTGTAGCCGTGGAACACCGGCGCCTGCAGCAGTCGGATCGACGGCATCGGAACGCCTTCCATCCGATCAAGCAACGAGGCGAGGTGTCGCTCAATGCGCTCTTCCACCTCGAGCAGCGAACCCGGCGCGTCTTCGCCCCACCGCGCCAGCATGTTGAAGCTCGCCTGCGCGTCGAACACCTTCTTGGGCAGCTGTTGAAAGGCGAACAGATTCATGGTCTGCTGCTGCAACTCGTCGATTCCCGGCTTGCCCCGTTCGCTTGCTGGCTCGAAGATGTGCACGATGGCCCTCGCGATCGGATGGGCCGCATTCAGCCGCGAGAGCACCACTGCAACGGATGTCGCAGCGGGATGGGCTACAATGTGCGCGCCTGTCGGATCCGGACGATAGTCGTCGCCTTCCACCAGAGGCGAGCGCAGTTGGGCATCGACCTCATCTTCCAGATAGCCGGTGAGGTCGATTACCACTCCGGTCGGCCTGGCATTCATCGCCTGGCGCGACGACTCCTTCGAGCCGGCCAGCACGATTACCGAGGCCGATTCCAGTTCCTGGGGATCCAGCTTCGACAACAGCGTCGGGGCGCCGCCAATTTCCGTGAGTTTTCCCGTTTCGTCCTCTTCGGCGGCAAGCAGGCGCACGCGTGCGCTCAGCGCCGACTCTCCGAATACTTCGACGAGTTCGCGGCCCAGCAGCGTTTCGCCGCCGACCAGCGCTATCGTGTCAGCCAATCTGCGTCTCCGGCTTCTGTCCGCTGATCGGAGTGTTTTTTCGGAAATACCTGCGGATGATGCCGCCCGCGCGAATCACGATCCCGCTGCCCACATACGAACTCGCCAGAATCAGAAGGACCGGCTGCGACCAGTTCCAGATCGCATAGATCGTCCCGCACATCAGCACCAGCAGAATCGGGGACCGCGGGCGAAGCAGATTCAGCTCCTTAAAGCTCCAGTAGCGCCATGTGCTGACCATCAGGAACGACAGCAGTGCAAGCAGAGCAAGCCACGCAACCGACTCATAGAAGTTTGTGATCGGATAGCTATCGAACGCGAACACAACGGCCGCGACCATTCCCGCGGAGGCCGGTATGGCCAGACCCACAAAATATTTCCGATTTGGCGAACCCGGGTTGCGCGGGATCGGATTCTTCTGGATGTTGAACCGCGCGAGGCGCGCGGCTCCGCACACGAGAAAGAGGAAGGAGAGCAGTTTTCCCGCCCGCTGCAGATGATCGAGCAGGCTGTTGCCGACCGATGCGCCGACAAATGCGACGCCCCAGACATAAGCCAGAATCGCGGGCGCGATACCGAAGCTGATCACGTCGGCCAGCGAGTCGAGTTCGCGGCCGAATTCGCTGGTCGTATTCGTCATGCGGGCAATGCGGCCGTCCAGCCCGTCCAAGATGACGGCGAACCCGATCGTCTTCGCCGCGACCTCAAAGTCCAGCGCCGCCTGGGCCGCATTCGTCCCAAAAATCAGCGCGCCCTGGATTGTCCGCAGGATACAGAGGTACCCAAGGAAAATGTTACCCGCGGTAAAAAGAGTGGGTAAAGCGTACGCCGCTCGGGGCGGCCGTTTTCTCGCGCGCCCGGACTCCTGATCCGCTTCGGGAGCCGTCACGTCCGGCAGAGCGCAGCCTCCTCGACGATCGCCGCGCTCAGCGCTTCCGGCAAAGCCACTTCTCCGGCTCGCCGCGCGATGACGCTGCTTCCGCCCGTCACCCGCATACCCGGCATCACTTCCACGCGCCACTCAGGCCCGAAAATCACATCCACGCGCGAACCGAATTTAATTAGTCCGATGCGCTCGCCCGACTGTACGAGATCTCCGGGCTTCTTGTAGCAGACGATCCTCCGCGCGAGCAACCCCGCGATCTGTTTAAACACGACCTTTGTTCCGTCTTCGGCGCGAATCGTGACGATGTTCTGTTCGTTCTGCGCCGACGCAGACTCTTTGCTCGCGACGAGGAACTGTCCCCTCTGATACGTCACATCGGCGATCACGCCGCCGATCGGCGCCCGGTTCACATGGACATCGAAAATATTCAGGAAAATGCTGACGCGCGTCTGCCGGTCCGCTTCGGGGACCACACAAACGACCTTGCCGTCCGCCGGAGAAAGGGCAACCGGGCCGGCGGGCAACAGACGTTCCGGATCGCGAAAAAACCATGCGCAGAACGCCGCCGCCAGAAACAGCGGAAATCCCGCCCACGGGCCTGCGAAGATTCCGACGATCACTCCGCCCGTCGTAAGCCCAAGGAAATAGTAGATTCCGTCGCGAACCATCCGGTTCTCCCATTTTATGCCGGACCGAATATCCGATGAAAAAATACACGTGTGTCGCGGCGAATGCGCCGGGTGACAGCTTCCAGTGTTCCCTCGATCATTCCGGGCGGCGTCCATCGGCGCACTAGCTCGGTCAGTATGGCAATCTGAGCGCTGTTGGTTGGCAGGCGTCCTTCGGCATGTCCGGTGGAAATCCGCATTCCGTGATCGATGGCCCGGTAAAGAATGGCGGCGTTCGTCAGAAACGCGACATCTTCGCGGTCGAGATGCCCCATCTTCTCGATCACTTCGATTCGCGCGGGCGTATTCAAGACTTTGTAGAACATGCCTGCGCCCCGCAACCTGAGATACATCAGGACGAAATCGATGTCGTAGTAGCCACCGGACCCGGCCTTTAATGGATTCCTCGCGCCCTGCTCTCGCTCCAGCCGGGCGCGCATCTGTGCCAGTTCTGTCAGTGAACGCCCGCTTTGACCGTAGCGTCTCCAGTCGATGTCCTGCAGTTCGTAGAGAAAAGCGGTGCCGCGCTCTTTGTCGCCTCCAATCGCGCGGGCCTTCATCCACGAGATGCCCTCCCACGCCTCGGCATGAAGAGCGAAATAATCGCGGTAAGCGCCTTCGGTTTGCACCAGCGCTCCCTCGCGCCCATTGGGTCGCAGGCGCGAGTCGATCACGAACACGATCCCTTCGCCCGTGTACGCTCCGATGACCTGAATCATTCGTTCGGCGACTCCGGTCCAGAACAGCGTCTCCTCGGCGTCTTCGTCGGGGATTACGAAATTCAGATCCGCGTCCGAAGCCAGATCGAATTCGCGCATCCCAAGCCGCCCGAGCGCGATGACCATCATCCGGTTGGACGGATCGTATTGCGCGTTCGCCGGCGGCGCGGCCGCGAAGGCTTCACGCAGCGCGATCCGATATGCGGCCTCTATTACGGACTCGGCCAAATCCGACGTCCGCTTCAAGGTCTTGAACACCGGCACGCGATGGTAGACGCTGTCGCTCTGGATGCGGACCATCTGCTCGCCGAAAAATCGGCGCAGCTCCGCCGGATCCTCTGGAGCGGCAAAACCCGTTCGTCCCTGTTTGTCTCCGACCGCCCGTTCCACCTCGCCCAGAAGCCAGGGGTTGCGGACCAGATGATCCGCGAAAAACTGACTGTGCTCGAATACGTCGATTGTGCAGCGCGCCAGGTCCTCGTTTTCGTCCAGTTTACGGAGCAGTTCTGGAATCTCGACCACCTTATCGAGAAACGACTCCATGCTCGCCTGGCTTCGCACTACGGCGCCCTGCGTCAACAAACGCGTGAACGAGGGCGCAAGAATATCCAGATAGCGGGTGAGATTCACCGACGGGAAATCGCTCCTCTCGGGCGTCTCTTCAGACGGCTCAGCCGTCGAGATCGATGTCTCGGACTCCTCAAGGGGTGGTGGAAGCAGCTCTTGAGCGGTATAAAACATGGGCCGCTGCGAATGAATCACGCGATCGTACAACTCGCGCACGCTGGCGAGATGCCGTTGCAGGTCGCGCCCAAGTGCGTCTCCATCCACGTTTCCGCCTGCGGCTGGCGGCATCTTGCGCGCGAGAACATTCAGATCCTCGCGGGTTCGCGGCAGCGTGTGAACCTGCCGATCTTCATCGAACTGGAGCCGATGCTCGAGATGCCGCAGGAACTGATAGGCGACCGCGAGCCGCGAATACTCCGAACCCGAGAGCAGATCCTTATCCCGCAAACGGGAAAGCGCAAGCAGGGTACCGCCGTGCCGCACCCAGGAATCCCGGCCACCGTGTAACCGCTGAAGGCATTGCACGAGGAACTCGATATCCCGGATCCCGCCCCGCGCGAGTTTGACGTCAACGCCGTTCTTCCCGCTCTTGCGCTCTTGCTTTTCGTGAATACGCGCCCGCGTCTCCGAGACCGCCTCCACGGTGCGGAAGTCCGTGGTGGTTTTGTAGATCAGCGGCTGTACCGATTCCAGAAGCTCGCGGCACGGTTCGGGGTCTCCCGCGGCGAAGCGCGCCTTGATGAGCATCTGGAGTTCCCAGTCTCGAGCGCGCGTCGCGTAATAACGAATCGTTCCGTCAAGAGCCTGGCACACGTCGCCAAGCCGTCCATCGGGTCTCAGACGAAGGTCGACGCGATAACACATGCCCTCAGGCGTGTAAGCCGAAAGCGTCTCGGTCATCAGGTTCGCCGCGCGCTGAAAGAACTCTTTGGCGGTAACAGGCCCCGCTCCTTCGCCGCCCGCATACACGAACATCAGATCGATATCCGAGCTGTAGTTCAGCTCGCGCCCGCCCAGCTTGCCTAGCGCGATCACCGAAAACGGATTGTCCGGCGCCCCCGGATCGAGCGACAACTCGCTTCGAATCCTCCGCCACGTGACGTTCAGAATCGCATCGGCGAGGTTTGAGAGGTCTTCGGCGGTTTCCGACAGGTCCGCGAAGCGCAGAACATCGCGCAGCGCGATCCGCAGAATCTGCTTGCGACGGAACAGCGCGAGATCGGCGGCATTCGGCATCCCGCGCAAGGGGAGTTCCTGGATGAGTTGGCTTTCGTATTGTTCGGGAAGAAAGCCCCGATGCAGATCTCCCCGTCTCGCTATATCCAGCAGCCACTTCGGACGTCGGACGACAGCGTCGGATAGAAATCGGCTGTACGAGAACACGGTGACCACCAACCGCAACGCCGTCTTATCTGCAAGAATCTCCCGCGCAGCGTCCGGTTCGGCGCTCAACAATCGACTCAGCGACTCAATCGTCTGACGTTGGCTGGGCAGCGAAGGGAGCAGCGCCTCAATGGCGCGAAGCGCGGCAGGGGGTAGGTTCCGAAGCTGATTTTTTCCGAGCAGTTTCTCTTCGAGGAGACTCGGCACTACTGACGATTATAAGTGCCGTCAGAGAGCGGTCGATTCCACTAAACGCCTGAGATTGCGTCCGCAGATTTTACTTCCTTCGAGCTTATCGCCGCCGGGACCGCCCCAGTGAGTCTCGAGGTGTATGTAACCGCTGTAACCATCCTCCGCCAGCGCATCAATCTGGCCTTCCCAATCGATATCGCAATCGCCGAGCGGGCCCCAGATCGGTTTATGTCCTTCCAGCGTGCAGTCCTTCGCATGTACATGCGCGATCCGATGAGACTCGAGAAGGCGGTAGCCCGAAGGATACGGCTTCTCTCCCGATACATAGGCGTTAGCCGGGTCCCACACAACCTGAAGGTTCTCATGATCGACCGCCGCCAGTACGCGCGCCGTCTCTTGGGCAGTCGCAATATTACAGGCGTGCTCGTTCTCAAGCCCGATAATCAGATCGTGCTTCCCCGCTTTGTCGGAAAGGTCCTGCAGAGCGTCCACTACGCGCTCAAACAACGCGTCCGGCTCGATCACGCGCCAATAAGAAAATACCCGCACGATTTTCGCGCCCGTTCGCTTCGCGATATTGAAGGCCCGCTCCGCGAGTCGCGGCTGGTCTTCAAATGTGTGCTTTGAATTGAAACTGTCCTGCTGGAAACGCGAGTCAACGGGCGGCCCGTCGGGCAGAGTGCATTTCAGCAGCGGTGATGCGATTGAGATGACTTGCAGACCATTGCGCCGCAGCACGTCCACCGCGCGATCAACGTCTTGGTCGCTAAGATCCATGATGTTCTTGCCGTCAATCATGCGCAGTTCGGCGCCCTTCATGCCGAGTTCGCGCATCGCCTCCGCCGCTACCGTGATTTCCGGAGAAAATTCATCGGTGATGGCGCCGATACGAAATCGCTGCATTCACACGGATTCTAACAACTACGACCGGGTCCCGTAGTAAGGCGCGTAAGCGAATTCGTCGGTAGCCCGGGCTCGTGGCGCAGTTGCAATGACCCTTGCGAGGAACGGAGCGTATCTGGATTCTTCTTCTTGTCGTCGCTGGATACGCCGGCGACCCGGACGTCATAGTCAGGAACTTCGACCAGAGATGGATAGGGGAAGTGGAAATAGGAATCGCGAGTCATATCCGATGCCGAATGTGAGGCTGAATCGATTGAATCTTTCGACGCGAGCATCGAGAGGTACTCGCGCCAACCGTCCCGGTCGTAATGCCAGTCGCGAATCGCCTTCGGTCGATCGAGCGATCCGGCATGGGCCGATCGAGCGCCACGCGAAGTTCTCCGATCGCCCATTGGACCCGCGGAGAGGCCGCGACTGGATCGCCGGAATCCTTTACGATCGCGACCGGACCGCGCAGGCGCTTTGGCTACAGGCGCAAATGCCGCCGCGGATGTCTTCAGGAGTCTCGCCGATCCATGGGCGTATCATATGCCGATTTGCTTTCGCCGGGAGCCGTTTCGCCGCACGCCTCGGTATGTTATGAATGATGAAAAGGCTGGGAGCATCCCTGCTGGCTTCTATAGGCCATGTCTTTTCGGGTCAAAACCCGCAAATCGCTAGTTTGCTTTCCCGCTGAGAAAGGAATTCCGTGGAATCGGCCAACCGGAAACTAATCCGCCCTTCATTCAACGAGATTAAGGAGAAAATCGATTCCCCTCGAAAGGGTCCGTCGGGTTCCCCTCCCCAGAAGCGCCCCGTGCCGCCGGATCAGACCAACGCGGAAAATTTCTATTACGTTAAGCAGATGCAGTCGAAGACGCCCATGGTCATCACCCTGAAGGACGGCGAAGTTCTGAGAGGCATCATCGAGTGGTATGACCGCGCCTGCCTGAAGGTGAATCGGGACGGCGCTCCGAACCTCCTTCTTTACAAAAGCAATATCAAGTACATGCACAAGGAAGAGGACGTTTAGGTCCGCTTTATTTCGCGGTTGGCCGCGGTCGAAGTGATAGCCGATATTCGCGACGCTCTCCGGCCTGTCTGTATCTTCGGATCTCGTCCTCGGTTTGCGGAATGACCGGTGGAACCCTCGTGCCGGCGCCGTGAGTGTCCACCGCCACAAAGGTCAGATACGCGGACGATACATGCCTCTCGTTTCCCGAGAGCAGATCCTCCACCCAAACTTTGACGCCTACTTCCATGGACGTGCGAAATGCGCGGTTGACGCTCGCGCGCAGGCGCACCAGTTGCCCCATCCGGACCGGATGAATAAAGTCCATGTGATCGACCGATGCCGTGACGACGGGATGCCGGCAGTGCTTCATCGCCGCAATGGCGCCAGCCAGGTCGACCAGATGCATGATCTTGCCGCCCAGCAGATTTCCCAGTCCGTTGGCGTCGTTCGGAAGCGCAAGCTCCGAGTATTCCGAAGCGGATTCGTGAACGAAGCGCCCCTCCATCATCCGCGTCCTTTCTGTCGAAGGTAGGCGTCTGCGAAAGCCCGTGCCTGACGTTCCAGCGGCTCCGTTCCCGCAGGCTCGTCTGCACTGATTCGCAGCGTTCCGACGGCGACCGGATGATGGTTCCGTTCAGTCGCCCATGCGACTTCGATCCGGCCATCCTGGTCCGAACGCACCAGAAAGCGGGCTGCGTCCGGGTCTACCCGGGCGGCCTTTTCGCATGATCCGCGCGCATAGCCGCGGTTACAGCATTCTCTAAGCGTTTCAGCCGGGATTACGTGGAACGCCTCGGAGGCGCAATCGCCGTTGAATATCCCAGTCATGGGTATTGGAGCGCCGGGCAGAAACAGGGGACACACGTTCTATTTTGCCGAATCTTTCGAGTCCAGACCCTCTGTGAGCTCAATCCGCGTTCCCCAAGGGTCGGTGAGAAAAGCGAGCGCGAGATTGATCTGCGGTATCTGGCGGTAGGGAATGTCGAGCTTGATTCCGCTGTCGGTCAGTTTTCTGCAAAATGCTTCAAGCCCTTTGATCTCAAACCCGATGTGATCGATCGCGCGGCCCTGTGTCGCCGCCACTGTTTCAGCGGGGCCATAAGTCAGATTCGCGCCGGGAACGTCGCCGGAATCCCAGTTCGCGCGCCTGCTCGGCGTCGCTCCGAAGTTGGTCTTATACCAGTCCTGCATCTTTTTCGGATCCGGGCTGCTGAAGTGAACATGATGGAACCGAATCGGGTCTTTCATCGAACGGTCTTCGGTTAGCTCTACCCTTACTCCATCGGGGCCGTCGATCATGAGTTGCACGCCCCCGGCGGTGGGCCGAGACGTTTTATATGCTGTCTTTTCGAAGCGGGCCAGGTAAGGCGTCAGATCGGGCACAATGAACCCGAAATGATTGACTGAGGTTCCAACGCTCGGGCCGGACGGCGAAGCTTTCGTGAAAAGTATAACCGCGCCGGGCACGCTGACACCCTTGAGGGATGCATGCGTCTAAGGTTGCGCGCCGATCATATCGGTGAAGAATGCTGCCGCGACCGCGGGATCGGTCTGATTCAGGTGAATATGGCCCATTGCGACGCCCTGTTCGTTCGGCGGAGCAAGCTGGGCCGCTGCCTGCAAAGCCAGAAATACAAGCGCAATACTCGGGTGAAGGCGCGGCATGGCTGGACGTTATAGTAACAATTGTCATGGGCAACCCGCGTCTGGACGTTCTGCGATCAATGGTCGAGCAGCAGCCGGATAATGCCTTCAGTCGCTATGGACTCGCTATGGAATATCTAAAAGGCGGGGACCTCGAAGGCGCAGCCCAGGAGTTCGATCAGCTTCTGGCAAGAAACCCGACGTACGCAGCGGCGTACTTCCACGGCGGACAAACGCTCGAAAAGCTCGGCAAGCTTGATGAAGCGCGCGCTTTTTACCGCAAGGGCATTGAGGTTACGGCCGCGTCAGGCGATTCTCACACGCAAAGCGAATTAACGGCAGCGTTGCAAATGCTGGATTAGTTAATCGCGCGATTTGAAGCGGTAGTGAATTACAACGTCGCTGGCTACAGGCCGGTCGCCGTCATACGCGGGCTCCCACATCGCCGAAGTCGCCGAATTGGCCGCAAGGCTTGCCAGTTCGGAGCCCATACCGTTCAGGATCTCGGCGTTTCTTACGGCTCCGTGCTTGTCCAGAGACAATTTGACGTCAACGTCAACGTCGCCGACGACGTACCGGGCGAGAGACTCGGGCACGCGGGGCTCGAGAGGACGGACTGGCCGGGCGGGGCTGAAGTTGTCTCCGGCGCTCCCGTGAAAGGAGCGGCCGAGGAGCGGTACGTGGCTGACCACCTTGCGGACCTCGCCTGAATTCCGGTGTTCAACATGAACGGAGACCGCTACCCCCGCGGGCCGCGGCGCACCGGGTTGACGAATTACTTTTGCAGGTGAAGGCGTCTCGCGGGACTCGGGCGCGGGCATTGCGGGAAGCGGACTGGCGGAGACCTCGAGAGCTGCGCGCTCCTCTCGTTCGGATCTGACCATTGTCGGCGGGGGCGGAGACAGCTGCGCTGTGGGTTTTGAAGTGGAAGGAGAAGTGCGAGGAAGCTCAGGCGTCTCATCCGAGTAGCGCGCCACAACAACAGGAGTCGTCTCGGTGGTTTCAAGGTATGGAAGAGCTTTGGGGGTGGGGACAGGCTTCTCAGGAACTGGCTCGGTCTTGGCCTCGGCTATTCCCGCCATTTTTGGCGGTTCGATAACCGGTGCGCGCTGCGCGATCGGTCTGCCGACATCCATTCGCACGGAGACGTCGTCTGAACGAGGCCAGAACTGAACATTGCCATGTTCGAGATCGCCGCGATTCAGCGTCAGTTTTTGCTCTTCGGGGCCATCGCGGATGGTCAGCACGGCGGACGAAGCCGCTTGCAGTGATGTAGCTTTCCGATCCCAATCGACCGTGATCGCGTCGCCTTTCTTCCGCATCCGGAGGTTCAGGGGCCGCGTAGTGTCGCTGACCTGGCTCGCGCCCACTACGCGGTGGGCAGTGGTGAGGCCCCCCACGACCAAAATCAGCCCGGCAACGGCCGCAATAGACCATCCGAGAACAGGCTTTGGAATCGACGGAATCCGTATAGCAGTATTCCGCCGCGTTGACACCGGCTGGGCGGGCGCGGCTTCAATGGGTCCTTCGGCGCGAAGGGTGTTGCTGTCAAAAGGAAAGAGTTGGGCCGCCTGGCGCCGGTCGATATCGCCGTCTTCCCAAACGAAGATGCCCGCATTCGGCGAACCCGGCTCTGCGGGGCGAATTAAGAGCGCAATGTCAGAGGGATCTCCAAACGCATCCTGCATCAGCCCAAAATCGTCCTGATCGAGGTAGAGGCCTGGCCGAAGATGTGTCCGAAAGAACCCCACGGGGTGTACCGACTTAGGCTTGGCCAGACTTCCGACGCGCCGAGCGACGCGCTGTTGTTCACGCAGTCCGAGTCCGAAAATCGTACCCCGATGATGCTCACTTCGGATAGGCTCAAACCCGCAAACCTCGATTGAGAATGGCTCTCGTACGCGGCCTAACAGTATGCCGCCGCACTCCCCGTCGCGGGCGTTTCGAGGGTCTTTGAGAGCGGCGTTAATTAAATCGATAAGGTCGAGCGCGACGCGTACTGTGTGCGTCCGCGCCTGCCAGATATAGGAATCAGATCCCGGCACGCCACCCGAAATAGCAATCGGCGTGCCAGTGCCTAAACGTCGAGGTTCTTGACGTCGAGCGCGTTCTCCTCAATGAAGCGCCGCCGATTTTCCACGTCTTCGCCCATCAAGGTTGTGAAGATCTGATCCGTCGCGACCACATCCTCCAGTCGAACGCTAAGAAGTGTACGCTTTTCCGGATCCATTGTCGTGTCGGCCAGTTGCTCGGCGTTCATCTCGCCGAGCCCCTTGTAACGTTGCACCGAGGCATCGCGCTTCCCCTCCGCCTTTACGTGCTCCAGAAGATCTCGCCAGTTGGTCAGAGCATCACGATGTTCCCCTTTCACTACAGTGAAAGGAGGTTGATTGGATTTGGCGATTTGTTTCGCCAGCAGGCGGAACTTCCGGTACTCGGGCTGCTGCGAAAGCTCAATCCCTATCCGCCGCGTTCCACGCGTGGAATCCTGAAAGCTGAGCGAAAACGCGGAGTGCTCTTCATCGGTATCAATTGTGGAATCGAGGCCCGCTCTCTTCAGCGCATCGGCGAGTTTCTCCAGGTTGTCTCGCGCGCTGAATTCGTTTTTGGTATCGAGCGCAAGATTCGCGTCCGAAAGCACATCCACAACGCGCGAATCTCGCAGCCGGCGTTCGAGCTTATGCGACATCTGGTCGAACTCATCGAGATTCATTAGAAAGGCCCGGAGATCGCCGCTTTCGAGCCGTCCTTTCGGCCCCACGCCGTTCACGCCGAATTCAACCGTCAGATTCTCGGTCGCGCGGCGCATGATCTCCTTCGTAAACTCTGCCTCGTTCTTGATGTACTTCTCGCTCTTTCCACGCTTGATCTTGTAGAGCGGCGGCTGTGCGATAAACACGTTCTGCCTCTCGATCAGCTCCCGCATGTGCCGGAAGAAAAACGTCAGCAGTAGCGTGCGGATATGGGAGCCGTCCACATCGGCGTCGGTCATGATGATGATCTTGCCGTAGCGAAGCTTCGACGCGTCGAAGTCGTCCTTGCCGATACCCGTACCCATCGCGGTGATGAGCGTGCGGATCTCGTCGTGGCCCAGCATGCGGTCATACCGGGCCTTCTCGACGTTGAGAATCTTCCCCTTGAGCGGAAGAATAGCCTGAAAGCGCCGGTCGCGGCCCTGCGTCGCCGTTCCGCCGGCCGATTCGCCTTCTACCAGGAATAATTCGCACCGCTGCGGGTCGCGCTCCTGGCAATCGCGCAACTTGCCAGGCAAACCGCCCGAATCAAGCGCGCCTTTGCGACGAGTCAGGTCGCGGGCCTTGCGGGCTGCTTCGCGAGCGCGCGCCGCATCTATGGCCTTAGAGACGATTCGTTTCATCACCGAGGAATTCTTCTCGAAGAATTCCCCCAGCTTGTCATTCACGAGCTGTTGAACTTGGCCAGCGATATCGCTGTTCAGTTTGCCCTTCGTCTGGCCTTCAAACTGCGGTTGCGGCACTTTGACGCTGACGACGGCAGTGAGGCCTTCGCGCACATCGTCGCCGGTGAGATTCTCTTTGACGTCCTTGAACAGCCCCGCCTGTTGTCCGTAAAAGTTAATCGTGCGCGTCAATGCGCTGCGGAAGCCGCTCAGGTGGGTGCCGCCGTCGACGGTGTTAATGTTGTTCGCGAAGCTGAAGAGCGTTTCCGAGTAGCCGTCGTTATATTGCAGGGCGATCTCGATGCCCACCGTCCCGCTTGGGCCTGGCTTCTCGCCTTCCATGTAGATCGGGTTCTCGTGCAGAACGCTCTTCCCGCGGTTCAGGTGTTTAATGAACTCCGCGATACCTCCGGTATAGAGGAACGCCTGCTGTTTCTCCGGCTCTTCCCGCTCATCGACCAGAGTGATTTTAAGGCCCTTGTTGAGGAACGCCAGTTCCCGGAGCCGCTGCGCGAGCGTGTCGAAGTTGAACTTCGTGGCCTCCATGATGGTCGAGTCCGGTTTGAACGTGATCTTCGTGCCCGTCTTGCGGCCGGCTTTGCCCGTCGCCTGCAGCGCGCCTTTGGGGACGCCGCGCTCGTAATCCTGTTCCCAGGTCTGCGAGGTCTTGTCGCCTTTGGCGGCGCGCCAGATCTCGAGGTGGAGCTTTTCGGAGAGCGCGTTGACGCAGCTCACGCCTACGCCGTGCAATCCGCCGGAGACCTTGTAGCTGTTCGAATCGAATTTTCCGCCAGCGTGCAGTTTGGTCATAACGACCTCCGCTGCGGAGATACCTTCGTCGTGCATATCGACCGGAATTCCACGGCCGTTGTCGACGACGGTGACCGAATCGTCGAGGTGAATCGTGACTTCGATTTCCGTGCAATATCCCGCCAGAGCTTCATCGACGGAGTTGTCCACAACCTCGTAAACGAGGTGATGCAGGCCTGCCTCGCGCGTCGACCCGATATACATCGCGGGACGCTTGCGAACAGCTTCCAGCCCTTCGAGAACCTTGATTGAACTTGAATCGTACACTTCCGGCGAAGCCGGAACCTGATTTTCTTCCATATGGTTAATTCAACTTGCAAACGTCAGATGCGCATTGGCATCACGACATATCGGTACTGCTCCTGCTCACCCTCTGCCGGCGTGCCTGGCCTGAGTTCTCCGGCGCTCTTTTGGTCCTTCAACGCGAACGCGACATGATCCTGCGGCACGGCGCGCAGAAAATCGAGAAGATACTGGGCGTTAAATCCGATCTCTAGATCCGGCCCGGCGTATTCTCCCGGAACGCTCTCTTCCGATTCGCCGGTTTCGAGGGCGGAAGAAAAGACTCTTACTTCCCCGGACGTGAACTGGACTCGAATGGCGCGCGAGCGTTCGTCGGCGAACTGAGCCACCCGTTCGATTGCGCTCTTGATCTCGGCCGTAGCAAGCCGCGCAACATGCATGTTGTCCTGCGGAAGAACCCTTTCATAGTCCGGAAATGTTCCCGATAGCTTCCGCGTGATCAGGAGGCGAGGACCGAATTCAAAGAACAGATGATTGTCGTCTCCGCCGAACCGGATATTGCCTTCCAGATCATCGCTGAGCTTCAGGATTTCGCCCATCGCCTTCCGCGGTACCAAAGCCCGGTAAGACACATGGCCGTTGGCTCCCTCTCCAGATCGCTGGATGTATGCCATTCGGTGACCATCGGTCGTCACCATCGTCATTCCGTTGCCCGAAAGAAGCATCAACGCGCCGTTCAGAGTGAACCGGCTCTCTTCCATCGAAATAGCAAACACCGTCCTTGCGATCATCGCGGAAAGCTGCTTCGCCGGAATCTCCGCCACGATTTCCGGCATGGCCGGCAGTTCAGGAAAACTCTCGCGGCTCATGCCGGCAATGCGCGTCCGGGACCGCCCGCACGTCAGCGATGCCCAGTGGTTTTCAGCGAATTTGATCGTGATCTCGGCGTCGGGGAGAAGCCGAACATAGTCGAGCAGCCTCTTTGCGGGGATCGTTCCCGTACCTTCCTTCTTCACCTTCGCGGGACAGGACGTCCGCAACCCTAGTTCGAGATCGGTCGCTGTGAGGTAAAGACGGTCTGCCGAAGCCTCGAGCAGGACGTTCGAAAGGATGGGTATGGTGGTCTTTTTCTCTACCACTCCCTGTGACAGACTCAGTTCGCGTACCAGATCGGCCCTGCTGACTGTGAACTCCATTGAGTGGCTCCAGATCCCGTTCTTTCGGCTTCAGGAATCAATACCTGAGAGAACCGTATTAGTAGGGGTTGTCGAAATGTGGAAGTCTATCTAAATTATACAAAAAAATAGCGCTTGCTGTCATTTCCGCCCTGCGGACGGCATAGGGTTTTTCGTGGGCGTTGGCGCTGCAACCGGTTTTACACAGATTTCCAGAGCTTCTTTTCTGCTGGCTCTGTGGAGAACCGAACAAACTCATTCAAATGAGTCGAGTATGCTGTTGATCAATTTGTTCAGGTCCGGATCAGCGGCCTTTTGTGTGGCGATCCGGGAAATGGAGTGGATCACCGTCGTGTGATGCTTTCCGCCGAACGCCCGCCCGATCTCCGGCAGTGACGCTTTGGTCAGTTCCTTGACCAGATACATGGCTACCTGGCGCGGGACCACCACCTCTTTCCGGTTGCTTTTCTCCTTCAGTTGAGAAAGCTTCAGTCCGTACCGTTCAGCGACCGCCTTCTGTACGGATTCAATGCTGACTCGGCGTTCCTGTTTTTCGATCAGGTGCTTCAGGACCTGCCTCGCCATCGAGATTGAGATCGCCGTCTCCGTGAGAGAGGAATACGCAAGCAGCTTGACGAGAGCTCCTTCCAGTTCGCGCACATTCGTCTTCGTCTTCTCCGCGATAAATGTGCAGACGTCCACCGGTAGTTCGGAGCCTTCCAATTCCGCTTTCTTCTGAAGGATTGCCACCTTAGTCTCCAGATCCGGCGATTGGATGTCCGCCATAAGGCCCCACTCGAACCGGGAGCGCAGTCGCTCGACGAGTCCGCCAATTTCTTTTGGCGGACAGTCACTCGAGATCACGATCTGCTTCTGCGCATCGTGTAGCTCATTGAAGGTGTGGAAGAACTCCTCCTGAGTCCGTTCCTTGGATCCGAGAGACTGAATGTCGTCGATGAGCAGCACGTCCGCAGTGCGGTAACGGGCGCGAAGTTCGGCCATCTTTCCGTACTTGATCCCGCTCACGACTTCGTTAGTGAATCGCTCGCTCGTCGTGAAAATCACGCGCATCCTTCCACGAGCCATCAACTCGCGTCCGATCGCGTGCATCAGGTGCGTTTTGCCCACGCCGACGCCGCCGTAGATGTAGAGCGGATTGTAGCGGCGTGAAGGATTCATCGCGACGGAGTGCGCAGCGGCATGCGCAAACTGATTCGAGCTGCCGACCACAAACGTCTCGAATGTGAATTTCGCGTTGAGCGGGACAGGCGACTCAAACTCCGCCGTGGGAGAATGCCGTGGCGATTGTCCGTTCGAAATGTGCGGCGTATCGGTCGACACGCGCACCCGATCAAAGCCGCTGCCAGGTAGTGCGCGTACGATCGATTCGATCGTCTTCAGATACTCTTCTTCGATCATCGCCACGCAGTTTGCATCGGGCGCATGAACGAGAAGTGTCCGCCCCTCTACGCCGGCGAAGTGGGTGCCGGCGATCCAGTTCTCAAAGCTTTCAGCGCTCAGTCTCCTCCGCAGCTCTGCTTTGATGAGTTCCCAGGGGTTTTGATGCTCATCGTTCATCAGGACAATAGTTCTCCCGGGGAGCTCACAAGTCTCCTGTTCCGGAGGCAAGCCTCGTTCTTTCGATATTCCGTGGTTAAAGCAGGAAGGGGGTCGGTTTTGAGAATCCCGCTACTGCAAACAGGAGGTAGTCTAACACATACGCGCACGTCGAAACGCTACTGAAATAGAGCAAAAAAACGCTCTCACCGAGGGCTAAAGATTGTGTGCCCGAGCCTTCGCTGCTGCTTGGCTCGGATACTCTGTAACTACTTCTCTGCCAAGGAGATGATCAATGTGGTGCTGCATGTGGAGCACGTAGTCCCTGATGATGAAAGCGAGCGTTTCGGGCGTCTCATTTCCACCAATAAAACAATCGGCGCCGAGCCTGTTTTCGGGCACGTTTTCGACAGTTCGAACGACCAGCCGATTGTGCGATAACCAGGTTGAAACAATCTCGCTCCAGGGCATCTCTTGATATGCGTGTATCGACACCCAGTCGTTTTGCGCATAACCCGGTCCCCGATAAATTCCGTCCAGGGAAGCGCGCACGAATCGCATATGGTTGTTTGCCGCCGAATCGATCAGATGTCCGAGTTCCTCCTTCGGCGACCATGATCCTTCGCCCTTCGGTCGGATAGCCGCTGCCTCGTCTCCGAGTCTCTCGAGTTCTGGTAACTCGCGCTCGATGGTCGTCCGCAACAGATCGCTCAGTTCTTTCGCCATTTCACCAGCATCGCATCGATTCTTCGAACAGCTTCGCCAGATCCTCTGCAGAAGCAGGTCTCGGCGCGAGCTTAGTGACTCGGTGCTGAGGCAACGTCCCTTCAACCAGAGCTGGTATATCGGAACTCGAATACCCGAGATCGCGTAGCCCGTTGGGCACGTTGAGGTCGCGCATCAACCTGCGTAACTCATCGGCTAGAATGTCTCCCGCGTCGTTGTCTTTCGCTTGGCTTACGTCGGCGCCAAGAATGGCAGCTGCTTCGAGATGCCGCGCCGGGCAGGCCTGCGCCGTGAAACGAAACACCGCTGGTGCGTTCAGAATTACAGAAATGCCGTGCGGCGCAAGCGCATGATCCACGCCTGAATATCCCGCAGGTCGGTAATCGCGAATCAACCCTGCCACCGGATACGACATCCCGTGCGGCAGATGCACGCCCGCGTTGCCAAATCCGACTCCCGCGTACGAAGACGCGAGCAGCATTGAACCACGCGCCTCATCGTCGGACGGATCCGCCACCGCGCGTCGAAGGTATTTCGCGGTCAACCGCAGGGCCTCCAGACTCCAGATATCGCTGATCGGGTTGGAACCTTGGTACGCTGGCCGCAACAACGGCCGTTCGGGCCGAGGCCGTTCGCGGAAGGGAAGTGCAGTCCACGATTCGATCGCGTGACTGAGGACATCGAGCCCCGATGATGCCGCCACTTGCGGAGGAAGCGTGCGCGTGTTGTCCGGGTCAACGATGCCAAGCGTGGGCTTCAGCCGTCGGTGCGCGACGCCTGTCTTCGCGCGGAGAGGTTTGTAATCGAAGATCGCGACGCCGGTGGTCTCGCTTCCCGTCCCTGCGGTTGTCGGAATGGCAATAAGCGGTTTCAGCGGGCCCGGTACCGGCAAGCCTTTGCCCACAGGCTGGTTGACGTAGTCAAGCAAGTCTGCGGGCCAGGAGGCGTAGAGATTCGCCGCCTTCGCAGTGTCAATCGTGGATCCGCCGCCAACCGCCACAATTGCGTCAAACTCGGCGTTCGAGGCGAACGCAACCGCCTCGCGAATTGAGTCATCAGAAGGTTCTACGCGCACATGGTCAAACACGCTGTACTTGACGCCATTGTTCTCCAGCGAATCCATAACGGTCGCAAAAGGCGGCAATCGCCGCAGGGTAGGATCCGTGAATACCAGGACCGCTTTCGCTCCCATGTCCCTGAGGTCCGATCCCACTTCGCGCGTTGCTCCCGCGCCGAAGCGGATCGCCGAAGTTGCCATCTCGAATGCGTATTCCTGCGCCATGTACTCCCACATCTTACGCGGCTGGGCGGAGGCGACGGGGTACCATGGTGTTTGACAGCGGACGCCCACACAAGAGAAAATGTAGGTTTCCCTCAAGCGGGAGTAACTCAGCTGGTAGAGTGCGACCTTGCCAAGGTCGATGTCGCGGGTTCGAATCCCGTCTCCCGCTCCAATGTCCCCCCTATCGGAATCGGAGAGATCTCATGACACCTGCGGAGTCAGCGAGCCGTGTCCTGACGGACGCCCTCGCTGAGTTCGGCCGTTCTCTCTCGCTCCTCACCAGCTTTCAGCGAGAGGGAGTTGTCATTCTCGATCTCCTGACGCGCATGAACGTCCGGCTTCCGGTGATCACCATAGACACCGGTCGTCTACCTACCGCGACCTTGGACATGATTGCCTCCGTCGAAGATAGATACGGGATCAACGTCGAACGGCTCAAGCCCGAGGAATCCGAAGTTGACGCGATGGTCTCAACTTACGGAAGGGACCTCTTTCGCGACAATGTTCCCCAGCGCATGCTCTGCTGCAACATCCGAAAAGTTCGTCCGCTGGCGCTGCGAATGCGCGGAGTGCCCGCCTATTTGACTGGCATTCGTCGTGAACAGAGCCCCGAACGCGCCGATACCGAGGTCTTCGACCGATCCGTGTCTCCCGTCCGCATCAGCCCGCTCGTCGACTGGACCGCGGCTGACGTTCTCGAGTACACCGAGCGCAATAGTCTTCCCGTTCACGCGCTTTACGCCGCCGGATACCGCAGCATCGGATGCGACCCGTGCACACGCGCCGTCTTCGACGGTGAACACGAGCGCGCTGGGCGTTGGTGGTGGGAGGATGATGTCGCAAAGGAGTGTGGCATCCACATCAGTCCCGAAGGCCGCGCCGAACGCACCGTAGATGTTCTGTTGCGCGAATTGCTCGAAAGACGGGTTCCCGCATGACGCACACAGGTTTCACCATCTGGCTTACCGGGATGTCCGGCGCCGGCAAAAGCACCATATCGGAGAAGTTGATCGAGCGGCTTCGAGACGCAAACGCCAGGGTTGAGTTGCTTGACGGCGATATTGTTCGCACGAATCTCTCGCAGGGATTGGGGTTTAGCCGCGAAGACCGCGACACGAATATACGCCGGATTGGTTTCGTCAGCCGCTTGCTGTCCCGCAACGGCGTGGTCGTGATCGTGGCCGCCATCTCGCCTTATCGCGACACGCGCGATGAAGTAAAGAAAACGATCGACAATTTCGTTGAGGTCTATGTCGAATGCCCGATCGACGTGCTCGCAGGCCGCGATGTAAAAGGTCTGTATAAGAAGGCGCTTGCCGGCGAGGTGGGAAGCTTCACGGGCATCTCGGATCCGTACGAACCGCCGCTCAATCCCGACGTGACGGTACGTTCGGATCGCGAGACGGTGGATGAGAGCGTGGACAAAATCTGGCGAAAGCTCGCCGAGAAGGGATACCTGTCCGCGTAAATGATCGATCTTCACAGCCACACGGATCAGTCCGACGGGACGTTTACCGCCGCGGAGCTTGTTGCGGAAGGAAAGCGTGTCGGCCTCGGCGCGCTTGCGATCACTGACCACGACACGATCAAAGGTTACGAGAAGGCCGTGCCGTTTGCGGCTCAAGCCGACCTGCTCCTGATCTGCGGGATTGAGCTTTCGACTCGCTTTCGTGGCGGCTCGATGCACCTACTCGGCTACTTCCCCTGCGATCCCCCGACCGAGGAGTTTCGTTCCTGGCTCGATTTTCTGCTCGAGAGTCGCCGCGATCGGAATCGCCGGCTCATCAAAAAGCTGAACTCTCTCGGGATCGAGATCACGCTTGAGGAAGTCGAGACCCAGGGGCGCACGCTGACCGCGCGCCCGCATTTCGCCCGTGTACTCGTCGCGAAAGGCTACGCGCGGGATCTTCAGGACGCGTTCGACCAGTACCTGGACGAAAGCGCGCGCGGTTATGTGCAGCGTCACGAAATACCCACCGAAGAGGCGATCGAACGCATTCGCAATGCCGGTGGAATCAGTTCGCTCGCGCACCCGGTGCGCGTCGCGCGAAATAACTGGGTGATCATCGCCGAATATATGAAGGAACTAGCCGATGCGGGCTTACAGGCGATCGAGGTTTTTCACAGCGACCATTCTCCTGAGAACGTCTCTTACTACCAGTCGCTCGCGGATCGTTATGATCTCGCGATTACCGGCGGCTCCGATTTTCACGGCGCCAATAAACCCTCTATCGAGCTGGGTACGGGATACCGGAACAACCTCTGTGTGCCGGATGCGATCCTGACGGCATTGCGTGAGCGCGTCTGCGGCGCAAACGTCTGACCTGGTGGGCACGGGCAGATTCGAACTGCCGACCTGTCGCTTAGGAGGCGGCCGCTCTATCCAACTGAGCTACGTGCCCACACCTGCTTCATTGTATCTTTTGAGGCCCTTGGCCCCGATGTCTTTGCGGTAGCGCATTCCTTCGAAATGAATGACTTTCACTGCCGCATATGCGCGGTCGATACTCTGCCGGAGATCCGCTCCCAGCGCGGTTACTCCGAGAACGCGCCCGCCTGCGGTTACGATGCGGTCCCCCTCTTCCCGGGTGCCGGCGTGAAATGCCACAGCGTCGCGCACGGAATCGAGTCCCGTAATCTCCTTGCCGCTTTCGAACGCGCCGGGATAGCCGCCTGACGCAAGCACAACGCACGTTGCGCTCTCAGATGACCAGTCGAGCGTGTTCGGACCAAGGGCGCCACGCGCCGCCGCCATCAAGACCTCACCCCAGTCGCTGCGGAGCCGCATCATCAGAGGCTGCGTTTCGGGGTCGCCCATCCGAGCGTTGAATTCGAGAACGCTCGGCCCGTTGGCGGTCATCATCAGTCCGGCGTACAGAAAGCCAGTGTAGGCAGTTGCCCGAACGACCGGCTCGATGATCGTGTCCATGATCTGCCCACGCTGCTGGCCATTCAGGATACGGGAATCGGAGTAAGCGCCCATCCCGCCTGTATTCGGACCTTGATCGTTGTCAAGCGCGCGTTTGTGATCCTGCGATGGTTCGAGAGGCACTGCCCGGCTGCCGTCACACAGAACGATAAAGCTGACCTCCTCGCCCTCGAGAAATTCTTCTATCACAAAAGGCGCGGGGAGCGAGTCGATCGCGTTTTCCGCGTCTTCGTGAGTATGGGCAATTGCCACGCCTTTGCCGGCGGCGAGTCCGTCGGTCTTAATGACGACGGGCAACGTGAAGCCGGCGAGCGCGCCCTTCGCCTCCTCGCGCGTGGCGGCGGTTCGAAACTTGGCCGTTGGAATCCCCAGGCGCTCCATCAAGCGCTTCGAGTGAATCTTGCTGCCTTCGATTGCGGCGTTCTTCGCCGTAGGACCGACGATGGCCATTCCTTCGGCGCGAAACCGGTCCACCAGGCCGGCAACCAGTGGCGCCTCAGGCCCCACCACAGTGAGGTCGACCCCCAAGTCCTCCGCCAATGCGACATAATCCTGGTCTGCGTGGCATTGCCCCAGAGCGGCGATCCCGGGGTTCCCGGGTGCGGAGTGAACCCGGCGGACGGAGGGCGAACTCCTTAATTTCCAAGCTAAAGCGTGTTCCCTGCCCCCTCCTCCGATTACCAAAATCTCCATTTTTGTCTGGCTACAATGTTATCAGTGGAACAGTCCTGTGACATTGTAGTGGTCGGCGGCGGTCACGCCGGTTGCGAGGCGGCGCGTGCCTGTGCGCGTCTCGGCCTTCGCACGTCCATGATCACTATGAATGCTGACCTCATCGCTCAGATGTCGTGTAATCCTGCGATAGGTGGAATCGCAAAAGGCCACCTTGTTCGCGAGATTGATGCGCTGGGTGGCGTGATGGGCGAAGTGACTGACGCCGTGGGAATCCAGTTCCGGCTTCTGAATACAAGCCGCGGGCCCGCCGTCTGGTCGCCTCGCGCCCAGTGCGACAAGAAGCAGTATCGAATTCGTATGCGGCAGGTGCTCGAAAATGAGCCCAACGTATCGATTAAGCAGGCCGAAGTCGCGGCGCTTGTGATCGAGGAAGGCAACGTCCGCGGCGTGGTTCTGGTCGATGGCCGAACATTACGTTGCGGTGCGGTGATCATAACCACCGGCACGTTCCTGAACGGCTTGGCTCATGTGGGCGAGCAGCGCTTTTCGTGCGGGCGCAATGGCGAACCTCCGTCCCAAATCCTTGGAGATCAGATTCGAGGTCTCGGTTTGGGGTGGACCAGGCTGAAGACCGGAACTCCTCCGCGTCTGGACGGCCGCACAATCGAGTGGTCTCAGTTTGACATCCAGCCTGGGGATCCGGAGCCTGTCCCCTTCTCGTTCCTTACGGCGACGATCGACCGCCCGCAGGTACCGTGTCATCTCGGTCGGACTACCGCAGCGACTAAGTCGGTGATTCTCGACAGTCTCGCCCGCTCCCCGCTGTATAGCGGTCAGATTGAGGGGATCGGTCCGCGGTACTGCCCGTCCATCGAAGACAAGTTCGTGAAGTTTCCTGACAAGGAGTCCCACCAGATCTTCCTTGAGCCCGAAGGGCTCGACACGCATGAAATCTATGTGAACGGGATGTCAACCAGCATGCCGATTGATGTTCAGGCGGCCATGATCTCCTCGATCCGTGGACTTGAACACGCTGAGATGCTTCGACCGGGTTATGCCATCGAATATGATGCGGTCGACGCCCGCGAGCTCGATCATCGGCTGGAAGTGAAGAAGCTGCCAGGCTTATTTCTGGCTGGGCAGATCAACGGGACATCGGGTTATGAGGAGGCGGCGGGTCAGGGCCTGATTGCGGGTATCAACGCGGCCTGTAAAGTGCTTGGTCGAGATCCGGTCGTACTTCCGCGCTCGGAAAGCTACATCGGAATCATGATTGATGATTTGATTACCAAAGGAACCGATGAGCCGTACCGTATGTTCACATCGAGAGCGGAATATCGGCTGCACCTTCGGATTGACAATGCCGACGAACGCCTTACGCCGATTGCGGAGTCGATACGGTTGGCCAGCGAGAAGCGGAAAAGAATATTCGCGTCCAAACGCGAACAGGTCGCTCGTCTCGTGTCGGCGCTTAGAAACAGCCCCAAAGCCGCTTGGCTACGTCGTCCGGAGGCACGGATCGGCGAACTCGGCGAATGGCTTCGTGAAGCTGTGGGTGAGGATCCGTGCAATGCCGCGTTGATGACGGCTGAGACCGAGATCAAGTACGAAGGCTATATGCTTCAGCAGCGCCGGCAGTTGGAGCGCCTGCAATCTTCCGACAAGGAAATTCCAAGGACGTTGTCATTCGCTAGCATTCCAGGGATATCCCGGGAGGTGTCCGACAAGCTTTCTCGGGTGCGCCCTGCAACCCTGACCCAAGCTGCGAGGATTCCGGGTGTCACACCGGCTGCGGTCGCTATTCTGGACGTCTATCTAACAACGAAATCAGGAGCGGTCGCTTAGTCTGGAGTGATCGCAGTCTGGAGCGGTCGCAGTCTGGGCCGGTCGCGTAAAACTCAATCGTGTTTCACGTGAAACGTGGCAAGAGTGGTTTCACGTGAAACAACGATGTTAGAGTGATCCTTTGAGAAGAGTAATAGCCGTCACCAACCAAAAAGGCGGTGTTGGGAAGACAACTACCGCTATTAACCTCGGAGCGGCCCTTGCGGCGAGCGATATCCCGGTTCTCCTGATCGACTCCGATCCCCAAGGCAACACTACAAGCGGCCTCGGCCTACAGAAGTCGCCCGAGACCCTGACTACCTACAACGTCCTGGTCGATAACAAACCGATCGCCGAGGCCATTCAGCGCACCGAGATGGAAGGCCTCGACCTGCTCCCTGCCGATAAGAATCTCATCGGCGTCAACCTCGAGTTGATCTCTGTCGAAGATCGAGAGTCGATTCTGCGTCGACACCTCACTCAGCTAGACGGAAAGTACCGCTACATCCTGATCGACTGCCCGCCCGCCCTCGACCTGTTAACCCTGAATGCTCTCATGGCGGCCGATAGCGTTCTCGTCCCCATTCAATGCGAATTCTTCGCCCTGGAGGGGGTTTCTGAGCTGATGGACACCATCGATCGTGTCCGGGACTCCTTCGGTCATCCCTTACGCATTGAAGGCATTGTGCTGACGATGTACGACGATCGCACGAACCTAACGCGCCAGGTTGCCGCAGACCTTCGCGAGTTCTTCGGCGACGACGTCCTGAAGACCGTCATCCCTCGAAATGTCCGTCTTGCAGAGGCCCCCAGCCACGGCAAACCCATTCTCATCTACGACCCCGGTTCGCGCGGTTCCGAAGCCTACATCCAGCTAGCGAAGGAGATCCTGTCCAATGAGCAAAAACGATCCGCGAAAAGCGCTGGGTAAAGGCCTTCACTCGCTTCTCCCCCAAAGAGCTTCCGCTCCGCCACCACCTGCGCCAATACCTTCGCCGCCCGCCGAAGGAAATGTCGCATTGGTAGATATCCTGGCCGTTTCGCCGAACCCGAATCAGCCTAGGCGTGAATTCGATCCCCTCGCTATGATGGAACTCACCCAATCGATCGAGCGCGACGGAATTATCCAGCCCATAATCGTCCGCCGCACTGGCGATAACGAATACCAGATCATCGCCGGTGAACGCCGCTGGCGAGCCGCCAAAACTGCTGGGTTAACCAGGATTCCGGTAATCGCCAGAACCGCAGACGATCAGAAAGTCTTGGAACTCGCGATCGTCGAAAACATCCAGCGCGAGGATCTGAACCCAATCGAACTCGCCCAGGCATTCCATCGCATGACCGTGGAGCTCGGCCTCAGCCACGACGAAATCGGCGAAAAGACGGGAAAAGACCGCGCGACGATCACCAACACGATCCGGCTTCTTCAGCTACCCGAGGACCTTCAGCAGCTAGTCTCCGCCAAAAAGCTGTCGCCCGGCCACGCTCGCGCCCTTCTGAAGCTCCAGGATCAACAGATTCAGCGCGAAATGGCGGAACGCTGCATCCGCGAGGGATGGTCAGTCCGGCAGGCGGAAGAGTACACAAGACCCACCAAAGGGCCCAGCTCCCCCGCGCGGCCTCACGCAAAGCAACCCCAGATAGAATTTGATCCCAATGTCAAAGCCGCGATCGGCGAAATAGAACGCAAACTCGGCACGAGAGTCCGCATTGTGGAGAAAGGCCGGGAAAAGGGGCAGATTGAGATCGAATACTACTCTGCGGATGATCTTGATCGAATCTACAACCTTATCGTTACCGACTAACCGAGCAGCTTAAGGATCTCGGCCAGCTCACGGCGAATCTGCGGCAACGGGCTTTCCGAGGGAAACAACTCAGACTGCACATTCGCCGGGTGTTTTGTACTATTTCTAACGTTTTTTAAAAGCTCGGAGAGAGCTAGCCGGGCACCCTCGATAGTGAACTTCTTGTCATACAGAAGGCGCTTGATCTCCAGCAGCAGTTCGACGTCCTTGCGCCGGAACATCCGCTGCCCAGTACCGGATTTTTTGGGAGACAACGCCTTAAACTCGGACTCCCAGTACCTGAGAACATAAGGCTCTACACCGACGATCTGACTCACTTCGCCAATCCGAAAAAACAGCTTATCGGGGATCTCCGGCTCCGGACTAGCCGGATTCGCAACCATCAATGCTATTGTCTTCCGAATCCCCGCTCAATGCACGTCAGCAGCATTTGCCCACTTGGGGCCTACCAGCTCAATTCTCGGCAAGAACGAAGCGATACCCGATCCTCGGCTCCGTTGTGATGAACACCGGCCTCGCGCCACCCGGCTCGATCTTCTTTCGAAGCTGATTGATGAAAACCCGCAGATATTCGATCTGTTCGCCATACTCCGGGCCCCAGATCGCCTGAAGCAGTCGGCGGTGCGGAACGGGCTTGTTCGCGTGAGCGATCAGATAACGAAGAATGTCGAACTCAGTGGGCGTAAGCCGTACGGGTTTGCCCGACACGAGCACGCGGCGCTGCTCGAAATCGATCTCAAGTCCCGGGGCCGAGACCTTTTTCGGCGTCGTATCGGTTGCGAAGCCACTTCTGCGAAGCGCGGCTCGAATGCGCGCCATAAGCTCGTCGAAGCTAAATGGCTTGCTGACGTAGTCGTCCGCTCCCGCATCCAGGGCTTCCACTTTATCCTTGTCCGACTCGCGCACCGAAACGACAATGATCGGAATATCCCACCCGCTGCGAATCGCCCGGCAGGTTTCGAGGCCGCCCATACCCGGCATGTTCATGTCGAGCAGAACAAGATCGACGGTCTGATTGCGCAGCAGCGCAAGGGCCTCCTCACCGTTCTGGACGTCGAGAACACTCGCCCCATGGGACGTCAGACTCGCGCGCAATACGCGCCTGATTTGCGGCTCATCGTCGATGAGCAATATCGTTCGGTTTTCAATCACCGTTCATTCCCCGTTGCGCCCACCGGCAGCGAAAAGCGAAACGCCGGGCCCGAAAGCTCGGTATCGACCCATACCGCGCCCCCGTGCGCTTCCGCGATCGCTTTTGCGATCGCCAACCCTAAACCAGTACCCTCGACACGCGAGCGGCTCACTGCCCCTCGATAGAATTTACCAAAGATTCGTTCTCGTTCATCCTCGGGCACCGGATTTCCTTCGTTTTTTACCGTAAGGATGACCCTCCCATTCGACTGCGTAGCTGAGATTCCGATCGGCGTACCCGGCTTCGAATACTTCCAGGCATTGTCCACCACCTGCATCAACATCTGCTCGAACAAGAACCGGTCGCCGCGAAGCGACGGCAACTCGGGCGGAATTGCGATATCAAGCTCACGTCCTCTTATATGCCGTTCGACCCGTTCCGCAACGGCATTGACGATCTCCGGCACCGAGCATGTTTCACCTCGGGGATTGAGGCGGTAATCCTCAATCCTCGCGAGATTCAGCGATTCGCGAATGAGCAGATCCAGACGGTCCGCCTCTTCGTCAATCACGGAGACCAGTTCCGCGTTGGCGGCTGAAGACAGATCTGAAGAAACTCTCAGAGTGGAAGCAGCCGCCTTAATAGACGTGAGGGGAGTCTTGAAATTGTGCGCAAGAGCATTGAGAATCGTCGTCCGGAGCTGATCGCCCCGCCTGGCGGCTTCCTTACCAGTGGCTTCCTCGAAACTTCGCGCTCGGTCAAGAACCAAACCAACCATCTGCCCGAGAGCGCTTCGGAACTCCGCCGAGGGTGAGTCGCCATAAACCCGAAGCTCTGCGGTGCTTCCGACATCGATATAGGAGCACTCGCCCGTCACAGACCCGCGCGCGAACTGTTTATCGCTATCCCGGAGCCGCAGCGCCGCCCCTGTGAGACCGAACAGCGAAATCACATTCTGCACGATCCGCTCGGCCGCGTCCATCACGCTTACGGTCACCATCAGGGCGGCGCCAAAACGTTGGAGCTGCTCCATTTCGGCGCGACGCTGAATCGCTTCGTCCGCTCTACGGCGAGCACGCAGCGCGAGTTGGCTGACAGTGAGCGCAGTAATCACCATCGCAGAGAAGGTAACAGCGCCTTCGAGGGTGGTAATTCGAAAACTGTCGACGGCTTCGATGAAATACCAACTGAAGGCGAGGCTCGCCACCGTCGAGGTGGTGACGGAAAGGAGCCAGTCGCCGAGAGTCGCCACGGCGAGGATCTCAACCAGCAGCGCCATCGACATAATCGTGCGGTTCAGGCCAAATCCGCTCGACAGCGCCGTGGTTGCCCACGTAAGCGCTGACGCCGCGGCGATGCGGCACAATCGCCAGAAAGACCGCCTCATCCGACCGTCTCTACATCGTCGCAACGATACAATCGGTTGAGATGCTCATCCGGGACCTTCTTGCCTCCGGAGCGCCTTCGATCTCTTTCGAGTTCTTTCCTCCTAAATCGGACGAGGCCGCCGCGCAACTGGAACGCACCATAACGGAGTTGGGCGCGCTGCATCCGACTTTCGTTTCCGTCACTTACGGGGCGGGCGGCTCCACGCGCGAAAAAACTCTCGAAATCGTGACGCGGATCAAGCGAACCGCCGGAATCGAGGCGATGGCTCACCTCACCTGCGTCGGTTCGACCCGTCAGGAACTGGAGTCCGTCCTGGAGAAGATTGCGGCAAGCGGCGTTCAGAACGTGCTCGCGCTCCGAGGGGATCCACCGAAGGGCCATTCGACCTTCACGCCCGTTGAGGGCGGATTCCGGTACGCCTCCGAGCTGACGGCATTCATCCGCGGGCTGCGTGGCTCTGGTCTCTGTCTCGGCGGCGCCGCCTATCCCGAAAAGCATATCGAATGCGGCAATCCTGCGGTCGATCTGAACAACCTCAAACGCAAGGTGGATGCCGGGCTGGATTTCGTCGTTACCCAGCTTTTTTTTGATAACCGCCATTACTGGGAATTCCTGGAACGCGCCAACGCGGCGGGCATCCGCGTACCAATCATTCCAGGCATCATGCCGATCACCAACGCCGCGCAAATCGAGCGATTCACGGTCGCATGCGGGGCCACCCTGCCCTTCAAGCTCGCTGCCGAACTTGACCGGCGGCGCGACACTCCGCGCGCGGTTATGCAACTCGGCGTTGCTCATGCGACATCTCAGTGTATCGACTTATTGAGTGGAGGAGCTCCCGGGATCCACTTCTATACGCTCAACCGCAGCAACGCGACGAAAGATATCTTCACGGCTCTCAAAAGCATCGGACTTGCTGGTTCAGCCGAGTCAGCTGCTGCCCATCATCCGTGAAATTGGCCGGGTCCAGCCACCGCTCGAATTCGGCGCGCCGAGCAAGCCACTCGGAATCGATCATCGAAAACCAGGCGGTATCCCGATTCACGCCCTTGATGATCATGTGCTGCCTGAAGATGCCTTCGAAGGTGAACCCGAGGCGCAGCGCTGCGGCTCGCGAGGGTTCGTTTTGTGAATTGCACTTCCACTCGTACCGGCGATAGCCCATCGTTTCGAACGCATGCTTTGCCATCAGGTACATGGCTTCGGTCGCCACCCGCGTCCGCTGCAGCGGCTGACTGAACATGATTCCGCCGACTTCGACCACGCGATGCTTTGGCTCGTTTCGCATCAGCGAAGCGATACCGAATGACAATCCTGACCCGTTCTCCAGAATCGCGAAGAAAAGCGGGTCCGCGGAGTTCGTTTTGTATTCCAGCGCTACGTCAAAAGAACCGCGATCCGGAAACGGCCCGTCAGGCATCCACCGCCAAAGGTCGGCATTAGTCTCGCCGCCGATCAACGGCCACAACGAATCGCCGTGCTTAGGCGGGTCGAGTCGCTCGACCGTCGCATAACGTCCCTCGAATCTCACTTCTTGGCCGCGGCGGCGATCAGAACCGGGTTGACCTTCACATGCTCCTGAATGTTGTCCCCGGGATTAATCACGAGTTCATCGCCTTGTTTGAGGCCGGAAAGAACTTCGATCTTGTCTCCGTAATCCCGGCCCAGCGTCACTACTTGGAAGTGCACGGTCTGATCCGGTTGCACGACGGCTACCTGTGGACCGTTCGCCCGCACGACCAATGCGTCTCCTTTGATCACGATTGGCGGCTCGGCCCGCGGCGTCGTGAAATTGACGTTCGCGTACATCCCCGGCATCAACAGACCCGCTGAATTATCGACTTGCACCTCAACCAGCAAAGTCCGGCTTCCTGGATCCAACGCATTCGCGGTGCGCGACACCGTTCCGTTAAACACCCGAGCCGGCAAATCGGCGAATGTCAGCTTCGCCGCCTGCCCGACGTGCACTGCCACCGCGTCGGCCTGTGGGACGTTGACATAAGTCCGCAGCTTGCCGGTTTGCGCAATCCGGTAAAGCAAGGTGCTTCCATCGTTGACCAGCGCTCCCACATCTACATTGCGCTGCGTGATTACGCCGGCGAACGGAGCCCGAACCTGCACATAGCCACGCATGTTTGTCAGTCGCGCCAGATTCGCCTCGGCCGCCCCCACGTTGCTCTTTGCCGCATTCACGGCCTTTTCGAGAGCCTGTACCGTTGCGATTTGCGCCTCATACTGAGCCTGATAGTTGTCGTTCTCCTGCTTGGAGACCGCGCCCTTCTGTACCAGCGACTTCCATCGATCCGCCGTCGCCTTGTAGAGCTTTTCGTTCGTCTGCCCCTGAATCAGGTTCGCGCTCGCCTGATCGAGCGCCGCCTTGGCCTGTTCCACGCTCGCGTTCGCCTGTTTGACCTGTTGATCCAGTTCCGGAGCGTCGATCTCCGCGAGTAGCTGACCTTCCTTTACACGGTCGCCAATGTCCACGAGCCGCGCCTTGATGTAACCGGACGCGCGCGCAAGAACCGGAGCCTCCGTAATCGCCTGAATATTTCCAGGCAGAACCAACTCGCTCTTGCCGGACGAACGTTCCGCCACAGTCACATTGACTCGAGGCGCAGCAGCGTCCTGGTTCTTCGCGTCAGCCACCAGTTCGTTTTGTAATTTCTGGTGCGGCACGTAGCCGGCGAAGAATCCGGCCACCGTTATCGCAATTAAAAGCAGTCCGATGGCAATCAGAACGCCCTTGGCCGGACGCTTGCGGGCATGCGCATGCCCGTGGTGATGCTCGTGCCCCGCCTGGAGCGCCGCCAGCCGCCGCTTCAGTTCCTCATTTTCGGCGCGAAGCTGAGCCTCGGTGTTATCCCTCACCTGCATAACGTTTTCATTAGTGTAATTGCGGCGAATTGCTGAGGTACGCGGTTACGTCCTCGCGTTCTTCTTCCGCGAGCTTGGTGTCAAAATCGACCGGCGGTTTCTTTCTGAGAAGGCTGTAAACCACTGGAACGGCGAACAAAGTCGTGAACGTCGCCATAATCAAACCTCCGATGACAGCCCGTCCCAGAGGCGCATTTTGCTCCGCGCCTTCCCCGATTCCCAGCGCCATCGGCAGCATTCCGATGATCATCGCCGCCGCCGTCATTAGCACCGGTCGAATGCGGGTATTCCCCGCGGCCAGGGCGGCTGCGCGCTCGTCAAAACCTTCTAGTCGCTGGTCGTTCGCAAAAACCACCATCAGAATGCTGTTCGCCGTCGCGACTCCGATGCACATGATCGAGCCCATAAGTGACGGAACGCTGAACGTCGTTTGCGTCACGAACAACATCCAGACGATCCCGGCGAGCGCGCCGGGAAGCGCCATCAGGATGATAAAAGGATCGAGCCAGGACTGAAAGTTGACTGCCATCAGGAAGTAGACAAGGATGATCGAGAAGACGACGCCCAGCCCGAGGCGGTAGAACGACGTTTCCATCGTCTCAATCTGCCCTCGAACCACGATCGATGTACCCCGAGGCAACTTGTCTTCGGCTTCCTTGACGATCTTCTGAACCGCCTTGCCCACGCTGCCCAAGTCCTGACGTTCGACGTTCGCATAAATGTCGAACACAGGCTGCACATTGTAGTGGTTTACGATCTGCGCGCCGACTCCGCGCTCGGTGGTGGCTAAGTTGGAAAGCAACTGCGTCGGGTTCGTCTGCTGCGCGCCCGGATTTCCATAAGCAAGCGATGCCTGATTGGGCGCGCCGTTCCCTGTCGTGTTCTGCGAAAAGTTGGCGAGCGGCGGCGAAATCGGCGTGCGCAGAAGCGCATCGAGAGTGTTAATGCGCGTCTGCGGCGTCTGCACGGTCACGTTGTAGTTGACGCCATTCGCCCAGTTCATCCATTGCGTGGGCGCCACTTGACCGCTGCCGCTCAGCGAGATCAGAAGGCTGTTCGACACGTCCCGCTCGGTCATGCCGACCTGCCCCGCCTTCGCACGGTCCACATTCAGGTGGATCTCCGGATAATCCACCACCTGATGAATATGAACGTCCGCCGCGCCGGGAACCTTCTTGATTCGGCGTTCGAGGCCTTGCGCGATCGCATAATTTGCTTGAATATTCCGGCCGACCACCTGCACATCGATCGGCGCCGGAAGACCGAAATTCAGGATCTGATTCGTAATGTTCGCCGCGCCGAAGAAGAACGTCACATCCGGAAAGTCATGATTGAGCTTCTTGCGCAACTCATTCTGGTAAATGGCAGTCGGCTTATGACGATCCTCGCTGAGCGCAATCAGTATGTCGCCATCGCTGACGCCGATCGTCGGGCTGTCGCTGTAAGCCAGATTGAATCCGCCGTTCGGCAGACCGATGTTATCGATGATCGATTTCACTTCGCCCGCCGGCAGGCTGGAACGAATATCGTTCTCGATGGCTGCGAAGATCACCTCCGTCTGCTCGATCCGCGTTCCCGAAGGTGTGCGCGCATGAAGCCGCATCTGCCCTGAGTCCACGGTCGGAAAAAAATCGCTTCCCACGAACGCAATAAGACCCAACGAGCCGACCGCAAAGAGCATAAAGCCCGTAAGCACGGCTTTGCGATGGTCGAGCGCCCAATCGAGCAGTGAGGTATAAAACGTCCGCAGTTTCTCGAACTGATGATTAAAAAGATAGTGAACGCGCCAGATAAGTCCGGTCCCGCCCGCGGTGTGCCCGTGCTGCCCCATCATGTAGAGGCGCATTTCGGGGCGCAACATGTAGTGCACCATGTTGGGAATCAGCGTGCGCGACAGCAGATAAGACGCCAGCATCGCGAATACCACCGCCATCGCGAGCGGAGTAAAGAGGTAGCGCGCGGCGCCGGTCAGGAGCAGCACGGGCACGAAAACCACACAAATACAAAGCGTGGAAACGAATGCCGGCGCGGCGATCTGCTGCGCTCCATCGAGCACCGCACGCACGAGCGGTTTCCGCATCGCCATATTGCGGTGCGTATTCTCGATCTCGACCGTTGCGTCATCGACCAGTATTCCGACCGCCAGCGCCATCCCGCCCAGCGTCATCACGTTGATGGTCTGCCCCATCAGGCTGAGCACAACGAGCGACGTCAGGATCGAAAGCGGAATCGAAATGCAGACGATCACTGTGCTGCGCCAACTCCCCAGAAACAGCAGAATCATGAGCCCGGTCAACCCGGCTGCGATCACCGCCTCGCGCAGCACGCCCAGAATCGACGCCTTCACGAAAATCGATTGATCCATCAGCCGTTCGACCTGAAGTTCGGGCGGCAATCCCTCAAGAATCTTCGGCAGGGCCTTCTTGACCGAGTTGACGATATCGATTGTCGACGCCCTGCCGTTTCGTAGCACCGTCATCAACGCGCCGCGGCTTCCGTCAACACGCACAAGACCGGTCTGGATTGAGGCGCCGTCCCGAACCTGCGCGACGTCCTTCATATATACGGTGGCGCCGTTAACGACCCGCACCGGCAGGTAATTGAGCTCGTCGAGCAATCGTGGGCTGCTGTTGAGCTTTATGTTGTAATCGCGCTCACCGAACTTCGCGGTCCCGGCCGGAAGAATAAGATTCTGCAGATTCAGCGCATTGGAAACGTCCGTCGCCGAAACGCCCTTCGCGTACATGGAATCCGGATCGAGATCCACCATCACCTGACGGAACTTGCCGCCATAGGGAAGTGGGACCGATGCGCCCTGAATCGTTGCGAGCGGAGTTCGGATGAAGTTCTGACCATAGTCGAACACTTCCTGCTCGCTCATGGTTTTGCTGCTCAGGCCGATCTGAAGCACCGGAACGCTCGATGCGTCGTACTTAAGGATGTTCGGCGGAAACATGCCGGGCGGCATGGCGCGAATAATGGACTGAGCGCTCGCAGTTACCTGCGCCTGCGCCATTTCAATCCGCGCGCCGGGCTGAAAGAAAATCCGGACCACGCAGACGCCCGCATACGACTGCGACTCAATATGCTCGATGTCGTTGACTGTGGAGGTGATAGACCGCTCGAATACCGTCACGACCCGGTTCGCCATCTCATCCGGAGACAGGCCGCCGTAATTAAAAAGGACGCTGAGGACGGGAATGTCGATATATGGGAAGATATCGACCGGCATCGTGCTGATCGCCACCCCGCCCAGCAGCGTAATCAGCAACGACATGATGACAAACGTATAGGGTCGGCGCAGAGCAAGCCGTACTATCCACATGAACTTCTACCTTTGTGCGCGATGTTGGCATTGTAGCGCGGGGTTAACGGGCGCCCTTTGCGCAAGCTACTGAGAAAGATCACTCGTAAGCGTCTCTAAACGCGTCGCAACGAGGAGATCACTACGCGCATTTCATGCATTTCAGACGCGCGACGAGAGCACTCGAGGCTCCAGCGTATTCGGGCTCGGGAATAAGTCGGTCCCCTCCCCCGTTATTGCGCAAACAAAATCAAGCCTGGATCCCTTGACAATTTTTATTTAAATTTAATGATTCGGCAGCCTGGCGAGTGGCACTACACTGATGACTGTATCTATAAATACTTCTTAGGTGTCGATCGTATGTTTACAGGAAAAAGCACTGTACATGCTGCGCTGCTCGCTACTCTGTGTCTGCAGCTTTCCGCGGCCGATTCAGGCAACAGCACTGGTAACTCTAATGACACGAAGCCGTCCGGTTACCACGCCGTAATCGATCACCCGAACGCGGGCACATCTGGCTCCCCATCCGGCAATGGAATTCTCTACCACAACGGCCCATTAATGCTGGGCTTGGTCAACATTTATTACGTCTGGTACGGCAACTGGAGCGTGGATCCGAATGCGCTGCCAATTCTTCAGTATCTGGCGCAGAATATCGGAGGTTCCCCTTACTTCGCGATCAACACGACGTACACCAACGGCTCGGGCACACCGGTAGCAAATATGGTTGCGTTCGCAGGATCGACTAACGACAACTATTCTCAGGGCACAACTCTCAGCGATTCGGGCGTGTTCGCCGTCGCCAGCCACGCGATCACCTCGGGCAGTCTTCCCCTTGACACAAACGGCGTGTATTTCGTTCTTACATCGCCAGACGTGAAAGAGAGTTCCGGCTTTATCACCCAATACTGCGCCTGGCACAGCTACGGTATGGTCAATGGCTCGCCAATAAAATTCGCCTTCGTCGGCGACGCGGCGACTCAGGGTCTTGGAGCGTGCGCCGAACAGACGGCGCACAGCCCGAACGGCGATGTGGGGGCGGATGCGATGGCTTCCGTGCTGATTCACGAGCTCGAGGAATCGGTAACCGATCCGCTGCTGAACGCTTGGTATGACAGCCAGGGAAATGAAAATGCTGACAAGTGCGCCTGGACCTTCGGTACAACGTACACGACGGCGAACGGCTCGGTCGCCAACATGAAACTCGGAGGGCGAGACTACCTCATTCAGCGGAATTGGGTAAATGCGAGCGGCGGTTATTGCGCTCTGGCTCTTCTTCCCAGCATTACCTCAGTGAGCCCCAATTCCGGCGCGCCCGGCGCCACGGTACCGGTCAACATCTCAGGCTCGAACTTGACAAACGGCACGGTTACTCTCTCGGGAACGGGAGTAACGGCAACAGTACTGAGTTCAAGCGCTAACCAGATCACCGCCTCGCTGGCGATCGCTAGCGGAGCGGCCACCGGCGCCCGCAGCCTTACGGTCAAAACGGTCGGCGGAACAAGCGCCGCCAGCGCATTTACCATCACCGCGGCGCCGAATACACCGACGTTGTCGAGTATTAGTCCATCTTCCGGCGCGCAAGGCACGTCGGTGAGCGTCACGCTGACCGGAACCAATTTGGTCAGTCCGGCGACCATCAATATAGCGGGTACCGGCGTGTCCGCCACGAATGTCACGTTGGTCAGCGGAACATCGATCACGGCGACGTTCGTGATCGCCGTCAGCGCTGCGACAGGCGCTCACAACGTCTCCGTCACAACGACAAACGGCACGACAGCCACGCTTCCGTTCAACGTCACACCGCCTCCCCCGCCCACTCTCAGCAGCATTGGTCCCTCGTCAGGCGCTCAGGGTTCTTCGGTGAATGTAACGCTCACGGGGACGAACTTCATAGGGTCTGCCAGCCTGAATATATCCGGAACGGGCATCACCGCCTCTAATGTGACGATCGCCAACGCCACTTCGATCACAGCCACCCTCACCATAGCGGCGACCGCAACTGCGGGCGCCTACGCGATTTCAGTGACGACGCCCGGGGGAACCAGCGCGACTCAGGCGTTCACTGTTAACGCCGCGAGTACGGCGCCCACTCTCACCTCCATGACCCCCTCATCCGGTCATCCGAGTACGGTCGTCGCCGTCAGCCTTTTCGGAACCAATTTCACTTCGCAAACCGGCGTCCGGCTTTCAGGCGGGGGAGCGGCAAAGAGCAACGTAGTCTACGTGAGCCCCACGCAGATCAACGTCACATTCACATTCAACGCGACGGTGGCGCTGGGCGGACACAACGTGTACGTGACCAACTCCGCCGGTAACAGCAACATTCTCGTGTTCACTGTGAACTGATGCCGTATCGGACAGCCCGCGCCGGGCTTTCGCGACTTCACGCGACTGTTCCCGCGCCTCTGCACGGTGCTGCCGTTCGGCATATATGTTTTCGGGACTGTCGCGGGTGTAGTAAGCTTCTTCCCGTGAATCCGGTCCTGACATACACTTCATTGCGCTGTGAGGGCATGACCCGACGGGGAGCGCTCGCTCTTCTGGGCTCGACGCTGGTGCGAAGCGCGGAACGCCTGCCCGCGAGTCGGAACGTCAAATGGGCGCTCGGTTCTAATCTCTGGAACTACTTCCCGCCCGTGCCGTTCACGGACATTCTCGACGTCATGAAGGATACGGGCTTCATCGGAGTGCGCGTCACGCAGTTCCCGCAGATTCTGAAGAAGTACGACATCACGACAGAGCAGCTGCGGAAGGAGGTCGATCGGCGTGGTCTGCGCGTCATCACCATTTCATTCAATGGTCCGGCTCACGACGCCGCGCAGCGCCCGAAGATGTTCGCCGACGCTCGCACCGCAATGAACTTCCTGAAGAATTTCGACGCGAATCTGCTGGTGGTCTTTTCGCCCAACCGGACGAATCTTAGCGATGCGGCATTCCGGACGATGTGCGAGAGCTATAACCAACTGGGCGAGATCGCGGGCGAAATGGGCTTTCGGGCAGGTCTCCACAATCACCTCGGTCAGATGGTGCAGAACCAGGATGAAGTGGATCGGTGCATGCAACTGACGGACCCGAAGAAGTTCTGGTTCTCGCCTGACACAGCTCATCTTTACCTTGCAGGGTGCGATCCGGCGGCGAATCTCAAAAAATACGCAAGCCGCCTGATGATGATGGATTACAAAGACGCAAAAAGGGAGCTGGCCGACGTGAAATTCACCGACAAGATCTACGATCTCGGCGACGGTGACATCGACTTCCCCGCCTGCCATCGCGTGCTGAAGTCAATCGGATTCAAAGGATGGATCTGCGTGGACCTCGACACTGCGCGTAAAGGCCCGCGCGCGAGTTATGAGCGGAGCGGAGCATACGTAGTCAGCAAGCTGGAACCGATTTATTCCTGAAAGCGGGTCTAGTATTGAGGTGTGAGCGCGGTGCGGCAAGTCGCGGCAATGCTTGTGGCGTCATTGCTCGCCTGGGCGCAGAGCGATGCCATACGCGTCGAGACCACCTTGGTCGTCGCGCCGGTCACGGTCACAGATTCGAATAACCGGTTCGTGCTGGGGCTCGAGAAGTCCGATTTTCAGATTTTCGAAGACGGCGCGGAACAGCTCATCACACACTTTTCGGGCGAGGACGCGCCGCTATCGGTGGGGCTGCTCGTTGATACCAGCGGGAGCATGACGATGAAGCTGGATACCTCTCGCAAAGCGGCAGAGGAGTTGCTTGCCGCGCTGAACATGGAGGACGAAGCGTTCCTCGTGGGCTTCAGCGATCGCGCGCGACTGGTTCACGGATTTACCACCGACACGGAACAATTGAAGGGCGCGCTGAGCGGATTGCAAAGTGGCGGACTGACGGCGCTGCTCGACGCCATCAATCTGGGCATTGACGAGATGAAAAGGGCGCGCAATCCGCGAAAAGCGCTGATCGTGATCTCAGACGGCGGCGACAACAACAGCAGTTATTCGCAGCAGGAAATAGCCAGCCTGGTCCGCGCTGCAGACGTGCAGGTATATGCAATGGGCGTGTTCGAGCCAGTGCTTTTCCCCGGGCTGAGTAAAGAGGAGGTTTCTGGTCCGAAGCTGATGTCGCAGATTTCGGAGCAGACCGGCGGTCGCGCCTTCGGAGTGTCGGATTCGAAACAATTGCCGTCCATAGCGGACAAAATCGCGACGGAGCTTCACAACGAATACTCGCTGGCGTATACGCCGAAGCGCTCGGAGCGTGACGGAAAGTACCGCAAGATCGAAGTGCGCCTGAAGCCGCGCAAGGACCTTTCGGACCTAAAGGCGCGATGGCGTCTGGGTTACTACGCGCCCACTGAGTGAGTGTCGGGATTACGGGATTCGGCCGCCCTGAGCTCCTCAGCCGTCACGGCCCAGGTACCGTGGTGACTGACCTTTACGCCTGCGGCGATATTCGCAATCGCGGCTGCGTCGGGCAGATCAATACCAGCTGCTAAGGCCACTGCGAGAGCGGCGACAACCGTGTCGCCTGCGCCGGTAACGTCCGCCACTTCGTTCACGACGGCGGGAAGATGCCGCCCGGGCTTGCCAGGCTCAAAGAGCGTCATTCCTCGTTCGCCGCGAGTGATGAGCAGAGCGGACGGTGACACGACCGGAAACAAAGCCGTAACGGCCTGGGCGAGGTCCAAATCGGATTGGATCGGCTCACGCGCCGCGGCGGCGGCCTCTTTTAGATTGGGAGTAATCACCGTAGCGCCGCGATACCGGCTGAAGTCCAGAGCCTTGGGATCGACGACGATCGGAATTCCACGCTGCGCGGCCCGCTCGATGAGCCACCGACAGAAGGAAGGCTCAATCAGACCCTTGGCATAGTCGGAGATCACGCAGACGTTGGCGTTGGCAAGCGATTCAGCCGTGCTCACTCGAAGCCGGGCCGCGAGATCCTCGTGAAGCGGCGATGAATCTTCGTCGTCAAAACGAACGATCTGCTGGCCAGCGGTAACACGGCTCTTCGTGGTGGTGATTCGCGTACGATCGGTAATCAGCGATTCCTGACCGATGCCCAACTCCTCGATGACACGACGCAGCCGGTTTCCGGAATCGTCATCGCCCACAACGCCGCCGAGCGAGACCTTTGCGCCAAGGGCCCTAATGTTCGCCGCCACATTAGCCGCACCCCCAGGCAGGTAGCGGCGCTGTGAAACGCTGACCACGGGTACCGGGGCTTCCGGTGAGATGCGCGAGGCCTGGCCCGAGATATAGGCATCGAGCATGGCATCACCGACGACAAGGGCCTGAACGCTGGGTGCGGCAGCACTCATGCGGGAAATCAGCGTATTCATTTCCGGCTGACCGCCTCCGCCTGGCAGATGCGCTCGATGAGGGCGGACGTTGAGAGTCCTTCGTGAATCGGAAGAAACTCGATGCGCCCGCCGTACGCGAGCACGATGTCGCGCTCAGGAACCGGGCGCTTTCCTTCCGCGTATTCGGCGCCTTTGCAGTGAATGTCGGGACGAAGCAATGAGAGGGCGCGCACGGGATCGGATTCGTCGAAGATGGTTACATAATCCACGCATTCCAGCGCGGCTAAGATCTCGGCGCGATCCGACTGCGGAACGATGGGACGCAACGGTCCTTTGATCGCGCGCACGCTCCGATCACTGTTGATACCGACGACGAGGGTATCCCCCAAGGCCTTTGCATCGCGCAGAGTCCTCACGTGCCCGGCATGGAGCAAGTCAAAGCATCCGTTTGTCCAGACCACGGTTTTACCCTGCTCGGCCCAGGTTTTCCGGAGTGACAGCAGATCGTCGAGAACTCGGATCTTCGAAGAAATCAATGCCGGTAAATGATCGCGCCCGCAGCTGTGGCCGAACCGAAGCCCGCGATCCGGTCAAGCCACAAGGTCGTATTCTTCTTCTTGTTGTTGTTGTCGGGCACGTACAGGATGTCGCGAGCCTGCAGCGTCACAGTTCCGAGGGCCTTGTGCAGCGTGCTTTCCTGTGCGAAAGCGCCCCAGGCGACGAACGCGGGTTGCGCGAGACTGGTTCGGAACATAACCCTCCGGAAGAACCGTACCGATTATCTCACGGCAACGGACCGCATTTCCGCTCGTCGTCCCTGCTTTCCGCGAAGAACCGATAGAATCCAGAGAGTGAAATGAGCGTAATCGCGCCGGTCCGTGCTATTCCGTTCGCACTGATAATCGCGCTTGCGTCATCTCTTTCGGCGGCTATCGTTATCAAGGGCCGCGTAGTCGATGAAACTGGCGCTCCGGTGCAGCAGGCGCGCATCGAAGCGGTTCGAGCAGAACAGTCTCAGCAGAACGTCACCAGGGCGGAGTCAGATGCCGCGGGCGCGTTTATTCTGACGATCGAGTCGGAAGGCGCGTACGGCCTTCGCGTGGAGCACGACGGATTCTTCCAGTACGTGAACGCCTCGACCAACCTGACTCCGGACGCGGAGCTCGAAATTCGCATAAACCACGTGAAGGAACTGGCTGAGAAACTGGACGTCCGGTACTCACCTCCTGCCATCGACAATGAGCAGACTGCCGACACGAAAACCCTTCACAGCCCCGACATTCAGAACGTGCCATATCCCGCTTCCCAGGATTACCGCAGCGCTTTTCAACTGCTTCCCGGCGCGATTCAAGACAACGCTGGCCAATGGCATTTTAATGGCGGCGCGACCAATGAGGCGAACTACAGGCTGAACGGATTCGACATATCGGATCCGGCATCCGGAACGCTTACGGCGCGGATGAACGTCGACACCGTTCAGACGATCGAGTGGCAGGCAAGCCGGTTTTCGCCCGAAACGGGAAAGGGATCGGCGGGAACGGTCGAGATCCGAACCCAGACAGGCGACGATCACTGGCGTTTTGGCGCGACGAATTTCGTTCCAGGCGTTTCGTTTCAGAACGGCGCTTATCTGAACCACTGGTCCCCGCGCATTATTGTGTCCGGGCCTATAAAAAAGGGGCGGGCGTGGTTCCACAACGCTTTCGACTCGTATTACGCCGCCAGCACCGTATCGCGATTGCCCAACGGGCAGAACCGAACCAGCAGCATCACGACAACAGACCTGACGCGGGCGCAGTGGAATATCAGCGACAATCAGATCCTGACCGCGAGTTTCCTGGTGAATATCGGCGACTCGCACCGGCTGGGATTATCGTTTCTCGATCCCGCGGAAACAACGGTCAATCAGCACACATCTCTCCTCATCGGGACGATTAAGGACCAGTTCATCATCGGCGGCGGACTGGTGGAGTTCGGGTTCGCCGAGACGAGCGGCTATTTCCGCAATTCGCCCCAGGGAAATCAGACATACGTGATTACGCCGTTCGGCGCGAGCGGCAATTTCTTTCGCGCCGACAAATCCTGGACGGACCGGCAGGAATGGACCGCGCACGGCTATGTGAGGCCCCTCAGCTGGCACGGTTCTCATCAGGTCGAAATCGGGACTGACATCGAACGGAGCAATCTCGAGCAGACCATTTACCGGCATGAGTTCATGGTGGTGCGAGCGGACAACTCGGTGGTGCGCACCGTTCAGTTCGAAGGAAGTCCGTTGCAGTTCCGGACGAACATCGAGGTTTACGGGTACGCGCTTGACCGCTGGAATCCGAGACAGGATCTGACAATCGATGCCGGCTTCCGCACGCAATGGGACGAGTACACGCGGGGGGCGCCACCCGCCCCAAGGGTCGCGGCGGCGTGGAGTCCGAAATGGCTTGGCGGTACCAAGATTTCGGGCGGATGGGGCCTTTTCTATAACGCCATCACACTGAACATGCTGGCGCTCAGCCAGGAACAAACCAGCCTGACAACGTTCTACTCCCCAGGCGGCTTGCCTGTCGGCGCGCCTGTTGCGTCCAGTTATGTTCTGACTCCGCAAGCCTTGCGGCTGCCTAAATTCTCGATTGCGAGTATAACGGCGGAGCGCCGTCTTCCCTGGGGTGTTTATGGCAGGGCGAATCTGATTGTCCGGGACGGAAGCCGCGGCTTTACTTTCGAGCAGGCGGCAGTGAACCCGGCGACCAACCTCTACATTCTCAACAACGCGCGCCGTGAGCGGTATCGCGCGGCCGAATTCTCGCTTAAACGGACGTTCCTGGCAAAGTATCAGTGGTTCGCGAGCTATACGCGGTCCGACGCCCGGTCAAACGCCGTGCTGGCCTATTCCATCGAAAATCCGCTGCTCAGCCCGCAAGAGGGTGGGCCACTGGCTTGGGACGCGCCGAACAGGATCATGGGGTGGGGATGGGCGCCGATTGAAAAAGCCTGGTTCCCGCATTTTTTCCAGCCGATTGTCGGCGAGACTGATTTACAGGTTCTGGCTGATTACCGAACGGGATTTCCGTTCACAGCGACCAATGAATTGGGTTTTGTTGTGGGAGAACCGAACGGCTACCGCTTCCCGGACTACTTCACACTGAACGTCGGACTGGAGCGGAAGTTTCCGTTCCGCGGTTACCTGTTCGCGTTCCGAGTGGCGCTGATCAACGCGCTCAACAGGGAAAATCCCAATGTGGTGAACAGCGATGCGGACTCGCCGCATTTCCTGGAGTTTTCACCCGGACAGGCGCGCGCTTTCAACGTGCGGCTTCGATTAATCGGGCGGAAATGAACCGAATTACTTCTGTGTCTGGCCGAGCGCGACTTGGACTCGCGCGGAGAGGCGGCTCTTGTAACGGGCGGCCGTGCCGTTCTTGATGTAGCCTTTGCGGGCCGCTTTGTCGAGCACCGAAAATGTCGCGGACAGGGCGGTGTTGAGATCGCCATGATCCTTCGCGGCGAGCGCGCGGCGCATGGCGCGAATCTGATTGCGCAGACGAGTCTTCGCCATGATATTGATGGTCGTTCGGCGCTCGGTCTGACGCACCCGCTTCAGGGCGGAAAAATGATTGGCCATTTAACTTCTATAATCCTTCAGAATGTAATTGATTCTTCAGGATAACATGCCCTCAGGCCGACCTGCGGCGTTCGATGACGCCAGTGATCTGCTCGAGTCCGGAATTCCAGTCCGGAAAGAGGTCAATGTACTGCGTTTCCCGGCGGATGCGAGTCGGGACACGGCAATCGTCCAGGCGCACCGGAATCAGGTAGACGTCGTCCAGAGGAACGCGGTTGGCGCAATCGAGAGCGTAACGAATCTCGGCCTGGAAGCCGCCGCGTTTGTTGACCGATTTGGTCGAGAAACACGCGATGAAGAAATCTGAGCTTTCGATTGCATCCTGAATTCGGCGGGGCCAGTTTTGCCCTGGAAGCAACTTCCTGCGGTCGAGCCAGGGAGCATACCCGCGGGAACTAAGGTCGGCGAAGAGCCTCTCGGCCAGTTCGATGTCTTCGAGGGCATAGGCGACAAAGACACGAGGGCGATTGCCACGGATGAACGTGATGCGCCCTGTCGCCTCTCGGCGGAACAAGCCGAGTCCCTCGATTTCAATGGTGGGAGTCCGCTTCAGTTCCGCAGAGATCAAGTCGGCAAGCTCCTCAGCGCTCATCAGACTCTCGATCCGGCTGGAATTCCCAGGTTTTGCCTGGTATCAAAGTGCCAAGACCAGGAAGTCGGGCCTCTTGTCCGCGCCTTAAGGCTCGAATGATGCGATTCACTGCGCGATCGACGCGGTCGGCGGCGACGCCGGTTTGGATCGAGTGCTTCCGGGCGACAATTCTTGCGAGTTGCGATTTCTTCATCTAACGAGAGAGGTAGCAGCCCACAAACAAGAAATGCGCTAAACCTATGAAATAAAATAACTAAATGGTTGTGAAAGTCGCTCGGGAATCATGAAGTGAATTTAATCACAGATTAAGCCGGTGTTCATGTCCCTTCCGATATGATTCACAAAGACGATACATCGTCGGAATCAATAAAGGAGATTCACCCCCAAAATGAAAAAGATCCTCGCACTCGCGATCGGTCTGGGCCTCGTGCTTGGCACCGTGTCCTTCGCTCAGGACAAGATGGACGACAGCAAGAAAACCGAAAAGAAGTCCAAGAAGAAGAAGAAGAGCGACGACAAGAAGACCGAAGACAAGAAAATGTAGTTTCCCGGGGCCGAGTTCTCCGGGCGAATACCGGCGAGCCTTGGCCCCGATCCTTACTCCCGAAGTCCGCCCGTTTCCATCCTCCCCCTAGTAGTTCCAGTTGCAATCCCCAGTTGTGTTCCTCTAATCTCTAGTTGTGCCCAGGGATTGGAGCTGCTTCGCTTCGTGAACGTGTCCGTCAAGGGTGAGTATGCCCTTCAGGCCATATTCGATCTCGCCGCGCATCCGGGCAACGACCCCATCAAGATCGCCGACATCGCACGCCGACAGCAAATTCCACAAAAATTTCTCGAGCTGATCCTCGCCAGCCTGAAACAGGGAGGATTTGTCGAATCGCGCCGCGGCGCCGAGGGAGGCTACCTTCTCGCGAAGCGACCCGAGAACATAACCGTGGGAGACGTCCTTCGCTTTGTTGAGGGTCGGCGCGGGGAGCGTTCGCGCATTCGCCGGGAGCGGGACTCGCCGCTAGCAGCGCTCTGGGAGCGAGCCGACCAGGCGGTCAACGGCGTACTCGACATGGCCAATTTCGCTCAACTGGTCCGGGAATGGACCGAAAAGCACAGCCACTTCGTTCCGAACTGGGAGATTTAATGTACTACGACGACAATTCGTACAGCATTGGCCGCACTCCGCTGGTGCGCCTCAACCGCGTGATCAACGGCGCTCCCGTGACGATGCTGGGTAAAGTGGAAGGCCGCAACCCGGCTTATTCGGTGAAATGCCGAATCGGGGCATCCATGATCTGGGACGCGGAGAAGCGCGGTGTTCTCAAGCCAGGTAAGGAACTGATCGAACCAACCAGCGGGAACACGGGAATCGCACTGGCGTTTGTGGCGGCGGCGCGGGGCTATCCCGTCACCCTCACGATGCCGGAAACGATGTCGATCGAGCGCAGAAAAGTACTGTCCGCATTCGGAGCGAAGCTTGAGTTGACCGAGGGAACAAAGGGGATGGCCGGGTCGATTTCAAGGGCCCAGGAGATCGTCCGTTCCGATCCGGACCGGTACGTGCTGTTGCAACAGTTCGACAATCCTGCCAATCCCGAGATTCACTTCAAGACGACCGGACCGGAGATTTGGGAAGACACCGCAGGCAAGATTGATGTCCTTGTGTCGGGCGTGGGGACGGGCGGCACCATTACAGGCGTCTCGCGGTATCTCAAGAAGGAAAAAGGCAAGAACATTCTTTCAGTGGCCGTGGAACCGACTGCCAGCCCGGTGATCACGCAGACTCTGGCCGGACAACAACCGAAGCCAGGACCGCACAAGATTCAGGGAATCGGCGCCGGGTTTGTGCCGCGCAACCTGGACCTGAGCATCGTCGATCGGGTGGAAAGGGTGAGCAATGAAGAGTCGATCGAGATGGCCCGGCGTCTTGCTCGGGAAGAGGGTATTTTGAGCGGGATCTCCTGCGGAGCGGCGGTCGCGGCTGCCGTGAAGATCGCCCAGGAAGAGGGTATGCGGGGAAAGACTATCGTCGTGGTACTCCCTGATTCCGGTGAGCGCTATCTCAGCAGCGTGTTGTTTGAAGGGATGTTTGACGTCTAAACAAAATATTTATCTCTGCGCGTAACCTCGCACGATGGGATACCGCCTATCCGTTCAAATCCCCGTTACGACAAGCGGGCGCAATCACCCCTATCACCCTACGATGCGCCCGCACTTCTTCCTTCTGCATCGGATTTCCAGATTTTCGACATTGTAGAATTGCGATTGCCGACATGTTTCGGGTGAACGGTCGCTTCCTGCCGTTGGTTTGTTTGCTGGCTGCCGGAGGGCGGGCACAGGAACCGGTACGCATTCCATACGACTGCCCCGAGTCCGAACTGCAAAGCGCGGGGCTTCTCTGCACCGAACAGGAGCCGTGCCCGATTTATCTCGAGATTAACGCCATTGCTCCGGCCGGAAGGATGATTCTGCTCGCCGGCGATCTTCACGCAGAGTCCGCAACGCTGACGTCGATTCTTCTGGCGAGCAACGACGGCGGAGCTACCTGGAAAGAACCGGCGCCACGCATCGCGGGAGCCGCTATCGATCAGCTTCAGGTTTATGATCGGGAGCACGCTTGGGCCGCGGGCGAGATTCAATATCCTCTTTCGCGTGATCCTTTCTTCCTGCTAACGACGGACGGAGGCGTCTCATGGAGGCGGCGAAATGTGGCCGATGAGGGCGGACCGGGCTCGGTGATTCGCTTCTGGTTCGACGGTCCAACCCATGGGCAGCTGATCGTTGACGCAGGAAGAAGCGCGGAAGGCGGCCGATACGACCTGTACGAATCCGAAACAGGCGGGGAAAGCTGGATGATCAGAAGCGCCACGGACGCGCAGCCAAGACTCCGGCTTGCGCCGCCGTCGGCTGAGAATCCCGACTATCGCGTTCGCGCCGCTGACGGTGGAAAGACCTACGAGATCGAAATGCGGGATGATGCGCGCTGGCGCCGGATGGCGTCGCTGTTGATCGAGGTTGGAAGTTGCAAGCTCAAGACGCCGGAACTTAAGGAGCCGCAAGCGCCCGCGACCGATGACGCGGAACCCAAGGACTACGTGGAAGAGATCAAACTGGGAGCTCCGACGACGCAGACCCCCGGTCCGCCTAAGAAAAAGGGCCCGCCGGATTGAAAAGCCGAATAGCGGGAGACCTGGAAGTTTTCCGCAATATCTTCGTGTCGATCGCCGACGAAATGGGCGCAGTCCTCCGCAAAACTTCTTTCAGCGCCAACATCAAAGAACGCCGAGACTATTCCTGCGCGGTTTATGACGACGCGGGCGCGACCATTGCGATGGGCGATCACATGCCAGTCCATCTTGGCGCGATGCCGCTCTCGGTGCGGCATGCGCTGGACACGTTTCGCCTCGGCCCGGCAGATGTGGCTATTGTTAACGACCCGTTCCGCGGAGGCACGCATCTGCCGGATATCACAGCGGTATCGGGCGTGTTCTTGGGTCGGAACAGGCCGAGCTTTTACGTCGCGAGCCGTGCGCACCACGCCGATGTCGGAGGTATGAGCCCGGGGTCGATGCCTCTGGCGCGCGAGATCTATCAGGAAGGTCTGCGGATTCCGCCGGTCCTGCTGATGCGTCGCGGGAAACCGCAGCGCGATGTGATGCAGTTGATTCTCGCGAATGTGCGGACCCCGGAGGAGCGTGAAGGCGATCTGCTCGCTCAGGTGATGGCGGGAAAGAGAGGTGAGGAGCGGCTGCGCCACGTCGCGCGGAAATACGGCGTGGCGCGAGTGCGACGGAGCGCGCACGAACTGCTGGACTATACCGAGCGGGTAACGCGCGCGATGCTGCGCGCTATACCCGACGGGGAATACGTCTTCGAGGATTTTCTGGACAGTGACGGCATTTCCGAAGGACCGGTTCGCATCGCGGTCAAAGTGCGGATTCGGGGCGACAACGCGGATGTTGATTTCACTGGATCCGCGCCGCAGACGGCTGGATCGGTAAACGCCAACTATGCCGTCGCCGTATCGGCCGCCATGTATTGTTTTCGGTGTCTCATCGACGCGGACATTCCCTACAATGCCGGGCTGCTTCGGCCCATTCGCGTCATCACTCCCGAACGGAGCGTTGTTAACGCCGGACCTCCCGCAGCGATGGCGGCGGGTAATGTGGAGACATCGCAGCGCATTACGGACACGATCCTCGGAGCGCTTGCGCAGGCGCTGCCCGATCGGATTCCGGCGGCGAGCTCGGGTACGATGAACAATCTGAGCTTTGGCGGATGGGATTCCGCCCGGAATCGCCCCTTCGCGTATTACGAAACGATCGCGGGCGGAATGGGCGCATCGGCCAAGAGCGTTGGCCGTTCGGCGACTCACACGCACATGACGAACAGCTGGAATACGCCGATTGAGGCGTTTGAGCACGAATATCCCGTACGCGTTCGGGCTTATCAGATCCGGAGGGGATCGGGCGGCGACGGCGCTCACCGCGGCGGCGACGGAATCATACGCGAACTCGAATTTCTGGATGAGGCGGACGTGACTATTCTGTCCGACCGGCGAACGCGCGGACCCTGGGGAGTCGCGGGCGGCGGCGCGGGAAAAGCCGGCGCCAACACGGTCTGCGGGGCTCCGATCCCGGCGAAAGCGCGTACCGCGATTCCGCGGGGCGGAATACTGCGAATTGAGTCTCCCGGCGGGGGCGGCTGGGGCAGATCGTGATTATTTCCCGCCGTGCTCAAGGCAGAGCCGCGGCTGTTCTGCTTGCCGGTCTCTTTGTATGGTTCACCTGGCGCGGCCTGATCATGTACTTCTCCGGCGACGACATGATGAACACGTATTACGCGTGGAATCAAAATCCGTGGCGTCTGGCGCGCGCCCAGTTTCTGGTGTGGGTTCCGGTATACCGTCCGCTGGGGGAGTTGATTTACCGCATATCCTATGAGGTTTTTGGATTTCAGCCGCGGCCCCTGTACATATTCTGCTGGGCTCTGCTGGCGCTAAACGCAGCCCTGGCATACCGGATGTTCCTGGAAGTCACGGGCATCGCGGTACTCGCGCTGATCGCTGTTTCCCTCACGCTGGCGCATGGTCAATTTCAGGATCTTTATCTCAGTGCGGGTACCATATATGACCGCCTGTGGTTTCTGTTTACAGTTCTCGGAATTGCGGCATACGCGCGAGCCCGGCGTAACGGCAAGCCAATCTCATGGCGCTCTGGCTGCGTGATTACTGCTTTCTGCATTCTGTCCATGAACTCGAAGGAGAGCGGTGTGGCGCTGCCGGTTTTGCTGGGATTGTACGAACTTGTGTTCGTGTTCCAGTGGCAGCGTCGCAGGGAATGGATTCGGGAAATCAGTCCCCTGTTCGCAGCGCTGATCACGCTTTCGCTTCTATTTGTCAGACTGCGTGTTCATCGAACACCAGAACTGGTCCAGATGGCTGCGTATCAGCCGCATGTTCGTCTCTCCATCTGGCTTCTACGCGTCGGCGAATATTTCGGGCGGCTCACCTACAACCACCTCAACTTCACGCCTGTCACGGCGGGGATCGTTGTCGCGCTCATGGCGATTGCGGCCGGGTTTGCGCGCAATCGCGCAATGATTTATGGACTAATGTTTTTCGTGGTCACGATCACCCCGGTCGCGTTAATCGCGGCGCGTCCCGGCTACGTCTTGTACGTGCCCGATCTTGGGCTGGGGTTGTACTTCGCGGCCGCGCTCGGTCTTATTGGGGCAACCGCCTATCCGGCTCTTGCGTTTCTCCTCATCACGGCGGCGATCACGTGGTTTCATATCGCGAACTGGCCGCCGTTCTACGGTCCGGAATTTTCACCCGAGTACCGGTTGACGACCCAGTTCCGACGCGATTACCCCAAGCTCGAATCCAACAGTAATCTCTTGTTCGTAAATGACGAATATCCAAAAGTCGCTTACGATCTGCTATTCAACCTGCGGCTGTTGTACCACGACAAAACGATCAATGTATGGCGGATGGATGGCCCTCCCAATCAGCAACCTGACTTCTCACGCCCGATCAATTACAACCGAGTGTTTGTCAATGACACTGGCTATTACAAAGAGCTGGACAACCGAAACGCGCAGGAAGCGATTCGGCTTCACATCCTGAAGGACTATGCGGTGGGGCGCGAGATGGACATGTCGCGCCGCGATCACTCGGCGTACGTAATTTCAGGACTTATGGACGGCGATGGGTCCCAACCGAGCCGGTGGATCGCTCCCCATGCGAAGTTCAAATACGACTTGTACCCCGCGGACGCAGTGTTTTCCATGAAATTCTGGGTACCGGATTTTGTTGCCAAGGGTGATACCCGATCCCTGACTATATCGGTTGACGGCGCGGTCATCGGGACAATTCCGCTCTCGCACGACGGTATGAACGAAATTCGGCTGCCTGTCGCTGCGAAGCTGATTACACTCAACGGCTTCACTATGGTCGGTATTGATGTGAACAAACCGTGGCGTGATAAGGATGGGGTCGAGTATGGCATCGTTCTCCTTCGCGCCGGATTTGAGTATGCTTCAGTCGTGACAAGAGATACCAAGCCGATCAACCGCTAAAGGCGGATTGTATTTGAAAAGACAGAACACCGCGGAGGCCGCGCCTATAGTTAGGGCATGGAATACGATCCGAAGAACGAGGCAATAACCGAAGTCGAGAGGAAGACCGGCCCGAGCAATTTCCTTCGGGCCATGTCTCACCGCCCCGAAGCAACGAAGGAGTTCGCCGCCTTGTACGATACCCTCATGGGGCCGGGGGCGGTGGACGAACGCCTAAAAGAGCTGGTTTACGTCGCGGTTTCCTCGGTCAACGAATGTAAGTACTGCGGATCCCATCACGACGTCAGCGCGCGCCGCGCCGGAGTTACGGATCACGAACTCGACGATATTAAGGCTGAGACCGATCAGACGTTCGACGAGAGAGAACGCGCAGCTTTGCGCTACGCGCGCGAACTGACCCGAACCGCGGATGCCGAACATGAGACCAAAGATATGATCGAAAACCTGTTCACTGCGGAACAGCGGGTGGAGTTAACCATGGTAGTCGCGCTCGCCAATTTCACGAACCGCTTCAATAACGGTTTGCGTATTCCCGTCGAAAAGCAGAGGCATTGGACCGCGCAATAATCGGTCTTGGCCGTACTTGTCGGAATTCATCCTGTAATCGAAGCGCTGCGCGCGAATCGCCCGCTTGAAAGAATTCTTGTCGCCCGCGGGCTGGGCGGCGGGCGTATTCAGGAAGTGATCGATCTGGCCCGCAAGGGCGGAACACCGGTTCGGTTCGAAGAGCGGAGCACGCTGGATCGTCTTTCTTCGGTGAAGTCCCATCAGGGCGTGATCGCACTGGGATCTGCGAAGAAGTACGCGGACGTCGAAGACCTCGCGAGCAGTACTAACATGTTGATCGCGCTCGACGGAGTCGAAGATCCGCACAATCTTGGCGCAATCATCCGGACGGCGCACGCGGCGGGGGCAGGCGGAGTGATCATCGCCGAGCGGCGCGCGGCGGGGCTAACCGACGTGGTGGCGAAAGCAGCGGCGGGAGCGCTGGAGCACTTGCCGGTTGCGCGCATCGTGAACATCAACCAGACGTTGCGATATCTGAAAGACGAGGGTTTTTTCATCTATGGGCTTGACGAACGCGGTGAGACGCCCTACAACGAGGTGCGCTGGGCAGAACGTTCGGTGATTGTGATGGGCGCGGAGGGAAAGGGAATTCACGAGTTAGTGAAGAAGAACTGCGACGCCCTGGTGCGTATTCCGATGGCCGGGAAAATCGCGTCTCTGAACGTCTCCGTCGCCACTGGAGTCGTACTGTTTTCCTGGGCCGCCAGCCGCGTATAATTCGTTGCGGATAAAGTAGTAGCTGCCGGAAAGAACGTAGACGGAAACGCAACCCGCATGAAGAAGATCCTGTTGTTCGCTATCGCCGCTGCCCTTCCGGCTGCGGCCCAGACGCCGTACAAAATGGCGGTGATCGGGCTCGTGCACGCCCACGTGTGGGGGCACTTGTCCGACATGCAGAAGAGCAAAGAGGTTACGCTCGTCGGAATCGCCGAGCCGAATCCCGCGCTGCGAGAGGAAGCGAAGAAGGCCGGTGTTCCGGATTCGTTGCTCTCATCCGATTACCGAAAGATGATCGACGAGACGAAGCCGGATCTGGTTTGGTCTTTCGTTGAGAACAATCGGCATCTCGAGATCGTGGAGTTCCTTGCGCCAAAAAAGATCAACATCATTTTCGAGAAACCGCTGGCTTCCACGTACAAGGATTCGTTGAAGATTCAGGAACTCGCGAACAAGTACGGCGTGAAGGTGATGTGCAATTACCAGATGGCCTGGTGGCCTGCGAACTACACTGCCAAAAGAGTCGCTGACTCGGGCGCTCTCGGCCAGATTTATCGGCTGCACGGCGTTGTGGGTCATGGCGGGCCGAGCAATGAGGGCATCCGCAATTCCGCGTTTTTCGCCTGGCTTACCGACCCCGTACAAAACGGCGCAGGAGCCCTGATGGATTTCGGCTGCTACAACGCGTTGTGGTCACTGTGGTATCTCGGGCGTCCGGAAAGCGTATACGCGCACGTCAACCACCTTCGTCCTCAGGTGTTTCCGAAGGTGGAGGACAACGCGGACCTGATGCTGAACTACAAGAACGGGGTTGGGCTGTTCGAAGGAAGCTGGGACCTGCCGCGCAGTTATCAGGACCTTGAGGTGTACGGCATCAAGGGCAGCGTTTACATGCAGAACCGGAGTGTGGAAGAGCAACACGGGCGTGAAAAAAAGGCCGTGGAGATCACGCCTTTGGCTCCTGAAGACTCCGAACCCGTTGCGTACATGGTCAGCCGCATGCGTGAAAATAAGCCGATTGAAGGCATGACCGCGCTCGACATCAACGTTGACGTGGTCGAGATTATTGACGCCGCCAAGGAATCCGTGCGCACCGGCAAAGCGGTATCACTGCCAGCGCGGGGCAGTCATTAGAGCGTTAGAGCGGTGTAAGGAGAGTTCGCCGCATCGGCGATGGGACACACGCCTTCTGCGCGATAGTTCCGATATCTGTGAGGTGCTGAGGTTCGACCGCCGCGGCGGACCATGAGGACGCGTCCTCAAAACGGATGCCCACAAAATAGCCATAGTCGCGATAAACGCAATAGCGCACTTTGCCTGTAAAGGTCGATTGCCCGATGGCCAGGCTGACGGTGGCGGCGAGCGGTATGGCGTTTTCGACCTGAACGCATGCGCCGACGCGTGAAATGTCTTCCAGCACAGCTTCAGCGGCGCCACAGACTCCGCTTTCCACATACCAATTGACCTTCGCCAGGTCCGCGCATAGAAAGCGGTTTTCCAGCCGCTGTTCGTTCATGCCTTTGTATCGGCGGAATTTTATGTGGAGTTTAGGATGACGCCCGGGCGGCGGGCTCTCCGCCCGGGCAGAATTCCGCTGCTTACTTACCGAATTCGTAGGCGGTGGCGTTGCCTTCGATGTACAGCCTGTCCAGACGCCAGGTATCACCGTCTCTCGTGAGCACCAGTCGGGTCCTGTCGGCATCGTCAGCGTCGATCTTCTGGGCCTGAATCGTGACTGCGGCCGTCTTCTCGCCACGCACTACGAAATATTCGTTGCCGTCACTCATTTCCATGGTCGTGAGGGTGTAGTCACCGCTCGGCAGCGTGGTAGAGCCGACGTTGACTGCGTGCGGCAACGTCACATTGATGGTTTGTCCGGCAAACAGAGATCCTGCGAGTAAAGCGCCTCCGAAGACCACAGAGGCACAGATCCGTCCCATACGCGCAAAAGCGTTTGTCATTTTCGTAAATCCTTCCTGTTTTTAATGAATCCGGCTCTACGCGTTCGGCTTGCAGCAGCAGCGCGTTGCCTTCTGAATAGGAGAACGAACGCGGCGGCTGCGCAGTTACGGCGCTCAGCGCATAGTCACAAGCCTTTACAAGGCGACACATGCGTTTACAAACCGCCTTGGCGCGTCTAAAAACGCCGCTCTTGCTACCGTAGACTTTAACCCTCTTCGCACATGCCATTTGTCATCGCTATCGACGGCCCTGCCGGCGCGGGCAAGAGTACTATTGCGCGCCGGCTGGCAGATCGGCTTGGTTATACCTACATCGATACCGGCGCGATGTATCGCGCCATAGCTTTGTGGGCGGCCCGCGAAGGCATCGAGCTCGAAGACGGCTATCGGTTGGAGCAACTTGCGCGCGCCGCGGCGATCGAGTTGTTGCCGCAGCGGCAGGTTCGGCTCAACGGCGAGGATGTCAGCACAGCCATTCGGGCTTCGGAGATTTCGGTAGCCGCCTCGAAGGTCGCGGCGATCAGCGCCGTCCGCGCGGCGCTCGTCGAGAAGCAGCGTCAGATGGCCGATTCCACGAACGTGGTGATGGAAGGACGCGATATCGGAACTGTGGTGTTCCCGGACGCGCGCGTAAAGATCTTCCTGGATGCGGATCCGGGGGAGCGCGTACGCCGGCGCGTAGGCGAACAGCATGACGTGCCGCCCGAGCGTCTTGCAGCGCAGATCGCGGAACGCGATGAACGCGACCGTCATCGGGCTCAATCGCCGCTGATTCAAGCGCCGGACGCCGTATATCTGAACTCCACCGGGCTCACGGAAGAAGAGGTGGAAGAGACCATTCTCAAAATCGTCCGTGGCCGCATTTCGAATGGAAAGGGTTAAACAGTTAGTGAACAAGCTCCTCGTCATGAAGTTCGGGGGTACGAGCGTCGGCTCGGCCGAACGGATGCGGGCCGCGTGCGGACTGATCGCCGCCGAAGCGGCGAAGCGGCCCGTTGTCGCCGTGGTTTCGGCGATGTCGAAAATCACGGACCTGCTGCTGGATACTACGCGGCACGCGGAAGGCGGAGATCAGGCGGGAGTGGATCAAAGCCTTCAGCAACTGGAAGCGCGCCACATCGCCGCCGTAAAAGACCTGGTCGGACCGGAAGATCGGGAGCGCGTCGAATGCGCGGTTCGCAATTTGATCGCCGAATTCCGGCGGATAGCGAACGGCATGTTGATGCTAGCCTACCGACCGCCACGCGCCGTGGATGAGGCCATTGCTATCGGTGAGCGGCTCTCGGCATTGCTGATCTCCGAGCGCCTTCAATCTATCGGAGTGGCTGCCGAAGCCGTCAACGCCGCCGGGGTGATCGTGACCGACGCTGTATTCAACAACGCATCGCCGGTGATGACCGCGACGAAAGAGAAGGCCCAAGCACGGCTGACGCCAGCACTGGAACACGGAATTACGCCAATTGTGACCGGCTTCAACGGCGCCACCGCCGACGGACGGCCCACGACGCTTGGCAGAGGCGGCTCCGATTTCTCCGCGTCCATTCTGGCGGCGGCGCTCGAGGCGTCGGACCTCTGGATCTGGACCGATGTGGACGGCATCATGACCGCCGACCCGCGCCTTGTGCCGGATGCGCGGATCCTGGACGAGATCACTTACAGCGAAGCGGCGGAACTGGCCTACGCGGGAGCGAAGGTGCTCCATCCCCGAACGCTGGCCCCGCTGGTGGAGCGTGGAATTCCAGTCTGGAGCAAGAACAGCTTCGCGCCAGAGAAGCCCGGCACGCGCATCGTGCCTGCGCTCGGAGCGGACAACCCCGGAGCGCGCGCGGTCACTTCGATGTCGAACGTGGCGTTGGTATCACTCGAACCGGCGAGTGCGGAGGTCGGGGGCGTCCACATTATGGCGCGTTCCCTGGATGCGCTCGATCGAGCCCACGTCGAGATCCTTGCGGTTTCGAGCTCGAGCTACCGCCAGAGCTTCTGCTTCCTCGTACGGAAGGACGAACTGGAACGAGCGACCGAGGCCCTGGAAAGCGCTCTCGCCCTTGAGTTGGCGCACGGCTATGTACATGAAATCGAAGCGGATACGAATGTTGGCCTGCTTGCGGTAGTGGGCGAAGGCATGCGAGGTTTTTCGGGACTTGCCGGGCGCATTTTTACCGCGATTTCGCGCGAGAACGTGAACATCATCGCGATAGCCCAGGGGTCGAGTGAACTGACTATTTCCATCGTGGTCCGGCGCGAAGGGCTGGAAAAAGCTGTCCGCGCCGTCCACGCGGAATGCCATCTGTAGGCGCTGCGGCGACCGCCGGAGGCCTGTTTGGGCCGCGCTATAATTGAGGGTTAGATTTTTCAGGATAAACCCTCACAATGTTTGATTTATTCCGCAGCCGCGACAAGGCTGTTCGCTGGCTTCTGACAGGCATGCTCGTCCTCGTGGCCCTCTCGATGGTCACGTATCTGATTCCGGGTTCGGGCACGGGAACCACCGGCACAGGCGCGGACACCACTGTCGCCGCGCAGATCGGGAAAGACAAGATCACTTCGCAGGACGTTTCGCGCGCCATCCAGAACATGACGAGGAATCGCCAGCTGCCGCCCGAATTGCTCTCAATCTACGTGCCGCAGATCGTCAACCAGTTGATCAACGAGCGCATGCTGGCATATGAAGCCAATCGCATGGGGCTGAAGATTTCGGACGACGAGACCAACAATGCGATTATCGACACGCTCCCGCCGCAACTCGTGAAGGACGGCAAGGTGGATGGGGCGACGCTGAACGCGATGCTGCAGCAGGAGGGAATTTCGCTCGGCGCGCTGAAAGACAGCACAGCGCGGCAGCTTTTGGTTAACCGCCTCCAGCAGATCGTCGTGAGCAGCGTAGTGGTGTCGCCGAAGGAAATCGAAAACGAATTCCGCAAGCGTAATGAGAAGGTGAAGCTGCAGTACGCGGTGCTGACCGATACAAAGTATCAGGCGGAGGCGGAGCCGACCGACGCCGAGCTTCACGCGTATTACGATTCGCATAAGTCTGACTTCCGCATTCCTGAAAAGCGCAGCTACGCCATTCTGGTGCTGGATCCCGCCGTTATCGGCGCGCAGTCGGTTCCGACCGATGCCCAACTTCAGTCGGAATACAACAATCGGCGCAATGAATTTCAGGTTCCCGAGCGCGTGAAGGCTCGCCATATTCTGCTGAAGGCCGACGCGTCGAATGATGCGCAGGTGAAGCCCAAAGCCGAAGCATTGCTGAAGCAAATTCAGGGCGGCGCGGATTTCGCGAAGCTCGCGAAAGAGAATTCGCAGGACACCGGTTCCGGGGCTCAAGGCGGCGAGCTCGGCTGGATTGTCCGTGGTCAGACTGTCCCCGAATTTGAGAAGTCGGCTTTCTCCCTGGGAGTTGGGCAGACCAGTGGGCTGGTTAAAACCACGTACGGCTATCACATCATTCAGGTCGAGGCGCACGAGCAGGCGCATCTTCAGCCTTTCGAGGATGTGAAGGCGCAGCTCATCTCGGATTACCAGAAGCGACAGGCGAACCAGAAGATGCAAGACCTGTCCGACAAGGCAATCGCAGCTCTGCGCAAGGATTCTTCGCATCCGGAGCAGATCGCGCAGTCGCTCGGGCTTCTGTTCGTGCAGGCCAGCGACATCGCTCCCGGCGACGCGCTTCCGACTCTGGGCGCTTCCAAAGAGTTCGACGATGCGGTCGCTTCGCTCCGCAAAGGCGAAGTTACCGCCGGTCCCGTTGCGCTTCCGAATGGGAAGGCATTGGTGGCAGCTGTGACAGACGTTCAGCCCGCGCACCAGGCTACCTTCGATGAGGCGAAAGCCGATGTGAAATCTCGGGCTGCCAAGGACAAGGTGGACCGCCTCGTGGTCGAGAAGGCGAAAGAACTTGCGGCGAAAACGCAATCGATGGGCGGCGATCTGGAGAAGGCCGCGAAATCGATGAATATCGAGATCAGGACTTCACAGGACGTGGATCGGCAGGGAGCAGTCGAGGCCGTCGGAACTGCCTCGACGATTACGGATGCGTTTACGAAGCCTGTCGGAACGATCCTCGGTCCGCAGAGCGTTCCCACAGGTCAACTGGTGGCGAAGATCGTCGGCAAGACGCCGGCAGATCTGTCGCTTCTCCCCGTTCAGATGGCCAGTATTCGGGATGAACTGAAACAGCAGAAACAGCGCGACCGCGCTCAACTCTTTCAGGACGGCCTGAAGAGCCGCTTGACGGCCGATGGCGCCCTGAAGATCCACCAGGACGTGATCAACCGGATTGTGCAAAGCTACCAGAAGAGTTAACTGGGCGCATGCACGAAATCCTGGATTTGCTGAAGTCTCTCTATAACGCCGAGCGACTGCTCGAGCTGGTTCGGACCTTGCTCGCGAATCCTTTGGGGCTTGCCGGATTGTTCGGGATCGTTTTCGCCGAAACCGGGCTGCTGGTCGGATTCTTTCTGCCGGGAGACTCGCTCCTTTTCAGCGTGGGCGTGGCTTCCGGCGCGGCTGGCATTAACGTCTATGGGATTGCTGTCTTGTTGATGTTAGCGGCGATCATCGGGGACAACGTCGGGTATTTCCTCGGTTATCACGCTGGCCCGCGCATTTTCAGCCGCCCGAAATCGCGCTTCTTTCATCCTGACCATCTGCAGCGCACCAAAGAGTTCTATGAGCGGCATGGCGGTCGCGCCGTCGTCTATGCGCGCTTCGTGCCGATTATCCGTACGTGCACGCCGTTTATCGCCGGCGTGGCTCGTATGCGCTATGCCCGGTTTCTTCTGTTCAGCCTGTTCGGGGGAATTTTCTGGATCGCCTTTATGACTACGCTGGGTTATCAGTTGGGTCAGATTCCTCTGGTACAGAAGAACTTTGAAAAGGTCGTAATCGGCGTTGTGGTGCTGTCCCTTATGCCGATTGTGCTGGAAGCGCGCAAGAAACGCACTCTCAAGACCGCTGTCTGATCAGCGCTCGCGGTATTCGCCGAATACGCCCCTCAGCGCGTCGGATATCTCTCCCACCGTCGCTCTTGCTTCGACAGCATCCATGATGCGCGGCATGAGATTTTCCGTTCCGCGCGCGGCTTCCGAGAGCGCCTGAATGCCGGCGTTCCAGCGCCTCTCGTTTCGCTCCGCGCGGACAGCGCGAACTGCGGCGACCCGGGCACGTTCAGTCTCCGCATTAAGGCGAAATACGGGCGCGCTTGTTTCCTCCGGCATGAGGTAGCGATTCATCCCGACGATCACGCGCTCACCCGATTCCACGCCGCGTTGGTATTCGTAGGCGGAGCGCTGAATCTCGGCCTGAATAAATCCCGTCTCGATGGCGCGAAGCGTACCGCCCGCGTCGTCGATCCTTTTGATGTAGTCGCGAGCTTCGCGCTCGATCCGGTTTGTCAATTCTTCTTCGATGTATTCGCTTCCTCCCACCGGATCCGCCGTGTTCGTTACGCCGGTTTCATAGGCGATGATCTGCTGGGTACGCAGCGCCAGCCGGGCAGATTCCTCGGTCGGCAGCCCGAGAGCTTCGTCGCGAGCGTTGGTGTGCAGTGACTGAGCGCCGCCCAGGACAGCGGCCATTGCTTCCACCGTGGTGCGCACCAGATTAACATCCGGCTGCTGGGCAGTGAGCGAGGATCCGGCAGTCTGTGTGTGAAAACGCAACAGGCAGGACTTCTCGTTCTTCGCCTGGAAGCGATCCCGCATCAGCCGCGCATAAAGCTTCCGCGCCGCCCGAAATTTCGCGATTTCGGTCAGAAAATCGAGCTGCGCATTGAAAAAAAATGAAAGACGCGGAGCAAATGAATCGACGTCGAGACCCGCCTCAATGGCCGCCTCGATGTAGGCGATCGCGTTAGCGAACGTGAACGCTACCTCCTGCGCCGCCGTGGAACCGGCTTCGCGGATATGGTAGCCGCTGATCGAGATCGTGTTCCATTCCGGAGCATGAGTCCGAGCCCAGGCGAAAATGTCGGTTACGATTCGCAACGCCGGAGCGGGAGGGTAGATATAGGTACCGCGCGCGACGTATTCCTTCAGGACATCGTTCTGGATTGTGCCATTAATCCTGGTCGGCGGTACGCCTTGCTCGCGCGCCACCGTGACGTACATTGCGAGGAGGATCGCAGCCGTCGAATTAATGGTCATGGATGTGGACACCTGGTCGAGCGCGATGCCATCGAAAAGCTCGCGCATGTCGTCTAAGGACGCGATCGATACGCCGACGCGCCCCACTTCACCCGCCGCGAGCGGATGGTCCGGATCGAAACCGATCTGCGTGGGTAGATCGAACGCGACGGAGAGTCCTGTTGTACCTTGGCTCAACAGGTACCGGTACCGCGCATTGCTCTCGGCTGCCGTGCCGAATCCCGCATATTGGCGCATCGTCCAGAGACGGGTGCGGTACATCTCCGGATGAATTCCGCGTGTGAACGGGAATTGCCCGGGCGCCGAATCTGGGTGCATCAGGAGCGCGAGATGCGCCTCGCCTTGCGAATCGACGAAACGCCGTAACCTGCCGTCACCACTATAAAAACGATGACCAAGGCGAGTTGCATCGGCGGAAGAGGGCTGGGGCTGCGCCAGACCTTCCAAACGGCCAAGCCTGCAAACACCAGAAAAATAAAGCCCAGAATTTCGTGCCAGAGCGAATGCAGGGGTTTTACCGCTGCGGGAACGACGTGCCTGACGAAGGCTCCGGACTGCTTCGCCGCTGGCGACCACTGGCGGGCCATTTGGTTTGAATGCCTCTTCGCCACCGGCAGCCAGCGCCCGGCCAGGCGACCCGCGGCGCGCGCCATCTCCTCGGTACGCACGCCTTTATCGTATCAGGAACGGCCGAAATCATTCCTTGTAGCCGCCGTGAACCGCCTGTACAATCAAGGGAACATCAGCGGTGATCCAGGTGGATCTCCCCGGAGGAACCGTTGGCCCTGTAGTTGCATCTAAGATTTTGGTACCGTAGCTCCCGAGCGCCGGGAAAAGGGGCAGAACGTGGAAGAACGCCTGAAAAGTTTAATGCAGGATCTCGGAAATGCAATTAACGAATCGCTTTCCGACTCCGAACGAATCGCCGAAGCGATCGGAGAGATAAAACGTGCAGGCTATGATGTTTTTCTGGTTCTCGAGGCGACTATTGGCTTCAACAAACGCGAAGACGGAGAAGATTCCGAGGAAGAAACGAGCGAGTTGGCCGAACCCCGTGAAATTATCGCGAACGGTCGAGTCCGGTTCACGACTCAGGACCAACGTTTTTTGAAGGCTCTTCGCATAGCGGTAGACGAGTAGCCTATCTGAGTACCTCCCGGTAAGCCGTAAGCGTCCGATCGACGGCGGTTTGCCAAGAGAAGAGTTTGCTTCGCGCGCGGCCCCGGGCGGCAAGTTCTTGACGCCGCGGCGGCTCGGCGCAGAGAACCCGTAGCGCCTCCGACAATTCGTCCCCCCGCTCCGGATCGACCTGAATTGCCGCATCGCCCGCTACCTCGGGGAGAGCCGAGCGGTTCCCACAAATCACAGGAATGCCTGCGGCCATGGCATCCAGAATCGGCATCCCGAAACCCTCATCCAAAGACGGAAACGCGAAGATGGACGCACGAGCGTACCACACGGACAGATCCGATTCGGACACGTATCCCGTGCGGACAATGCGATCGGCGCAACTGCTTGTTTCAATTTCACGGATTACCTCTTCCGCGCCGAAACCGCGCGACCCGGCGAGAACCAGTTTCCAGTCGGAGGGCGCTGCACGAAAAGCGCGGACCAAACCTGCCTGATTTTTTCGACGCTGGATGGCGCCGACGCACAGGATGATGTTCTCGCGCTGAATCGAGGGGAGATTGCGGGGCGTGGTCCCATGGTGGATCACCCGAATGCGGTCGGCATCGAATTCAAGCAGACCCGAAACCTGCCGGGCTGTGAACTCGGAGACCGCGATAACCAGGTCGGCCCGGGAAGCGGCTTCCCGTGCCTGGGCGGTAAAGCGAGAGCGGAACTCCGGCGAGCTGTAGTCGCCGGTCATCACGAAGAGATCATGAAAAGTCACGATCTGTTTTCGGAAAGGCTTTCGGGGAAGCCTCTGGTTTAGTCCGTGAAACAGATCGGCGGAACGGTTTCCCCAGGAGTCGCTGAGAAATCGCCGCCTGACGTTATGCGGCAGCCGCTGTTTCCAGGACCGCCAATAGCGTTGGGAGCGATAAAACCAGTCCCAGATTTCGGCGCCTTCCAAAGCAGCGGCGCCATTGAGGATCTCGCGCGAATAGACGCCGACGCCCGAGGGCTCGGTGCTCAGGCTGTAAGTCGCATCCAGGGCAATTCGCAAAGAACGAGACTAACAGTTTCCGGCAATCTGATACTCCTTGAGCTTGCGATATAGGGTAGTCCGACCTATGCCCAGCATTTGCGCAGCGGTGGTTCGATCGCCGCGCGTGTACCGCAACGCGTGCTCGATGGCGCGCCTTTCGACTTCCTGCAGGGGCACGACACCGGAGCTGGGAACCTGAACCTGAATGGCTGCCGGAATCGAAGGCCTCGTTCCGCCAGCAGCGGCAGCGACGCTCGCAATGCTGCCGGATTGGGTAAAGTTCGCGAGGGCGGTCGGTAACTGCGAAAAATGCAGAATCGGACCGCTGTTAAGCGTAACCATGCCATCGATACAGTTTTTCAGCTCCCGAATATTGCCGGGCCAATCGTAACGAAGCATCGCGTCAAGCGCTTCGTTGGCAAGAATATAGCGCTTGTGGTGTTCCGCTAAAAAACGCTCGATAAACAGGGGAATATCCGTCTTTCGCTCCCGCAGCGGGGGCAGTGTGATGCGCACAACGTTCAGGCGATGGAACAAGTCTTCTCGAAAACGGCCGGCGGCGACTTCGCGCGTCAGGTTCCGATGGGTCGCCGCGATGATGCGGATGTCAACACGAAAACGCTGCAGCGATCCGACCGGCCGATACTCGCGTTCCTGAATCACGCGCAGGAGCTTCACTTGAAGATCAAGCGGCAGGTCTCCGATTTCATCGAAGAAAGCCGTTCCGCCATTCGCCAGTTCGATGAGACCCTTCTTCGCTTCGGCGGCGCCGGTAAATGCGTGCCGCGCGTGTCCGAACAGTTCGCTCTCCATCAGCGGACCGACCAGGGAGCCGCAGTCGATGGGCACGAACTGGCCGCGCGGGCTTGCGTTATAGAGCGATCGCGCGGCAACTTCTTTTCCAGTGCCGCTTTCGCCGTGAATCAGGACCGGGGCGCGGGTGGGGCCGATCCGAGCGATTTGCTCCCGAATCTGCACGATCCGGGGAGAACGACCGATAAATCCAGTTGGTAACTCTTCCCCTGCTACCTTCATCTCGGAGAGATAGTGCCGCCGTCCGGGAAAAATCTCAATTTGGAAAAGAAGCTGATTCTGGCGGTCGTGGCATGCGCGGCAGCGGTGTTTACGTTTACCGGGCTCAACTATATTTCGGAACGCCCGCCGAAGCCCACACGTCCACCCAAGCCTTTCGTTCCACCTCCGCCAGCGCGAGCGGAACTACCCGAGGCGCCGCAACTGCCAGCGACGCCTCTGCCGGCGCTGCCGCGGCTACCAGAGCTTCCGAAGCGGTGAAGGGCTATTTGCGGGTAGCGGTGAGCATCGGTCCGGATATTGCCTCATTCGCCGCCCGGATTTGCGCCTGAAGCGCCGGGACCATTACCCCGGCCCAGTGGCGGAAGCCGGTAACGCCCGCATTCTGGGCTTCATACTGCGTGAGCGTAAGGGCCTTGCGCTGGAGCTTCGCTACTTCCCTGAGATACGCCTGATCGAACTCGGGTCCGGACAGAGCGAGGATTCTATCGAGTTCGGTCTGGTGTCTGGCATCGATCTCCGACGGCACCGCGATATTCAGGTACGTCGAAGCTTTTCGAATGCCTTCGCCCCAACGCGTATAGTCATCTGTCATGCGTTGAGCGACGCCTTTTACGTCCGCGCGATCGCTTTTCTGTAGGGCGGCCTCAGCCAGCCGAAGTTGAATGAGCGCGCGCAGCGCCGTGGCCTGAGCGAACTGCTTGTCCGATAGCGTGACGAACGGGCCGATGTTTCCTTGGTCCGTTCCGAAACCCATATCCATCATGGAAGGCGTGATATTCGCTGGATTTCCGGACGGCGTAGACGTCACGGGATTCCGGCGCATATTGGGGTTGTACTGATCGTAATTACTCAGTTGCGCGTTGCTCTGAGCGTACGCCCCGCCGACAGTGAGGATCGCGGCAACTACATGCCGAAGCCTGAGTGGGGATGCCATAGGACTCCCGATACGAGCAATTTGGCAACCAGGATATCGGCGCTCTCGCCGATATCCGGCGCCGATATAATCATACGGCCTGCCGGAGCCAAATTCCAGACGATGGTTAATGATCTCGCTTGCCTTTTGGGCGACGCTTATCAATTACCTGGACCGGCAGACACTCTCGGTGGCGGCTCCTGTCCTTCGCGAACAATTCCACATGAGCAGTGTGGCCTACTCGCGCGTGGTCTCCGCGTTTCTGCTGGCGTACACGATCATGAACGGGGTTTCCGGACCGATGATCGACCGGCTGGGAACGCGGCTCGGTTATGCCCTGTGCATCGCGTGGTGGTCTGCGGCTTCGATTCTTCATGCATTCGCAAGCGGCGCTGCCAGTCTGGGCTTTTTCCGATTCCTGCTCGGCGCGGGAGAGGCGGGCAATTGGCCTGCGGCGATCCGGATTGTGGCGGAATGGTTTCCGGCGAGGGAGCGTGCCTTGGCATCCGGGGTCTTCAACAGCGGATCGGCAGCGGGCGCGATTCTGGCTCCGCCGCTCGTAGCCTGGACGCTCCTGCGATTCGGCTGGCGTTATGCTTTCGCGGGTATTGGGATTCTTGGCTTTATCTGGCTGACGTTCTGGTGGCCGACCTACAGCACGCCTACAGGGGCTCCCGCGTTCCATAGCCGACCGCCCTCACCTCTCGCGCTGTTTCGTAATCGCTTTGTCTGGAGTTTTACGGTCGCGAAAATCTTTCTCGATCCGGTCTGGTACTTCTACATCTTCTGGTTCCCGGAGTATCTGAAGAACGCTCGGGGCTTTGATATGGCGCAGATCGGGGCTTACGGCTGGATCCCGTTTCTGGTGGCCGGATCAGGCAATATCCTCGGGGGCGCGGTTTCCGGCGCGTTGGTCCGGCGTGGCGTCGCCGTGCCGACCGCACGCAAACTCTCGGTCACCTTGTTTGCGCTGCTGATGACCGCCGCTGCGCCAGCCGTACTTGCGACGTCACCGGCGGCGTCAATCGCTTGGGTGTCAGTTGCGATGACCGGGTACACGGGTGCGCTGGCTTCTATGCTGTCGCTCCCGGCAGACCTTTTTCCGGCGAATGCGGTTGCTTCGGTCTATGGAATCGCGAGCATGGGATCGGGCTTCGGAGGCATGGTTTTCACGCTGATCACGGGTTGGGTCGTCGAACGGTACTCGTGGCGGCTCGTATTCTTTGGATTCGGCGTGATTCCACTGATCTGCGCGGCGATCCTTTGGACACTCGCCCGTACAGACACGGCGCGCGAAATTCGATCTGAAGCGGCTTAATTCTGTCGAAACCAGACTTGGGAACGACCCAGCAGCGCAATCCCGATGTAGCCGCGGACAATGAGTCTGCGACCGTTGTCATCAAGCGTAATCCTGCACTTGTAAACCTGCCCGGTATCGGGATCGAGAATATCGCCGCCCGTATACTCGTTGGCCCCGCTCTTTTTCATGTTGCGCACCACGATCAGGCCGATCACCGGTCTGTTTCTGCGATCGCCCTCGCATCGATCACAGATCTCTTTCGCCTCAGCCGGATCGAAACTGGCTTCGATTTTCCCGAAGAGTTTCCCCTCTTGTTCGTATAACCGTATGAGCCCACGAGGCTTATTGGTAATGTCGTCGATGGTGCGCCAAATCCCCACCGGTGAGGGCGGCGGAGCAGCAACAAGCCTCGTAAAGAAGAGTAACGTAGCGACCAGCAGAGAAGTATAAATCCCCAACTTTGCCCCGCTTGAACTTACATTATAATAAATCTGTCATCTGTAAGAAATGTCACAACACTCCAACGGGACCGGGACTCACGCGTGCACAGTAGGCGCCGGCGAACTGTTCAACGGCTTTTTCGCGCCGGGACGGCAATGGGATCTCCGAAAAGATCATTTGCTGGATTCACGGGCGAGGCGGGTCTTCGACATGATGGGCCGCGCTTGCGAAGCCGGAGTGTACCCGTATCAGTTACCGCTTGAGGGCCGATCGGGTCCGTGGGTCCAGGCCGAAGGCCGCAGGCTCCTGATGCTTTCTTCGTATGATTATCTGGGGCTGATTGGCGATCCGCGGATTGAGGATGCCGCCATCCAGGCCGTCCGGACCTACGGCACAAGCACAGGCGGCGTCAGGATGCTCACCGGCACAGCGGACCTGCACCACGAAATGGAACGAGAGGTTGCGGTGTTCAAAGGCGTCGCGCAGGCCGTTACTTTTAGTTCCGGATATCTGGCGAATCTGGCGATCGTGGCGAGCCTGCTTTCGGTCCAGGACCGCGTGATCCTCGATTCACTGTCGCATCGCAGCCTGGTAGACGCCTGCCGTCTTGCCGGGGTGCCTCTTCAGCGGTTCCGGCATAACGATATGGATTCCCTCCGGGCCGAGATTCGCACGGGAGGGCCTTACAACCGGACCCTGATCGTTGCGGACGGCGTGTTCTCGATGGATGGAGACATTTGCCGCCTTCCGGACCTCATTCAGATCAAGCGCGAGACAGGCAGCTTTCTGATGATCGATGAGTCGCATGCGTCCGGAGTGCTCGGGCGCACCGGACGCGGAACCGACGAGCACTTTGGGGTATCTGCGTCCGAAGTCGACATCTGGACTGGATCGCTCGCCAAAGGAATTCCTTCTAACGGCGGATTTGTCGCTGGTTCCCAGGAACTGGCGATCTATCTCCAACACTCGGCAGCGCCGTTCATCTTTTCGGCAGCGCTCGCGCCGGCGTCCGTCGCGGCTGTGACGGCATCGCTGAAGATTCTGAAACGCGAACCAGAGCGAGTGGAGAAACTCAACCGTAATGCGGAGTTTCTGCGCGATGGACTCAAAGAGCTGGGCTACGATACGGGTCTCTCCGAGACGCCTATCATTCCCGTAATCCTGAAGGACGAAACGCATGCGGCGTTAATGGCTGGACGCCTCAGAGAGATGGGGATCGGGGTTACGCCGATTCTGTTCCCGGCGGTACCGCTCGGTTCGGCGCGGTTGCGGTTGTGCGTAACCGCGGCGCACTCCCTCGACGATCTTCAATTCGCTCTCGACGGCTTCCGCCGCCTTCGCGGCTAGTACATCGTACAGTTAATCCTTTTTAGTATTTCGGGCTGCCCGCCGTTTTGGCTGTTTCGGGTGGGCGGCCTGGTATTCTTTGGTTGCTTCGATGATTCGCTGCAGTTGATCGGGTCCTTTGGTCCAGGTGAACGGGGTAGGATTCCGGCTGTACTGATCCAGATATCGAAGGAGGAACTCCTTGAGATCTTTCTTCGAGCGTTGCACGCTCTGTGTCAGCGCTTGCCGGGTGAGAATGCTGAAGAAACATTCGATCATGTTCATCCAGGAGGCGTGCGTGGGTGTGTAGTGAAAATGCACGCGGGGATGTTGCAGAAGCCATTGTCTGGCCGCCTCGTTTTTGTGGATGTTGAGATTGTCCAGCACGACATGGAGCTCGCCGGAGGGGTAGGACTTCACGACGTCATGCATGAAGCTCAGGAAGTCTTCTGTGGTACGCCGATCGCGCACATGCGCCACGATCTTGCCAGTGGCAATCTCCAGAGCAGCCAGCAACGTTTGCGTGCCATGGCGGACATATTCGTTGGTCCACGAACGAGGCTTTTTCGCCCGGAGCGGCAGAAGTGGCTGGGTGCGATCCAGCGCCTGAATGCTCGGCTTTTCATCCACGCACAGCACCAGAGCATTCTCCGGCGGGTTCAGATAGAGTCCCACGATGTCCAGCAGTTTGGCTTCAAACTCGGGGTCCGGGCTGAAGGCGAAGGTTCGGATGCGATGAGGCTGCAATTTGGCGGCAACCAGCATCGCATGCACAGTGCTCGACGGCAGCCCGAGTTCAGAGGCGAGCCTGCGGACGCTCCAACGGCTCTGCGTCTCCGGTTGTTGACAGACACGGGTTTGCACCCTCTGTCGCACGCCGGCGTCGTGTTTGGGAGGGCGGCCCGACCGCGCCGCATCGCGCAATCCCTCAATCCCATCCATGGCGAAGGACCGACGCCATTTCCCCACTGTGATCGCCGGGATCTTCAGCTCCGCGGCGATCTGCTGGTTGCTCGATCCATCTGCGGCGGCCAATACTATACGACTTCGCATGGCCAGCGACTGCGGCGTCGACGATGAGCGGATCAATTGATTCAGCGTGCTTCGGGTTTCCGCATCCATCTGCACAGGAAGCGCTACACGCGGCATGCCACCAGTGTACGGGAAGTTCCTATTAATATAAAGAACTATTTGGACGATGTACTAG